>NZ_JBFAPT010000002.1:53856-599428 GCF_040676845.1 Nonomuraea sp. NPDC049504
TCGCATCGCGCCGCATCGCATCGCATCGCGCCGCATCGCATCGCATCGCGCCGCATCGCATCGCATCGCGCCGCATCGCATCGCATCGCGCCGCATCGCATCGCATCGCGCCGCACCGCGCCGCACCGCATCGCGTCGCGCGCCTGTCTGCGCCGTTCGCCCTTAGGGGGCACCTGTCCGCGTTGTTCTGCGGGGCCGTTTGTGCCGTTCGTGGCCTGGCCTGGGCTGTGCGCGGGCTTTGCGGTAGAGGTGCCTTGGTGACAGGGGCCGCCCGCCTCCGATCGTGGGGCGGGCGGGAGCGATCTGCTCAGTCCTTGGGGCGGGTGGGGCGGAGGAGGGCTTCGGCTAGGGCGAGCATGGTTTCCTCCAGCGCGCTCAGGCGCTTTGTCAGTTCGTCCGTGGCCGGCTGGACGACCTCTGTTACCACGCCTGAGACGGCGCCGGTCATCTCCTCGCTGTCGGGGCGGGAGCGGACCAGTTCGCTGAGGGCTTCTGTGGCGGCGGCGAGGCGTTCTGACTGTTGGCCTGCGTGGGTCTGGAGGAGTTCGCCTACCTGCTGGGTCATCCGGTCGGTCAGGTCGGGAAGGTCGCCCACGCGGCGGTTGACCGCTTCGATGCGGTCGTCGACCGACTCCAGGTGTTCTGTGGCCTGTTCGGCGCGGGTGGCGAGGCCGTTCAGGTGGGTGTTGAGGCCGTTGAAGCGGCTGTCGAGGCCGCCGAAGTGGTCGTCGAGCGAGTCGAAGCGGCTGCTGATGTGCTCCTCGGCCTCGACCAGGCGTTCGTCGATGGCGTCGACCTGGCTGTCGAGGCGGTTGAAGCGGCCCTCGTTGCGGGTCGCGATCTCGGCGGCGCGCTGGTCGGTGGCCTGCAGGCGTTCGTCGAGCGAGGCGAAGCGGGTGTCCATGCGGACGTCGAGGGCGTCGAAGCGGTCGTCGTGCCGCCCGAGGTGGCCGTCGAGGGTGCCGAGGCGCTTGTCGACGGCGCCGAGCTGGCCGTCCATGGACGACAGCCGCTTGTCGACGCCGCCGATGCGCCCGTCGAGGCCGTCGAGCCTGGTGTCGATGTCGGCCAGGCACTCGTCGGCCGACTCCAGCCGGCTGTCGAACCCGGTGAGCCGGGAGTCGAGGCCGGTGAGCCGGCCTTCGGCGCGTTCGAGGCGGGCGTCCACGGCGCTGAGCCGGGACGTGAGGCGCTGCTCGCTCTCGCCGAGCTGCACGGCGAGGTGCTGGTCGGTCTCGTCGAGGCGGACGGTCAGGCGCTGCTCGATGGCGGCCAGGCGGGCGCCGGCCTGCTCGTCGGCCTCCTTGAGCCGGGCCACGAGCCGCTCGTCGGCCTCCAGCAGGGCCGTGGCGAGCCGCTGGTCGGTCTCGTCGAGCCGGGTGCTGAGCCGCTGGTCGGTCTCGCCCAGACGGGCGCTCAACCGCTGGTCGGTCTCGTCCAGCCGAGTGGTGAGGCGCTGGTCGGTCTCGTCCAGGCGGGTCGTCAGGCGCTGGTCGGTGTCGTCGAGGCGGGTGGTGAGGCTCTCGGACAGGTCGGAGACCGCCACCTCGACCCGGTCGGTGCGGGACGTCAGCTCCGCCATCGACCGGTCGAGCCGGGTGAAGCGCCCGGCCGCGGCCTCCATGCTGGCGTTGAGCCCCGCCAGGGTGGCGGCGAAGTCGGCCATGCCCTTGGTGATGCCGTCGGTGGTGTCGAGCACCGACTGCAGCCGGTTGAGCGCCTCGTCGACGCTCTCGCCCACGGTGCCGAGGTCGGCCCACACGCTCGGCAGGTCGGTGATCGGGGAGACTCTGGCGTCCACCCCGCTCACCCTGTCGCCCACGGCGTCCACGTGGTCGCGTACGGCCTCGACGTGCTGCGCGAGGCCCTCCGCCCACATCGGCGGCTTGGCGGAGATCTCGTCGAGCCGCCCGCTCACCGCCTCGATGGACCCGCTCAGCCCGCCCAGCTCCCGCTCGCGGACCTCCCGCAGCAGCCATTCCATGCCCTCCAGGCGCTGGCGGATCTCGTCGAGCACCGCGCCCTGGGTGCGCTGCTCGTAGACGTGGTCCTGGGCGGCACGGGCGAGCAGGTCCCGCATCCTCTTGGGGACGACGTCGGCGTTGTACGCGCCCGATTGGAGAAGGGTGGTGTGGTTGGAATGGTCCACCGAAAGCTCCTTCGCTCGCCGACGGACTGCCGCGCAGTGGTCGGGTAGGTCCGGTTCAATATCTGAAGAGCGAGAACGCGGTTAACCGCAATAGGGGGAGAACTCCCGCCCGCCCACCTTAGCCTTTCGATCAAGGTCCGTCAGGGCTGAAGTGAAAGATCGAGGAAAGCGATTCGATGGCCGAATTTGGCGATTCAGGCAGGTGAGGAGGGCTTACAGAGGATTACCGAGGGTTTGTCGAGAATCCTGGTCAGGGCGATGACCATGGTGTTCTCCCCGCTGAGCCGCAAATCGGCACGGAGGCGCTCGATGTCGACGGCGGACCCGCGCTTCTTGATGGTGACATTGCCGATTTGTCGGGCGCGGAGTGCGGCGCGGAGTTTTTTCAGAGAAAAGGGGATGATGTCTTCTATTTCGTATCTGGCGGCCCATGGGGTGTCCGCCGGGGCGTCGGACGTGACGTACGCGATCATCGGGTCCATCAGCCGCCCGCCGACCAACTCGGCCACCTCGCCGACGAGGTGCGCGCGGATGGCGGCGCCGTCGGGCTCGTAGAGGTAGCGCCCTGGCGGGCCCACCTCGGCCGTGACGCCGGTGGCGGTCAGCGTGTGCCCGCCGGGCAGCAGGGCCGCGCGCCTGCCCGCGGTCACGCCGGCGCCCGTCCACAGCGTGGCCTCCTTGACCTCCCCCTTGTACGACACCCACTCGGCCAGCCCGCCCTCGGGGATGAACTCGTACGGGATGCCCGGCGCCACCTTGAGGCAGGCGAGCCGGGCGCGTGAGATCAGGTCGAGCACCACGGGCCAGGGCGGCGAGTACGCCATCGGGTCGAACGTCCTGCCCCTGCCCGTGCGCCGCGCCGGGTCGGCGAACAGCGCGTCGTACTCCTCGGGACGCACCTCGGCCGCGTCGCCCACGTGAATCGTCACCCGCTCGCCCAGCCCGAACGCCTCCGCGTTCGCCCGCGCCACGGCCACCGTCAGCGGGTCGGTGTCGAACGCCGTCACCGTGCACCCGGCGCGGGCCAGCGCGAGCAGGTCGCCCCCGATGCCGCAGCAGGCGTCCACGACGCGGGCGCCGGAGGGCGGCAGGGCGGGCGGCAGGGCGGGCGGCAGGGCGGGCGCCTGGGTGGGCAGCAGGGTGGACAGCAGGGCGGCGCGGTGGGCGGCGACCTCGGTGCGGGTGGCCTGTTCGAGCCCGTGCGGCGTGAAGAACATCCGGTCGGCGTCCGCGCCGAACTTGGCCCTTGCCCGCTGCCGCAGCCCCGCCTGGGTGAGCGCGGCGGAGGTGAGCGCCGCGTCGTACGTCTTGCGCAGGGTCGTGGCGGCGGCCACGGGATCGGCGCCCGCCAGCTCGCCCGCCTCGGCGAGCGCCCGCAGGCCGCGCGGGGTCAGCAGCTCCGTGAAGGCGTCGAGGTCCACGTCACCCGACGTTAGCGCCACGCCCGCCATCCTCAGGACGCTGAGACGCGCCTCGGGGGAGTCCTAAGGGCGGGGAGACCTGTGCGAGGTGGTGCGGGTAGGAGGTGTGCAGGTGGGTAGGGGCGGGTCGGCGTCGTGGTCCGAGCGGGCGGGAGCGGCGTGGCCGGTGGGGCGAACATTCGTGCACGTGGGAGACTGGACCAGGTCAACGGCCTCTTCCCGAGCTCTGATCGCTCTCAGCAGACGCGTTCGTGTTGACTGTCAAGCCCCTCTTGCATATGTTTCCTGTTGGCACTCTCCCCTTGAGAGTGCCAACGTGCGACGAGGCAGGTCTGACACCCGCGACGGCAGGCCCAGCTGGTCGCCTCTTCTAGATCATTCAAATCTGAAGGGGAGGTCCGATCGTGACGACCGCCACCAAGGTTCCCGTTAAGCCGCTCGGCGACCGCATTGTGGTTCAGCCGCTTGAGGCCGAGCAGACCACCGCTTCCGGTCTGGTCATCCCGGACACCGCCAAGGAGAAGCCGCAGGAGGGCAAGGTCCTCGCGGTGGGCCCGGGCAACTGGGACGAGGACGGCGAGAAGCGGATTCCGCTCGACGTCTCGGAGGGCGACATCGTCCTCTACAGCAAGTACGGCGGCACCGAGGTCAAGTACGGCGGCGAGGAGTACCTCGTGCTCTCCGCCCGCGACGTTCTCGCGATCATCGAGAAGTAGGCCGGATGTGTCGAGCCCCGGGCGCTCTTGAGGGCGGCCGGGGCTTTCGACGCTAGGAGAGGACTTTCAGACAATGGCGAAGATCCTGGAGTTCGACGAGGACGCCCGCCGCGCGCTCGAGCGCGGCGTGAACGCCCTCGCGGACGCCGTCAAGGTAACCCTCGGCCCGCGCGGCCGTAACGTCGTCATCGACAAGAAGTTCGGTGCGCCGACGATCACGAACGACGGTGTGACCATCGCTCGTGAGATCGAGCTGGAGGAGCGCTACGAGAACCTCGGCGCCCAGCTCGCCAAGGAAGTGGCGACCAAGACCAACGACATCGCGGGCGACGGCACCACCACCGCGACCGTCCTGGCCCAGGCCATGGTCCGCGAGGGCCTGCGCAACGTCGCCGCCGGCGCCTCGCCGCTGTCGCTCAAGCGCGGCATCGACAAGGCCGCCAAGGCCGTCAGCGACCGCCTGCTGTCGACCGCCCGCGAGGTGGCCGACAAGAAGGAGATCGCCAACGTCGCCACGATCTCCGCGCAGGACGCGCAGATCGGTGACCTGATCGCCGAGGCGTTCGACAAGGTGGGCAAGGACGGTGTGCTCACCGTCGAAGAGTCCAACGCCATGGGCATGGAGCTCGAGTTCACCGAGGGCATGCAGTTCGACAAGGGCTACCTGTCGGCCTACATGGTCACCGACCCCGAGCGCATGGAGTCCGTCCTCGAGGACGCCTACATCCTGCTCACCCAGGGCAAGATCTCCTCCATCGCGGACTTCCTGCCGCTGCTGGAGAAGATCGCCCAGACGAAGAAGCCGCTGCTCGTGGTCGCCGAGGACGTCGAGGGCGAGGCCCTGGCCGTCCTGGTCACCAACAAGATCCGCGGCACCTTCACCTCGGTGGCCGTCAAGGCCCCCGGCTTCGGCGACCGCCGCAAGGCGATGCTGCAGGACATGGCCATCCTCACCGGCGGCCAGGTCGTCAGCGAGGAGGTCGGCCTCAAGCTGGAGCACGTCGGTCTCGAGGTGCTCGGCACGGCCCGCCGCGTCGTCGTCACCAAGGACGCCACGACCATCGTCGACGGCGCCGGTGACGCGCAGGCCATCGAGGACCGCGTCAAGGAGATCAAGATTGCCATCGAGCAGTCCGACTCCGACTGGGACCGCGAAAAGCTGCAGGAGCGGCTGGCCAAGCTGGCCGGCGGTGTGTGCGTGCTGCGCGTCGGCGCCGCCACCGAGGTCGAGCTGAAGGAGAAGAAGCACCGTCTCGAGGACGCGATCTCCGCGACGCGCGCCGCGATCGAGGAGGGCATCGTCTCCGGCGGTGGCTCCGCGCTGATCCACGTCTCCAAGGACCTCGATGACCTCGGTCTGTCGGGCGACGAGGCGACCGGTGTCGGCATCGTGCGCCGCGCGCTGGTCGAGCCGGCCCGCTGGATCGCCGAGAACGCCGGCCTCGAGGGCTACGTCGTGACGCACAAGGTCGCCGAGCTGGAGGCCGGTCACGGCCTCAACGCCGCGACCGGCGAATACGGCGACCTCATCGGCCAGGGCGTCATCGACCCGGTCAAGGTCACCCGCTCGGCCGTCCAGAACGCCGCTTCGATCGCGGGCATGCTGCTCACGACCGAGGCGCTCGTGGTGGACAAGCCCGA
This sequence comes from Nonomuraea sp. NPDC049504, assembly GCF_040676845.1. Classification (NCBI taxonomy): domain Bacteria; kingdom Bacillati; phylum Actinomycetota; class Actinomycetes; order Streptosporangiales; family Streptosporangiaceae; genus Nonomuraea; species Nonomuraea sp. NPDC049504. Next base: position 59,784 of record NZ_JBFAPT010000002.1, read on the forward strand.
GGAGGAGGCGCCCGCCGCCGGCGCGGGTCACGGTCACGGCCACGGCCACTGACCGTCCCTTCCTTCCGCTGACCGTACGGCCCGCACCCGCTCAGGGTGCGGGCCGTACGGCTTTCCTGCGTCTGTACGGCTTGGCGGTGCCTGGGGTCGGCGTGCGGCTGGGGTGGGCACGTACGCTGGGCGGCGGTCGGTGTGAGGAGGTGGCCGGGGGCGTGCGGTACCGGCGGGCGGTGGAGCGGTTGCGGATGCTCGCGCGGGCGTGCGAGCAGACGCGGCGGGTGCGGGCGGACGAGCCGTTCCTGCGGGCGGCGTACGTGTTCGGCGACCTGCTCGGCGGGGCCGATGAGATCGAGTGCTTGGAGGTGGCGTTCGTGCTGAACCTGCCACCCGAGGAGGTGGCGTGGGGCACGCAGCCGCCGGGGACGGCCTGGCTGGTCGACTTCCTCGATCTGGACAAGGGCGGGGTGGCCTACGTCTGGCGCTCGCATCGGGACCCGGTGGCCAACCATCACGTCAGGGAACCGGTGCGGATCTGGTCGCTGGACGGCATCGAGGAGGACGTGCTGGCGGCGCTGGCGGAGCGGCGCTTCGGCGAGGCGCGGGCGGCGTCCGAGGGCGGGGCCGCCGGCAACGGGGTGGCCGACGTCGAGGCGGAGCTGCGGACGGCGCTGGAGCACCTCAGGGCGGTGCACGGGGCGTACTGGGACCGGCGGTGGCGGCGCGAGCACCGGAGCCTGGGCCGCTACCCCGAGCATCACCTGTGGGAGGCCGTACGGGGCTACCTGGAGCTGCTGGACGCGCGCGACGACTGAGGGAGCGCGCGCGGCGCGGCGCGGCGGGAACTCGGCCGAGGGCGCCCACGCTTGGGGGCCGGTTCTGGGCGGGCGGCTTATCGGGCGATGGGGGAAATTGGGGGGAAAGGTGGATTGTTGGTCGTAAACCGGGAGTGGGCGATAAGCGTCTGAGGTCTGACAAATGTCGTGCATTCCGGGTTATCAGGTGAAATATTATGTCAGTATTAAGGCTTAGTGTGGTCGCCTGATTACTGCTCGTTATCGTCGCTTCAATGTGACCAATCCGTAGCCGTTCGCCATGACGACAGGCCGGATCAGTGCGGGCATCATGCCTATCGTGAGCGAGGGAAGCGTCGCCGACGCCAAAATTGGGGTAAGGCTCGCGTCGAGACTTCCGGCACGGACGGATGACTCCGACCTTAGGGAACTGACGAGCCTCGCCGTACAGGGGGATCGCAGTGCGATCGAATCCCTGCTCGGCGAGTTGCGTCCGATGGTGGTGCGGTATTGCCGCGCCCGGCTGGGCAGGGTTTCAGGGCAATATCACATTGCCGATGACGTCGCCCAGGAGGTGTGCATCGCGGTGTTGTCCGCGCTGCCGCGATACCGCGACATGGGGCGGCCGTTCGCGTCGTTCGTGTTCGGCATCGCCTCGCACAAGGTGGCCGATGCGCTACGAAGCTCGGTACGGTCGGCGGTGCCGACACAGGACCTGCCCGACGGCCCCGACGACGGCCCGGGGCCCGAGGAGACCGTGGTCCGCTACATCGAGGTCGAGCACGCCAGGCGGCTGCTGGCCCGTCTGCCCGAGAACCAGCGGGAGTTGCTGCTGCTGCGGGTGGTGTCGGGGCTCTCGGCGGAGGAGACCGGTAATGTACTCGGTATGTCACCGGGTGCAGTGCGCGTCGCCCAGCATCGGGCGCTGGCCAGGCTGCGGCAGATGGCCGAGCTGGAGTCCGCTTGACGCCAGAGGACGAGACCGACGCGCTGCTCGACGCGCTCGGCCGTGGAGAGATGCCCGATCCGGGCGATCCCGCGGTGCGGCTGCTGGCCGTGCTGCGGGATGACGTGACTCAGCGGCGCTCCTCCGTGTCGATGACGCCGTCGACGTAGCCTCTGGCGTAGTCCCAGCTGACGTAGTCGGCGGGGTCAGGGTGGAAGGCCGGCTCGTGCACCTGTGGCTGGCCTTTCTCGATCATCTGCTTGAGGTTGCCGCGCAGCAGATCCCAGTCGAAGAAGTGCTGCTCGCCACACTCCGGGCAGTCGAGTACGAGCCCCAGCACCCCCTGCGGTTCGAGCAGGGAACGGAAGACCTCGACGTCGGCGAGGTCGGTGATGGCCTCGTCGCGCTCGGCGGCCGTGAGCGGCTCGGCATCGTCGAGCGCGCCCATCGCTGAGGAAGGGTCGTTAGGGTCGTCCGCGAACGGATCGCGGGGGACGTCTTCCAGCACCTTCCCACCATATGACCGATGCGGCCCGCGCGGTGAGTATTACCTCAGCCACCCGCGCCTGGCGGCCTCCACACCTGCGCGGAAGCGGGATTGCGCGCCCAACTCGGTCATGGCGTCGGCCCATCGGGCGCGCACGGTCCGTACGGACACGCCGAGCTGGCGGGCGATGGAGTCGTCGCACAGGCCCTGTGCGGCCAGGCGCAGCACCTGGCGCACGCCGTCGGCCCTGGGCGCCCACGGCAGGGGCTGCGCGCGGGCCCACAGCTCCGTGAACAGGGTGCTCAGCACGCCGACGATGACGGGAGTGCGGACGAGGTAGAAGTTGTAGGCGTGGTCGGGCAGGTTGCCGCCCCAGCAGGCGGGCAGGCCGGCTGTCTCGGACCCGGCGGTCATGAACCAGCTCGGCACCCGGTCGAGCGTGCGGACCTCGCCGCCGGCCTCGATGACGTTGGTCAGCTGGTCGCGTACGCCGGGGTCGCTCAGCGTGAAGACCGGGACGACGGCGCGTACGGTCAGCAGGTTTCGTTTTTGCGCATCAATCCAGGGATCCGCGAATTTACGCGCAAAATCGGTCATCGTGCGTTCGTCGGGAATCGCGGTCAGTAAAGGCATCGGCGGCGACTGCGACTGCACCGCGATGCCGACGACGCTTTCGTAGAGGATGTCGGCGCCGCTCGCCATCTCCACCATGAATGGGCCGCTGCGATAGTCGCGCCCGGCGTCGTAGTCGCGGATCAGGCCGCGGATGGAGCCGAGCGCCGAGTCGATTCTGCGGCTCTCCTCGGCGAGCCGGTCGAGGCGCTGCGCGATCACCCGGCCGAGCGCGGCGGCGGGATGCCTGGCCAGGTATTGGCCCGACTGCTCGTCGATGACGCCCAGCTTGACCAGGTCGTCGAGCTGGCGGCCTACTTTGTCGACCGGGCCGTCCATCGCCTGGGCCAGATCGGAGAGGGTCGCCCTGTGCAGGCGCAGCACCGCCGTGTAAAGCGCGGTTTGGGCCGAGTCGAGACCCAGCGTCTCGAAGGGATCGGACACGGTGTGGGGCTCGTCGCGCATGCTGGGCGGCTCCGGCGGGGGGACACGGGCGTGCCGCGAGGATAACTCCGCGATCGGCGCCTGTCCCGCCCTTTCGGCGAGTTGTTCCGGTGGATGTGCAACTTCGTGCAGTTGCACGTTTGCCCATTGCGATACGCCGCTCCGTAACGCACGCTTTACCCAGCGTCGGCATTCAGAGATGGGCGCGGCGGCGCCGGCCATCAGGACGCGGAGGGGGGTTCGGTGGTGCGGAGCGCCACCTCGCCCGGATGCCGATGGCCCGGGGACGGGACGGATCACCGACCGTCCCGTCCCCGGGCACTTCCGATGCCGGGAGTACGAACGGCTGTGGGGGCCTTCGTCCTCCCGGCATCAGTGCGTTCCCCGCCGGATCCCCGCCGGATCCCACCGATTCCCCGCCGATTTCACGCCGAATCGCGCGGGCCGCCTCCCTGCCTCGATGCGTTTGGAGGCAGGCCCTAGACTTGAGTCCATTCAGCGTGCGAGGCAGGAGGGGGCCGCGGCATGTCCAAGTTCACCGAAATGGGTTTGACCTTCGATGACGTGCTGCTGGTGCCCGGCTATTCAGATCTCCAACCAGGCGAGGCCGACACCCGATCACGCCTGTCACGGGGCATCACGCTGTCGATCCCGCTGGTCTCCGCGGCCATGGACACCGTGACCGAGGCCCGCATGGCGGTCGCCATGGCGCGCCAGGGCGGCATCGGCATCCTGCACCGCAACCTGGCGGTCGAGGAGCAGGCCCAGCAGGTCGATCTCGTCAAGCGGTCCGAGGCCGGCATGGTCACCAACCCGGTGACCTGCAGCCCCGACGACACGCTCGCCGACGTCGAGCGGCTGTGCGCCACCTACCGCATCTCCGGTGTGCCGGTGACCGACGTGGCGGGCAAGCTCGTCGGCATCGTGACCAACCGTGACATGCGCTTCGAGACCGACCAGACGCGCCCCGTGCGCGAGGTCATGACGAAGATGCCGCTGGTCACCGCGCCCGTCGGGGTCTCCCGCGACGAGGCGTTCACGCTGCTGCGGCACAACAAGATCGAGAAGCTGCCGCTCGTCGACGCTGACGGCCGGCTGCGCGGGCTGATCACCGTCAAAGACTTCACCAAGAGCGAGCAATACCCGCTGTCCACCAAAGACGCCGACGGCCGCCTGCTGGTCGGCGCCGCGGTGGGCGTCGGCGGCGACGCGGAGGAGCGGGCCAAGGCGCTCATCGACGCCGGCGTCGACGTGATCATCGTCGACGTCGCGCACGGCCACTCCAAGGGCCTCGCCGACATGATCGCCAAGGTCAAGGCCAACAGCGGCGTCGAGGTCATCGGCGGCAACATCGCCACCAGGGCGGGCGCCCAGATGCTGGTCGAGGCGGGCGCCGACGCCGTCAAGGTCGGCGTGGGCCCCGGCTCCATCTGCACCACCCGCGTCGTGGCCGGGGTCGGCGCGCCGCAGGTCACCGCCATCTACGAGGCGTCGAAGGCGTGCGTGCCCGCCGGGGTGCCGGTCATCGGCGACGGCGGCCTCCAATACTCCGGCGACATCGTCAAGGCCATCGCCGCGGGCGCCGACACGGTCATGCTGGGCTCGCTGCTCGCCGGCTGCGAGGAGTCGCCCGGTGAGCTGATCTTCATAAACGGCAAGCAGTTCAAGTCCTACCGGGGCATGGGGTCGCTCGGCGCCGTACGCAACCGCGAGCGCGGCGGCACCTCCTACAGCAAGGACCGCTACGCGCAGGCCGAGTCCGGCGGCGAGGACAAGTACATCCCCGAGGGCATCGAGGGCCAGGTCCCCTACCGCGGCCCGGTCGCCGCGGTCGCCCACCAGCTCGTCGGCGGGTTGCGCCAGGGCATGTGGTACGCCGGCTGCCGCACGATCGAGCAGATGCACACCGACTGCGAGCTCATGCCGATCACGGCGGCGGGGCTCAAGGAGAGCCACCCCCACGACATCCAGATGACCGTGGAAGCTCCGAACTATCACAGAAGGTAAGTTCATGACTCAGCAGGTGGAGATCGGCCGGGGCAAGACCGGGCGGAGGGCGTACTCGCTCGACGAGATCGGCCTGGTGCCCTCGCGGCGCACCCGCGACCCGGAGGAGGTGTCGATCGCCTGGCAGATCGACGCCTACCGGTTCGAGCTGCCCGTGGTCGTCGCTCCCATGGACAGCGTGGTCTCGCCGGCCACCGCCATCGAGATCGGCCGGCTCGGCGGCCTCGCCCCGCTCGACCTCGAAGGGCTGTGGACCCGTTATGAGGACCCGCTGCCGCTGCTGGAGGAGTGCGCCGCCCTCGACCAGGAGGCGGCCACCAGGCGGCTGCAGGAGATCTACGCCGCGCCGATCCAGGAGGAGCTGATCGGCCGCAGGATCGAGGAGATCCGCGCGTCCGGGGTGACCGCGGCCGTCCGCCTGTCGCCGCAGCGCACGGTGCAGTACCACAAGGCCGTGATCGACGCGGGCGTCGACATCTTCGTCATCCGCGGCACCACCGTCTCCGCCGAGCACGTCTCGGGGCGGGCCGAGCCGCTCAACCTCAAGCAGTTCATCTACGAGCTCGACGTGCCGGTCATCGTGGGCGGCTGCGCCACCCACACCGCCGCGCTCCACCTCATGCGCACCGGCGCGGCCGGCGTGCTGGTCGGCTTCGGCGGCGGCGCCTCCCACACCACCCGCAACGTGCTCGGCGTCGCGGTGCCGATGGCGACCGCGATCTCCGACGTGGCGGCGGCCCGGCGCGACTACATGGACGAGTCCGGCGGCCGCTACGTGCACGTCATCGCCGACGGCGGCATGGGCACCTCCGGCGACATCGCCAAGGCCATCGCCTGCGGGGCCGACGCGGTCATGGTGGGCTCGCCGCTGGCCCGCGCCGCCGAGGCGCCCGGCCACGGCTTCCACTGGGGCTCCGAGGCACACCACCCCGACCTGCCGCGCGGGCGCCGGGTCGAGTTCGGGACGGTGGGCACGCTGGAGCAGATCCTGCACGGGCCGTCCAGCGTGGCCGACGGGTCGATGAACCTCATGGGCGCGCTCAAGCGCACCATGGCCTCCACCGGCTACTCCGACATCAAGGAGTTCCAGCGGGTCGAGGTCGTGGTGGCGCCGATCCAGCGCTGATCCTCCTCAAGGCGCACGCGCGGGGCCACCGCTAGAGTCCCTGTCCATGGACGAATCGCTCGAAGACCGGGTCAAACGGCTCGAACAGCAGGTGGCCTCGCTCCAGCGTTACCTGGGCATCCAGCTCGACGACTCCGGCGGGCTGCGGCTGCCGCCGGAGTTCCACGAGGCGTTGCGCAACGGCAAGCTGGTCAAGGCCATCGCGATCTACCGCAAGGAGACCGGGGCCTCGCTGGTGCACGCCAAGAAGGCCGTGGAGAACATGCAGCGCCGCCTGTCGGTCGAGCCCTGACCCCCGGATGGCTGATCTGACGCACACCCACGCCCTGTCGTACGAGGGCGATCGGGTCGTCAAGCGGCACCTCGCGACCGAGCCGGGCGCGGGCGATCGGGAGTGGCGGGCGCTGACCCTGCTGGCCGCGCCGGGAAGGCGTCCCCGTACGTCCCTATCAGCGGGAGGACGTCGTGGAGTGGGTCGGGCGCAGGTGCGCGGAATGGCGGTCCAGGGGCGCCAGGGCGGACCTGGCGGTCAAGGAGGGGCTGCGGTGGCTGGAGGGCTGGCAGCCGGGGCAGGAGGGCGTCACGCCCGTCTTCGGGGCCGGTGACGGCAACCTGGCCAACTTCCTGTGGGACGGCGACCGCGTCCGCGTCGTCGACTTTGAGGAGTCAGGCCGCAGCGACCGGGCGTACGAGCTGTCCGAGGTCGTGGAGCACGTGTCCACGTGGGTGGACGGCGATGTGGACATCGCGGCGGCCGTCGAGCTGAGCCCGCAGGAGGAGCGGCGGATGCGGGAGTGCAGGAGGCTGCACGCGCTGATGTGGCTCTTCCTGCTCTCGCACGAGAGTCCCCGCAACCCGCCGGGCACGTTCGAGCGTCAGGTGGAGCGGGTCCTCACCCGCCTGTGAGCACGCCGAGCAGGTGCGAGACTTCGCGGGCCACGGCGTCGCGGCCCGCCTTGAGGTATTTGCGGGAGTCCACCACGCGCTCGTCGTGGGCCAGGTAGTCGCGGACGGCCCCGGTGAACGCCTTGTTCAGGTGGGTCGCGATGTTGATCTTCTTCATGCCCCGCTGTACGGCCTCGCGCAGCACGTCGTCCGGCACCCCGGAGGAGCCGTGCAGCACCAGCGGCACCGGTACGGCGGCCCGCAGCTCGGCGATCAGCTCCAGGTCGAGCACCGCGTCCTTGGTCGTCATGGCGTGGGAGGTGCCGACGGCCACGGCCAGCGCGTCCACGCCGGTCCGCGTCACGTAGTCGACGGCCTCGTGCGGCTTGGTGCGCGCCCCGGGCGCGTGCACGCCGTCCTTGCCCCCGACCTCGCCCAGCTCGGCCTCCACCCACACGCCGCGCTCGTGGCACCAGGCGGCGACCTCGGCCGTGCTCGCGACGTTCTCCTCGTCGGGCAGCGCGGAGGCGTCGTACATGACCGAGCCGAGGCCCAGCCCGACGGCCTCCTCGACGAGCGCGCGGTCGGTGGCGTGGTCGAGGTGCACGGCGACCGGCACCTCGGCGCGCCGGGCGACGGCGAGCGCGGCCAGCGCGATGGGCTCCAGCGCGCCGTGGTAGCGCACGCAGTTCTCGCTGATCTGCAGGACGACGGGCAGGCCGAGCGCCTCGGCGCCGGCGACGATGGCGGTGGCGTGCTCCAGCTGGATCACGTTGAACGCGCCCACTCCTGCGGGTGACCGACGGACGATGTCGCCGATGGGGGTGAGGGGCATGGCGGGCTCCTTCAGCTGATGGTGATCTGGGGGTGGATGTCGGCGTACACGCCGGGGTCGATCTCGCCGGCGACGGGCGTGGCGACGGCGGCGGCGCCCAGGGCGGCGGCGCGGCGCAGGCGCTCCGGCCACGGCTCGCGCTCGACCAGGCCCAGCGCCAGCCCGGCGACGAGCGAGTCACCGGCCCCCGTGGGGTTGCCGCGCACGGCGTACGGCATGCGCGCGCGGAAGGTTCCCTCGCCGGTGACGGCGAGCAGCCCGTCGGCGCCCATGGACACGACCACCGCCTCCGCGCCCTGTCCGCGCAGGGCCTGGGCACCCTCGGCCGGATCGCCCGGCACGGCTCTGGCCAGCTCTTCGGCGTTGGGCTTGACGATGGAAGGACGGCCCTTGGGCGCGTGGCGCAGCGGCTCGCCGTCGGCGTCCACGATGGCGGGCACGCCCAGGGAGGCGGCGATGGCGGCGAGCGTGGCGTAGGCGTCGGCGGGGACGCCGCGCGGCAGGCTGCCGGACAGCACGACCGCGTCGGCACCCGCCAGCAGCGACTCGTAGCGGCGGGTGAAGCCGGCCAGCTCGGCGGCGCTCACTTCGGGCCCTGGCTCGTTGAACAGCGCCGTACGGCCCGCGTCCGGGTCGGTGACGGCGAGGGTGGTCCGCGATTCGGCGGTCACGGGGTGGAGGTCGTGGGGGAGACCGACGGCCCGCAGATCGTCGGCGATCGCCTGGCCGGTGGCGCCCCCGGCCAGGCCGGTGACCAGCACGTCGCGGCCGAGTGCGCGCAGCACCCTGGCGACGTTCACGCCCTTGCCCCCGGCCCGCCGGTGCACGGCGGCGACGCGGTTGACGCCGTCCCAGTCGGCGCCCGGCACCCGGTAGGTGGTGTCGAGGGCGAGGTTGAGGGTCACCGTGACGATCATGAAGGCTCCGTGATCCAGACGCCGTCCTTCAGCACGCCGTCCACTTGCAGGGAGTCGGAGAGCACGACCAGGTCGGCGGCCTTGCCGACGGCGATCGAGCCGATGCGGTCGGCGAGGCCGAGCACGCGGGCGGGGGTCAGCGAGGTCACCTGGACGGCGTCCGGCAGCGACAGGCCCAGCTCCTGGACCGCGCGGCGGAAGGCGACGTCCATGGTGAGCGTCGAGCCGGCGATCGAGCCGCCCTCGGCCAGCCTGGCCACGCCGTCGCGCACGTGCACCTTCATGGGGCCGAGCACGTAGTCGCCGTCGCCGAGCCCGGTGGCGGACATCGCGTCGGTGATGAGCATCGTGCGTCCTGGCCCGGCCACCTCGTACGCCAGCCGCAGCATGGCCGCGTGGACGTGCACCCCGTCGTTGATCAGCTCGACCGTCACCCGCTCGTCGTCGAGCAGCGCCGCGATCGGGCCGGGCGCGCGGTGGCCGAGCGGCGGCATCGCGTTGTAGAGGTGGGTGGCCACGGTGGCGCCCGCCTCGATGCCGGCGATGGTCTGCTCGTAGTCGGCGTCGCTGTGGCCGATGGCGGCGATGACGCCCTCGGCGGCGGCCATCCTGATCGTGTCGAGCGCGCCGGGCAGCTCGGCCGCGATCGTCACCATGCGGGCGTGCCCGCGCGCGGCCTTGACCAGCCCGGCGAACTCCTGCGGCGACGGCTCGCGCAGCAAGGCCGGGTCGTGCGCGCCGCAGCGGGCCTTGGCGATGTAGGGGCCCTCGAAGTGCACGCCGGCCAGCAGGCCCTCCTCGCACAGCTCCGCCAGCGCGGCGGCCGCCCTGCTCACGCCGTCGAGCATGTCGGTGACCAGGCTGCCCACCATCGTGGTGGTGCCGTGGCGCCGGTGCAGCGCCACGGCGTCACGTGCCTTGTCCTGCTCGCCGGTGGGGAAGGAGCCGCCCGCGCCCCCGTGGTTGTGCACGTCCACGAACCCGGGGACCACGTGACGTCCGCCCAGCCGCAGGCCGGGCCCAGGGGCGGCGCCGTGGCCGACGTGCGTGACGCGGCCGTCTTCGATGGTCAGCCACCCCTCGTGAACTCCCTCGGGCGTCACGATCCTGGCGTCGGCAAGAGTAAGGCTCATGAAGAAAGGATCACAGATCGCGTGAGGTGCATGGGCTCGTCGGGGTTGAGCCCGCGGGCGAAGGCCCGCGCCACCGCGACCCGCTGGGCGCGGATCAGCTCGGCCATCGGGTCGAGCCCGGTCTCCACGAACGTGCCGCCGGTCGCCTCCACCTGGGCGCGCAGGCCCTCGGGAGCGGTGCCGAGCATCCACGTCACGCGGCCAGGCCCCGCGATGCTGATCGGGCCGTGGCGGTATTCCATCGCCGGGTACGCCTCCGTCCACGACCTGGACGCCTCGCGCATCTTCAGCGCCGCCTCCTGGGCGAGCCCGACCGACCAGCCGGCGCCGAGGAAGCTGAACTGCTCGGCGGCGACCAGCGCGTCGGGCAGCGGCTCGGCGACCGCCCGCTCGGCGTCGGCGATCGCCTGGGTGAGGTCCTCGCCGAGGCTGGCGCGGAGCATGGCGAGCTGGGTCGTGGCGAACCTGGTCTGCACGACGGACCGCTCGTCGGCGTAGTCGAGCACGATCAGGTCCTGCGCGGTGTCCCTGATCGGCGTCTCGGGGTCGGCCGTGATGGCGGTGGTCCTGGTCCCGGTCCTGCCGAGCAGGTCGAGCACCTCGGTCGTGGTGCCGGAGCGGGTCAGCGCGAGCACGCGGTCGTAGCCGCGGCCCTCGGGGAACTCGGAGGCGGCGAACGCGTCGGTCTCGCCGTGCCCGGCACGCTCGCGCAGCACCGCGTACGCCATCGCGATGAACCACGACGTACCACAGCCGACGACGGCGACCCGCTCACCTCGTGCGGGGAGCGCGCCGGCGGGGACGTTCGCGACGGCGCGCTGCCAGCACGACGGCTGGGACGCGATCTCGGCTTCGGTGTGGGTGGTCACCACTTACCTCCCCATGATTGATTGTTTCTGCGGTTTTTATACCAGAACAGAGCATAAATGAACATTGGTAGCTCTGGAGTCCCAGGTTGTGCCACGCTTGCTCCTGACCTCATCACCTAGGGAGTCCGCCGTGTCCCGCTACGACCGCTGGAATGCCATCCTGGAGCTGCTCGCGCAGGAAGGCAGGCTGTCGGTGGAAGAGGCAGCGCAGGCGCTCGACGTCTCCACCGCCACCATCAGGCGGGACTTCGACCAGCTCGCCCAGCAGCAGATGCTCATGCGCACGCGCGGCGGCGCGGTCTCCCAGAGCGTCAGCTACGACCTGCCGCTGCGCTACAAGACCGCGCGGCACGCCGACGAGAAGCACCGCATCGCCGCGGCGGCGGCCGAGCTGGTCTCGCCCGGCGCCGTGGTCGGGCTCAACGGCGGCACCACCACCTCCGAGCTGGCCCGCACGCTGGCCACCATGGCCACGCTGGAGAGCGGCTTCACCATCGTCACCAACGCGCTCAACATCGCCTCCGAGCTCACCGTGCGCAGGCACGTCAAGATCGTGGTGACCGGCGGGGTGGCCAGGCCGCAGTCGTACGAGCTGATCGGCCCGCTGGCCTCGGGCGTGCTCGAACAGGTCACGCTCGACGTCGCCTTCCTCGGCGTGGACGCGCTCGACGTCGAGCTGGGCGCCTCCGCCCACCACGAGGGCGAGGCCAGCGTCAACCACCTGCTGATCAGCAGGGCCGCCCAGGTCGTGGTGGTGGCCGACTCCTCCAAGGTCGGCAGGCGGGCGTTCTCCCGCATCTGCCCGATCGACCAGATCGACACGCTCGTCACCGACGCCAGGCTCAGCGACGAGCTGGCCGGCCGGCTCACCGAGGCCGGGGTCAAGGTCGTCCGCGCCTGAGAGCGCGCCCCCGCAGAAGGCGTTACAGGTCGGACGCTGGGCGGGTAGGTATGAGTAACAGCGACAAAGCCGTTTCAGGGGGAAATATGGCGTCGGGAAAGTGCGCGGCCCGGCTCGGGCCCGCGGAGCGGGCCGAGGCGCTGGAGCGCATGACGGCTCAGGAACTCGACGTGGTCGTGGTCGGCGGCGGCGTCGTGGGTGCCGGCATCGCGCTCGACGCGGTGACGAGGGGCCTCGACGTGGCCCTCGTGGAGGCGCGCGACTTCGCCTCCGGCACCTCGTCACGCTCGTCCAAGCTGATCCACGGCGGCCTGCGCTACCTGGAGCAGCTCAACTTCGACCTGGTACGCGAGGCGCTCCAGGAACGCGCCCTGCTGCTCCAGCGCATCGCGCCCCACCTGGTCAGACCCGTGCCGTTCCTGTTCCCGCTGACCCACTACGGCTGGGAACGCCCGTACGTGGGCGCCGGCGTCACGCTCTACGACACGCTCGGCTTCGCGACGGGCCTCACCCGCGGTGTGCCCGGACACCGCCACCTGTCCAGGTCGCGGGCGCTGCGCCTGGCCCCCGCGCTGAAGAAGAGCGCCTTCACCGGCGCCGTCCAATACTGGGACGCCCAGGTGGACGACGCCCGCTTCGTCATGATGACGCTGCGCACCGCGGCGACCTACGGCGCGCACGTCGCGCAGCGGGCCCAGGTCGTCGGGTTCCTGCGGGAGGGCGAGCGGGTCACCGGCGTACGGGTGCGCGACCTGGAGAGCGGCGACGAGTTCGACGTACGCGCCAGGCAGGTGGTCAACGCGACCGGCGTGTGGACCGACGACATCCAGGAGCTGGTGGGCGGCCGCGGCCAGATCCACGTGCGCGCCTCCAAGGGCATCCACCTGGTCGTGCCGCGCGACCGCATCCACTCGCTGACCGGCATCATCCTGCGTACGGAGAAGTCGGTGCTGTTCGTCATCCCGTGGGGCCGCCACTGGATCATCGGCACCACCGACACCGACTGGACGCTCGACAAGAGCCACCCGGCCGCCTCCCGCGCCGACATCGACTACCTGCTCGACCACGTCAACGCGATCCTGTCGGTGCCGCTGACCCGGGACGACGTCGAGGGCGTCTACGCGGGGCTGCGGCCGCTGCTGTCGGGCGAGTCCGACGAGACCTCGAAGCTGTCCAGGGAGCACGTGGTCGCGCACCCCGTGCCCGGGCTGGTGATGGTGGCGGGCGGCAAGTACACGACGTACCGGGTGATGGCGCGCGACGCCGTGGACGCGGTGGCGCACGGGCTGGACCAGCGGGTGCCGCGCTCGTGCACCGACCGCGTCCCGCTGGTCGGCGCCGAGGGCTACCAGGCGCTGTGGAACGCCCGCCACCGCCTCGCCCAGGAGTCGGGGCTGCACGTGGCGCGGATCGAGCACCTGCTGCACCGCTACGGCTCGCTCATCGACGAGCTGCTTGAGCTGATCAAGGAGGACCCGTCGCTGGCCAGGCCGCTGGACGGGGCCGACGACTACCTGCGGGCCGAGATCGTCTACGCCGCCACCGCCGAGGGCGCCCGGCATCTGAACGACGTGCTGACCCGGCGTACCCGCATCTCCATCGAGACCTTCCACCGCGGGGTGGGGGTGGCGCGGGAGTCCGCCGAGCTGATGGCCGGGCCGCTCGACTGGGACGGCGAGCAGGTCAAGCGGGAGGTCGAGTACTACACCAAGCGGGTGGAGGCCGAGCGGCGCTCCCAGGAGCAGGACTCCGACCAGGAGGCCGACGCCATCAGGCTGGGGGCGCCGGAGATCGTCCCCGTGGTGGTGCCGGAAGGCGCCTAGCCATAGGGAAGGGCGGCCCGCGGCGCTGCGGATCTCCGCGGACCGCCCGTGTCAGAGGTCAGGCGGGGTTGTAGACGCTCGCGTCATGGACGTCGAGCAGGGGCTCCTTGACGCCGTCGCCGGAGTCGTCGGTCCAGTTGGAGTTGCCGGTCGAGATCAGCGTGCTGCGCACGGCCAGCGAGCCGGCCCGCGTCGTCGGCTTGGCCGCGCCCGAGGTGAGCAGGGCCGCCGCGCCCGCGACGTGCGGGCTGGCCATCGAGGTGCCGCTGATCGTGCTGTAGCCGCCGCTGCGGTAGGTCGAGTAGATGCAGGTGCCGGGTGCGGTGATCTCCACCGTGGCGCCGTAGTTGGAGTAGAACGCGGACGTGTCGTCCTGGTCGGTCTCGCTGCGACAGGACAGCCTGTTGCCGCCGGCGCCGCCCGCCAGGCCGTCGTTGTCGGTCAGCGCGGAGACGGTGACCACGTCGGGGTGGTTGGCGGGGAAGAACGAGGACGTGTTGGCGTGGCTGTTGCCCGCGGCCACCACGACGACGATGCCGGCGTTGACCGCGTTGGTGATGGCCGAGCTGATCGCGCTGCTGGAGCAGCCGCTGCAGCCCAGGCTCAGGTTGATGACCTCGATGGTGGCGCGCCGTGCCACCACCCAGTCGATACCGGCCGCGATGCCCGCGAGCGAGCCGGAGCCGGCCGAGTTGAGCACCTTGACGGCGTGGATGCGCGCGCCGGGGGCGACGCCCACCGGGCCGATGGCGTTGTCGATCGCGCCGACGGTGCCGGCGACGTGGGAGCCGTGGCCGTTGTCGTCGGTGCCGGAGTTGTTGGTGCAGAAGCCGATCACACAGTTCGCCCTGGCGACCACGTTCAGGTCGGGGTGGTTCTGGTCGACACCGGTGTCCACCACGGCGACGTCCACGTCAACGCGCTCGTCGTCGGTGCCGTCGATGTCGAGGTTGGGGTTGCTGGGGCCGAAGATCCGGTTGACGCCGGTGGGCGTGGTCTGCGCGAAGTGGGTGACCACGGCGTCGGGCTCCACGCTGAGCACGCTGGGGTCGCCCTTGAGCTTCTCGGCGGCGGCGGCGCTCAGGCGGGCGGTGTAGCCCTTGAAGGCGTGCTGGTAGACGCCGACGAGCTCGCCGCCGAGCTGCGCGACCTGGGTCTCGGCCGCGCTGTGCGTGCCGCGCAGTGACGGGTTGAGCTGGACGATGTACGTGCTGTCTGGGGCTGCTTGCTGGACGGTTGCGGACACGGGCAGCGGCGCCGCGGATAACGCGAGCGCGCTGACGAGCAATGCGAGCAGGGGGGTGCGTGGTCGCATGGCAGCGTGGGCCCTTTCTCGTGACGCGGACCGGCGGCGGCTTGTGACGGTCTACCGCCTGATCCGACAGGACGGTGTCATCAAAGTTTTCATCATTTGTCGGGATAAGTCCATAAAAAAGGTGCCGATTCGTTACGAACCGGCACCTTTTGGTTGCTTAACGAAGCGGGATCCACGCTTGTGAGGCGAGCGACTCCATGTCGTTGACCTGGACGCCCTCGTGCGAGACCGTCCAAATGGAGTCACCGATGACCACCGAGCGCTCGATGCCCGGCTGGTATGGGTACTCGCCTTCCTTCACGGGATGCTCGATCATGCCGAGCCGCCGCACCTCCCTGTCGTCGATCTTCAGCACCAGCGCGCCCGACTTCTCCGCCTGGACCAGCGGCACCACCGCGAGTCCCGTCTTCGGCCAGTACAGGAACGCGTGCGGGTCCCACTCCGCGCCCGAGCCCGAGTCGCGCTGGAAGAACTGCGACAGCCGGCGCGGCGCGGCCGGGTCGCTCACGTCGAACAGCGACACCTGCGTGCCCAGCGTCCTGCCCTTCTCGCTGGCCTCCTGCCCGATCCCGATCAGCCGGCCGTCCGCACCCGGATGCAGGTACGCCGAGTAGCCGGTGATCTTCAGCTCGCCCGTCACCTTGGGCCGCGCCGGGTCGCGCAGGTCCAGCGTGTAGAGCGGGTCCACCTGGCGGAACGTCACGCAGTAGCCGATCGGGCCGATGAAGCGCACCGAGTAGATGCGCTCGCCCTTGCCGAGGCCGCCCACCTCGCCCACCTTCTCCAAGGTGGTGGCCTTGAGCACGTGGACGGTGCTGGAGCTGTCGGCGCCGTCGGCCGCGGTGAGCGTGGTGGCCAGGCGGAGGTGGCCGTCGTGCTCCGACAGCGAGTACTGGTTGAGCAGACGGCCCGGCACCTTGCCCGAGGCCACGTACGCGGGAGCGCCCGGCTTGGTGATGTCGAAGCGGTGCACCTCCGTCTCCTCAGGAGGCGGCGTGCGCGTCGGATACGGCACGTCGACGGCCGGCTCGCTCGGGGTCGGCTCGTCGGCGGGGGCCGCGCCCGACGAGCGGGGCGCCGGGGTGGGCGGGGGCTCGACGGGGAGCGGGCGCACGATGGGGAACCACCAGCGGGGGTTGCTGGCGACGTACAGGCTCTGGCCGGTGCCGTAGACGATGTCGCCGTCGGCGGCCAGGCTGATCGGGTCGGTGCCCGCCGCCGTGACGCCGCCGGCCAGGTCGATCGTGTGCACGGTCAGCATCGAGGTGCCGGTGTAGTCGGCGGGGTGGCTGACCCGCTCGCACGCCACCCGGCTCTTCGTGACCTTCCCCGCCGCGTCGGTGATCTCGATGGTCGGCAGCCAGCTCTCCGCCGGCGCCCGCTTGACCGCGGCCCGGTTCGCCGCGATCAGCTCCGCCTGCTGGGCGTCAGGGCGCGGCTCCGGGAAGGTGATCTCGGGCTCGCTGCGGGTGACCAGCCGGACCGTGTCGCCCACCAGCCGGGCGTCCACGTACGAGCCCTGCGGCTTGATCGTGCTCAGCACCTTGGGCTCGCCCGCGAGGTCCACCAGCACGTACCGGGTGTCACCCACCGGGCCGGCGATCCGCTTGTACATGATGTCGCCGCCGCGCATCAGCACCAGCGCCCGGTCACCCGAGACCAGCAGGTCCGCGGGGACGCCGGGGCCGCCCTCCCCCTCGGTCAGCCTGAGTGAGGCGGTGATCTTCCTGGTCGCCGTGTCGATGACGCGCAGGGTGCCGTTCGCGACCGTGATGAGCCGGTCGCCGTCGGTCTTGACCAGGTCGGGCTCGTCCACGCCGGCCTCGTGCACGTTCGTGGTCGAGTGCTCGGGCGTCTGCGTCGTCCGCGCCTTCGCCTCGCTGCGTACGCTGTCCTCCATGACCATCGGCATCGCGTGGCCGAAGCCGTACGGGCCGACGTTCTCGGCGGCGTGCTCGCGCAGGCCGGTCAGCAGGTCGTCGCACCCGTCGTAGGCCACCAGGCGCACCGCGCCGAGACTCGTCCTCCTGGGCGCCGGGTCCTCGCCCCCGCCCGTCGAAGCGGTGCAGGCGGTCGTGACCGCGGCCAGCGCGGCGGCGGTCACGACCGTACGGATCAGCGTGTTCATGTCCCCATCACGGCCGGGCGGGCCGGATGGTTCACGAACCGTGCGCCGGGTTCCTGGTGAAGACCGGATCGAGGTCGAGGCTGTCGGGCACCTCCATGAGCTTGCGCACGAGCTTGCCCTTGAAGTCCACCACCTGCACCTCGTCGTTGGCGCCGTTGTCGTTCTCCCAGCAGAACAGGTGCTCCTCGTCGTAGAAGCCGAGCACCTCGTCGCAGTCGGAGTAGAACGTGCGCAGCCGCTCGCCCGTCCCGGCGTCCCACACGCAGTGGTCGTTGTACGTGCCGTCCGGGCAGTTGGTGACGAACGCGTCGCCCGAGGGCGAGAAGAGGTCCTGGGTGGTGTCGGCGGCGAGCGTGCCGATGTTCGCCTGCGAGCGCACGGCCCTGCCCTGGGCGTCGAAGAAGCGCAAACTCAGATTGTCCTCGTCGCCGTGGACGTTGACCGTGCCCGTCTCGTCGCCGTCGAAGCCCCACGAGCTGCCCCTGACGTCGGGGTCGCTGACGTCCACCCGCCTGACGCGCTTCGTGGCCACGTCCACCAGCATGAAGCCCGGGTACGTCCAGGTGTCGCCGCGCTTGTGCCCGATGCTGAGCAGGATCGTCGCGCCGTCCTTCGACCAGTTCCTGATGATGCCGGTCTGCGGCTTCTTGACGGTCTTGATCGTGGTGCGCTCGCCGGTCTCGCGGTCGGCGATGACGATGAAGTCATGGTCGTCGGGGGTGTAGCGCTTGCCCCTGGAGGCCAGGTAGCGGCCGTCGGGGGAGACCAGCGACTCCATGTTGCCCGCGTACTTCGTGAACGGGCCGCGCAGCGAGTCCCTGGCGTAGTCGGTCCACGTCTCCTTCTTCTCGTCGTAGATCTCGTACGAGGTCAGCACGATGGCGTCGGACGGGTTCTCGTACAGGGAGATCGCGCCGCCGGGCAGCGTCCGTTTCGTGCCCCTGGCCGGGACGTCCGTCCGGCCCGCCGAGGTCGTCTCCTGCCTGGGGCGGCCGCGCTCCGCCTGCGGGGTCGTCGTCTTCCTCCCCTCCTCCCGCGGGGTGGTGGACGGGCTCGCCACCGACGCCTTGTCCGCCTGGATCGCCACGAAGACGCCGGCGAGGACCAGCAGCGCGATCGCCACGGCGGCGCCCGCGACCAGCGGCGCCCGCCTGCCGCTCCTCGGCGGCTGGGCGGCCGGGTGGGTGGGCGGAGCGTAGGCGGGCGGCGTGTAGGCGTGCGCGGGGACGGGCCCCTGAGAGTGCGGGCCCGCGGTGTGCGGGCCCGCGTGCGAGTGCGGGCCTGCGGAGGGAGGGCCGGCGTGTGAGGGCGGACCTACGTGGGAGGGCGGGCCGGCGTGTGCGGGCGGGCCGGCGTGGGAGGGCGGCCCCGGGAAGGCAGCGGGGGGTGGCGCCGCCGCCTCCGCCGCGCCCTGTGCGAGCATGCCGGAGCCGGGCGCCGACTGCTGCAGCAGCCGCATCATCACCTGCTCGGCCGTGGGCCGCTGCGCCGGGTCCTTGGCCAGGCAGGCGGCCACGACCTCGCGCAGCGTGCCGTCCAGCACGCCGAGGTCGGGCTGCTGGCTGAGCACCCGGTTGATCACCGCGGGCATCGTGTCGCTGCCGAACGGCGCCCGCCCCGACGCCGCGTAGATCATCGTCCCGGCCCACGAGAACATGTCGGCGGCCGGACCCACCGTGTGCCCCATGATCTGCTCGGGCGGCATGTACGACGGCGTCCCCACCACCGAGTTGCTGATCGTCGAGGTGGCGTTCAGCGCCCGCGCGATGCCGAAGTCGATCACCCGCGGCCCGTCCGCGCCGATGATGACGTTGGCCGGCTTGAAGTCGCGGTGCACGATGCCGGCCTGGTGGATCGCGGCCAGCGCGGTCGCGGTGCCGATGGCCAGCCGGTGCAGCACCGTCCCCGTACGCGGGCCCTGCTCCTGCACCACCCGCTGCAAGGAGGGGCCCTCGATGAATTCGCTGACGATGTAAGGACGGTCCTGCTCGATGCCCGTGCCCAGCACCGCGGCCGTGCAGAACGGCGCCACGTGCCTGGCCACCTCGACCTCGCGCAGGAACCGCCCCACGCTCACCTCGTCGCCCGACAGGTCGGGCCGCAGCCACTTGACCGCCGCCTTGCCGCCGTCGGCGTTCTCGCCCAGGTAGACAACGCCCTGACCGCCCTCGCCGAGCCGGCCGAGCAGGCGCAGGCCCCCCAGCGAGCGCGGATCTGCCGGGCGGAGCGGAGCGAAGGATGCCATGTCAGGATTCTGGCCCCATGCCGCCCGTACGGGGAAACTTCGCAGTTCCAGTGATCGAGTCGGTACGTTCCTGGCGAAACTCCGGACCCCGTGCGGGCATGCCTGAAAGGCTGGACACGTGAGCTGGAACGCACGAGCCCTCGATGTGCTGGCGGCCGGGGAGCCCACCCCGCTGATCGAGTTCCCGGTGCGCGTGCCGGGGATCACGCTGTTACTCAAGGACGAGTCGCGCCAGCCCACCGGCAGCCTGCGGCACCGGCACGCCAGGGCGCTGTTCCGCCGGGCCGTGCTCGACGGGCTGGTCACCGAGGGCGCCACCGTGGTCGAGGCGACCGGCGGCAACGCGGCGGTGGCGCAGGCGTGGTTCGCGCGGCGGCTCGGGCTGCCGTACATCGTGGTCATGCCGGGCAAGGCGGGGCCCGAGCGGGCGCGGCCGGTGGAGGAGCTGGGCGGCGAGTGCCGGTTCGTGACGCCGCCACTCGCCATCTACGACGCGGCGCGCGAGATCGAGGGGCACTTCCTCGACCAGTTCGGCCGGGCGGCCGAGCACGACCTGGCCGGCGAGCTGTTCTCCCAGGTGAGCCCCGACTGGGTGGTCACCGGCGCGAGCACCGGGGCCACCTCGGCGACGCTCGGCGGCTGGATCAAGGAGCACGGCCTGGGTTGCCGGGTCGCGGTGGCCGATCCGGAGAACTCCGCGTACTTCCCCGGCTGGACGCTCGACGTGCATGACTACGCGACCGGCATGCCGTCGCGCATCGAGGGCATCGGGCGGCCGCGGATGGAGCCGGGGTTCCGTCCCGAGCTGGTCGATCTGGTCGTGCCCGTGCCCGACGCGGCGAGCGTGGCGGCGGCCCGGCACATCAGGGAGGTCACCGGGCTGCCCGTGGGGCCCTCGTCCGGCACCGCGCTCTGGGCCGCGCTTGAGCTGATCGAGCGCATGGTCGTCCGGGGTGAGCGCGGCACGATCGTCTCGCTGATCGGCGACGCCTCCGAGCGCCACCTGACGACCTGCCACGAGGACGCCTGGGCCACGGAACGCGGCCTCGACGTCGCCCGCCACGCCGAGCGACTCCGCCTGGTCAGCCCCGGCGGCGGCTGAGGGGACCGAACCGGCCCCCCGATGACCGGGCCGCCCCCGCCCGATGACCGGGTGGTCAGGTCAGGGGGTGGGTGACCCAGACGTTGGGTTCCACGTAGACGGCGTGGTCGTGGTCCACGTCGCAGTGCACCGGCGTGAGCGCCCCCGGCACCTCCACCGGGCCTGGACGGTCGAACGGCAGGCCGGTCCAGGCCCGCCACTCCGCCAGCGTGCCCGGCACCACCATCGACCGGGGCGCCACCTTCACGATCTCGGCGCCGGCCCGCACGTGCACCCGCAGCCACGGGTCGTGGGGCAGGCCGTCGGGGCGCTTCCTGAAGGCGTACTCGGCCATGGGGGTGTGGGGTTCGAGGTGCTTGTGGTTCGGGCGTACTGGGGCGACGAGCGTGCGGAAGCCGAGCCGGGCGGCGTGCTCGCGCATGGCGGCCACCATCAGCCCCGACAGCCCGTTGCCCTGAAGGTCGCGGCGCACGGTGATCTCCAGCGCGGAGACGGCGTCGGGCTCCTGGCCGCGCTCGCGGGCCAGCCAGCCGGCCCTGATCACGCCATCCCAGCCGTCGTCGGGCAGCCCGTCGCCGCCGGCCACGTACGGGACCATGCACGCCCGCGCCACCGCCCGCCCTGGCTCGGCGTCGTCGTCGGCCACGAGCACGTGGTTCTTGTGGCGGGTGGTGACGAAGGGGTAGTAGAGGTCGGCGATCGGGTCGCGCAGGACGAACTCCTGCCAGGTGTGCTCCATCTCCCACAAGGTCGCGGCGAATTCCGGACGTTCTGCGAGCGTGGTGATGCGGAGAGCCATGTGATCATCTTGCCCTGCGTACATCCGAAAATCGCCTGAAATATCGACACTTAAGCCCACTACCTGCGGTGCGCTAGCGTCGGCGGCATGACAGAACTTGACGCCAGGCTACGAGCCATCACCGACCTGATCGTGGCCGAGGCTCGCGAGGGCGGCGGCAGGCACGAGTACGACGGCCGGATCCAGGACCTGTCGCCCGACGGCGTACGGTCCGGGCTGGCGCGGCTCGGCGAGGGACCCGCGCCCGCGGACGCGCACGACGCCAGGCACCTACAGGTGTTCGAGGAGTCTCTGCGCACCCAGCTCGGCGAGCTGGAACTGCACCGCAAGAACCCCCTGATCCACCTGTCCAACCTCGATCTCGCCTGCTACGACCGCGACTACGCGCCGGAGGAGGAGCGCGCGGCGGCCAAGTCGGCCCACCTCGCGCTCTGGCCCGAGGCCGTCGACCAGGCGCTCGCCTCGCTCGACCAGGTCCCCGCCCCCGTCGCGACCTCCCTGCTCGGCGCGGTCAAGGGCCTGGCCGCCGGGGTCACCGACGAGGCCGCGCTGGCCGCGCACGCCAGGCTCGTCGCGCACGTCGAACGGGCCGCGCGCGAGGGCGACCCCGACGCGGCGCTCGGCGGCGACGCGCTCGCCCGCCTGATGGGCACCGCCGAGGGCCTGCCCGTGGACCTCGGCAGGCTGGCCGAGCGCGCCGACGCCGAGCGCGACCGGCTGCTCGACCGCCTCACCGAGTCCTGCGCCAAGCTGGGGGAGACCGGCCGGCCGCCGCTCGACGTCGTACGCGAGCTGGTCAAGGACCACCCCGACGCCGACGGCGTCATCGAGGCGGCCAGGATCGGCACCGAGAAGGCCATCGCGTTCACCCGCGAGAAGGACCTCGTGCCCTACCACGACGGCGAGTGCCTGGTCGGGCTGGCGCCCGAGTCGCGCCGCTGGGCGATGGCCATGATGGCGTGGAACTCGCCCGGCGAGCCCGAGGGCCCGTCCTGGTACTACATCACCCCTCCCGAGCCCGGCTGGCCGCGCCAGGAGCAGGAGGAGTGGCTGGAGGTCTTCAGCGCCACCACGCTGCCCGCCATCAACGTGCACGAGGTGGCCCCTGGCCACTTCTCGCACGCCAGGGCGCTGCGCAGGGCCCCGTCGGAGGTGCGCAGGCTGCTGCAGTCGATGGCGTTCATCGAGGGCTGGGCCCACTACGCCGAGGAGCTCTGCGTCGAGGAGGGGTTCGGCGACGGCGACCCGCGCTTCGAGATCGGCGTCTGGGTGGAGGCGCTCATCCGCGTCACCCGCCTGGCCTGCGCGATCGGCGTGCACACCGGGCAGATGACGGTCGAGGACGGCGCCCGCCGCTTCGAGTCCGACACCCACCTCGCCGGTCCCGCCGCGCTGTCGGAGGCGCGCAGGGCCTCCTTCGACCCGACCTACGGCCGCTACACCTGGGGCAAGCTGCTCATCCTCGACCTGCGCGAACGGGCGCGCGAGGAGTGGGGCGCCGGCTTCACCCTGCAGCGCTTCCACAAGGCCCTGTTCGACCTCGGCTCACCGCCCCTGGGACTCATGGACGCGGTCCTGTAGCGTCGCACGGACTGATCGGGGAACGACCTATGGCGTGTCCCTAGGGAGGTCTGTTCGTGCGCGAGCTCTCCGGCAAGGTCGCGGTGGTGACGGGTGCGGCGAGCGGGATCGGCAGGGCGCTGGCCCTCCGGTTCGCGGCCGAGGGAATGACGCTGATGCTCGCCGACGTCGAGCACGGCGGGTTGGCGGAGACGGCCGCGCTGTGCGGGGACGCGACGGTGCTCACGCAGATCACCGACGTCTCCGACGCCTCGTCCGTACGCCACCTGGCCGACCGCTGCTTCGGTGAGCTGCGGGCCGTGCACGTGCTCTGCAACAACGCGGGCGTCTTCCAGGGCGGCCACATGTGGACCAGGGACGAGGAGGACCTGTCCTGGCTGCTCGGCGTCAACCTGTGGGGCGTGCTGCACGGCATCCGCGCGTTCGTGCCGCGCATGATCGAGCAGGACACCGAGGGTCACGTCGTCAACACCGTCTCCGTGGCGGGACTGCTGGTGACGCCGGGGACCGGCGGGTACGCGGTGTCGAAGCACGCCGCGCTGGCCGCGTCCTTGGCGCTCGCCCAGGACCTGGCCGCGACGGGGTCGAAGCTGCGCGTCAGCGCGCTGTGCCCCGGCGCGGTCAGGACCCGCATCGCCGACTCCGACCGGCTGCGCCCGCCCAGCCTCACCATCACGCCGGGCGCGGACGAGGTGGCCGTCAAGGAGCGCGTCGGCAAGGCGGCAGAGCGCGGCATCGAGCCGTCGGAGGTGGCCGACCTGGTGGTCAGGGGCATCCACGAGGAGCGGTTCCTGCTGCTGACCGACCCGTCGTACGCGGCCGCGCTGCGCCTGCAGACCGAGACACTGCTGACCGGGACCCTGCCCGGCTACCTGGGTCGTCCGCAGTGCTCCGGCCTTCGGGCAGGGGATGAAGCGGACTTCCCCGCGTAGCGGGCCGGAACGCCGGGTAGAGGCGAGCGTTGCGTTCGGGTGCGCGCGGGTGGTGTTCAACGACGGGTTGCGCGCCAGGCGGAAAGCTCACGCGGCGCGCACACCAGGGTGGCCGACGCGCGCCGGGACTTCGCACACAAGCTCTCCACCCGGATCATCCGCGACAACCAAGCGGTGTACGTGGAGGATCTGTCCGTGAAGGGCCTGGCCGGCACAAAGCCGGCCAAGAGTGTGCACGATGCAGGCTGGTCGCAGTTCGCGGCCATGCTGGAGTACAAGGCCGCGGTCCCCGGCCATCAGCTCAAGACCGGGAAGCGCGTCAACACTGACGGTCGTGGGCGAGGACCCGGACGACGGTGCCGCCCGGCGGCTTGACCAGCAGGCGTACGGTGTCGCCCGGCAGCACGTCGCGATAGAGGCCCTGCTTGACCCGGAACGCGGCGGCCCGCTCGGAACGGCCGTCGTGCAGCGCGATGTAGTAGTCGCGCCGCACGCCCTCCTCCTGCGGGATCACCTCCACCCAGCGCTTGACGACGTGGCCCGTCACCTCCTGGCGGCCGGAGCCGCGCGGCAGCTCGGCGGGCGCGATCTCGACGCCCTGCCAGCCGCTGCCGGTGAAGATCCACTCCTGGTCGGGGTTCGCGGGCAGCGGGCCGGGCCCGGCCACCTCCCTGCCGCGCGGGGTCAGCAGGAAGCCCCTGCCGCCCGACAGCAGCGAGACCCCCGCCACCAGCGAGACCATCGTCGCGATGATCGCGGGCCAGGAGAACAGGGCCACCGACACGGTCGCGTACCAGGGGACGATCAGGGCGGCCGTCAGCAGCACGGGGACGAGCACCGTGCGCCAGCGCCTGCGGGCCAGGCCGAGGTCGATGGCGTGCCGGCGGACGAGCTTGACGAACCCGCCCTCCAGGTCGGAGCCCTCGGGCATGAGGGCGATCACGGGCGCCGCGGGCCGGTCCGCCATGCGGGCGCGCACGCGTTCGAGCACCCAGGTCTCGTACGGGCGCAGCGGCTCGCGTACGGGCGGGCCGAGCGTCAGGCGGTCGCCCTCGATCGTCGCCCAGCCGCGTCCGGCCAGCTCGAACAGCACGGTGTAGAACACGTCCTGGGCGCGCATGCCGCGTAAGAGCTCGGCGACGGGGGCGGGCACCGGGTGCTCGGGCGCCTCCGTGTCCCTGTCACGGCCGGACACCTTGAAGGCGGCGGCCAGCGTGGCGGCCCACAGGGCCCACGCGGTCGCCGGCCAGACAAGATCCATCGTTCTGTGTTTAGCACGTCCCACCCGGCCAGGCCAGGTGTCCTGGCCAAGGCCGATAGACTGGTGTCACCGCACTTCGCCTTTTCAGGGGGTTCTCACGGTGTCTGAATTCGACACGGTCCTGGTGGTCGACTTCGGCGCTCAATACGCGCAGCTGATCGCCAGGCGGGTGCGTGAGTGCCATGTCTACTCCGAGATCGTCCCGTCGACCATGCCGGTCGAGGAGATGATGGCGAAAAACCCCAAGGCGATCATCCTGTCCGGCGGTCCTTCGTCGGTCTACGCCGAGGGCGCGCCGCCGGTGCCCCACGGGCTGTTCGACACGGGCGTGCCGACGTTCGGCATCTGCTACGGCTTCCAGGCCATGGCGCAGGCGCTGGGCGGCGAGGTGGCCCGCACGGGTGTCGCCGAATACGGCGGCACCCCGCTCGAGGTGCTCGACGAGGGCGTCATCTTCGCCGGGCTGCCCACGTCGCAGACCGTGTGGATGTCCCACGGCGACAGCGTGGCCGCGGCCCCCGAGGGCTTCGCGGTGACCGCCTCCACCAGCGAGACGCCGGTCGCCGCGTTCGAGAGCGTCGAGCGCGGCCTCTACGGCGTGCAGTTCCACCCCGAGGTGCTCCACTCAGAGCACGGCCAGGCGGTGCTCAAGCACTTCCTGGAGGCCGCCGGGTGCCGGCCCTCGTGGACGATGCTCAACATCGTCGAAGACTCCATCGAGGCCGTGCGCCGCCAGGTCGGCGACGGCCGGGCCATCTGCGCGCTGTCCGGCGGCGTCGACTCCGCGGTGGCCGCCGCGATCGTCCAGCGCGCCATCGGCGACCGGCTGACCTGCGTCTTCGTCGACCACGGGCTGCTGCGCAAGGGCGAGGCCGAGCAGGTCGAGCGCGACTTCGTCGCCGCCACCGGGGTCAAGCTGCGGGTGGTCGACGCCGCCGACCGGTTCCTCAAGGCGCTCGAAGGGGTCAGCGACCCGGAGGAGAAGCGCAAGATCATCGGGCGCGAGTTCATCCGCGTCTTCGAGGACGAGCAGCGCGCGATCATGGCCGACGGGCCGGTCGACTTCCTCGTCCAGGGCACCCTCTACCCCGACGTCGTCGAGTCCGGCGGCGGCACCGGCACCGCCAACATCAAGTCACACCACAACGTCGGCGGCCTGCCTGAAGACCTGCAGTTCACGCTGGTCGAGCCGCTGCGGGCGCTGTTCAAGGACGAGGTGCGCAGGGCCGGCGAAGAGCTGGGCCTGCCGGCCGCCATGGTGTGGCGGCAGCCGTTCCCCGGTCCAGGGCTCGCCATCCGCATCGTCGGCGAGGTGACCGGCGAGCGGCTCGACCTCCTGCGCGAGGCCGACGCCATCGCCCGCGAGGAGCTGTCGCGGGCCGGGCTCGACCGGCAGATCTGGCAGTGCCCGGTGGTGCTGCTCGCCGACGTACGGTCGGTGGGTGTGCAGGGCGACGGCCGCACCTACGGCCACCCCGTGGTCCTGCGGCCGGTCACCTCCGAGGACGCGATGACCGCCGACTGGGCGCGGGTCCCCTACGACGTGCTGTCGCGCATCTCCACCCGCATCACCAACGAGGTGCGCGAGGTCAACCGCGTGGTGCTCGACGTGACGAGCAAGCCCCCTGGCACCATCGAGTGGGAGTGACCCCATCGCGCTGACCGGCTGAAAGCCGCCGCAGCCCCGGCCCGTGACGGGCCGGGGCTGCGAGCTTTCCTACGGCCGTGGGCCGCCGGGCGGCCCCCAAGGCCGTTCGGGGGTCAGGCCACCGGGGCTTCTGCGGGGGTCGCCGGCTGGGTGGTGACCTGGCGGGTGCGCCTGGGGAGCAGGGTGAGGGCGGCGATCAGGCCGAGCAGGGCCAGGCCGGCCGAGCCGATGAACGCCGCGTGATAGCCCGACACCAGGGCCTGCGGGGTGCCGGTGTCGCCGGTGACGGCCGTCGCGACGGTGGCCAGGGCGGCGATGCCGACCGAGATGCCCACCTGCGTCGTCGTGTTGAACAGCCCCGACACCATGCCCGCCTCGTCGGCCGCCGCCTGCGACGTGGCGGCCACGGTGACGGCGCCGATGAGCAGGCCGAAGCCGAACCCGCCGAGCAGTTCGGGCGCGAGCAGCGTGCCCACGAAGTCGTCCCGCACGCCGATGCGCTGGTAGAGCAGCGCGCCCACGGTGATGAAGACGAGGCCGGCGACGGCGGTGGCGCGCATGCCGTACCGGGTGAGCACGCGCCCGCCGAGGAACGACGCGGTCAGCGCGATCGTCACCGAGATGGCGACCAGCGACATGGCGGAGCGGGTGGCGCTGTGGCCGAGCACGTCCTGCGTGTAGAGGGTGAGCAGGAAGAAGATCGGCTGCATGCCGGCGGCCACCAGGAACATGATGAGGTTGCCCGCCCGCAGCGTACGGCGGCGGAAGACGTCGAGGGGCACCAGCGGGCTGGCCGAGCGCCGCTCGACGGCGAGGAAGGCGCCGAGGAGCGCGACGGACAGCGCACCGAGCGCGAGGGTCCTGGCCGACGTCCAGCCGGCCTGCGGCGCGTCCGTCAGGGTGTAGATGAGCAGGCCGAGCCCGGCCGTCGAGGTGAAAGCGCCGGCCAGGTCGAAGCCGCGCTCACGTCCGGCGGCGCGTACGGCGGGCAGCATGACCAGCGCCAGCGCTCCGACGACCAGCCCGATGGGCGTGTTGACGAGGAACACCGACCGCCAGCCGAACCAGTCGGTGAGCAACCCGCCGAGCACCGCCCCCGCGGAGGCGCCCATGCCGCCGACCGCTCCCCAGAGGCCCATGGCCTTGTTCAGCGCCGGGTCGCCCTTGAAGATCACCATCACCAGCGACATGCCCGCCGGCGCGACCAGTGCCCCCGCCAGCCCCTGCAGGGCCCGTACGGCGACCAGCACGGCGCCCGACGACGCCACACCGCCGATCAGCGACACCAGCCCGAACATGACCATCCCGGCGATGAACATCCGCCGCCGACCGGCGTAATCCGCCAGCCGCCCGCCGAGCAGCAGCAATCCGCCGAACACCAGCGAGTACGCCGTCGTGGTCCACGACAGGTCCGTGGCCGTCATGCCCAGCTCGCGCCCCATGGGCGGCAGCGCGATGCCCACGATCGTGGTGTCGAGGATGAGCACGA
Organism: Nonomuraea sp. NPDC049504; assembly: GCF_040676845.1. Classification (NCBI taxonomy): domain Bacteria; kingdom Bacillati; phylum Actinomycetota; class Actinomycetes; order Streptosporangiales; family Streptosporangiaceae; genus Nonomuraea; species Nonomuraea sp. NPDC049504. The sequence goes on from NZ_JBFAPT010000002.1 coordinate 88,060, forward strand.
ACTGGGTGGCGGCCAGCAACGAGAACGCGGCCCACTTGCCTTGCATGACCAACTCCCTTAGGGAACTTTTTGTAACAGCCGCCATGATGTGTGACCATCGAGGTCAACCGGAAGAAGGCACTTTCATGTCTCAGAGGAACACGGCTGTACCAGAGCAGCTCAAGACGCTGGAGGACGCCGATCTCCTTCTGGAGAGCGGCGAGTGCCCGGTCCCGCCGCGCGAGATCCTCGACCGGATCGCCGGCAAGTGGGCGATCCTCATCGTGGTGGCCACCGCGCGGCAGCCCCGGCGCTTCACCGAGCTGGAGCGGCTCATCGAGGGCATCAGCCGCCGCATGCTCACCCTGACCCTGCGCAACCTGGAGCGCGACGGCCTGCTGGAGCGCACGGTCTACCCGACGGTGCCGCCCAAGGTGGAATACCGGGCCACCGAGATGGCGCTGGAGCTGTACGAGGCGATGCTGACGATCACCAACTGGTCGCGCAAGCACAGCTCCTGCGTGGCGGCATCAAGGCGGCGCTACGACGAGCGCCAGGCCGCGGAGGCCGAGCACATCTGACCAGTCTCGTGTGCATAGAGAGGAAAATGAGGGGAAGAGAGGCTTCCCCTGGGCCGGTTCCCTGTGATCGCAGACGGGCGCCGGCGGGGGTCGGTGTGTGCCCGGTGTCGACAAGCGATCCGAGCGCGGCCGGCGACAGGCCGGTTGCGGTTCGGGAGCGGTTCAGAAAGGGTGGCAAGGCCTTCATGGCCCACGGGAGCGAAGACGGCTGCGACGCCGCCGGGCAGCCGCTGGTGCTGCTCGTGGAGGACGATCCGCAGGACGCGCTGATCGTCGAGGAGTTGCTTGAGGACAGCGGCCTCTTGGTCCGCCTGGAGTGGGCCCGCTCGGTCGACGAGGCCCGCCGCGCCCTGGCCGGGCTGCGCCCGCAGTGCGTGCTGCTCGACCTCGGCCTGCCGGACGCCCACGAGTTCTCCGCGCTGTCGGCGGTGATCGAGGAGGCGGGCGACGCGGCCGTGGTGGTGCTCACGGGCCTCGCGGAAGAGCAGGCGGGCCTCGCGGCGCTGACCGCGGGAGCCCAGGACTACCTGGTCAAGGGCCGGGTGGAGGCCGAGTGGCTGGGCCGCACGCTGCGCTACGCGATGCAGCGCAAGCAGTCGGAGCAGGCCGCCGTCGCGCTCAACGCCGAGCGCATGCGCGCCAAGGAGAACGAGCGGCTGGAGCGCGGCCTGCTGCCGACGCCGCTGCTGCAGAGCATGCCGATCGAGGTGGCGTCCCGCTACCGGCCGAGCAGGGGCTCGGCCACGCTGGGCGGCGACTTCTACGACGTCGTCGAGGACGACGAGAAGGTCGTGCACGCGCTGATCGGCGACGTGTGCGGCCACGGCCCCGACGAGGCGGCGCTGGGCGTCTGCCTGCGCATCGCCTGGCGGGCGCTGGTGCTCAGCGGCGTCACAGGCCCGACGCTGCTGCGCCGGCTCGAACGCGTCCTGGAGGCCGAGCGGCCCAGCTCCGAGATCTTCGTCACGCTGTCCACGCTGGAGCTCGACCACGACCGCCGTACGGTCAGGATCTGGCGGGCCGGGCACCCCGGCCTGCTCGTGCACGACGGTGAGACGGTGACGCTGGCCGAGCCCGGCCGCGGCCTCGCGCTCGGCTTCCCGGTGCAGACCGACTGGCACCAGGACGTGCTGGAGCTACCCGAGGGCGGCGGGCTCACGCTCTACACCGACGGCCTGTTCGAGCGGCGCCTGCCCGGCGAGCCGGCCCGCTGGCTGGGCGAGGAGGGCCTGCTCGATCTGGCCGCCCGCCATGCCCACCTCGACGGCGAAGGCTTCCTCGACGCGCTGATCGCCGACGTCGAGGCCGCCACCGCGCCCGACGCGCCCGCCGACGACCTCGCCGTGGTCCACCTGCGCTGGACGGAGCGGTGATGGCAGGAGGACGCTGGCACCGGCTGACGGTGCACGGCTGGTTCGTGGTGGTCATCTCGGTCATCGCGACCCTGCTCCTGGTCTGCGCGGTGGTCGGTGCCGTCACGCTCGACCGTACGAGCAGGCTCTCGCAGCAGCTCACCACCCGCATCTCGCCCGCCCTGGTCGAGGCGGCCAACATGCAGAAGGCGCTGATCGACCAGGAGACCGGCGTCAGGGGCTACCTGCTGACCGGCCGCGCGGAGTTCCTCAGCCCGTACAGCGAGGGCGTGCGCGCCGAGCAGGTCAGCCGCGATCGGGTGGCGGCGCTGCTGGCCGACCGCGCGGACCTGCGGGCCGACCTCACCGCCATCAGCGAAAGGGCCGCCGCCTGGCGCCGCGACTACGCCGAGTTCATGACGGCGCACCGGCAGCGCGACGAGGCGGTGCCCGACGCCACGGTGGAGGCGGGCAAGCAGGCGTTCGACGGCATCAGGGCGCTGCTCGACAGCCAGAGCGCCCACCTGACGCAGGCCCGCGACCAGTCCAAGGCCGAGCTGGCGGGAGCCGAGCGGGTGCGCAACTTCGCCTTCCTCGGGATGCTCGTGGTGTTCACGCTGGCGGCCGCCGCGGTGGCCGTGCTGCTGCGGCGCGCGGTCGGCCGGCCGCTCGACGAGCTGCGGGCGGCCTCGCGGCGCGTCGCGGCCGGTGACTTCGGGCTGGGCATCCCGGCCAGGGGGCCCGCCGACATCCGCGAGGTGGCCAACGACGTCGAGCAGATGCGCGTACGCATCGTCAACGCGCTGCACGAGTCCGGCCAGCAGCACGCGCTGCTGCGCGAGCAGGCCGAGGAGCTGCGCCGCTCGAACGCCGAGCTGGAGCAGTTCGCCTACGTCGCCTCGCACGACCTGCAGGAGCCGCTGCGCAAGGTCGCCACGTTCTGCCAGCTGCTGGAGAAGCGCTTCGGCGACGTGCTGGACGAGCGCGGTAGGCAGTACGTGCACTTCGCCGTCGACGGCGCCACCCGCATGCAGGTCCTCATCAACGACCTGCTGCGCTTCTCCCGCGTCGGCCGGGTCTACGACGAGCGCGAGCCCGTGGACCTGGAGAAGGCGCTGGACAAGGTGATCGACGACCTGTCGGCGCCCATCGAGGAGTCGGGCGCGACGTTCGAGCGTCCCGACCCGCTGCCCACGGTCGTCGGCGACGCCACGATGCTGCGCCTGCTCTGGCAGAACCTCATCAGCAACGCCATCAAGTTCCGTGACCCCGCCCGCCCGCCGCTGGTCCGCATCGCCTGCGAGCGCGGCGAGGAGGGGGAGTGGGAGTTCTCGGTCGCCGACAACGGCATCGGCGTCGAGCCCGAGTTCGCCGACAAGATCTTCATCATCTTCCAGCGCCTGCACAGCCGCGAGACCTACACCGGCACCGGCATCGGCCTGGCGATGTGCAAGAAGATCGTCGAGACGCACGGCGGCCGCATCTGGCTCGACACCGATTACACCGGCGGCGCCCGCATCCGCTTCACTCTGCCGGTCCACGAAGACACCGAAGACACCGAAGACACCGGACACGAAGACACCGGACTCGAAGACACCGGACACGAAGGAATCGACTCATGACCACCGGGCAGCCCATCGAAGTACTCCTCGTCGAGGACGACCCCGGTGACGAGCTCATCACCCGAGAGGCGTTCGAGGACAACAAGATCCGCAACAACCTCCACGTCGTCAGGGACGGCCTGGAGGCGCTCGACTTCGTCTACCGGCGCGGCGACTACGTCGGCGCGCCTCGCCCCGACCTCATCCTGCTCGACCTCAACCTGCCCAAGTACGACGGCCGCCAGGTGCTCGAACAGGTCAAGGGCGACCCCGAGCTGCGCTCGATCCCGGTCGTCGTGCTGACCACGTCCTCAGCCGAGGAGGACATCCTGCGCAGCTACCAGCTCTTCGCCAACGCGTACGTGAGCAAGCCCGTCGATCTCGACCGGTTCATGGCGATCATCCGGCAGATCGACGAGTTCTTCGTCACGGTCGTCCGGCTGCCCGGTCGCGCGGCCGCGTACGGCGGGGAGGACCGTCACTGACCGGCCGCCGTCGCGGCACCAGGCTGCCGAGCAGCAGCGGCACCAGCAGCGCCCCGATGAGGATGGGCGCGGCCATGTAGCGGAAGTCCTGCGCCGAGATGTTGGCGAGGACCGCGAGCTGCTGCCCGGCGACCACGGCGGCCACGCCGAGCACCAGCCGGTTGCGCCGCGCCAAGGCGGCCAGCGCCACCGCGACGTACGCCAGGTAAGCCCACGACGCTCCCCGCCACAGGATCCGGTCCCACTCGGGGGTCAGCGAGCCGGCCAGCCACGGCGCCGCCACCTGGTGCAGCTCCATCGACAGCGGGCGCAGCGAGAACACCCCGCGCCCTGGGAAGTCGGTCACCTTGCCGGGGCCGACGTAGGTGTCGGCGTTCGGCCGCAGCGACAGCCGGTACGTGGTGCCGCCGGTCGCCGTCTCGTCGCCGACCGGCCGCCAGGCGATCGCGCCCCGGCAGAGCCTGGCCCGCACCACCAGGCCAGGCTCGGTGACGAGCAGCCGCCGCCACAGCGCCAGCAGGTCGCCGGAGCGCGCGTCGGCCTGCTGCCAGTCGAAGTCGCGCCGCCAGATCAGCGGGTTGATCGTGGAGCAGGTGCCGCCCGCCCACCAGCGGCGCAGCGGCGCGACCGTGGTCATCAGGCCGACGTCGGCGGGGGTGAACAGGTCGGGGCGCTCCCGGTAGAGGACCGCGATGTCGCCGTAGGCGGTGTGGTAGACGTACGTCGGCGACGGGGCCACGATGCCGGCCTGCGGGAAGACCAGGGTCGAGAGCGCCAGCGGCAGCGCGGCGGCGACGGCTCCGGTCAGCAGCAGCCGGACCCGCCTGACGATCACGACCAGCGCGAGCACGGTGACGCCCGCGACCAGGAAGCCGTTCGCGCGGAAGAGCCCGAGCAGCGCGAACAGCACGCCGAGCCCGAGCAGCGCGGGCAGGCCGACGGCGCGCCCGGCCGCGATCCGCGCGCAGCACGCCGCGATCGCCACCGCGCAGATCGTGAACGGCACGTCCTTCCACAACGTCACCGTGAACGCGCCGACCGGCGGCGCGAGCGGCATCAGCACGGCCACCGCGGTCGTCAGCGACCCTGGCGCGCCCAGCCGCTTCAGCGACTGCGCCAGCCACGTCAGCGCCCCCGCCATGGCCGTCGTCTGCGCGAAGGTCACGGCGCCCAGGTCGCCGGTCCTGGTGAAGCTCAGCCACAGCAGCGCGTCGTAGAGCACCGAGTGGTCGGCCACCCAGGGCCCGGCCACCGTGTGGCTGAGATAGAGCACCGAGTCGCGGCTGAACAGGCCGGGATAGAACGCCGCCCACCAGCATCCGAGCACCGCCTGGACGGCCAGGAAGGTCGCGAGCGCGACCCAGGGCCGGCCGGGCCGGGTGTCACTCCCCATGGTTCCCGTCCCGAGCTGCGGGAGTGATTACCTGAAGTAGCTCTCCCCGGCCGCCGGGCCACCCTTGCCGCGCAGCAGCGTGGGCACGGTGACGAGGTGGTAGCCGCGCTTCTTGAGCTCCTTGAGAATCTGCGGCATGACCTGCACGGTCTGCGGCACCACGTCGTGCATGAGGATGACGCCGTCGCGCTTGGCCAGCCTGAGCACGGCCGCCTTGATCTTCTTGGCGTCGCGCAGGCTCCAGTCGAGCGTGGTGCCCGTCCAGAGGATCTGCGACAGCTCGTTCTGGTACGCGACGCCGAGCACCCGTTCGTCGCTCTGCCCGTACGGCGGGCGGAACATGGTGGGCCGCTGCCCGGTGGCCTTCTCGATGGCCTCCTGGGCGAGTTTCAGCTCCTCGTCGATCTCGTTGTCGGAGTGCGCGGGGAGCGCGGCGTGGGAGTAGGTGTGGTTGCCGATCGCGTGCCCCTTGGCGACGATCTGCCTGGCGATCTTGGGGTGCGCCTCGACCCGCTTGCCCACCAGGAAGAACGTGGCCTTCGCGCGCGCCTTCGACAGCGTCTTGAGCAGGGCGGGGGTGTGGGCGCCCGGCCCGTCGTCGAATGTCAGCGCCAGGCACTTGACCCGGGAGCAGTCGGTGGCGGGCGCCTGAGCGGGCGCGGACGTCAAGACCAGAGAGGCTGCGATAAGGGCATGAATCACCACATGCGCAAGCCTAGAGCCAACTTCGATCGCGGATGTGGCGGCAATGTCTCGTTCTGAGAACCGATCTCAGCGACGCAGGCGGGCGCTCAGGAACAGGGTGACGCCCCGCAATGAGGTGACCGGCAGCCACCGCTCGGCCCTGACGACCGCCGACAGCCCGGCGTTCACCAGCACGGGCATCCTGCGCAGGTCGCTGCCCGCCGAGCGGCGCCGGTGCAGGGCCACCAAGGGGCGCAGCAGCACGTTCCAGCTCCACACCCGCTCGACGGTCAGCCCGGCCTTCTCGACGACGACCGTGAGCGTGTCGCGGTCGTAGCGGCGTACGTGGCCGACGGCCTCGTCATGCGCCGACCACAGCGCCATGTCGCACGGCACCGCGATCAGCGCGTGCCCGCCCGGCGCCAGCACCCGGGCGATCTCGGCGGCGACCAGGTCGTCCTCGCGGACGTGCTCCAGCACGTCGAACGCGGTCACCAGGTCCATGCTGCCGGGCAGGAACGGCAGCGCCCGCGCGTCCGCGCGTACCGCGTCGAGCCCGCGCTCCCTGGCCGACTCGACCGCCTCGGGGCACATGTCGGTCGCCGTCGCGGCCCAGCCGGCGTCGGCGAGCACCCGGGTGTTCCCGCCGCCCGCCGCGCCGACGTCGAGCGCCCTTCCCGGCCGTCCCAGGCGGGCCAGCCGGCGGAGCTGCGCGCGCAGGATGGCTCGCCGCTCGCGGTACCACCAGTGCGTGTCCTCCACCGCGACCAGCCGGCGGACCTCGTCACTCTCCATGAAGTCAGTTCCTCGTACGGGCCAGGACCAGCCGGTCAAGGGCGGCGAACCTGAGCAGCGTGAGCAGGCAGTACGTCGTGACGATCGCGCTCACCTCGGCGGCGAGCCCCGCCCACGGCGGCACGGTCAGCACGGCCAGCGTGGTCAGCACATAGGTCGCCAGGACGAGCGCCGGCGCCCGCAGCCGCATGGCGGCCCGCAGCCCAGGGGCCCAGCGCCGGTTGGCCACCAGCGTGCACAGGCAGGTCAGGACGAGCGCGCCCAGGTTGGCGGGCACCGGCGGCCAGAGCCCACGCAGCGGCAGGTAGAGCAGCGCGTACAGGACGGCGGAGACGGTGCCGATGGCGGCGAACGAGGTGATGGCCGCGCTCGTCACCACGCGCGGTGAGAGCACCGGGTCGGGGTGGGCGGGCGCCGGCTCGCGCCTCGCCACCTCCACGCCGGCGCCGCCGCGCGCCATCGTCCGCGCGACCCTGGCCAGCCCCTTGAGGTCGTCGATGGCGGTCCTGACCACCTGGACGCGGGAGTCGGCGTCCTCGATCCAGTCCACCGGCACCTCGTGCACCCGCAGCCCGTTGTGCTCGGCGAGCAGCAGCAGCTCGGTGTCGAAGAACCACGAGTCGTCCTCGACCCTGGCCAGCAGCGGCCTGGCCACGTCGGCCCTGACCGCCTTGAACCCGCACTGGGCGTCGCTGAAGCGCGCGCCGAAGCCGTACCTGAGCAGGGCGTTGTAGCCGCGCGAGACGATCTCCCTGCGCAGCGAGCGCCGCGTGCGCGAGCCGTGCGCCAGGCGGGTGCCGATCGCGATCTCGGAGTGGCCGCTCGCCACCGCGGCGAGCAGCGGGAACAGCGCGTCGAGATCGGTGGACAGGTCCACGTCCATGTACGCCACGATGTCGGCGGGGCTGGCCTGCCAGGCCGCCCGCAGGGCCGCGCCGCGCCCTTTGACCTGGATCCGCCGGGCGTGCACCTCGGCGAACTCCCCGGCCAGCGCCCCCGCCACCCGCCACGTCGCGTCGGTGCTGCCGTTGTCCACGATCGTGACGCGCCACGGCAGCGGGAAGCCGTCGAGGCGGTGGAGCAGCGTGCGTACGCAGCCGGGCAGGGCGCGCTCCTCGTTGAGCACGGGGATGACGATGTCCACGCTCGCCAGGCTCGGCACCGGATCGAGCAGGAGAGGGCTCGGCTCCAGGGCGGCACGGGTGTCCACTTCACTCCCCCGATCGTGCTCGTGGCCATGGTCAAGACGATGGTGGTGGGGAGGCCGGGCGTGCCGGACGGGTTTCTCCGCGGCATTCCGCGGCGCGGTGGAAGTCTTTACCTTCCTGAGCTCAGCTCGTAGACGGAGGTGGTCGCGTTGCGGAAGCGCAGGCGGGCGTACGCGTCCAGCTCGGGCCTGATGCCCGTGTAGAGCCAGCGCACGCCGTAGTCGGTGGCGAGCCGCTGGACGTTCTGCGCCGTCGGGGTGGTGAACGCGGCGTCGTTGGCGGCCAGCCTGGCCTGGTCGGCGTACGGGACCTCCAGGTAGGACCGGGTACCGGCCCTGGCCAGCGTGCTCTCCGCGTACGCCCAGCCCTCGACCAGCACCCGCCGCTCGGTGAACGCCGAGACGTAGAAGTGCCTGCTGTCGCACACCTTCCATCTGGGGTGGTGGCAGTGCAGGTCGGTGGCCACCACGTCGCCGGGCGAGGAGTGGTCGCGCAGCCACCGCCCGGCCGCCAGGGCGCCCTTGGGGATCAGCCGGTGCCGGCGCTCCTCCGGGGTGACGTGGGCGGCGATCACGCGTACGGAGGTGGGCAGCGCGTACCCGGTGAGCAGCGCCACCACGGCCAGCACGTGCCCGCGCCGCCACACCGCGAGCGCCGCGACGGCGAGCACGGCGTACGGCGCCACCACCCGCGCCGGCGGCCCGCCATCGATGTCGGGCGCCGCGACCAGCAGCGCGCCACCCGCGCCCAGCCCCGCCAGGCAGGCCGCCCGCGCCCACGACACGGGGGGCGCCGCCAGCACCCCGCAGACCGCCGCGATCGACAGGTAGGGCCGTGCCGCCTCCAGGAAGTAGAGCTGCGACTGCGCCGGATGCCCGAGCAGCACCGCCGCCCCGATCCCGGCCGCCCCGATGCCCAGCATCAGTTGCAGCGGCGGCTCAAGCGCCCGCCGCCCCAGCCCGGCCGCCCCGCCCCACACGCAAACCAGGCAGAACAGGTGCACCCCGGTCAGCAGTGCCAGCGTCGGGATGGTGGCCTGCCCCCAGAGCGCGCGCATGGTGGCGAACGGATCGACCCGCGTGCCCTGCCCGCCGCCGTACAGGACGACGTGCGCCACCACCAGGAACCCCAGCGTCAGCCCCGCCGCGACCAGCCACCGCCGCTCCGCCCGCCGCCGCACGGCCACGACCGTGATCAGCCCGGCCAGCAACAGCGGCAGGTACGTCGCCTTCGCCCCGCTCAGCACCGCCAGCAGCACCGCGAGCGCCGCCCACCGCATCCGCCGCCGCACGAGCAACGTCATCACGGCCGCGAACAGCAGCGCCCCGAACGTCTGCGTCGGGCTGGCCCATACGGTGAACATCGACCGCGAGCTGAACACCACGCCCTCCACCAGCTCGGGGCTGAACAGGAAGTACGTCACCCCGGCCGCCGCCGCCCCGGCGCCCCAGCTCCCGCCCAGCCGCCGCCCCAGCACCGCCACCAGCACCACCGTGGCCACCGCCATGGGCAGCGTGCCCAGCCGGTAGACCAGCGTCAGCGGTTCGATGCCGGTGACCCAGCTCGTGGCGGCCAGCTCGGCGTAGACGAACCAGTGGTAGGACAGCGGCTCGCCCAGCACCACCGGCAGCGCGGGCGGCACGTGGTGCCGCAGCTCGCCGACCAGCGCCAGGTGATAGGGCAGATCCCCGTACGCCGCCCCGACCGGCACCCCGTACAGATGCACCGCACTCCACACGATCAGGAACGCCACGATCCCGGCCAGCACCCACGCGCACCACGGCGGCACCCGCTCGCTCAGCCCAGGCCCGCGCCAATGCCGCCGCAGCCTCGGCACGCAAACGAACGCCGCCACCACCGCGACCGGCACGACCAGCACGAGCAGCGGCTGCCCCACGGCTCTGGCGGGCAGGTAGGCCGGCACCTCGACCGCGTACCCGAACGCCAGCCCCGCCGCCAGATCCTCCGCCATCGAACGGCCGCCACCCGTCAGCGCCCGCCACAACAACGTGCCAGGCAGCACCAGGCCCACGCCGACGTACCCGGCGAACACCACCAGATCCCGCCAGGACACCCCGCACCACAGGAACACGGCGACGGCGAGCACGCCCACCAGCGCCGCCGGCGCCCACCCCGAGCCGAGCCTGCGCCCCCTCGACATCGTCAGGCGCACCAGCGTGCTCGCGGGCGGCGCCAGCGTCATGCGACGACGGTCACCAGTCGCGTGAACTCGGCCGGCAGGTCGACGCCGTCCCACACCCGGTGGAAGCTCAGCGCGCCGCCCACCGGCACCATGCGATCGACGCCGCGCCCGGCCAGGCCCCTGGCCAGCTCCTCCAGCTCGCCCCTGCCGAACCCGAAGTGGGTCATCGTCTGGTCGCGCCGCTCGACCAGGGCCACCAGCTCCGCCAGCGACTCCAGCCTGGCGTGCGCGAACGTCCCCGCGCCCAGCCAGCGCCGGGGAGCCGCCGCCGCGGCCGCCAGGCGTACGCAGGCCAGCGCGTTGCCGTGGAACTCCACGCTCTCCGCCACCCCGTCGGCCGCCAGCCCATAGGTGGACACCCGCTTCTCCACCGCCATCGCCGCATCGACCCCCCACCCGCGCACGGTCACCACCCGCGACACGTGCCCGGTGAAGTCGGCCCGCGCGGCCTCGCAGTCGTCCTCCGCGCCCACCCAGAACACCGTGCGCGGTGACGAGCAGGCGGCCTGGTCGAACCAGTAGGTGTCGTTGACGAAGCCCTCCGCGATCGACACCCGTGCCGCCCTCGGCGCGCACAACCAGGCCGCCGCCCGCACCACCGCGAACGACGAGCGGTCGGGGAAGGTCAGGTCGCGGGCGTGCGGGGCCAGGGGGTGGCGGCGGATCTCGCGTACGGAGTGGTCGCCGCCCCACACCACCCGCAGGTCGCAGGCGGCCGACAGCGCGGCCGTGACCTCGTCGGAGCGGTGGTAGGAGACGATCCGCTGCGTCGCCGCGATCACCGGGTCCGCCGTGGCCAGCGTCTCGTGCAGCGTCTCCAGGATCACCTGGGCCACCGCGCCCGAGCGGGGCGACAGGCGGACGACGTTGCGGTTGCCCATCAGGGCCGACAGGGCCCAGGAGTAGACGAAGACGGTGTCGACGTTCGCGGGCGGCAGGTGGAAGATCAGGCCGCGCGGGACGCGTACGTGCTCGCCGGCCAGCTCCGCCAGCGTACGGGCCAGCTCGGCCGGGCGCAGGAAGAAGCCCAGCGAGCCCAGCTCGGGGTGACGGCGCGCGAGCGCCGGCCGCAGCAGCCGCCTCCCGAACGCCGCCAGAAACTCCTTGACCCGCTCATCACCCACCTGCAGCCGGCTCTCGCCCACCTGCTTCAACAACTCCTCGACCGGCACCGCCGCCCCCGCGGGGAACAGCACCTCGACCAGGGGACCGCCTTCGGCGGCGTGGCCCTGCTGAGCGCGGGTGGCCTGCGGGGAGCGGGCGTTGTGCGGGATGCGGGCGTCCTTGAGGGTGTCGGCGTTGTGCGGAGCGCGGGTGTCCTCGGAGGGGCGGGGGTTGTGCGGTGTAGGGGTGCTCTGCGGGGTGCGGGCGTCCTGCGGAGCGACGACGTTGCGCGGGGTGCGGGCGTCCTTCGAGGTGTGGGCGTTGCGCGGAGTGCGGGCGTCCTTCGACGTGTGGGCGTCGTGTGGGCTGGCGGCGCTTCGGGGGGTGTGGGCGTCGGTCATCAGCCTCGCCCCATGGTGTCGCTGCAGCCGCGCGCCTCGGCTCGCGGCAGCCTGCCGAGCACCTCGAACCGCTTGCCGGGCCAGGCCCCGTCATCGACGCCGCGCACCACGCCGAGGTCCTCGGTCAGCAGCACGTGACCTGGATAGGACGTGGGAAGCGTGCTGACCACCTCGACCAGCCCGGGGACGCCGGTCGGCGCCTCCTGCCAGGTCTCGGGGTCGCGGATCACGACGTCGGCGAAGTCGGGACAGTAGAGCCCGTCGCCTTCGGGTCCTTCCAAGAAGACCGTCCCGATCTGCTCGACCATGCCGTAGAAGTTGTGCATCCTGCTCAGCCCGCACTCGGCGGCCAGCCGCCGCCGGAACTCGGCGTTGTCGACCGCCTGCTCGGCCAGCCGCTTCCAGCCGCCGGAGTGGATCAGCACCCCTTGCGACAGGTCCGCGCCCAGGCCAAGCAGATGCAGCCAGACCATGAACGTGAACCCGAAGATCAGGAACGGCTCGCCGCCGTGCCGGGCCAGGAAGTCGTGGACCGCCCGCGCGTCCACCTCGCCCCGATCGTCGAGCACGAAGGTGTGGTCGCGGCCGAAGTTCATCATCCCGAGCACGCCCGCGCCGCGAGCGCTCAGCATCGGGTCGCGGACCACCGACCGCATGTCGACGACCAGCATCGGCAGCCGCCGCTCGCCCAGCACCTGCCGCATGGTGGCGGCCAGCATGCGGGTCTGCGCCGCCGCGGCCGCCCTGTCGAGGTGGATGCGGCTCGGCGCCTGCCCGGTGGTGCCGCTGGAGGTCAGCACCCTGAACACCTCATGGGCAGGCACGCTGCGCAGCTCGTGGGTCTTGAACAGGCGTACCGGCAGCCACGGCAGGTCGGCAAGCCGTGCATAGGGCGGCGTCGCGCCGATGGCGTCGAGGATGCGGCGATAGGGCGGGCACGCCAGGCGGTGCCGCTCGGTCAACGCGGCCAGCTCAGGCAGCAACACGGCCTCCCGCCGCGCCGCCCCCAGCGTGAACACCGACTGCCCCGGCGCCGCCTGGGCCGGCCCCGCCACCCCGGTCTGCGGACGGATCATGCGCTCGACTCCGACGCTCGGCTGCCGATCACGCCCGTCGCCAGGGCCTGTCCTGCCGTCCCGGTCAGGTCAGCGGCTCCTGCCTCGCCCGTCGCCAGGGCCTGTCCTGCCGTCCCCGTCATGTCATGGACTCCAGCGCTCGGTAGTCGATCTTGCCCGTCGGGAGCAGGGGCAGGCGGTCGATGTGGCGGATCTCGAAGCCGCTCCAGTGCAGCCGCAGTTGTGCGGCGAGCTGCCGGGCCAGCAGCGCCATCGCGGGTTTGTCGAGGGTTTCCGTCCAGATCGTCACGCGGTCGTCGCCGCTGGTGGCGGCCACCGCGCCGGAGCCGCGCAGCAGGCGTTCGACGTCGTCGAGGTTGACGCGGGTGCCGAAGACCTTGGCGATGCGTTTGGTGCGGCCCGTGACGTAGAGGAAGCCCTCGTCGTCGAGCCGGCCCAGATCGCCGGTGCGCAGCACGCCGCCCAGGTCGTCGCCCCTCGCCAGGTCGGCGGCCGTCTCGGCGTAGCCCATCATCACGTTGGGCCCGTGGTAGACGACCTCGCCGCCGTCGATCTCCAGCCGCCCGCCGGGCACCGCCACGCCCACGGACCCCGGCTTGTCGTCGAGCCGGTCGGGCGGCAGCACCGCGATGCGGGCGGTGGCCTCGGTCTGGCCGTACATGACGTAGAAGCGCTTCGCCTGCGCGGCGAACTCCTTGACCAGCTCAGGCGCCAGCCGCCCGCCCGCCTGGGTGAGCGTGGTGAGCGCGGGGTAGTCGGCGTGGTCGAAGCGCAGCCTGCGCAGCATCGTGTACTGGTAGGGGACCGCGGCGAGCGACGTACAGGAATGGGCCTTCAGATCGGCCCAGAACGACCGCTCCAGCAACCCCGCCTCGGTGAGCACCACCGTGCCCCCGGCGACGAGGTGACTGTTGAGCACCGACAGCCCGTAGCTGTAGTGCAACGGCAGACTGGTCGGCGCGACGTCGTGCGGTCCGAGACTCAGGGCGACGGCGATCGCCCGAGCATTGGCCAGCACCGCCGCCCGCGAGATCCGGACCAGCTTGGGGTTGCCCGTGGAGCCGGAGGTGGCCAGCAACAACCCGAGGTCGGGATGCGGATCAGGCGCGGTGCGCCGCCGCCCCAGCTCACCGCCCGCCTGCGTGAACCCGATGAGCGCACTCGGCTCGAACCGCTCGACCAGCTCGCCCAGCGCGGCGGCCGGCAACTCAGGATCAAGCAACGCGATGGGCCGCCGAGCCTCCAACGCCCCCAGGTAGCAGAAGACGGACGCCGGCGTGTTCCGCATCCCGCAGAACACCGGCCCGGGCGGCAGCTCCCCGAACCGTCCGGCCGCCCGCCGGACGGACCGCGCCAGGTCCTCCCCGGCGACACCGTCCCGATCGCCGGCGGCGATGAGCCGAGCCTGCGGATGCGGGAACAGGCCGGTGGCGTGCGGCTGCGGGTCTTCTGACATCACTGGACCAGACCGCCGTCCACGCCGAGGACCTGGCCGGTGATGAACGCGGCCTCAGGGGAGAGGAGGAAGGCCACGGCCCGTGCGACGTCGTCGGGCTCGCCGAGGCGGCCGAGCGGGGTCGCCGCGATCGTGGCGAGGCGCTCGTCGTCGCCGAGGGTGGCGAGCATGTCGGTACGGATGTAGCCGGGCGCCACCGCGTTGACCCTGATGCCGTGGGGGCCCAGCTCTTTGGCCGCGGCGAGGGTGAGGCCGAGCACCGCCGCCTTCGTGGCGGAGTAGACCGTCTGCCCGGCGCCGCCCGCCCTGCCCATGATCGACGAGACCAGCACCACGGCCGGCTCGCTGCCCCTGCGCAGCAGCCTGAGCGCGGCCTGGAGCGTGTGGGTGGCGCCGACGGCGTTGACCTCGAAGAGGCGGCCGATCGTGTCGCGGCTCGTCAGCCCGAGCAGCCCGGCCGCGTGCACACCGGCGTTGACCACGAGCGCGTCGAGCCGGCCGTGCCGTTGGTAGATGCGCCGCATCATCGTGTTGACCCGCGCCGGGTCGGCGACGTCGCCGTGCACGGAGTCGGTGGCGCCACCGGTCTCGGCGGCCACCTCGGCCGCCGCCTTCGCGGCCCGCTCCTCGTCATGGCCGTGCATGACCACGGCGTGACCGGACGCGGCCAGCAGCATCGCCACCGCCCGCCCGATCCCTCGCGTCGACCCGGTGACCAGCACCACCCGCCGCTCCACGAACGCCTCGCCCTCGGTCTCGGACCCCACCCGGGTCTCCTCACACGACCCGAGCTCAGGGTGCGGTGGGTGCGAACCGGGGCGGGGGTCAGACGGCGGCGGCGCCGATGCCATGCTTCTCCAGCAGCTCGGCCGCCTTGGCGAACGAGCTCATGTCGATCATCTCGTCGGTGTCGATCATGATGGAGAACTCGTCCTCCATCGCCGCGATGAGCGCCATGTGCGCGAGGGAGTCCCACTGCGGGATGGCGCGGTATTCGAGGTCGTCGACGCCGGCGTCGGGCGGAAGGTTGAGCGCCATGCGGAACACGGCCCGCAGGCGGTCGAGATGACTCATGATGCACTCACTCTCTGTCCTCAAGCCATGACGAAGTGTAGCCGTATCGCGAAGGCGATGAAAAACCAAGCCCCCGACCTGAGTAATGGAAGCGTATAACGATGCGTGACCCGTCATGGGTGCTGGGAATGTCGGGAACGACACGCCAGCCGTACGGGGGGAATGATGGACGAATCCAATCACTGGTACGGGCACTCCCGCATTCTCGGCAGATACTGCGGCCTGCCGGACGAGGCGCCAAAGCGCATTCAAGGTTTCCTCCAGCACGGATGGAACTATCTGCACGGATTTCCCCCGAACGACCACTGGTGCAGCCCCGGTTACCCCCGTTTCATCTGGTCGGACGTCCTGCGCCGCCGGGGCTGGTCGATGGGCAGGAGGGGGCACTATCTCATCGGCGCGCCGTGGATCTACCTTCTTTACCAGGAGCCCGGCCTCGGTGTGCGGGAGGATCGCGAGGGTACGATCTGGTATCCCTTTCATGGCTGGGAAAAACATTCCGTCAGCGGGGATCACGCCCGGCTTGCCGATGAAATCCGAGATGTCGAGATTGGCCCGGTAACGGTCTGCCTTTATTGGTTGGAATTCGCAAATCCGGACATTCGGCGGGCGTACGAATCGAGGGGGTTCCGGGTCATCTGTCACGGCGAGCGCGGCTCCCGCTGGGAGGCGAAGGGCCGCGACTTCCTGCGCAAGCAGCTCGTCGAGTTGCGGCGCCACCGCAGGGTGGCCTCCAACCGGCTCGGCAGCGCGCTGTTCTACGGCGCGTCGGTGGGGTGCGAGGTGGCCGTCTACGGCGACCCGATGCAGTTCGAGGACGAACGGCCCGAATACGGCGGCACCGCCCGCCGCATGCGCCTGTGGCCCGAGCTGCACGGCACCCACGTCGATCGCGAGCTGGCGGCCGAGGTGGCGCGGCGCGAGCTGGGCTTCGAGTATCAGGCGACACCGGAGGAGCTACGGCGGATGTTCGGATGGAAGCGCCCCCCGGCGGCGGCCCCACGCAGGCGCTTCGCCCCGTCCGCCGCCGGCCACACCAAGGTGAGTGCAGGAGTGCGGGGATGAGTGTGAACGAGGCGCCGGCGAACGTGCGGCTGATCGGCGGCGAGATGCTGCTCTGGTCCGACATGTCCGGTATCGGGGGCGTCACCGAGTGGCGTGGCGCGGCGCTGGAGCTGATCAGGCGGCTGGTCCCCGTGGACGGCAGGGTGCTGCTGGTGGGCCCGCATCCGCAGCCGCTGGTGGACGACGTGGTGGCCAGGGCGGGCGAGGCGGCGGCGCTGCTGCGCTCGTTCCCCGACGCCCGTGACCTGGGGGAGCGGCACCCGGGGCTGGAGGTGTTCTGCGGCCGGCTTGAGGTGCTGGACGTCGACGAGCCGTACGACCTGGTGCTGGCCCTCGACGGCCTGCTGCGCACCCACTCGGCGGAGGCCCCGGCCTCGGCCTGGAGCGAGTCACTGGCCGCGCTGGCCGAGCTGACCAGGCCGGGTGGCCGGATGGTCCTCGGCGTACGCAACGACCTCGGCATCGACCGGTTCATCGAGGCGCGGCCGGCCGACCGCGAGTGCGGCGACGACCAGTGGGCCCCGCACGGCTTCGACCCCAGCTACCCGGGCGGCCCCGCGGCGCTCGACCTCGGCCTGGAGTCGGCCGGGCTGAGCCTGCAGCGCTGCTACGCCGCCTACCCCGACCGCCAGGCCCCGCGCTCGCTGCTGTCGCGTGAGTCGCTGGCGTTCGAGCTGCCCGAGGCGCTGACGTTCCCGCTGAGCGCCCGCGAGAGCGACCGCATGCTGGTGGCCGACCCGCTCAGCCTGACCAGGCTGGTGTTCAGGCACGGGCTGGGCGAGGAGCTGGCGCCGCTGTGGCTGGCCGTCGCGACCCGCCCGCCCCTGACGTCCGACCCGGTGCACCCGGTGGAGCTGCCGCTCGGCCTCATCGAGGAGGGCCAGGCCCTGTACGAGCTGACCGCCGGCGGCACCCGTCGCCTGCCGGGCGGCGAGGAGCAGCCGGTGCCCGCGGGCCGCGTTGTGGAGGAGATCCTCGTCGAGGCGTGCGCCCGCGAGGACGTCAAGACCGTACGCGAGCTGCTGTCGGAGCTGGCCTGCTGGCTGGAGGCGGGCGGCGACGCGTCGGCCGCCACCGACAGCCTGGTCTACGACGGCGAGCGGTTCGCCGCGGTCAACCCGCCCGCCGCCCCCGCCACGCCGCCCGAGCCGCGCGTGGTGCTGTGCCGGATCCTGTGGCGGTTCGCGGTCAGGCTGCTGGCGGCCGGTCACCATCACCCGTGGCCGTGGCCGCTGGAGGCCGACCAGCTCGCGCTGACCCTGTGCGGAATGGCCGAGCGGCCGTGCGACCAGGGCGACCTCGACCTGGCCCGCAAGCTGGACGCCGAGCTGGGGCAGCCGGCCGAGCTGGGCGAGCACGCGCCGACGTACCGGGATCTGCTGGGCGCCCGCGACCGGCTGGCCGACCAGCTCACGTCGGCCCTGGCCAGGATCGCCCGCCTGGAGACCAAGCTCTCCTACCGCGAGCGCGAGCTCGTACGGGCCAAGGCCAAGCTGCGCAGGACGCAGCGCAAGGCCACCGCCTACCGCAGAACGCTCGGCTACCGCCTCTCCCGCCGACTGGCCCGCCCCCGCAAGGTCGCCCGCCGCGTCATACGCCTGCTGTCCGGCTGACTCACCATGAGGAGCTCCTGTGCCGGTTCTTTCGGTGATCGTCCCGTTCCACAACGTCGAGAAGTACATCGGACCCTGCCTTGACTCCATAACCGCGCAGACGCTGGACGACCTGGAGGTGATCTGCGTCGACGACGGCAGCGGCGACGAGGGCGCCGCGGCCGTCGCGGCGAGGATGGCGGACGACCCGCGCATCACCCTGCTCAGCCAGGACAACCACGGGGTGGGCCACGCCCGCAACGTGGGCGTGCGCCACGCAACCGGCACCTACCTCGCCTTCGTGGACGGCGACGACACCGTGCCGCGCGACGCGTTCAAGCGCATGGTGTCCTCGCTGGAGACGACCGGCTCCGACCTGGCCTGCGGCAACGTCATGCGGCTCTACCGCAACCTGCTCATCCCCTCGTGGGCGCACCGGCAGGCGTTCGCGAGGCCGGCCAGGCGTACCCACATCACCCGCCACCCGCTGCTGGTCCGCGACCGCATGTTGTGGAACAAGGTCTACCGCCGCTCGTTCTGGGACCGCCTCGGGCTGCGCTTCCCCGAGCGCATGTACGAGGACCAGCCCGTCGCCATGGCCGCCCACGTAGGGGCGCGGTCGGTGGACGTGCTGGCCAGGGTCGTCTACCACTGGCGGCAGCGCGACGAGCAGGGCGCCTCGATCACCCAGCGCTGCCTGGAGCCGGCGAACCTGCGCGACCGCCTGCTGTCGGTGACGCAGACGGCCGGGCTGCTCGCCCGCGGCGCCCCTGGGCTGAAGGCCGACTTCGACCGCGACACGCTGGACATCGACATGACCGTCGCCGTCGAGGCCATGGCGGCGATGGGCGAGAAGGCCGACCCCGACCTGGTGGACCTCGCCGTCCGCTACCTCGACGGCGTGTCGCAGGAGGCGTGGCTGAGCATCCCGTTCGAGCACCGCCTGATGGTGCACCTGCTGCACACGCGCAGGCTGGATGAGCTGTCGCGGGTCTTCGCCGAGGCGAGGCAGGGCCGGCTGCAGCCGAAGGTCGGCTCGTCGGGGTGGTGGCGCAAGCGCTGGCACGGCCGCCACCCCTCGATGCCGGGCCACCTGTCGGACGTCTCCGGCGAGCTGGGCCTGCGGGCCAGGCTGGTCAGCCTCGACTGGCACGACGACGTGCTGCACGGCGCGGGCCGGGTGGCGGTCGGGAAGTTCGACATCGGCGACCTGCGGCGGGTGCGGGTGCGTACGTGGCTGCGCGAGCGCGGCACCGGCGAGACCGTGGTGCTGTCGGAGAACGGGAGCTTTCCCCTCTGGGAGGAGATCGAGCAGGAGGACGGCGGCCGGCTGCCGGAGCACGCGTTCCCGTTCAGGTTCGCCTTCGACCCCGAGACGCTGTCGCGGGCGCAGCTCGCCCGGCACGGCCAGTGGGACCTGCACGTCCGGGTGCGCGGCGGCGGGCTGCGGCTGGAGTGCAGGGTGGCGGGGCCGCGCTGGCTGCCGCCGCTGATCCCGGCGCCGCGCCGCAGGTCGGGGGTGTGGCTCGTGCCGGTACGCAGCACGAAGGGCGCCTGGGGCATCAGGGTGCGCACGGCCCAGGCGATCATCGGCGAGTGCCGGGTGGACGGCGGCGACCTGGTGCTGGCGGGCCGCATCTCCGACCTCGGGGACGGCGAGCCGGTGCTGCGGCTGCTGCGCAGGAGCGACGGCGAGGAGATGTACTTCCCGGTGGAGCTGACCGGCCAGAACTTCCACGCACGGGTGCCGCTGGCCGGCATCGACGCGTGCGTGGGCCACGAGTCGTGGTGGGAGGTGCTGATCGATCAGGGCCGTGCGCTGCGCCCGCTCGTACGCTCGCGGCAGCGCACGGTGACGACCGTGGCCGAGCGCCGCTTCCTCATCGACCGCGGCGAGGACGGCTGCCTGCTGCTGGCCGAACGCTGAAGGCTCAGCGCAGGATCCCGGCCAGCGTCTCGGCGACGTGGTCCTGCTGGGCGTCGGTCAGGCCGGGCCACAGCGGCAGCGACAGCTCCTCGAAGTAGTAGGCCTCGGCCTGGGGACACAGGCCGCGCCGGTAGCCGATGTCCTCGAACACCGGGTGCCAGTAGACCGGCATGTAGTTGACCTGCACGCCGATGCCGGCCGCCCGCATGCGGTCGTAGACCTCGCGCCGCCGCCCGTCGCCGATCCTGACGGGATAGAGATGCCAGCTCGGGCGTACGTAGGCGCGCTGGGCCGGCAGCGTCAGCCCGGGCACGTCGCGCAGCAGCGTGTGGTAGCGGGCGACCAGCTCGGCGCGCCGCTCGCGGAAGCGCCCGAGCCTGCGCAGCTGGCTGATGCCGAGCGCGCAGAGCACGTCGGGCAGCCGGTAGTTGAGCCCGAACGCGTGCACCTCCTGGTGCCAGCCGCCCTCGCCCGGCGTGCGCTGCTCGGCCGGATCCCTGACCAGGCCGTGGTTCCTGAAGCGGGCCGCGCGCCGCAGCATCGCGGGGTCGGGCGCCGCGACGGCGCCGCCCTCGGCCGTGGTCACGGTCTTGGTGGGGAAGAACGAGAACGTCGTCAGGTCGGCCAGCTTCCCCACGGGCCGGTCCTTGTACGTCGCCCCGATCGCGTGCGCGGCGTCGGCCATCAGCGTGGCCCCCGCCCGCTTCGCCACCTTGCGCAGCTCGTCGTAGTCGGCGGGGTGGCCCGCGTAGTCGACCGCGGTGATCGCCCGCGTCCGCGTCGTGACGTGCGCGGCGGCGGCGCCGGGGTCGAGGTTTCCGGTGTCGGGCTGCACGTCGGCGAAGACCACCCGCGCGCCGAGCAGCGCGGCCGTGGCGGCCGTGGCCACGAACGTCAGCGGCGAGGTGATCACCTCGTCTCCGGGGCGCACCCCGGCCGCGACGTAGGCGACGTGGAGCGCGGCGGTGCCCGACGTGACCGACACGCAGGGCACGCCGCCCGTCCACTTGGCCAGCTCCGCCTCGAACGCGCCGACCGCCGGCCCCGTGGTCAGCCAGTCGCCGCGCAGCACCTCCGTGACGGCCTCGACGTCGGACTCGTCGATGGACTGGCGTCCGTAGAGCAGCATCAGCCGGTCACCATCGCCCGCAGGTCGTCGACCGACAGCCACTGGTCGTTGGTGTCGGAGCGGTAGGAGAAGCCCTCGGGCAGCGTCTCGCCGGTCTCGGGCGGCCGGTAGCCCCAGGTGGCGATCGTCGGCTGGACGACGTAGCGGTCGGCCAGGCGCAGCGCCCTGCGGCTGTCGTCGGGGCCGATCATCTCCTCGTGCAGCTTCTCGCCGGGACGCACGCCGATCTCGTAGACCGCGCTCTGCGGGGCCAGCGCCTCCGCCAGGTCGGTGATGCGCATGCTCGGGATGCGCGGCACGTACAGCTCGCCGCCCTGCATCATGTCGAACGAGTCGACCACGAACCTGACGGCCTGCTCCAGCGTGATCCAGAACCGCGTCATGCGCTTGTCGGTGATCGGCAGGCTGCCGCCCTGCTCGGCCAGGCGCTGGAACAGCGGGACCACCGAGCCCCTGCTGCCCACCACGTTGCCGTAGCGGACGACGGAGAAGCGGGTCTCGTGGGCGGCGGCGTAGTGGTTGGCCGAGACGAACAGCTTGTCGGCCACCAGCTTCGTGGCGCCGTAGAGGTTGATCGGGCTGCTGGCCTTGTCGGTGGAGAGCGCGACGACCTTGCGCACGCCGCAGTCGATGGCGGCCTCCACGACGTTCTGGGAGCCCGCGACGTTGGTGCGGACGTATTCGAACGGGTTGTACTCGGCGGTGTCGACCTGCTTGAGCGCGGCGGCGTGGACGACGTGGTCGACGCCGTGCATGGCGCGGGTGAGGCGGTCGCGGTCGCGTACGTCGCCGATGAACCAGCGCAGGCGCTCGTCGTCGCCGAACAGCTGCTTGCTCTCGTACTGCTTGAGCTCGTCGCGGGAGAAGACCACCAGGCGGCGCACCCCCAGCGAGTCGAGCGCGTGGCGGATGAACGCCTTGCCGAAGGACCCCGTGCCTCCGGTGATCAGTATCGATGATCCGCTGAGAATGCTCACGTGGCCCCCTGAGTCGCGCCGGACGGCGCTGTAGTCGTCGTGGCAGCCGGTAGCATAGCGCGATCGCACAACGACACAGAGTCACACGGGGGATTGGGGCTTCGGTGCGGATTGTGGGGATCATTCAGGCCAGGACGGGATCGACACGGCTGCCCGGCAAGGTGCTGCGCGAGCTCGGCGGGCGGTCGGTGCTCGGCTGGGTCGTACGCGCGGCGCGCGAGGCCGGGGCGCTCGACGACCTGCTCGTCGCCACCACCACCGAGCCGGCCGACGACGCGGTGCTCCGCGAGTGCGACCGGCTCGGCGTGGCCTGTCACCGGGGGCCGGTCGATGATGTGCTGACCAGGTTCGTCCAGGCTCTGGCCGGGCGGCGGTGCGACGCGGTCATGCGGTTCACCGCCGACTGCCCGCTGCTCGACCCGGCCGTGATCAGGGAGGCGGCGCTGGTGTTCCGTGCCGTGCCGGGGCTCGACTACCTCAGCACCGGCCTGTCCCGTACGCTGCCGCGCGGGCTCGACGTCGAGATCGCCGGCCGGGCCGCGCTGGCCAGGGCCGACCAGGAGGCCACCGGCTTCCACCGCACCCACGTCACCTCCTACCTCTACGAGCATCCCGGCGACTCCCGGCTGCTCGGCCTGGCCTACCGCCCGGCGGCCGACGACCTGCGGGTGACGCTCGACACCGAGGACGACTGGCGGCTGATCGCGGCCGTCGTCGCCGCCCTGGGCGATCGGTGCCTGCCGGCCAGGACGCTCGTCTCCTGGTTGCGGGAGCATCCCGAGGTGACCGGCCTCAACGCCCACGTCCGCCAGAAGGCTTTGCAGGACGCGTGACCGCGAGGGTGGGGATCCGGTGCGACGCCGGGGCGCGGAGCGGGGTCGGGCATCTGGTGCGGTGCGTGGCGCTGGCCGAGGAGCTGGTCGCGCGCGGCGTCGAGGTGGTCTTCCTGGGGGAGGTCCGTGACTCGCCGTGGGGGCGGGCCCAGCTCGACGGGCGCGGGCTGCCGCTGGTCCCGGCGCCGCACGAGCCCGAGAAGCTGGCGGCGCTGGCGCGCGGGCTGGGCTTCGACGCCGTGGTGCTGGACTCGTACGAGCTGGCGCCGGCCACCGGGTCGGTGCTCAGGGCGGCGGGGCTGCCGGTGCTGGCCATCGTGGACGGTGACCCGCTGGGCCAGGAGGCCGACCTCTACCTCGACCAGAACCTCGGCGCCGAACACCGCCCCTTCACCCTGTCCGGCCCCCGCCTCGCCGGCTCAAGCCATGTGCTCCTCCGCGACAGCGTCCGCCGCCGCACCCGAGCACCCCGCCCGGATGGCCCGCCGCGCGTGCTGTGCTTCTTCGGCGGCACCGACAGCGCGGGGGTGGCGCGGCGCTGGGCGGACGCGCTCAACGCCACCGGGCTGCCCTTCCTCGGCACGGTCGTCAGCCCGGTGCCGTTCGACGCGGGGCCGATCGCGGTGATCCCGCCCACCGACCGGCTGCCCGAGCTGATGGCGGCGGCCGACCTGGTGGTGACGGCGGCCGGCTCGGCGGTCTGGGAGCTGCTGCACCTCGGCGCGCCGATGGCGCTGACCTGGGTGGCCGCCAACCAGCTCATCGGCTACGAGGAGCTGGTACGCCGCCGCGCCGCGGCGGGCCTCGGCCCCGCCCCCGGCCCCGAGGCGGTCGCCACGCTGGCGAAGCTGCTCGCCGACCCCGCCGCCCGCGAGGAGCACGGCAGGCGGGGCCGCGGGCTGGTGGACGGCAAGGGGCGGGAGCGGGTGGCCGATGCGCTGCTCGCTCTCGCCGTCAGATGAGGTCCCAGGTCAGGGGAGTGCCCAGCCGCGCGTCGCGGACGAAACGACGCCCCATGACCTGGGCGGCGGCGTCGGGGTGCAGGCCGCCGGCCGGGCGGATCGAGCGGACGTTGTCGGGGGTGACCGGGTCGCCGGCGCGCACGTCACGTACGACGTGAAGGGACCGGCGGAAGCGCAGGCCCTCGCGCTCCGACGGGCGCGGCCCGATCACGGTGTCGCCCAGCGACTCCCAGGCCCGCCTGCTCTCCGTCACCAGCGCCGCCAGCTCGGCGGGCTCCAGTGAGAAGGCGGCGTCCACGCCGCCGTCGGCCCGCGACAGCGTCACGTGCTTCTCGATCACGCAGGCCCCCAGCGCGACCGCCGCCAGCGCGGCCCCGATGCCGGGCGTGTGGTCGGACAGCCCCACCACCTCGCCGGTCAGCGCCGACAGCAGCGGCAGCGAGCGCAGGTTGCTCTCGCCGGGCGGCGCGGGATAGGTGGCCGTGCAGGACAGCACGACGAGCTGCGTGCACCCCGCGCCCCTGGCCGCCGTCACGGCGGCGTCGATCTCGGCGGCGGTGGCCATGCCGGTCGAGATGATCAGCGGCTTGCCGGTGCCGGCCGCGAGCCGGATGAGCGGCAGGTCCACGATCTCCGACGAGGCGATCTTGTACGCCGGCACCCCCAGCTTCTCCAGCACCTCGACCGCCGTGGGGTCGAACGGCGCCGAGAAGGCGACCAGCCCCCGCTCCCGGGCCCGCTTGAAGATCGGGTCGTGCCACTGCCACGGCGTGTGGGCGCGCTCGAAGAGCCGGTAGAGCGTCTCGCCGCCCCACAGCTCGTGCTCGTCGCCCACCCGGAACGCCGGAGCGTCGCAGTCGACGGTCAGCGTGTCGGGCGTGTACGTCTGCAGCTTCAGCGCGTGCGCCCCCGCGTCGGCGACCGCGTCCACGATGGCCAGCGCCCGCTCCAGGCTGCCGTTGTGGTTGCCGGACAGCTCGGCGACGACGAACGGCGGATGCCCTGGGCCGATCGGCCGCCCCCCGATGGAGATCATGTGTGGTCCTTCCTGAGTTCGATGGTCACGACGTCGCGCAGGACGCCGTCGACGTCCCGCCGGTAGGAGCCCGTCTCGGCGAAGCCGAAGCGCCGGTGCAGCCGCAGCACCGGCTCGTTGCCCGCGAGCACCTCGCCGCGCAGCAGGCTCAGCCCGAGCGGCCCGAAGGCGTGCTCGATGGCCGCCCGCTCCAGGCCGACCCAGGCGGGCAGCAGCTCGCCGTGCCGCTCCAGGCCGTCGAGGTCGAGGTAGTAGCCCCAGTACGCGGCGCCGCCCGCGATGCCGGTGTAGGTGACGACCCCGGCCGGGGCCCCGGCGTGCTGGTAGACCATCACCCGCCTGGTGCCGTCGACCCGGGTGGCCCGCCACCAGCGGGTGTGCTCGTCCGGCGTGATCTCGTGCGTGGTGAAGCTGGTGGCGCGGACGCGAGGGTGGTTGCGCCAGTGGCGCATGGCCGGCAGATCGTCCTCGTGTGCGTCTCTCAACACGGCGTCCCCCTACCGTAAGTGCTCGATCCTTTGCACAACGTAGCGGATTACGCGCTCGGTAAAGAGCTCATCAGGGACGGCCATCGGGCACGTAGTGAGGTCGGCCGTCACGGCATGCTGCCCTCGAACGCACACCGAGTGCAAGGAGCAATTCGGCATGATCCCCCTGCTCAGCGTGGTCGTCCCCGTTCACGACGTGGAGCCGTACCTGACCGAGTGCCTGAAGTCGCTGGCGGCGCAGACGCTGGAGGACATCGAGGTGATCGTCGTGGACGACGGGTCCACCGACGGCGGCCGGCGGGTCGCCGAGGACTTCGCCGCGCGCGACGGCCGGTTCGTGCTGGTGAGTCAGCGCAACCTGGGTCCCGGGCCGGCGCGGAACGTGGGTGTCGGCCGGGCGCGGGGCACGTACCTGGCCTTCGCCGACGGTGACGACGTCGTGCCGCCGGAAGCGTACGAGCGGCTGGTCGGCACGCTCGCCGCGACCGGCTCCGACCTCGCGACCGGCGCCGTGCGGCGGCTGGTGGACGGGGGGCTGGAGGAGTCGACGCTGCACGAGAAGGTGTTCAGGCGCCCGCACCTGTGCACCCACATCACCGACAGGCCGGTGCTGGTCAGGGACCGCACGGTGTGGAACAAGGTGTACCGGCGCGACTTCTGGGAGCGCTGCGGCCTGCGCTTCCCCGCCGGCATCTATGAGGACGTCCCGGTCGCCATGCAGGCCCACGTGCTGGCGACCAGCGTGGACATGGTCGGCGACGTGGTCTACCACTGGCGCAAGCGCGAGGAGGGCGGCACCTCGATCACGCAGCGCCGCTCGGAGCTGCCGAACCTCCAGGAGCGGCTGTCGGCCATCCGCTCGGTGCGCACGTTCTTCGACGACCGCGCGCCCGAGCTGCTCGACGGCTTCGACGCACTCGTGCTGGAGAAGGACACGATCTTCCTGTTCCAGGCGCTGGAGCGGTGCACGGAGGACCCGGGGCCGCTGCTGGACCTGGGCCGGGCCTGGCTGGCCGAGCTGGGGCCGCACGTGCTGGCCGGCGCGCCTTCGCTGCGCCGCCTGGAGCTGCACCTGCTGCGGCGCGGGCTCATCAGGGAGCTGCGCACCGTACGGGAGTTCCGCCGCGGCCGCGAGGAGGTCGCCCGCGTGGTGCCGCGCGGCTGGCGGACGACCGGCTGGTACGGCGACTACCCCTTCTTCCGCGACCGCCGCCTGCGCATCCCGGACGAGGTGTTCGACGCCCGCGACGAGCTCAAGCTGGTCGCCAGGGTCGAGGAGTGCACCTGGACGGGGACGGACTACCGGCTGCGCGCGTACGTGGGCATCCACCGGGTGGAGCGCAAAGTGCCGAAGGTGAGCCTGTGGCTCAGCGACGGCCGCCGCAGGGTGCCGCTGGAGGTGCGGCGCAAGGGCAGGTACAGCGTCCTCGCGGTCGTGGACCCGGCCCGGCTCGACGGGGATCGCCCCTGGAAACTGGGGGTGCGGGCCGAGCTGCGCGGCCTGGTGTTCAAGGGCTGGTGCCGCGACGGAGAGGCGGGCGGGACGTGGCGGTGGTCCGTGCCGGGATGGTCAAGAACCGTTATGGACATCCCCCAGTAGTTCCAGACAGTAATCGCTCCGGCGCGTCGCGTGGTCATGCTGGGATCCATGAGGACCTATTCGCTGGATGACGTCTACGAGACACGCAAGCGGAGAGACTCCTGGTGGACCGTCTATTTCGTGGATCCGGTCGCCTGCCGGGTCGCCCTTCCCGTCGCCAATCACACCCGGCTCACGCCCAATGCGCTCACCGTGCTCTCGCTGGTCCTCGGCACGGTGTCGGCCGCCTGTTTCGCGGCGAACCACCTCATAGCGGGCGCGGGCTTCTTCTATCTGAGCTTCATGATCGACTGCGTGGACGGCAAAATCGCCCGGCTGAAGGGCACGGGCACGCCGTTCGGGCTCTGGCTCGACTACGTGGGGGATCGGATCAGGGTCGTCCTGTGCGCCGGGGGGCTGGCGTACGGGCAGTACGCGCTGACGGGCGACGTGCACTACGTCGTGCTCGGCGCGGCGGTGGCGGTCCTGGACCTGTTCAGGTACGTCAACGCGCCGCAGATGAAGCGCGTACGCGAGGCCATCAGAGAGGAACGGCAGGAGGCGGAGCCGGACCCGCTGGGTCAGGACCCGATCGACGCCGACCCGCTCGGCGCCGACCCCGTGGGCCCGGAGCCGTTCTTCGCCGAGCGGCCGGAGGGCGAGCCGCGGGGGCGCGCTCAGCGGCGGATCTTCGCCCGGTTCTTCCGCAGGCTCAACAGGTTCCTGGCCCGTCATCGTGTGCGCTCGCACCTCGTGAGCGGCATCGAGTTCCATGCGGCGGTGTTCGTGGTCGCGCCCATCGCGGGGGCGTGGGCGCTGATCCCGCTCGCCGCGTCGTCTGGGGCGCTGCTGCTCGCCAACGAGGTCTTCCTTGTGTACCGGATGTGGCTCTTCACGCGCAGGCACGGCGTGGGCTCGCCTCAGGAGAGCCGAGAGCACGTTCTCGTCTAAGTTTTCGGGGGTTAGTACGACATGAACGACCGGCCAGTCTTCGTCATCGGATGCCCGCGGTCCGGCACCACGATGCTCCAGCTCATGCTCCACTCGCACCCGCGCCTCGCGGTGCCACCGGAGACGCGCTTCCTCGTTCCCGCTTATTACCGCCGCCGCAAGTGGGGCGACCTCCGGGTCGCCCAGCGCCGCCGCGCCCTGGCGCAGTGGATCGCGACCGACCGTAGCACCAAGTTCCGCGAGCTGAAGATCGACAAGGACGAGTTCGTCCGGCAGGCCGTCGAGGGCCCCGGCTCGCTGGGCTCGGTGCTCGGCATCGCCTTCAAGATGTACGCCGACCGCTTCGACAAGGCCCGCTGGGGCGACAAGCGGCCGAGCTACGTCAAGCAGGTGGACATGCTGCTGCGGCTCTTCCCCGACGCCCAGTTCATCCACCTCATCAGGGACGGCCGCGACTGCGTGGCCTCGCTGAAGGAGATGCCCTGGTACACCCTGGACTCCTTCCACGCCGTCTCCACCTGGGCGGAGGCCATCGACGCGGGCGGCAGGCTGCGTCGTACGCTGCCCGACGACACCTACTACGAGCTGCGCTACGAGGACCTCACCGACGACCCGATGACCGAGCTGAAGAAGCTCTGCCACTTCCTCGACGAGGACTTCTCGCCGGCGATGATCTCGCCGCGCGAGGCGGCCAGCGTGGCGGTGCCGCAGCACAAGGTCTGGCACAGCAACACCCACCGCGAGGTCACCCGCAGCCGGGTCGGCAGCTGGGCGAACCGGCTGGAGGACTGGGAGGTGGCGCTGTGCGAGCACATGCTCGGCGACCGCCTGGAGTCGATGGGCTACGAGCTGAGCGGGGCGCCCAAGCCGTCCAAGGAGCACATCACCACGGCCCAGAAGACGATGCAGAAGCGCAGGGCCAGCAGGATGCGCAAGCACATGCGCGACCGGTTCAACCGGCTGCGCGAGCCCAGCCCGGTCGCCGCGCTGCTCACCTCGCGCCAGCGGTCGCTGGCCGGCGTGCCGCAACAGCGTAAGGAACTGACCGAGCCGGTCTGAGCGCTCGGGTGAGTGCTCTCGGGTGAGTGCTCTCGGGTCAGCGCTCTCGGGTCAGTGCTCTCGGGTCAGCGCTCGATGTGGGCGAAGACCCGTTCCCAGCCGTCCAGCACGTGGTCGAGGCGGAACGCCTCGGCCCGTGCGCGGGCGTCGGCGCCCAACCGGCGCCGCTCCTCCTCGTCGGCCACCAGCCGCCCGAGCTGCGCCGCGAACGCCGCCACGTCCCCAGGCGGCACCAGCACAGGGCCGGCCGAGCGCACGCCGCCCGACACGTCGAACGCCACCGCGGGCACCCCGTGCGCCGCCGACTCCAGCAGGACGATCGGCAGCCCTTCATGCTCGCTGGTCAGCCCCAGGATCGAGGCGTCGAGGTACTCGGCGGGCATGCGCTCGGCCGGCACCACCCCTCGGAACACCACGCGGTCCCCGACCCCCTCGCGCTCGGCGTGCGCGCGCAGCCGTTCCAGCTCGCCGCCGTCACCGATGAGGTGCAGCTCCCACGGCGGCGGCGCCTGCGACTTCGCGAACGCGCTGATCAGCCGGTCGAACCGCTTGACCCCCTCCAGCCGGCCCACCCCCAGCACCCTGGGCGTGTCCAGCCGGGACATCTCCTCAGGCCAGCGGGCCAGCGGGTTCGGCAGCGCGCCCGCGTTGGGCAGCAGCGCGTGCTCGGAGAAGCGCCGCGCGTCGTCGTCGCTGAGGAAGAGCGCCTGGTCAAGCGGCGGGTAGTGGCGGCGGATCGAGGCCAGGTGCCAGCAGCCGCGGGCGTGGCCGTACGAGCCGTGATACTGGCCGATCGGCCGGAAACCGGGCGGCAGCAGTCCCGACACGCGGGCCACCACGGACGGCGAGGTCAGCACCGCGTACCCGGGCGGGATCTCGCGCAGCAGCCCCTTCAGCCGCCGGTCGGCCAGCCTGCGGGCGAGCGGCCCGTCGGCCGGCCGCGGGCTGATCAGGTGCCGGTGGTAGCGCGGCTCGTCCACGTAGCGGAACGGGCGTCCTGTGCGGTGCAGGCCGATCACGTGCACCTCGTGGCCGCGCTCGGCGAGACCCTGGGCCAGGGTGTGGGTGACCTGCTGGATCCCGCCGAGCGTGTCGGCGTCCAGGCAGGTGAACACGACGCTCACCGGGCCTCCTCGAAGAAGTCGGCGACGATCCTGGCCGCCGCGTCGCCCCGCTCGTCCGCGCACCACATCCGGCGGAAGGCGGCGTAGCGCTCGGCGTACGACTCGTGCACGGCGGGCAGCCTGCGCAGCACCTCGGCCAGGTCCCCGGTGGTCGTCACGCACGGCCCTGGCGCGATGGACGGCAGGTCGTGGTAGACGCCGCGCTCGGACAGGCGGTAGTCGTCCCAGTCGTCGATGTAGAACACCATCGGCTTGCCGGTCAGCGCGTAGTCGCACATGACGGAGGAGTAGTCCGTCAGCAGCGCGTCCGAGGCCAGCATGAGGTCGTTGATCTCGGGATAGGAGCTCGCGGGGCGGACGAAGTGCCGCAGGTGCTCGGGCGGCTGGTAGCGCTCGACCGGATGCGTACGCAGCAGCACCACCCATTCGTCGGCCAGCTCCTCGGCCAGCAGCTCCAGGTCCACCCGTACCGAGCGGCCGCTGCCCTTGGCCTGGTCGCGGTAGGTGGGGGCGTACAGCAGGACGCGACGGCCCGGCGGCACCTCCAGCCGGCGCAGCACCTCCAAGGCGCCGCCGTCCTGCGTGGAGCCCCTGACGAGGGCGTCGCAGCGGGGCGTGCCGCAGCGGTACACCTTGCCCGCGTAGCCGTTCGACGGCAGGAACACGCGGGAGAACTCCGCGCTCGGGGACACCAGCGCGTCCCACCGCGCCACCGCGGCCCGCCACCTGGCGCGCGGCCCGTCGAAGTCGCCGCGCAGGTCGGGCGCGTCGAAGCCGATCGACTTGATGCCCTGGCCGTGCCAGGTCTGCAGGTAGCGGGTGCCGCGCGGCTTGGGGTAGTCGAGCGGGAAGCCGTGACTGTCCACCCAGATCCCGGCCCGCGCCATCGTGTAGACGTAGCGCCAGCTGCCCCTGCGGACGAGCTTGGCGTCGGCGGGGAAGTTGCCGCGCCCCCTGGCGACCGACCAGACCGCGTCGATGGGCAGCCGCCGCCTGCGCACCTCCTCGTAGATGGCGCGCGGGCTGCCGCTGTAGCCCTTGCCGACGTCCGACTCGAACAGCGCCAGGTTCCTGCGCGGCGGCAGCACCCTGACCAGCAGCCTGTACGCCAGCAACTTGTTGCGCGGCGTGCTGATCCGCTTGAGCACCTGCCGCTTGACCCGCCGCAGCACAGCCCGGGTGACCGAGTCGGGCCGCACACACAGGTAGGCCGCGTACCCCTCGACGCCGAGCGTGCAGCCCGGCAGCTCGATCGGCTCGGTCCTGGGGTCGGCGATGAGCCGGTCGGTCGTGGTGAGCCCGTCGGACAGCCGGGTGAACCCGATGCGCGGCTCGCACCGGCCGGTGGGCGTGAACTCGACGTGCGTGACGTACGCGCCCTGCGCCGACGGCTGCGGGTCGATCGGCACGCGGACCCGGCCGAGCTGCAGGAACGCCATCCACTCGGGCGGCAGCGCGCCGAACGGGTCGTAGCTGCGCACGGTCATCCGCACCCGCCGCCCGTCGGAGGACAGATCGGTCACCTCGTGCCGCAGCCGGGAGGCGGTGAAGGGCAGCTCGGCCAGCCGCAGCCGGGTGATGTCCATGCCGGGTGACGGCGTGCTGCCCCAGTAGGTCCTGCCGCCGAGCTGCACCGCCGCCCTGGGCGCGGCGCGCGGGCCGGTGAGCGAGCCGGCCGCCACCCGCAGGTCCTCGACGCGGTCGTCCATGATGAGCTGCGCGCAGACCCGGTCCAGCGGGTCCAGCCGGTCGAACACCTCCCCGGAGATCTCCTCCAGGTACGGCCGCACCACCGAGGCGAACTCCTTGACCCACACCAGGTCCCTGGCCGGCAGCGGGTTGAGGTAGACCCGCAGGTCCTGGCGCAGGAACCGGTACTGCCGGTGCGGCACCAGGTCGGCGGCCCCGTGCTCGCGCAGGATGTCGTCGCTCAGCCGGGCCGCGATCACCCGCTGGCGCACGTTCTCCAGGTCCTCGATGCTGAGGGAGATGGAGTCGTTCGCGGTCGAGCGGTGCCAGTGGTAGACGACCCAGGGCACGACGGCGAACCTGCGGGTGACCGCGTAGAGCTCGGTGGCGAAGACGTGGTCCTCGTAGTGGATGTCCTCGGGGAAGCGCAGCATGTTCTCGCGCAGCAGCCGCACGTCGTAGAGCTTGTTGGTGCTGAAGCTGTCGAGGAACAGCTCGGGCTCCTGCCTGATGCCCTCGACCACGCGCCGCCGGGCGAACAACGACGGGTAGTAGGGGCGCAGCCGGCCGTTCGACTCGTACAGCCGGGAGATCTGGCCCGCGACGAACTCGGCCCCCGTCCGCTCGATCTCGGCGAGCAGGCTCTTGCACGCGTGCCGCGGCAGCTCGTCGTCGCTGTCGAGGAACATCACGTACGGGGAGCGCGCGGCGTCGATGCCGTCGTTGCGCGGGGCGCCGCAGCCGCCGCTGTTGGCCTGCCTGCGCAGGTAGCGGACCCGGGGGTCGCTCGCGGCCAGGCGCCTGGCGACCTCGGGGGTGCCGTCGGTGCTCGCGTCGTCGGCGATGATCACTTCGAGGTCGCGCAGCGACTGGCCGAGCACCGAACGTACGGCTTTGGGCAGGCGGGCCGCGTCGTTGTAGGTGATCACGACCACGGTGCAGTCCGGCATCGCGCATCCCCCCGTGAGACATCCCGGCGGGATTGGGCTTCCCCCGCCCAGAGGGAAGTGACCGGACTTGATGGACTATTTGCCCAAAATCAGCGCGTCAGGCGACGAATCACCCAAATGATGACAAGGAGTGCGGCGAGCCCGCCCACGATCGGCGCCACCCGCTTCAGCAGCGGCTGCCCGGCGATCTCCAGCAGGTCGAGCGCCTCCTCGTCGGGCGTCCGCGACGAGCGCAGCGAGCCCACCTGCCGCTCCTGCACGGGCTCGGGCTCCGGCACCGCGCTCAGATGCCGCTCCTCCTCCTGCTGCTCCTGCTCCTGCTCGGCGGGCGTCACCATGGGCTCCGACAGCAGCTCCGCCAGGTTGCCGGCGAACTTCTCGATGAGCTTGCCGCCGACCTCCGCCATCACGCCCCGCCCGAACTGCGCGGGCCGGCCCGTGACGTTGAACGAGGTCTCGACGGTGACCAGCGTGGAGTCGTCGCGCGGCCGCATGCGGGCCTTGACCGTGGCCGAGGCCGTGCCCGAGCCCCTGGCCTCCTTGCCCGACGCTCGGATGGTGAGCGAGTAGGAGTCTTTGTCCACGTCCTCGAACCTGGCGGAACCCCGGTAGGTGACCGTGATGGGCCCGACCTTGACCTTCATCCTGCCGGTGAACTCGTCACCCTCGAAGACGTCCAAGGTCGCCCCCGGCAGGCACGGCGCGACCCGCTCGACGTCGAGCAGCACGGCCCAGGCCTGCTCGATCGGGACGGGAACAGTGAACTCGTGCTCGAACCGCATCGCCATCGATCCGCTCCTTCCGCCGATGCCTGTGACACTACGTCGCGAAGGGGACGCCCCGGAAGAGGGACGCCCCCGTCACGTCGTCAGGGCGCTCCGGCCGCGGCACGGACCGCCCGATAGGTCAGCACCCTGGCCAGATGCCGCCGGTAGTCCGGCTGGGCGTGCAGATCCGACGGGGGTGAGGTGCCGTCCGCCGCCTCGTCGCACGCCTGGCGTACCTGGTCGCCCAGCTCCACGCCGGTCAGGGCGGCCTCCGTCGCGCCGGCCCGCAGCGGGGTCGCGCCCATGTTCGTCAGCCCGATCCTGGCCTCGGCGATCGAGCCGTTCGAGCGCTTGACCGCGGCCGCCACGCCGACGATCGCCCACGCCTGCGCGGTGCGGTGGAACTTCTCGTAGTGGAAGCCCCAGCCCTCGCCCAGCTTCGGGATCTTCACGCCGGCCAGGATCTCGCCCTGCGCCAGCGCCGGCTCCCAGTAGTCCACGAAGAACTCCGACGCCGGGATCTCCCGCTCGCCCTGCGCCGAGACCGCCACGAACACGCCGTCCAGCGCCAGCACCACGGCCGGCAGGTCACCCGCCGGGTCCGCGTGCGCCAGCGAGCCGCCGAACGTGCCCCGGTGCCTGATCGCCGGATCCGCCACGTGCGCCGTCGCCAGCGCCACCAGCGGGCAGCCCGCCGTCACCACCGGGGAGCGCATGACCTCGTCGTGCGTGGTCAGCGCGCCGATGAAGACGTGGTCGCCCCGGTCGTGCACGCCCTTGAGCTCCTCCAGCCGGCCCACGTCCACCAGCGCGGACGGGTACGCCAGCCGTAGCCGCAGCAGCGGCAGCAGCGACTGCCCGCCCGCGAGGACCTTGGCGTCCTCGTCGCCGGCCAGCACCTCGCACGCCTCGGCGACCGAGCCGGGACGCACGTACTCGAACTGCGCGGGGATCATGGCCGCTCTCCTTCCTGCGCCCGCTCCTGGAGGGCCCGCCAGACCCGCTCCGGCGTGCACGGCATGCGCACGTCGTCGATCCCGTACGGCCGCAGCGCGTCCACGACCGCGTTCACCACGGCCGGGGTCGAGGCGATCGTGCCCGCCTCGCCCACGCCCTTCGCGCCCAGCGGGTTGCTGGTCGCCGGCGACTCCGTCCTGTCGAGCGTGACATCCGGCAGGTCGGCCGCCGACGGCAGCAGGTAGTCGGCCATGGTCGTGGTCAGCAGGTTGCCCTCGGCGTCGTACACGGCCTCCTCGAACAGCGCCTGGGCGATGCCCTGCGCGATGCCGCCGTGCAGCTGGCCCTCCACGATCAGCGGGTTGATCACCTTGCCGATGTCGTCCACCGCCACGTACGAGCGGATCTTCGTCCGGCCCGTCTCGGTGTCCACCTCCACCGCGCACAGGTGGGTGCCGTGCGGGAAGGAGTAGGTCTCCGGGTCGAACGTGGCCACGGAGTCCAGCCGCGCCTCCACCCCGTCGGGCAGGTTGTGCGCGGTGAACGCGGCGAAGGCCAGCTCCTGGATCGTCCTGCCCGAGTCGGTGCCGCGCACCTTGAACGTCCCCGCCTCGAACTCCAGGTCGTCGGGCGAGCACTCCAGCAGATGCGCCGCCAGCACGCGCGCCTTGTCCTTGACCTTCTCGCACGCCTTCAGCACCGCGATCCCGCCGACGACCAGCGAGCGCGAGCCGTAGGTGTCCATGCCCTTGTGCGCGATCGCCGTGTCGCCGTGCAGCACCGTGATGTCCTCGAACGGCACGCCCAGCGCGTCGGCCACGATCTGGCTCCACGACGTCACGTGGCCCTGCCCGTGCGGCGTGCTGCCGGTGACGACCTCGACCTTGCCCGTGGGCAGCATGCGCACCTCGCCGTGCTCCCAGCCGCCCGCCCCGAAGCGGCCCTCGCCGAGCAGCCGCGACGGCGCCAGCCCGCACATCTCCGTGTACGTGCTCACCCCGATCCCGAGCTGCACCGGGTCGCCCCTGTCACGCCGGTCGGCCTGTTCGGCGCGCAGCTTGTCGTAGCCGAACAACGACAGCGCCCGCTCGGTCGCCGCCTCGTAGTTGCCCGAGTCGTACGTCAGCCCCGAGATCGTGGTGTACGGGAACTCCTCGTGCCTGATCCAGTTGCGCCTGCGCACCTCCAGCGGGTCCATGTTCAGCTCGGCGGCCAGCTCGTCCATCATCCGCTCGATGCCGAACGTGGCCTCGGGCCGGCCAGCGCCCCGGTAGGCGTCCGTGGGCATCTTCGTGGTGAACACGCCCGTGCAGCCGAACTCGTACGCGTCCATCTTGTAGATCGCGTTGAACATCGACGCGCCGAGCAGCGGGATGCCCGGCGTCAGCAGCAGCAGGTACGCGCCCATGTCGGCGATCAGCTCCACCCGCAGGCCGCGGATGCGCCCGTCGGCGTCGGCCGCGAGGCGCAGGTGCTGGATCTGGTCGCGGCCGTGATGCACGGTCAGGTTGCCCTCGGAACGCGACTCCGTCCACTTGACCGGCCGGCCGATCCGCCGCGCCAGCAGCAGGCAGAGCACCTCTTCCGCGGTGACCTGCAGCTTCGAGCCGAACCCGCCGCCCACGTCGGGCGCGACCACCCGGATCTTGTGCTCGGGGATGCCGGTCGTCACCGCGAGCATGACCCGCAGCACGTGCGGGATCTGCGAGGACGTCCACAGCGTGTAGGACTCGCCGTCGGTGTCGGCCAGCACCGCCCGCGGCTCCATCGCGCTCGGGATGAGCCGCTGCTGGGTGAACGTCCGCTCGACCACGACCGGCGCGTCCCTGAACGCCGCCTCGATGTCACCCGAGGTGATCTGCATGCTGTACGCCTTGTTGCCCGCCTCGTGCACCTTCGGGCTGTCCGGCGCCAGCGCCTCGTTCATGTCGAGCACCGCGGGCAGCGGCTCGTAGTCGACCTCGATCGCGTCCAGCGCGTCCGCCGCCCGGTACCGGTCGGTCGCGATCACGCAGGCCACGGCCTCGCCGACGTACCTGACCTCCGTCACCGCCATCGGCGGATGGTCGGGGATGACGACGTCCTCGGTCACCGGCCACGCGCACGGCAGGCTGCCCTGCTCCGCCGCCAGATCCTGGCCGCTGAAGGCCGCCACCACCCCCGGCAGGTCGCGGGCCCCTGAGACGTCGACCCGCGTGATACGCGCGTGCGCCATCGGGCTGCGCAGGAACATCACGTGCAGCATCCCGGGCCTGGAGAGGTTGTCCGTCCACTGCGTGCGCCCCGTCAGCAGCCTGGTGTCCTCCTTCCGCCTGCGCGGCCGGCCGACCTCCTGGACGGTCATGACGTGCTCACCGCCTGCCCCATCTCCTGGGCGCCCCTGCGGACGGCCCGCACGATGTTGCAGTATCCGGTGCAGCGGCAGAGGTTGCCCTCCAGCCCCTGCCTGATCGTCTCCTCCGACGGCTCAGGGTCGTCCCTGAGCAGGTCGATCGCGGCCATGACCATGCCGGGCGTGCAGTAGCCGCACTGCAGGGCGTGCTCTTCGTGGAAGGCCCGCTGCATCGGATGCATCGAGCCGTTCGCGCCGCTCGTGCCGAGACCCTCGATCGTGACGACGTCGCAGCCGTCGGCCTGCACGGCCAGCACCGAACAGCTCTTGACGCTCTTGCCGTCGAGCATGACCGTGCACGCGCCGCAGTTGCTCGTGTCGCAACCTATGGGGGTGCCGGTCTTGCCCAGCCGCTCTCGTAGCAGGTGAACGAGGAGAAGCCGCGGCTCGACGTCCTCCTCGTACTTGACCCCGTCGACAGTGACGGTGATTCGGGGCATACGTCCTCCCTCAGGAGCAGGGGGAAAAGCGGACACTCCGAACCTACGCCGGTGTTTTTCCCGGTCAAGGGTCACTTACCGCGGAACACCCTGGCGATGATCGCCACCAGCCCCGCGAAGGCCAGCCCCAGCACCAGCACGCCTATCAGGACCAGCGGATCCGTGATCGCGCGGGTCACCGTCAAGATTCCCAGAACGATGAACAGGACACCGCTCAGCAGGGCCATCCAGTCGGTCCTGTGCAGCCGGCGCGGCCGCTCCTCGAGATCACGCCGCATGACGCACCGTCATGTCGCCCAGGCCGCCCTTGAGGTTGAGCACGATCGTCGACAGCTTGCCCTCCGGCTTGACCTCGGGCTCCAGCACGCGGTTGATCCGCAGGTCCACGCCGCCGCGCAGGGACTGGCCGATCATGATGTCGCCCACCTTGTTCGTCGCGTGCACCTCGACCCTGACCGTCGGTGGCACGATCACCTCCAGCTCGCCCGCCTGCACCGCCGCGTTGAACGTCACCTTCGTCCCCGGTGGCAGCACCAGCTCCGACAGGTCCAGCCGGCCGTCGCCCAGGCCCACGTCGTACAGTCTGCCCGCCTCCGCCACGCTCGTCGGCGCCCAATCCGATGGGCCGATGCTCTTCGGCACGCCGCCCAGCATCAAACCCACCCCTATGATCAGCGCCACCGTCGTGCCCCCCGCGACCAGGCCGGCGCCCCGGCCCCACCAGGCGGCCACGAGCAGGCCCGCGCCGAGCGTGATGAGCATGGCGCCGCCGACGATGGTGGGGCTCACTCCGGCGGCCGACCTGGCTTGGACGGCCACGACGATCCCTCCAATGATGATGGCCAGCAGGACAGTGATCGCGCCGATGTACGACTTCGGCTGCGGCCGGCGCTGCGGCCGCCGCGGATGCGTCGGCATCGGGGGGCGGCCGTAGAACGCCGGGTCGTACGGGGAGTAGCCGGCCCGCCTGGCCGGATCCAGCGGCCGGTACGGGCCGTGCGGCGCGAACGGCTCCCCTTGGCTGTGGTCGATCGAGGTCGGCGGGTCAGGACGGTAGTCGCGAGGCCGCTTCGGCACGGGATGCTCGGCCGTCACCGCCTCCGGCGAGACGGGCCCTTCGAACTGCTCGCGCCACCGCAGCCGCTCCTCCCAATCCCTGGCCCCCGCCGCTCCCGCGCCGGACGTGCCTGCGCCGGCCGCTCCTGGGCCGGCCGCTCCCGCGCCGGACGTTTCCGCGTCGGGGACCCCCGCGCTCGCCCCCGGAGCGTCGGCGGTCGCGCCCGGCGCGCTCGCGTGCGAGGCCGGGTGCTGGGTGGTGGCTGGTTCGCCCGAAGGCGGAAGAGGCGCGCTCGACTGCCCCTGGCGGTGGCGCCTGGCTTGGTAGGCGGCATCGCGCACGCCTGCCGCCGCCTGACGCAACCCCTCGATGTTCCAGGCCGGCTTGTCGCCGACCCGCCGGGTCGCCTCGTCGCCGCCCTCCGCGACCGCCTCCTCGACGGGCACCCCCTCCTGCCGCAGAGCCGCCTCGCGCTCCTGCGGCGCGCCCGTCCCGCCGGGCACTTCCGCCTCATCGGGCGCTGCCTCATCGGGCGCTCCCGCACCTTGAGACGCCGTAGCCCTCTGAGCTGCTGCGGTATCCGACGTTCCCGGCCCCTGAGACGCTGCGGCCACATCGGGCGCTGCCGCCTCATGAGGCAGCTCGTCCCTGAGTGCCCCGAGCGCGCTCGTCTCGGGCGACGCGTTCTCCGGCAGGGGGCCGACGGGGGTGTCGGTGGGGGCCGAGGGCGGGGAGGGGCGGCGGACCGCGGTGGTCGGGGGTGCGGCGTCCGTGGCGGGACCGGCCGGGGCCGAGTCGAAGGCCGCCCAGTCGGGTGAGCGGCGGCGGCTCAGACGTTCGGGCATCGAGCGGGCCAGACCCACCAGATCGACCCCGTTCGTGTGGGCCGCCAGCAGGGACACCGCCAGGAACACGCCGACCACGAGCGAGCCGGTGTCCAGCCACACGGTGGCCACGTTGATCGCCAGGCCGAACGCCAGCACCGCCGTCAGCAGCGCCAGCACGGTCTCGGCGTCGAAGTCGCGCCGCGTCCACTGCTCGATGATGCCGGGCCGCCCGTTCGGCTCCTTCATCAGCAGGAACGCCGCGAGATAGAGGAAGAGCCCGATGCCGGACCCGAGCAGCAGCACCGCGAAGGCGACGCGGAACACCACCGGGTCGACGCCGGTGTGCCGCCCGAGCCCCGCGCACACTCCCATAAGGAAGCGTCCCTCGCCGCTGCGTCGCAGCTGGGAGGGGGGAGCAGCCGGTTGCCTTGGCGGTGCTTCTGTCATGCGTACCATCGTGACCCACGCGCGCTACGCCCGCATCCGGGAGACCCCTGACAGGACCCGGGGGTTGTTCCCTGATGCCCATGTGGCCCGGGACGTGTGACCATGGCCATGTTATGGCTGACCAGAAGACACTCGCCGAGCAGAGCGGCGACAAGCCCTTTCGCCGGATGCAGCGCCCCATGGAGGGACGCCTGCTCGGTGGTGTCGCCCAGGGGCTGGCGACCCAGCTGAAGCTCGACCCGGTC
Source organism: Nonomuraea sp. NPDC049504 (assembly GCF_040676845.1). Taxonomy (NCBI): domain Bacteria; kingdom Bacillati; phylum Actinomycetota; class Actinomycetes; order Streptosporangiales; family Streptosporangiaceae; genus Nonomuraea; species Nonomuraea sp. NPDC049504. Next base: position 127,945 of record NZ_JBFAPT010000002.1, read on the forward strand.
GTGATCAGGCTGATGTTCGTGCTGCTCACCGCCGTGGGCTGGGCGGGCGCGCCGGCGTACGCGGTGCTGTGGATGGTGACGCCGCGCGAGCCGCACGAGGGGCAGGTGCCGCCACGCGACTGGAGCCAGCTGGCCGCGTTCACCGCGATCGGGGTGGCGGTGCTGGCGTTCGGCTTGCTGACGGGGGCCTCGCAGGGCGGCATCGGCCTGCTGCCGTTCGCGGTGGGCGGGATCGGCGCGCTGATCCTGTGGCAGCAGGCCGACCCGGAGCGGCGCCGGAGCTGGATGAGCGGCGCGGCGCTGAGCATCAGGAAGAACCGCGTCCGTACGCTGCTCGGCATCGCGCTGGTGGTGACCGGCGCGGTCGGCTTCCTGTACTCGCAGGGCGAGCTGGCCCAGGCCAGGCCGGGCCTGATGTTCACCATCGTGGTCGTGGGCGGCCTGGCGGTGATCGCCGCCCCCTGGCTGGCGGGCCTGTGGAAGGAGCTCCAGCTGGAGCGCCGCGAGCGCATCAGGCAGGAGGAGCGCGCCGAGGTGGCGGCCATGGTGCACGACTCGGTGCTGCACACGCTGACGCTCATCCAGCGGGTGGCGCACGACCCGCGCGAGGTGTCGCGGCTGGCCCGCTCGCAGGAGCGCGAGCTGCGCAACTGGCTCTACCAGCCGGCGCAGGACGCCGACGCGACGGTGGCGGCGGCCGTGCGCAGGATCGCCGCCGAGGAGGAGGACGCGCACGGCGTGCCCATCGAGGTGGTCTGTGTGAGCGACATCGACCTCGACGCGGCGGGCAAGCTCGCGGCCATGCTCAAGGCGTCCCGCCAGGCGATGGTCAACGCGGCGAAATACTCTGAGAGTCCGTCCATTTCGGTGTACGCGGAGGTCGAGGGTGAAGAAGTCACGATTTTCGTGAAGGATCGGGGCAAGGGGTTCGACCTCGACGCGATCCCGCTCGACCGGATGGGCATCAGGGAGTCCATCATCGGCAGAATGGAGCGGCACGGCGGCACGGCCCGCGTACGCACCGCGCCGGGTGAGGGCACGGAAGTGATGTTGACGATGAAGGTGGAGAAGGCATGACGCGCGTACTGATCGTCGATGACCATCGGTTGTTCCGATCGGGCGTGCGCGCCGAGCTGGGCGACTCGATCGAGGTGGTCGGCGAGGCCGAGGACGTCGAGACGGCGGTCAAGGCGATCGCCGCGCATCAGCCCGACGTGGTCCTGCTCGACGTTCACATGCCGGGCGGCGGCGGCCAGGAGGTGCTGCGGCGGGTGCTGGGCTCGGGGTCGCAGGTGCGGTTCCTGGCGCTGTCGGTGTCCGACGCGGCCGAGGACGTCATCGGGGTGATCAGGGGCGGGGCTCGCGGCTACGTCACCAAGAACATCAGCGGCAAGGAGCTGACCGACGCCATCAACCGGGTGGCCGAGGGCGACGCGGTGTTCTCGCCGCGGCTCGCCGGGTTCGTGCTGGACGCGTTCGCCTCCTCCGAGGCGCCGTCCATCGACCCCGAGCTCGACTCGCTCACGCAGCGCGAGCGCGAGGTGCTGCGGCTGATCGCGCGCGGTTACGCGTACAAGGAGATCGCGAAGGAGCTGTTCATCTCGGTCAAGACCGTCGAGACGCACGTGTCGTCGGTGCTGCGCAAGCTCCAGTTGTCGAACCGGCACGAGCTGTCGCGCTGGGCGACCGCCCGCAGGCTGGTCTGAGCCCTTCCTTCTGAACGCCGCTTCTGACCAGCGGTTTGTTCAAATTTGGATCGTTACAGGATAGTAATCACCATTTCGCACACGAATCGACCGTCCCGGTTGTCTCACAAGGAGGTAGTCGAAAGCACTTAGTCCAGGAGTAACCCCTTTGATGCGCGTCACCCGGATGCTTCCGGCACTGGTCGCGCTCACCGCCGCGTCGGCCTGCGCGGCACAGAGCGCCCCCGTACCCCGAGCCCAGACCCCCGTCGTCGTCGCCCAGGCGGCCGTCACGACCGCCCCGACCCCGACACCGAGCCCCACCACCACCGGTACGGCTCGCAAGAAGGTCACGCTGGGCATCGCCGACATCACCCCGATGGGGGAGAAGACCGAGAAGGTCGGCGTCGGATTCCCGATCATCGTCACCTTCGACCGTGACGTGAAGAACAAGGCCGAGGTCGAGGCGCTGCTCGAGGTGAAGCCCGACAAGCCGGTCGACGGGGCCTGGCGCTGGGTGTCGAAGCGCAAGGTGATCTACCGGACGAAGACGTACTGGCAGCCGAACCAGAAGGTGCTCTTCACCGCGCGGCTGTCGGAGCTGCCCGGCAACACCGGCGCCAAGAACGTCTCGCGCAGGTTCGCGGTCGGCGCGAAGCACATCTCCGTCGTGAACACCCGCAAGCACGTCATGAAGGTGTACCGCAACGGCAAGCTGGCCAAGAAGATCCCGATCAGCGCGGGCAAAGGCGGCCTCGTCCGCAACGGCGTGGACGTCTACCTCACCACCAGCGGAACCCACCTCACCATGGGCAAGAAGGCCGTGGAGACCATGACGTCGTCCTGGATGGGCGTCACGGACCCCAAGGACCCGCGCTACTACAAGGAGGAGATCCCGTGGGCGGTGCGGATCTCCGACAGTGGTGAGTACGTCCACCAGAGCGCCGGCTACTACCACTTCCTCGGCCGCTCCAACCAGAGCCACGGCTGCGTGCGGGCCACCCCGGCGGGCGCCAAGTGGTTCTACACGATCGCCCAGCGCGGCGACGTCGTGAAGATCACCGGGACCAAGCGCAAACTCCAGTGGAACAACGGCTGGAGCTACTGGCAGCTCAACTGGACCCAGTGGAAGAAGGGCAGCGCCCTGAAGAGCTGACGGACTCGACCCGCTTCGACGACACCGCAGGGCCGCACCCCACGCCAGGGGGAGCGGCCCTGCGCCGTCTAGAGCTTCTCCAGCGGCGCGTACGACAGCAGCAGCGTCTTCTCCCCGCCACTGCCGAAGTCGATCTTCACCTTGGTCTTCTCCGCGACCCCGTCGACGGACACGACGGTGCCGAGCCCGAAGCTGTCGTGCGAGACCCGGTCACCGGGCGCCAGCGACGGCACCGTCCGCCCGCCACCGCCGCTCCCACCGCCGCTCCTGGCCGGGGCGGGGCGTGCGGCGGGCTCGCGCCGCGTGGCCGCGCTCCAGGCCGACTTCTCCGGGTCGGTACGCCAGTCGATGAGCTTGCCCGGCACCTCGTTCACGAACCGGGACGCGGGGTTGAACGACGGCGCGCCCCACGAGCTGCGCACGGCCGCCCTGGTGAGGTAGAGCCGCTGCTGGGCCCTGGTGATGCCGACGTAGGCCAGCCGCCGCTCCTCCTCCAGCTCCTTCGGCTCGCCCAGCGACCGCACGTGGGGGAACACGCCGTCCTCCATCGCCGTCAGGAACACAACGGGGAACTCCAGCCCCTTGGCGGTGTGCAGGGTCATCAGCGTCACCACGCCCTGCCCGCCGTCGGAGTCGGGGATCTGGTCGGCGTCGGCCACCAGCGACACCTGCTCAAGGAACTCGACCAGCGTGCCTTCCGGGTTGGCCTCCTCGAACTCCGAGGCCACCGAGATCAGCTCGTTGAGGTTCTCCAGGCGGGACTCGTCCTGCGGGTCCTCCGACGCCTCGAGCTCGGCGCGGTAGCCGGTGGCGACCAGCACCTCCTCGGCCAGCGCCGACGGCGGCACCCCCTCGGCCTTGCCGATCAGCTCCTCGATCATCGCGACGAACTCGCGTACGGCGTTGAGCGAGCGCGTCGCCATGCCGTGGGCCTCGTCGGCGCGGCGCAGCGCGTCCCAGAACGAGATGCGCTCGCGCGACGACAGCGCCTCGATCATCGCCTCGGCCCGGTCGCCGATGCCGCGCTTGGGTACGTTGAGGATGCGCCGCAGCGACACCACGTCGTTGGGGTTGGCCAGCACCCGCAGGTAGGCCAGCAGGTCCTTGACCTCCTTGCGCTCGTAGAAGCGCACGCCCCCGACCACCTTGTAGGGCAGCCCGGTGCGGATGAAGATCTCCTCGAACACCCGGGAGGCCGCGTTGGTGCGGTAGAACACCGCCACCTCACCCGGCTTGACCCCCTCCTCGTCGCTGAGCCGATCGACCTCCTGGGCCACGAACATGGCCTCGTCGTGCTCGTTGTCGGCGACGTAGCCCACGATCTTGGGGCCGTCGCCCTGGTCGGACCAGAGGTTCTTCGGCTTGCGCGACTCGTTGCGGGAGATGACCGCGTTGGCGGCGGCCAGAATGTTCTGGGTCGAGCGGTAGTTCTGCTCCAGCAGGATCGTGCGGGCGTCGGGATAGTCGCGCTCGAACTCCAGAATGTTGCGGATCGTCGCGCCGCGGAAGGCGTAGATCGACTGGTCGGCGTCGCCCACCACGCACAGCTCCGACATGTCGGACCCCGAGCGCACCAGCTCGCCGTCGTCGGTGCGCAGCTCGGGATGGCCCACCAGCTCCCTGATCAGGATGTATTGGGCGTGGTTGGTGTCCTGGTATTCGTCGACCAGCACGTGCCTGAACCGCATCCGGTAGTGCTCGGCGACGTCGGGGAAGAGCTGGAACAACGTCACCGTGTTCATGATGATGTCGTCGAAGTCCATCGCGCCGGCCTCGGTCAGCTTGAGCTGATAGGCCTTGTACGCCTGCGCGAGCGTCTTCTCCAGGTGTGAGCCCGCCCGGTCGATCGCGCTCTCGTAGTCGACCAGCTCGTTCTTGAAGTTGCTCACCTGCGCGGAGAACGAGCGCGGCGGATAGCGCTTGGGGTCGAGATCCATCTCCCTGCACACCATGGCCATCAGCCGCTGGGAGTCGGCCTGGTCGTAGATGGAGAAACTGGACGGGAACCCCAGCCGCTTGGCCTCACGCCGCAGGATCCGCATGCAGGCGCTGTGGAACGTCATCACCCACATCGCCCGCGAGCGCGGCCCGACCAGCTTGTCGATGCGCTCCTTCATCTCCTTGGCGGCCTTGTTGGTGAAGGTGATGGCGAGGATCTCGCCGGGATGCACCTCGCGCTCGGCCAGCAGGTAGGCGATGCGGTGCGTGAGCACCCGCGTCTTCCCCGAGCCCGCCCCGGCCACGATGAGCAGGGGACTGCCATGATGGATCACGGCCTCGCGCTGCTGCGGATTGAGGCCATCGAGCAAGGGGTGGTCAACAGAGACTTGGGTCGGCACCCACCCAGGGTAAGACGCTCCACCGACAAAAGGCGCCCGGAATGCCGACGAGAGGGTGCCGGTTGACCCCCACAGAAGGTCAGGAAAGAGGGATCATGCTGCCTGAGAGCGAGATCAACCGCGTGCTCGTGGTGAGCGCCCACCCCGACGACGCCGACTTCGGCTCCGCCGGGACCATCGCGCTGTTCGCCGACCGGGGGGTGGAGGTCACGTACCTGCTGGTCACCGACGGCGACGCGGGCGGCAACGAGCGCACGCTCGACAACTCCGGCATGGCCGAGCTCCGCCGCACCGAGCAGCTCGCCGCCGCCAAGGCCGTGGGCGTCAGTGACGTACGCTTCCTCGGCTACTCCGACGGCCAGGTGACCCCCACGCTTGAGCTGCGGCGCGACATCGCCCGGGTGATCCGCCAGGTCAAACCCGACCTCGTCATCACCCACCACCCCGACCGCAACTACCAGTTCGTCGCCCCCAGTCACCCCGACCACCGCGCGGTGGGCGGCGCCGCCCTCGACGCCGTCTACCCCGACGCCCGCAACCCCTACGCCTTCCCCGAACTGCTCAAGGACGAGGGCCTGGAGGCGTGGACCGTCCGCGAGGTGTGGCTCAACGGCGGCCCCACCCCCGACCACTGGGTGGACATCACCGCCTCGATGGACCGCAAGCTCGCCGCGCTGCAGTCGCACGTCAGCCAGGTCGCCCACGTGGAAGGCTTCGCCGACTTCGTCAAGAGCCGCTTCGGCGCCTGGGCCGAACAGGCCGGCTTCGGCGAGGGCCACTACGCCGAAGGCTTCCAGGTGGTCCCCACCGCCTGACCCCAGACCCTCCTACGGCCTCAGAAAACCAGGCGACACGGGCTCGCCACTCACCCCGCCGGCCCTAGGGCCGGGCACCCCCGGTGCGGGCTGAGGAGAAAGTGTGCGGGCGTGTCTCCGTGAGCTGAGACGTAGCCTGCAAGGATGCTGCTCCGCTCGATCGCCGTGCTGGCCGCCGCCAACGTGCTCAACAACAAGGTCGTCCCCCGCCTGGGACCGCTGACGTCCACCCTCGCCACCGGCGCGCTCGTCGCGATGGCCCGTAAGTCCGGGCTGACGTGGGAGGAGATCGGGTTCGAGGACGGGCGCCGGGGAGCGGTCGCGGGGGGTGTGCTGGCGGCGGCGGTGGCCGCGGTCTACAGCGTGGGGGTGGCGTCGCCGCGTACGAAGCCGCTCTTCCACGACGAGCGGGCGCTGTCGTTGTCGCGCGCCCGGGTCTTCGAGGAGGCGCTGCTTCAGGTCCCCCTGGGGACGGTGCTGCTGGAGGAGGTCGGGTTCAGGGGGGCGCTGTACGGCATGCTGCGCAAGAGCCACGGCACGGTCGCCGCCACGGCCGTCTCCTCCGGGCTGTTCGGGCTGTGGCACATCCTGCCGTCGATCGACATGGCGCGGGCCAACCCGGCGCTGGGCGCGTTGACGGCCGGAGAGCCGCCCGGGCGGCTCGACGTGGCCCGGGTGGTCGTGGGCAGCGTCGTGTCGACGGCGGCGGCCGGAGTGCTGTTCTGCGAGCTGCGCCGGCGCCGGGGCCTGCTCACCCCCGCCATGCTCCACCTCGCCACCAACTCCCTCGGCTACCTCTTCGCCCGCCTCGCCGCCCCCCGAGAGCCCGCCCCGCCCAAGCCCCTGCAACCGTCATGACCGCGAAAGCGCAGTGCGGGCAGGAGGGTGTGACTGCCCGAACTGCTCTGAGATCAGCCGGCCTCGCGCGGCGGAGGCGACAGCGCCGCGGAGGGGCTGTCTCGCGCTGTGTCGGTCACTTGTCGAGTCTTGGGGGACCGGTCGGTGGTTTCCGCGGCACCTGGCGAGGCGCCGCAGGGGGCGGTCAGGAGGCGGTCGGGCGGGTGAGGCGGGTGCGGCGGCGTTCTTCCGGGGTGAGGCCACCCCAGATGCCTTCCGACTCGCCGGCCTCTAACGCGTACGCGCGGCATTCCTCCACGACCTGGCAGCCGGCGCAGATCGCCTTCGCACGGGCCTCCTGCAGCGGGGTGGGGGCAAGGGGGAAGAAGAGGTCAGGGTCGCTGGTGCGGCATGCCCCCCTGCGCAGCCAGCCGATCTCCTCCAGTGGCATGCACCAACGGTAGGCCGAGGACAAGATCGGTGGCATCATCCTCGGGGTTGAACCCTGGCGTACGACCAGGCGACTACGTCGTCAGCAGGCGGTGACGCCGTTCTGGTAGCCGGCGGCGAAGGACCTCTGGCGTTGTTCGGCCGTTCCGTGGGCCGAGGGGTCGAGCCAGTCGTCCGTGGGGTCGCCGGCCGCCGCGAGGCTGTAGAGCAGTTCCTCCTCGTCGCCCTCCTCGGCGGCCAGGGCGCCGGACGCGACCATGCCGCTCAGGGCGGCGCCCGCGTAGCAGTCGGCCTGGAGCTCCATCTCGATGTTCAGCTGGTAGCCGGTGCGGAGCTGCGCCTGTACGGCATGCCCGAACTCATGCGGGATGATGACATAGACGGATCCGTCGCCCATCTCGCTCCACAAGGACTCCATCCAGTCCTGGTCGAACGCGATGAAATGCCCCAGCGGGCAGTAGAAGGCATTGTTCGGGACGGCGGGCTGATCGCCGCAGCTCGGCCCGAAACGTCCCGAGTAGGGGATGAAATCGTTGACAGGCCGATAAGTCCGGCCGGACTCCTGGAACTGCAGCCGCCAGAACTCCTCCGTCAGCGTCCGCGCGGTCCGTACGTCCCCCTCGAACGTGTCGTCCCCCGCCCTGTCCATCGACTCTCGCCGCACCACCCCACAGCCGGTCGAGACGACGACCAGGACCAACGTCAGGACGGCGGCCATGAACCGGGCCGAGCGGGGCGAAGTCACACCTCCAGCATGCGTCACGCGTCCCAGGTGTGCACGGGTTCGTTGGTGTGCATGCGTTCGATGTACTCCAAGGTCATGGCCCGCAGCGCCGCGTGCCGGTCGCCGCCGTGCGCGCGCACCCGGTCCACCTGCCAGCTCGCCCCCGTACGTCCCGTCAGGCACCGCCCCTCGATGACGGACAGCAGCCGATCCGCGGAAGCCCCGTCCATGCCCCACTTCGCCAGCCCTTCACGCGCCAGAGGCAGCAGCCGCCGCAGGATCAGCTCGGCGGCCGGCACCTCGCCCACTCCCGGCCAGTACAGCCGCGCGTCGAGCCCGTGCCGCGCGGCGGCCGCCAGGTTGTCCGCCGCCGCCTGGAACGACATCCGGCTCCAGATCGGACGCTCGTCGTACGGCAGCATCTGCATCAACCCGTAGTAGAACGCCGCGTTGGCCGCGATGTCGACGACGGACGGACCCGCCGGCAGCACCCGGTTCTCCACGCGGAGGTGCGGCACCCCGTCGACGACCGCGTACACGGGCCGGTTCCAGCGGTAGATGGTGCCGTTGTGCAGGGTCAGCTCGTGCAGCTCGGGGATGCGGCCCTGGTCCAGCTGGGCGCGCGGGTCCTCGTCCGCGCAGAGGGGCAGCAGGGCGGGGAAATAGCTGACGTTCTCCTCGAACAGGTCGAAGACGCTGGTGATCCACCGTTCGCCGAACCACACCCGAGGCCGTACGCCCTGCGTCTTCAGCTCCGCCGGCCGCGTGTCGGTGGCCTGCTCGAACAGCGCCATCCTGGTCTCCCTGTGCAGCTCCTTGCCGAACAGGTACGGCGAATTGGCCGCCACCGCCACCTGCGGCCCGGCGATGGCCTGGGCGGCGTTCCAGTGCGCGGCGAACATGTCGGGGCTGACCTGGAGGTGCAGCTGCACGCTGGTGCAGGCCGCCTCTGGGGCGAGGCTGTCGGCGTGCGTGTCGAGCCGTTCGACGCCCTCGATGCACAGGTGCAGGTCCTCGCCCCTGGCGGCGAAGATCTGCTCGTTGAGCAGGCGGTAGCGGGGGTTCGCCGACAGTGTGCCCTCGCCGATGTCCTGCTCGCGCAGCGTGGGCAGGATGCCGATGAGGACGAGGTGGGCGCCCTCCGACCGCGCGCGTGACTCGGCGTGGTTCAGCCTGGCGCGTACGTCGTTCTCCAGGCGCAGGGCGCCGTCACCGCTCAGCTCCTGGGGCTCGACGTTGATCTCGACGTTGAACTGGCCCAGCTCGGTCGCCCAGTCCGGCTGCGCGATGGCGGCGAGCACCTCGGCGTTGCGCATGAGGGCCTCGCCCCGCGCGTCCACGATGTTGAGCTCGATCTCCAGCCCGGCGAGCGGGTGCTCGAACGCGAAACGGGACTCGCGCAGCATCCGGGCGAACACGTCGAGGCAGCGGTGCACCTTCTCGCGGTATTGCCGGCGATCGTCCCTGCTGAACACGACGACCGGCACGTCCCTGCCCATATCTCGAAATGTCGCACGCCGAAGCCGACTAGGCCATACCGGGAAGGCAAAGGAACCCCTGTTGTCCACAGGCCGTTCGAGTTGTCCACAGGTTGGCTCAAGGCCCGCGGCGGGGCCCGCGATGCTGGCTAGGGTGCAGGCATGCGCGTACTGATCACCGGTGGAGCCGGTTACATCGGGAGCACGATCGCCTCCGCGTGCCTCGACGCGGGGATCGATCCCGTGATCCTCGACAGCCTCGTCACGGGGCGGCGGGAGTTCGCCGAGGGGCGGGTGTTCTACGAAGGCGACATCAGTGACGGGCCGCTCATCGACAAGATCTTCGCCGAATGTCCCGACATCTCGGCCGTCATCCACTGTGCCGCGCTGATCGTCGTCCCCGACTCCGTGGCCGACCCGATCGGCTACTACCGCGCCAACGTCGCCAAGAGCCTCGACTTCGTCGAGCACCTGCTCCGCAACGGGTGCACGCGCATGATCTTCAGCTCGTCGGCGTCGATCTACCAGGCGGGCGACGACCACACGGTGACCGAGGAGTCGCCGCTGGCCCCGCAGAGCCCGTACGCGCGGACGAAGGCGGTCTGCGAGGGCATGTTCGCCGACATCGCGGCCGGCCGGCCCATCAGGATCCTGTCGCTGCGCTACTTCAACCCCGTCGGGGCCGACCCTCTCATGCGGACGGGCCTGCAGCTCCGCCGCCCCAGTCACGCACTGGGCAAGATGATCGAGGCGTACGAAGAGGGCGTCCCCTTCCAGATCACCGGCACCGGCTACCCCACGGCCGACGGCACCGGCATCCGCGACTACATCCACGTCTGGGACCTGGCCGAGGCCCACGTGGCGGCCCTGCGGCGGTTCGACTCGCTGGAGGCCGACGTGATCAACCTCGGCACCGGCTCAGGCACCACCGTCCGCGAGCTGGTGGAGGCGTTCAACCGGGTGGCCGACCGGCCGATCGAGGCCGTCGAGGCCCCCGCCCGCCCAGGCGACGTGGCCGGCGCCTACACCCGCAGCGACCGCGCCCGCGAGCTGCTCGGCTGGCAGACCCGCTTCTCCTTGGAGGACGGCATCAGACACTCACTCCAATGGGCTGCCCTCCGCCCCACCCGCCTCCCCTGACCCGAAAGGGGCGGCGGGGACGCGAGGCGGGGCCGAAGCACCGGCCCGGCTCAGACCGGGCCGGTGCTTTGACGCGTGGGTCAGCCGGCGAGGCTGCCGATCGGGAGTTCGAGGCTGGAGATGTCGTCCTCGCCGTTCTCGAACGTCGTGGTCACCTGGTCGGCGGGCGGAGCCTTCACCGTGACCTTGCCGCCCCAGCCGGTGTAGCGGGTGTCCACGCTGATGCTGCCCGTCTTGCCGAGGCCGGGCACCGACAGCGGGTACGTCGTCACGAGCCGCGTCGGACGGCCCGCCTTGTCGACGGTGAGCTTCCAGCTGATCGACGCCTTCATCGCCTTGGCGGAGGGCTTGTCCATCCAGCTGGAGCGCAGCCAGGGGGAGACCTTCCACAGGTCGGCCACCCTGGTCTTGCCCGCGTAGCCGCTGCCGGTCGCCTTGGAGCGCTTGAGCAGGGCCGCGAGGGTGACGGGCTCGGCCACGTTGATGGGCTGGCCGTAGGTGCCGGTGAAGCCGCCGGTCAGGCCCTTCGGCATCTTGTACCAGGGCTTGTCCTCGGGCAGCAGCGCCGACCAGAGGTTGCCGGACAGGTAGGAGGTGGTGCCGACGCGGATCGTGCGCTCGGGCACGGTCAGCGCCTTCAGCAGCGTGCCGGTCTCGCCGTCGCCCATGCCCTCCAGGTCGCTGGCCTTGATGTTGATCTTGCCGGTGATGTCCGAGGCGGCGACGCCCGACTTGCCGAACTGCAGGGCGCCGGTACGCCGGACGAACACCTGACGGAGGCGACCATCGCTCAGCGTGGTCCGTTCGGTGAACTTCACCCCCTTGCCGGGGGCGAGCTGCTTCTTGACGGCCGCCACCGGGTTCTTGGGCGCGGCGGCCAGCGCCGGAGTGGCGCTCACGAGAGCGGCGGTCGTGGCTAACGCCACGCCGGTCAGGATTCGCTTCATGCGGATTCCTTAGGTGTTGAGGAGGAGTTGCTGATGTGCGCCGGGGCCGGAAGGGAGAGGCCCCGGCGCGGGTGTGGCGGCTACTCGACCGCGCTGAGCGAGTTCAGCGACCCGTCGGGAATGCTCTGCGGCACGTCGCTCTCAGTGCTCAGCTCGCTGACGTCGAGCACCTCGTCCGCCGGCGGGGCCTTGATCGTGACCTTGCTGCCCCAGCCGGTGTAGCGGGTGTTCACGGTGGACGTGGTCTTGCCGAGGATGCCGAAGTCCAGCCTGTACTCGCTGCGGACCCGGGTGACCAGGCCCTTGGAGTTGACGTCGAGCACGTACGAGATCGCGACCTTGCCCAGCCGCTTGTCGACCTTCTCCCCGTAGAGCCGGCCGAGCCGGCCGAAGGTGACGGTCCCCCGGTACGAGCCGCCCTTGAAGCTCTTGGCCCCCGTCACGAGCGCCTTGAGCACCTTGGGCCGGAAGATGTCCAGCGGCTGGCTGCCGGCCCGCCCACCGGTCTGGTTCGGGTAGCGCACCCACTTCTTGCCGTCGGGAAGTTCATCGCTGAACAACCCGCCCTTCGCGTACGTGTAATTGCCGACCGTGACCATCCGCGGCGGCGCGCCGAGTGGAGACCCCGCGCCTTTCACTCCTGTACGCAGGTCCATGGCCACGATTCCGGACTTGCCGAATCCGATGGTGCCGTTCGTGGTGATGCTCACGGCCCCGGTCGAACCCGCGGCCGTGCGGGCGGACTCGGAGATCCGCACGCCGTGCCCGGTGACGTACTGCTTCTTCAGCGCTTTCACCGGGTCCGCGGGCGCGGCCTGCGCGGGCGCGGCGGTCACGAATGCGGCCGACGACGCCAGCGCCAGCCCCGCGACAATTCGCTTCATAGGGTTTCCTTCGGCATTAGGCAAGAACGAGGAGCAAGCCTGACATTTGAAGATCACGAACATATATCGAGCGAAGGGTCTTATGTCGGCTAAACCGTGCAATTTGTGTGCAGGGTCCGTCCTGAAGAAGTGAGATCACCGTCACATAGCGGAAGAACCGCGACCCGATGACCTGGGCAGGTCAAGCTTCGGGCTAGGCTTCACTGGCGGAAACGCCCGGCACGACCCCTGAGCGCAGGAGCTCGCCGTGACAGAGCAGAGCGAGGAACGAAGCCCGCGCACGGCGAAGCGCACGCGACCATCAGCACAGATGCCCGGGCCGTCGAACATCAGTCGGATAAGCAAGGACGGACCCTCGTGGACCTGTTCGAACATCAGGCGAAGGAGCTCTTCGCTGACTACGGCATCCCGGTGCCACGCGGCATCGTCGCCCACAACGTGGAGGAGGTGCGGTCGGCGGCTCAGGAGCTGACCGGCCGCGTTGTCGTCAAGGCCCAGGTCAAGACCGGCGGCCGGGGCAAGGCCGGCGGTGTGAAGGTGGCCGACGACGCCGCCGACGCCGTGGCCAAGGCCGAGGCCATCCTCGGCATGGACATCAAGGGCCACACGGTCCACAAGGTGCTGGTCGAAGAGGCCAGCGCGATCGCCGAGGAATACTACTTCTCCTTCCTGCTCGACCGGGCGAACCGTACCTTCCTCGCCATCTGCTCGGCTTCGGGCGGCATGGACATCGAAGAGGTCGCCCACACCGCGCCCGAGAAGGTCGCCAAGGTTCCCGTCTCGGCCCTGACCGGCATCGACCGCGCCAAGGCCCGCGAGATCGCGGTGGCCGGCGGCCTGCCCGAGAAGGCGCTCGACGGCGCCGCCGAGCTCATCGAGAAGCTCTGGTGCTGCTTCGTCGACGAGGACGCCACGCTCGTCGAGGTCAACCCGATGATCCTGTCCGCCGACGGCCAGGTGAAGGCGCTCGACGGCAAGGTCACGCTCGACGACAACGCCGGCTTCCGCCAGGCCGACCACGAGGCGCTGGCCGACAAGGCCGCCGAGGACCCGCTCGAGGCCAAGGCCAAGGAGAAGGACCTCAACTACGTCAAGCTCGACGGCGACGTCGGCATCATCGGCAACGGCGCCGGCCTGGTCATGTCCACGCTCGACGTGGTGGCCTACGCCGGTGAGGCGTTCCCCGGCAAGCCGTCGCCCGCGAACTTCCTCGACATCGGCGGTGGCGCGTCCGCCGAGGTCATGGCGGCCGGCCTGGAGATCATCCTGTCCGACCCCAGCGTCAAGTCGATCTTCGTGAACGTCTTCGGCGGCATCACCGCCTGCGACGCCGTCGCCAACGGCATCGTCTCGGCGTTCAAGCTGCTGGAGAGCCGCGGTGAGGCCGTGACCCACCCGCTGGTGGTCCGCCTCGACGGTAACAACGCCCAGCTCGGGCGGCAGATCCTGGCCGACGCCGCGCTCCCGCGCGTCGAGCTGGTTGACACGATGGACGAGGCGGCCAAGCGCGCCGCCGAGCTCGCTGCGGTAGGTGCGTGACCCATGGCCATCTGGTTGACGGAGAACAGCAAGATCATCGTTCAGGGCATGACCGGTGGTGAGGGCACCAAGCACACCCGCCGCATGCTCGCCTCCGGTGCTCGCGTCGTGGGCGGTGTCAACGCCCGCAAGGCCGGCACCACGCACGAGGGCCTGCCCGTGTTCGGCACGGTGAAGGAGGCCATCGAGCAGACCGGCGCCGACGTGTCGGTGGTGTTCGTGCCGCCGAAGTTCACCAAGGACGCGGTCAAGGAGGCCATCGACGCCGAGATCCCGCTCTGCGTGGTGATCACCGAGGGCGTGCCGGTGCACGACTCGACCGAGTTCTGGGCGTACGCGGTGGCCAAGGGCAACAAGACCCGCATCATCGGCCCCAACTGCCCCGGCATCGCCTCGCCCGGCGCCTCCAACGCCGGCATCATCCCCGCCGACATCACCACCGCCGGCCGCATCGGCCTGGTCTCGAAATCCGGCACGCTCACCTACCAGCTCATGTACGAGCTGCGCGACTTCGGCTTCTCCACGGCCGTCGGCATCGGCGGTGACCCGGTCATCGGCACCACCCACATCGACGCGCTGCAGGCGTTCCAGGACGACCCCGGCACCGACGCGATCGTGATGATCGGCGAGATCGGCGGCGACGCGGAAGAGCGGGCCGCCGCCTACATCGAGCAGCACGTCACCAAGCCGGTCGTCGCCTACGTCGCGGGCTTCACCGCCCCCGAGGGCAAGACGATGGGCCACGCGGGCGCCATCGTGTCCGGCTCGGCCGGCACCGCCCAGGCCAAGAAGGAGGCCCTGGAGAAGGTCGGCGTCCGCGTCGGCAAGACCCCCTCCGAGACCGCCCGCCTCATGCGCGAGATCATGCAGGCGCGCTGATCGTTTCCCGAAGGGCTCCGCGTGGTATGCCGCCATGCGGAGCCCTTCGCGCGTCCGAAAGCCCCTACGCCCTCGGCGAAGAAGCGACAGAACGCGGCGATACCCGGCGCGTCAACCAAGCTTCGGTCGGGAAAGCTTGAGAAAATCGCCTACTGTGACGGCGATCCTCGACCAGTTGCGTACTGCCCCCCGGTCGGTGCTCGGCAAGCTCCCCGGAGCGCCGAGTGACGACGACGAGACGCGGCGGCCGCTGCCGGTGTCGGGAATGCTGGCCGCCGCCTGCACGCTCGGTGTCGGCCTCGCCGTGCTCACCACGCTCACCCTCGTAGGCTGGATCGCCGCGCCGCGCGGCACGCTGGGCGCCGGGCTGCCGGGTGTCTTCCGTACGGCGGCGCAGCTCTGGCTGGCCGCCCACCACGCCGGGTTCGCCATCCCCGGCGGCCGGGTCGGGCTGCTGCCGCTCGGCCTCATGATCCTGCCCGCCATGCTGCTCTACCGCGCGGGGCGCTGGATGGCCCGCGACGCCGACCTGCGGCTGCGCCTGCCCGCCCGGCTGCCCAAGAACAGCCCGAAGGAGCAGGCGGGCGCCAGGCGGCGGGCCCAGCTCGTCCTCGTGGTGCAGGCCGGGGTGTCGCTGGCGGCCCCCTACGCGCTGCTCGCCGGGCTGATCGCGCTGGTGGCCGGCAACGAGATCACCCAGCCGTTCATCGGTGAGGCGCTGCTCAGCCACTTCCTGCTGGCCTTCCTCGCCGGCTCGCTGGCCACCGCGCGCATGATCGGGCCGTGGCGGGTCATGCTGCGGCTGCTGCCCGAGCGCGTGCGCGCCCTGACCGTCGGCACGGCGGTCGCCACCGCGGTGCTGGTGGTGGCCGGGCTCGCGCTGGTGCTGCTCGCGGTCGTGCTCAACTTCGGGCAGGTCAGGCAGCTGTCGGAGGTGCTGTCGCCGGGGTTCGTGGGCGGGGTGCTGCTCATCCTGCTCCAGCTGCTCTACCTGCTCAACGCCGTCGTCTGGGCGTTCTCCTACATCGCCGGGCCCGGCTTCGCGATCGGCGCCGACACCCTGGTCGCGCCCACGGGCGTGCAGCTCGGCACGGTGCCCAGCCTGCCGATCCTGGGCGCACTGCCCGAGAGCGGGCCGGTGCCGGCGTGGATGATGGCGGTGATCGCGCTGCCGTTCGCGGCGGGCGCGGTGGCGGGCGTCATGGTGGCCCGCATCTCGCCTTCGCCGTCGTACGAGGCCGCGCCGCTGTGGGGGTTCCTGTCCGGCATCACCAGCGGGCTGGTCGCCGGGGTGCTCGCGGCGCTGTCGGGCGGGCCGATCGGCGGCGGGCGGCTGGCCACGGTGGGACCGTCGCCCTGGGAGGTGGCGCTGTCGGTGGCGCTCGAGGTCGGCGTGGCGGCCGGCATCTCCGCGGGCGTGACCAACCTGCTGCTGCTCAACAAGAAGGCCAGGGCCCCGCTCGACAAGGCCGCCGCCCCCGTACGTAAAGCCGGAGCGGCGCTGGCCAAGGCGGCGAGCAAGGTCGGGCTCGCCGAGAGCGACCCGCGCCCGCTGCCCGGCCACTGGCTCGACGCCACCGAGGCCGACACCCAGGAGATCCCCGTCATCAGGGACGACTGGCAGGACGAGCACGCGTCGGCGGAGGCCGAGACGCTGGCCCAGGCCCGGCCCCGGCTCGCCGAGCCCGAACCGGCCGCGGCCCGCCCGCCCCGCAAGGACATCGTGGACGAGTCAGACGACCGGGGCGGCCACGTGATCTACGTCGACCCTTACGCCTGGGATCGCGACTAGGTCAGGGCTGCATGGTGCCGAGCATCTGGAGGACGTCGGCGGGAAGCTTGCGCTGCGCCGCCTCCTTGAACTCGGCGAAGCACTCACCCTGCGAGGCCACCGTGCCGGCGCCCTTCATGCACTCCGTGTAGGCGGAGTATTCGTCCGCGAGATAGAGCTGCATGGCCGTGGCCCCCGCCGACAGCGCGAGCGCGAGCGAGGAGACGGTGATGCCGCCCACCGCCACGCCCGTGGGCTTGCCCTCGCTCTTGAGCAGCGGCAGCGCCCGGACCCCTGCCATCAGCGCGAACAACGCCATGACCAGGCCCGCGAGGGGCAACATGAACGTCATGGCCAGCGCTGCGATGGACAACCAGATCGCTCGGCGGCTCGCGGAATCCGCGGGCTGCTGGCCTGCCGGTGCCTTCACCGGTGTCGACACCTGACCTCCTCTGCGTCGCCGGACGATGAACAGATACCCTGTGACCCCCACCCTGTTTCCTCATTGGAGTATGCGTGTCTAAGGCTGGGCGGCTCGTCGTCCTCGTCTCCGGCTCTGGAACCAACCTACAGGCCCTGCTGGACGCTTCCGCCGATCCGTCGTACGGCGCTCGCGTGGTCGCGGTGGGCGCGGACAGGGAGGGCATAGAAGGGCTGGTCAGGGCCGAACGAGCACAGGTCCCGACATTTGTCGAAAAATTGGGCGATTACGCGACTCGGGCGGAATGGGATGCCGCGATCGCGGCCCGCATCGCCGCGTACGAACCCGACCTCGTCGTGTCCGCGGGATTCATGAAGATTCTGGGCACCCCCACCCTCGACGCCTTCCCCGTGCTCAACACCCACCCGGCGCTGCTGCCGTCGTTCCCCGGCGCCCACGGCGTACGCGACGCGCTCGCCCACGGCGTCAAGATCACCGGCTGCACGGTGATGCTCGCCGACGAGGGCGTCGACACGGGCCCCATCGTGGCGCAGGCGGCGGTGCCCCTGCTCCCCGGCGACGACGAGGAGGTCCTGCACGAGCGCATCAAGCAGGCCGAGCGGCGCCTGCTCGTCGAAACCGTCGGCCGGATGGCCCGCGAGGGCTGGACGGTCAGCGGACGTATGGTCCGCATCGGCAACCACACAGGAGGGGAAACCACGTGACTCGCATCGCCATCCGGCGCGCGTTGATCGCTGTATACGACAAGTCCGGGCTCGAAGAGCTGGCCAGAGCCCTCGACGGCGCCGGGGTGGAGATCGTCTCGACCGGTGGCACCGCCGCCGCGATCTCCTCCTTCGGGATCCCGGTGACGAAGGTGGAGCAGCTCACCGGGTTCCCCGAGTGCCTCGACGGGCGGGTCAAGACGCTGCACCCGCGCGTACACGCCGGGCTGCTTGCCGACGTCACCAAGCCGCACCACGTCGCCCAGCTCGACGAGCTCGAGATCGACCCGTTCCAGCTCGTGGTCGTCAACCTCTATCCGTTCCAGCAGACGGTGGCCTCCGGCGCGTCCGACGCCGAGTGCGTCGAGCAGATCGACATCGGCGGGCCCGCCATGATCCGCGGCGCCGCCAAGAACCACAACACCTGCGCCGTCGTCGTCGACCCCGGCTTCTACGGCGACGTGCTCAACGCCCTGTCCGAGGGCGGCTTCACCCTCACCGAGCGCCGCCGGCTCGCCGGCATCGCCTACGCCCACACCGCCTCCTACGACGTGGCCGTGGCCAACTGGTTCGGCGGCACGTACGTGGGCGAGGGCGAGTTCCCGCAGTTCACCGGCACCGCGTACGAGCGCAAGGCCACCCTCCGCTACGGCGAGAACCCGCACCAGCGCGCCGCCCTCTACACCGCGGGCGAGGGCGGGCTGGCCAACGCCGAGCAGCTGCACGGCAAGGAGATGTCCTACAACAACTACCTCGACGCCGACGCCGCCTGGCGCGCCGCGTGGGACTTCTCCGACCCCTGCGTCGCCATCATCAAGCACCAGAACCCGTGTGGCATCGCCGTCGGCGCCGACGTGGCCGAGGCCCACCGCAAGGCCCACGCGTGCGACCCGGTCTCCGCGTACGGGGGCGTCATCGCGGTCAACCGGCCCGTCACCGAAGAGCTGGCCCGGCAGATCTTCGACGTGTTCACCGAGGTCGTCATCGCGCCCGACTTCGACGCCGAGGCGCTTGATGTGCTGCGCGGCAAGAAGAGCCTGCGCCTGCTGCGCTGCCCTTCAGGGCCGGCCGACCCGACCGAGTTCCGCCGCATCGACGGCGGCCTGCTCGTCCAGACCACCGACCGCGTCGACGCGCCCGGCGACTCCGCCGCCCAGTGGGAGCTCAAGACCGGCGCCCCCGCCTCGCCCGAGGTGCTGGCCGACCTCGAGTTCGCCTGGCGGGCCTGCCGCTCGGTGAAGTCGAACGCCATCCTCCTCGCCAGCGACCGCGCCACCGTGGGCGTCGGCATGGGCCAGGTCAACCGCGTCGACTCCTGCCGCCTCGCCGTCACGCGGGCCGGCGAACGCGTCGCCGGCTCGGTCGCCGCCTCCGACGCCTTCTTCCCGTTCCCTGACGGGCTGGAGGTGCTGGCGGAGGCCGGCGTACGGGCGATCGTGGAGCCCGGCGGCTCGGTCCGCGACGCGGAGGTCGTCGAGGCGGCCGAAAAAGCCGGCATCACCCTCTACTTCACCGGCACCCGTCACTTCTTCCACTGATCAGCCACAGCAGATGGCCCGCCTCCGTCATCCGGAAGCGGGCCATCCCCGCGTTATGACCTGGCTCGCGGGGCTGGTGGGTTTTCAGGGGCTAACGGGGCTGGTTGGGCTCACGGGCCTGGTTGGGCTCACGGGCCTGGGGGCCTACGGGGCTCCGGCTCTTGGGGCTTGTGGGGTCGCGGGCGCTCGCGGGGGGCTCATGGGAGGCGGCTCACGGGGGCTCACGGGGGCTCACGGGGGCTCAGGGGGCTCATGACGGGCTCAGGCGGCTCGCGGAGGGCCGTGGGGTGCCATCGGTGCGACATCAAGACCAATCTGATGGATCTTGTCGCTTTTATCCCTTTCTGTAGCGAGCAGTCGCCAAGGAACGTTAGCCTGAAGCCCTCCTCCCCACTCCCGTCCCTCGGAGTTCTTCTATGGCGCTCGACGCATTTCTGCAGGCCTTCGTCGCCTTGAACGGCTTCTCCTCCAGCCCCATCGTCCTCGTGGTGCTCGCCCTCATCGGCGCCTACCTCGGCGGACGCATCGTGGAGGTCATCCCCTTCACCCGCCGCATTATCGAACGCCGCGAAGCCCAGCTCGCCGAACGCGAGTAACCACCTTCGACAAGATCCCAGGCACACAACAGCGCAGGCCCGCGCCACCAAACCACCCACCGCAGCCACCAGGCCGGCACACCCCCCACAGCGCCGTCTGGAGCAACAACCCGGGGCAGTTGGCGGGCAGCCCGTCAACCGCTTCCCGCGCCGACTTGGCGCGGCCCCATCCCCACGGCACGTGCCGTAACAACTGCTCGGCCAGGCCGCGCACCTCGGCCAGGGCCGTGCACCTTGCCAGGGCCGTGCACCTTGCCAGGCCGTACAACTCGGCCAGGCCGCGTACCGCTTTGCGTGCCGACGACGCACCTCGTCACCGCAGCACCGCCCGGGGCAGCGCATCCCTCTGGGCGACCCACAGCGGGGAGGGGCGGGGGCTGCTGGTCAGGTTGTTGACTTGAGGGCTTGCCAGGCCAGATTCGCGGCGCCGGCGAGGCCCGCTCGGACTCCCAGCGTGCTCTGCTTCACCTGGACTGCCCGGACGAACGCGAGCCCGGCCACGTCGTCAAGTGCTCGCTCCAGCGGTTCGAACAGTACGCTGCCCGCCGCCGACACGCCGCCGCCGATCACCACGGTCGTGACCTCGGCGGCAGCCGCTGTGGACGCGATCATGCCCGCCAGCGCCCTGGCGCCCCGCTCAAACGCCTGCACCGCGATCTCATCCCCGGCGGCGGCATCTCGTGCCAACGCCCGTGCGTCCGCCCGTTGTCCCTCGCCCTGAGCCCTGCCCTCCTCGCTGTGAGTGTGCTCCTCGTCCCCAGGAGCCCCGTTCACCCGGCCGTCCCCGAAGGGTCCTCTACCGTCCTCGAGAGGTCCGTCCCCTGCGGGCCCGTTGCCTCGGCCTCCCCCAAGAGGGCCGTTCTCCCGGCTGTTCCCGAAGGGTGCGATCCCCTGATTTCCCTCAGTACTCCCGTTCCCTTGCTTGTCCCGAGGGGTCCCTGCCCCTGGGTTCGCGTCGTGAACATGGACGAAGGGCTTTTCTGGGACGGCGGTCGTCGAGGCGCCGGGGGAGGGGGACCAGCCGCTGTCCAAGGCCCAGCGGGTCATGTTCGGACCGCTGGCGTAGCGTTCCACGCAGCCTCGTCCGCCGCATTCGCAGCGTTCGCCGTACGGGTCGATGCTCATGTGCCCGACATGTCCGGCGTTGCCTGTGGGGCCGAGGAGCGGGGCGCCCTCGATGACCAGGCCGCCGCCGATGCCGGTCGACACCACGATGCCCAGCAACGACGAGCAGCCGCGGCCGGCGCCCAGCCAGTGTTCCCCCAGCGCGAAGCACTGCGCGTCACCCGCGAGCAGCGTCGGCAGCCCGGTCAGCTTGTGCACCTCGTCCCGCAACGGGAACCCGCGCCAGCTCGGCATGTTGACGGGGCTCACGGTGCCGGTGGCCAGGTCGAGCGGGCCGGCGCAGCCGATGCCGACCGCCTGGGGCGCCGGGCCGCCTGCCGTCACCTCCGCGATGAGGGCGGCGAGGGCGGACATGACCTCCGTACGCGGGGTCGGCCGGGTCGCTGAGCGCAGGATGGAACCCTCCTCGTCCACCAGTGCGGCGGCGAGTTTGGTCCCTCCGATATCAATGGCAAGTACGCAGTTCATCAGTGTTTGTGGTGGTTGTCGGGCTGGCGGGGGTCGCCAGGATGCTCCAGGCCGGGAACGAGGGTGACCTTCCTGGCCCGCATGTCGTCCAGCCAGCGCGCGAACGCCTTACGCCGAGCGGCGGCCAGAAGGTCGTGGTCGTGGTCGTGGTCGTGGCCGGTCGGCCGGGAGGTGGGGTGAGGCAGTGTCTGCACAATTCCTTCCGGTTCGTCGGACTGCGGTTCGTCGGACTGCGGTGCGGTGGCGGCCATGGGGGACGGTGACGTGGGGACGGTCGTCCCAGGTGACGGCGTGATGGTGATCGTCTGGCCAGGTGGGGTGGTGACGGTCGTCTGGTGCGGTGACGCTGTGCTGAGTGACTCGGGTGGGGCGGTGAGGGTCGTCTGGGTGTGTGGCGTGCTTTGGGCGGCTTGATGTGGCGGGGCTGGGGCGGGCGTCTCGGGTGGGGTGGCGGTTGCCACGTGCCAGCCGAGGGCGTCCCTGATCGGGCCGACCAGGGTGTTGTACGGGTGGCTTTGGAGGGCTTGGGCGATGGCGGTGGGCAGGGAGTCGAGCGGGATGAGGCCGAGGGGTTCGAGGTCGGAGGGTGTCGCCGCCTGTGCGTCCGAGAGGGTCTCGAACAGGCGGTGGCGTACGTGGTGGCGGGGTGGTTGGTCGGGGGGCGGTGGGCGGCGCCATTCCTCCGGGACGGTCACCGTGGCCGTGACGTGCTCGAACACGGCCCGCACCCAAGGGTTGGCGTTGTAGGCGGCGGCGTTGATCGAACCGAGTTCGACCGCGGCCACCCGATCGAGCGTAAGGGCTGCGGTCGCGGCCGCTTTCGCCGGGGCGTCCGGGGCAGCGTGATCTTTGGACGACGGGGGAGTCGGGGTCGTCTGCGGTGCTACGGCCAGACTTGGGGCCGTCTGCGGTGCTACGGCCAGACTTGGGGTCGTCTGTGGTCCTACGGACAGGCCGACCTCGGTGGCGGTGGACTCGCAGAGGGCTTCGGTGAGGATGACCTGGGTGAGCCAGCGAGCGAGTTGACGGTCTTCCGAGGTGCCGGGCACGGGAAGGGCCGAGCTGAGCGGGCCGTTCCGGAGGGCGGTGAGGCGAGCGTCAAGGCGTGCACGAGGAATCGGACGTCCGTCGATCCACCCGATCACCGCCGTCTCCAGTCCGCCTCCGGCCACTCCACTGACCTCCATCGTCGAGTGGCCTCCTGTCGGGGGGTTCGCTGGTGTCATCGGGTCACCTCTAGGCGTACTGCCGGGGTGTACTGGCAGCGGCCGAACCACATGACCTTGGCCAGGGCCCACGCGTGGCCGGTCGGGTGGTCGTGGGGAACCTGCACCGGGAACGACACCTCGGCGGTCGTCCTTGCCGCCACCGTGAAGCCCTTGATGACCTCCGGGAGCAGGGACCAGGTGCCCCAAGGTGAGGCCAGCTGGGCTTCGCCGCGGATCTCGTCGGCGGTGGTGTTGGTGAGGCGCAGAGTGAGCTGGGCTCGGTCGCCGGTGGCCAGGGTGAGGGAGTCCTCGACGGTGGTGATCGACAGGCCTGTGGGGCGGGCCGTGTCGGCGGTGGTGCCGCGGGTCGCCTTGGCGAGCTCGGGTGGGGTGCCGGGGACGGGCAGCTCGGGCGCGGGGCCGATGGCGACCGTGGTGATGTCTTCGACGAGTTGCCCGCTGGTGTGGGTGCGGGCGGAGATGAAGTGCAGGCCGGGCTCGGGGGCGGCGGTCGGCGTCACCGTCACGGGGAAGCGGAGGTGTCCGCCGGGGGTGAGGCGGAACGGGCGGGCGGACGGGGTGGCCGTCCAGCCCTCGGGGACGCGGATCTCGGCGACGCCCTCGTGCGCGGTGTCGGTGAGGTGGGAGGCCAGGACGACCTCCACCTCGAACGGCCCTTCCGGCGACTCCACGAGACCCGGCGTGACCGCGATGGAGACCGGGAGGTAGCCCAGGGGTGCCGGGCCCTTGTTGTGCAGCCAGTAGCGGCTGTAGACGGGCTGGGCCTGCTCGGTCGTGCGCGCGAGCTCCGGCGCCGTGGACGGGAGCGGGGCCACGGACGGGAGCGGGGCCGAGGCGAGGTAGGTGGCGACCTCGAAGCCACCGAGGTCGATGAGCGCAGGCGCAGGCGCAGGCGAGGGCGAGGGCGAGGGGGTGGGGCTTGCGGGCTCATCGATGGCCGCAGTTGTGGTGGCTGCGGAGTCGGAGGACGCAAGGGAGCCGGGTGTTGGCCGGGTCTGCTTGCTGGGGGCAGCGGGGGTGGCGCTCTCGGTCGTGCGGGTCAGCGCGGTGGAGGTGGGGGTCGGGGGGTGTTCGAGGAGGTTGGCGGGGGTGAGGGTGTGCAGGTCGAGGACGGGGGAGGTCAGCTCGGCCCGGGTGCCCAGGCCGGTGGATTCGATCAGGCGGATCGTCACGGCGGAGGTTTCCGAGGACCCCTCTGCGCGGCCGTGGGCGTGGGGGTTGCCGGTGGATTTGAGGGTGCTCAGGAGGACGTCGCGCTCGGGGGACACCGTCAGCAGGGAGTGAACCGGTGGGAGGGGGCCCGTCTGCGGGGTGTCGAGGAGGCGGGTGTGGAGGGGGGTGATGTGTTCCTGGGCGGCCGCGGGCAGGCGCAGGGCGCGCCAGTCGCCGGGGCCCGAGACAAGGGAGTAGGAGAACTCGTGCGTCCAGTGCTGGAGCTGGAAGCCGGAGCCGTCGGGGGTGGTGCGGCGCGGCGGGTCGAGCCAGATGCCGGAGGGCCAGCCGGTGCAGGACCGCATGAGCGACAGGTGCAGGGCACCGGACGGGTCGACCGCGAACCCGGGCAGCCCGTACGCCAGCAGCGCCACCGTACGGTCCTCAAGGCGCTCGCCGCCCAGCGGGCACACGGCCTCGATGGTCGCGTCGGCCAGGTCGGCCACCAGGTCGGCGATGGAGTCGGTGACGATGAGGGCCGGGAGGGCCCGCAGGTCGCGCAGGTCGGCGCTGGGCTGCCAGGCCTCGGGCAGCGGACGCTCGGCGGGGATCCAGACGCGGGTGGCCCCCTCGCTCAGCGCCTTCGCGTAGGACTCGTCGGCCCTGGCGAGCAGGTCGGCGGCCACCGGGTTGGTGTCGGGGCCGCCCAGCACGAGGCGCACGTCGGGCAGGTTGGAGTCGACGTCGAGCCAGCCGTAGCGGGTGCCGTCGGCGGATGAGGTGGTGGCGGTGACGCCGGCCCTGGCCAGGGCCACGACCAGGTCGCGGGCCTGCGGAGCGTCGTCGAGGGCGGGCACCACGACCTCGGCCACGCCGAGCGCGCGTGCGCCCGCCGCGCCCAGATCGACCTTCGCGGTGGCCGAGAGACCGAACCAGGTGTTGGCCGGGTTGTCGAGCGTCCACGGGTGGTGGGCCGTATCGACGTCGGGCAGCGCGAAACCACGCCCCACCACGGCCCCCGAGACGTCGGACACCGGCAGCGCCCCCTCCACCCGGGCCGGGAACCGCACTCGCAGCAGCCGGTCGGCGCCGGTGTGGTCGAGGACGCGGGTGGTGAAGTCGATGCGGTCGGAGCCGGCCGGGAGGGTGACGACCTGCTCGTAGGTGATCTCGCCGACCTGCCCGGTCACGATCAGCCGCCGGCCCACCGGGCTGCTCTCGGCGCGCACACCGGTCGCGGCGGCCGACGACGAGCCCACGACGTGGCCGGTCGGGATGAGGTGCCAGGGGCCCTCGCCCATGTCGGGATGCTGCGGATATTCGTCGTAGAGACGCAGCTCGTTGCCGGGGCCGGTGAGGACCTCCTGGCCGGTGGCGCGGTCGACGATGGAGACGAGGGTGCCGCCCTTGTCAGGGTCTGCGGTGATCTGCCAGCGGTCGTTCTCGATGGTGACGCCGGACGCCGGTTGCCACGTCTCGGGGATGCCGGGCACCACGCGGTACGTGCGCCAGCCCACCGACGGCACGTCGCGGGCCAGGAACGTGAGCTTGCCGCCCTCCGCCACGGCGGGCACCGGGACCCCGGAAGGGTCGGCCAGGACGTGACCCTCGGGCAGGGCGGCCGAGGCCAGGCCGTCACGTGCGAACGGCAGCGTGTTGGCGACGAGCACCCCCGGCGCGTCGGTCGTGACCTGGGCGGACAGGGCCGACAGGGCGTTGTCGCGGGCCTCGGCGGCCAGGTCGTACGCCTCGCGCCACCCGGTCAGCAGGTCGATGTAGACCTGGTCGGACTCGGAGCCGGTGATGGCGTCGTGGTGGGCGCCGTAGGCGAGCTGCCGCCACACCTTGTCGAGCGCCGTGTGCGGGTAGCCGCCCAGCCCCAGCACACGGGCGAACGTCGCCAGCCGCTCGGCGTCGAGCGCCGCCACCTCGGCCGCGCGCTGGGCCTGCTTGGTGTCGATGTAGGAGACGTCTTTCCCGGTGTAGATCGGGTTCATGTCGCGCGTCTGGGGGCTGTAGGACGACAGCCCGGCGCGTACGGCGTCGAGGAAGTCACGCGGGACGGCGCACACGAACCTGGGCCAGACGTAGCGGGACGCCCACGTGCGGTGGATGTCGGTCACCCACTTGTTGGGCGGGGTGTAGTCGGTGCCGACCGGGAGCAGGATGTTCTTCGTCGCGGCCACCGGCTTGAGCGAGCGGTAGAGGTCGTAGACCGCCTGGCAGGCGTCCTCAAGGGACGGGGACGAGTCCATCCACCAGCCGGCGGAGTAATGAGCCGGCATGTAGTGGGTCAGCACGCCCTGCCCCGACGGCGCGATCCACTCGAACTCGCTCGGGAACTGCATCAGCGCCGCGTCGTTCTTGGCCTCTTTGAAGTTCTTACTGATGGGGCCCCACTGGTGGAACGGGCCGCGCGCCCACGCGCTGGCCGTCAGCCCGGCCGCCGCGAGGTAGCCGGGGAACTGCGGGTCGTGACCGAACACGTCGAGCTGCCACGCCGTGCGCGGGTCGCCGCCGAGGATGTCGCGCTGGTAGCCGATGCCGTAGACGAGGTTGCGGATCGTGGTCTCGGCGCCGGTGAGGTTGGTGTTGGGTTCGTTGTACGTGCCGCCGACCAGCTCCACCCGGCCCTCGGCCATGAGGGCTTTGAGATCGGCCCGGCGCTCGGGATGGGTGTCGAAGAACGGCTTGAGGTAGTCGACCTCGGCCAGCACGAACCGGTAGTCGGGGTCGCGCAGCGCCAGCTCGATGTGGGCCTCGACCAGGGCGAACGCGTTGTCCTCCCAGAGCGGCCTGGTGGTGGCGTCGGCCGACAGCAGCTCCCACGGGCTGGTGTAGGCGGCCTGCGTGTTCCACCACACGGGGTCGTAGTGGAAGTGGGACACCATGAACATCGTCCAGCCCGGCTCCTCGGCCGTGACCTCGACCTCCAGCTCCTCGCCGTCGAGGGTGAGCAGGCAGGGGACCGTCGTGCCCGGCTCGGCCGACACCTCCAGCGGGACCTCGTGCACTCCCGCTTCCGGCGGGATCATGACATGTCCGGCCAGCCGGACGCCCGCGCCGCGTAGCTCCAGCGACGACTCGCGCTCGCCTGCCGCCACGGTGACGCGCAGGACTTGGTGCGGCTCTTCCTGGGAGCCGACGAACAGGTCGGTGGACTCGGCGGACAAGAGGCGGAACGGCAAGGGGGACCTCCGGACGCGTGGTGCTGGCGCCGAAAACACTAAGCCTTCGCCGAATCGATGACAACGATGTCAGCCTTTGGCTGTGGATAACCCGCCCCGGCCGCTCGTGGCCTGTGGATAAGTCACCGGGAATGACGGCAACCGGTACACCACGAACGGACGGCGTCCCGCCGGTGCAGGCCGCTTTGGGCGGCCGTCCCTGGGAGTCGGTCGCCACCACTTCGTGGCGCGGGACGGTGGCGCGGGACGGTGGCGCGGGACGGTGGCGCGGGACGGTGGCGCGGGACGGTGGCGCGGGACGGTGGCGCGGGGGTGGTTGGCTTCGGTACCGGGGCAGGGCATTTCGGTGGTGGCGCGGGGGGTGGTCGGGCTGTGGGGTTGGCGGCCGTGGCCGGGGGTGTGGGGTGGTGCGGGGGAGGTCAGGGGGCATGACAGGATTGCGGCATGAGCGCTGTGAAACTCGATGGCAAGGCCACCGCCGCAAAGATCAAGGCAGATCTCACCAAGCGGGTGGCCGCGCTCAAAGAACGCGGGATCACGCCCGGCCTGGGCACCGTTCTGGTGGGGGACGACCCCGGCAGCCAGATCTACGTCGCGGGCAAGCACCGCGACTGCGCGGAGGTGGGCATCGCCTCCATCCGCGTCGATCTGCCGGCCACCGCGTCCCAGACCGACGTCGAGGCGGCCATCGACGAGCTCAACGCCTCACCGGCGTGCACGGGCTACATCGTGCAGCTCCCCCTGCCCAAGCACCTCGACACGATGGCGCTGCTGGAGCGCATCGACCCGGCCAAGGACGCCGACGGGCTGCACCCGGTCAACCTCGGCCGTCTCGTGCACATGGTGGACGCGCCGCTGCCCTGCACGCCGCACGGCATCGTGCTGCTGCTGCGCGAGTACGGCGTGCCGATCAAGGGGGCTGAGGTCGCCGTGGTCGGCCGCGGCATCACGGTGGGGCGCTCGCTCGGGCTGCTGCTGACCCGGCGCAGCGAGAACGCCACGGTGACCCTGTGCCACACCGGCACCCAGGACCTCGCCTCGCATGTACGGCGGGCCGACATCGTCGTGGCGGCGGCCGGCGTGCCCGAGCTGATCACGCGCGACATGGTCAAGCCGGGGGCCGCCGTTCTCGACGTCGGGGTCTCCCGGGTGGCGGGCAAGATCGCCGGGGACGTGGCTCCGGACGTCGAGGAGGTCGCCGGTTACCTCACGCCCAACCCGGGCGGCGTCGGCCCGATGACCCGCGCCCTGCTCCTCGCCAACGTCGTCGAAGCCGCCGAACGCCAGCTCGTCTAACCCCGCCGGCCGTTGGTGCGGGCCTGATGCCGGCACCTCTGGCCCGCCCTGGGCCCACTCCAGGCCCGCCCTGGGCCCGGAGTCCATGGGGGTGGAGCAGCCATTTCATGGGGCTGGTGCCGGTCGCCGCCCGCAGGTTGCGGTGGAAGCTGCGTACGCTCATCCCCGCGCGGGCGGCCAGGTCCTCGACGGTGAGCGGGGCGTCGAGGTGCTCCAGCGCCCAGTGCAGGACGGGGGCGACCCGTCGTCGGTCACATCGACGGCGCGCTCCACGAACTGGGCCTGGCCGCCCGGCCCGTGGGCGGGCACCACGAGGCGGCGGGCGAGCTGGTTGGCCACCCGCGCGCCAAGGTCGCGGCGGACGATGTGCAGGCACAGGTCGAGCCCGCCGCTGAGCCCGGCGCTGGTGAGCACGTCGCCGTCGTCGACGTATAGGACCGAGTCGTCCACCCGCACCTGCGGGTACCGCTCGGCCAGCTCGCGGGTGTGCTCCCAATGGGCGGTGGCGGGACGGCCGTCGAGGAGGCCCGCGGCGGCGAGCGCGAACACGCCGTTGCAGAGCGAGACCATCCGCGCGCCCGCGCGGCGGAGGGCGTCGAGCAGTTCCGGGGACAGGTCGCGCTCGCCCCGCAGGTACGCCTCCGGCACGACAGGGACGATCACCGTGTCCGCCCGCTCCAGCTCCTCCAGCCCGTACGGCGCGTTGCAGGGGAACCCCGGCACCGAGGAGGTCGTCCCGGGGCGCATCCCGACTGAAGGCGGGCCACCCCCCGACCATCTGGAACCGCACGTCGGGGCAGGGCGCGGGCCCTGGTCGAGGCGGGCGCGAGCGAGGCTCCGACGGTGGGTGCCGCCGCCGCCGCCCCGCTCGTCATCGTCTGCGTACGGGACTACGACGCCGTACGCGACCTGCTGGCCCCGGCGGAGACGGAGCTGTCCGGCCGCGCCCTGGTGAACCTCACCTCGGGCGCGTCCGACGAGGCCCGCACGATGGCCGGCTGGGCGGCGGAACGCGGGGCCGAGTACCTGGACGGGGCGATCATGATGACCCCGCCCGGCATCGGCGCGCCGGAGACGGTCATCCTGTACGGAGGCCCGTCCGCCGCGTACGAGGCGTACGAGCGGACCCTGCGGGTGCTGGGCGGCGGCACCACGCTGATCAGCACCGACGTCGGCCTCCCGTCGCTGTACGACGTCGCGCTGCTCGGGATCATGTGGTCGACGTTCAACGGCTTCACGCACGGCGCGGCGCTCCTGGGCACCGAGAAGATCGTGGCCACCGACTTCCTGCCGATGGCCACGGACTGGCTGAAGGGGGTGGCGTCGTTCCTGACGGCCTACGCCCACCAGATCGACGCGAGCTCCTTCGCCGCCGACGACGCCACCCTGGAGACCCAGGTCCCGCCGGTCCGGCACCTCATCCACGAGAGCCGGATGCGCGGCATCGACGCCACCATGGCGGAGTACACCGGCGAGCTGCTCGCCGAGGCGATCGACCGCGGGCACGCCCTCGGCAGCTATGCCCGCGTCATCGACCACTTCCGGAGGTGGGCGCCGTCAGGGGCTCGTGTAGTGGTGGAGGAGGGCGGGTTCGCCGGCGGCGTTGAGCCACCGGCCGCGGGTGGTGCCGGTGTGGCGCCAGCCCGTTCGTTCGTACAGGGCGATGGCGGCGGTGCCCTCTGAGGAGACCTCCAGCTTGAGCGGGCCGGGGGTGGCGGCGCGGACGGCGTCGAGGAGGTGGGCGGCCAGGCCGCGGCCGCGCGCGGCCGGGGTGACGAACAGGCGGACGATCTCCGCGTCCCGGGTGAGGCCGACGTGCCCGAGGACAGCGCCGTCCTCGACCGCGACCCAGGCCGATGTCAGGTCGGAGGGGGTGAGCCACCCACCGGGGTCGCTCGGCCAGTCGACGGGGTAGCGGTCGGCGGCCTGGACCTGGGCGAGTGCCTCCACGCAGGCGTCCAGGTCGGCGGGCAGGCGAAGACGGATGTGCATGCGGGCCAGGGTACGGCCGCGCGCCGGGCGCCCGTTCGCGGGGTCAGGGGAGGAAAGTGCCGCCGCCCTGATGCGGAGCCAGGCGCGCCGCGCGTCCAAGGCGCGGCGGGTCAGGTGGGGGTCACGGACAGCGAGGCCAGGTCGGACTCGATCTTGGTGGCAGTGGCCAGCAGGGGCGGGAGGAGGTCGCGGCGTACGGCCTGCAGGCTCGTACGGCTGGCGTGCGTCGACACGTTCACCGCCGCCACCGTCCGCCCCGACCGGTCCCTGATGGGCGCCGCGATCGACCGCAACCCCTCCTCCAGCTCCTGGTCCACCATCGCCCACCCGCGACCCCGCACCTCGTCGAGCTCGGCCCGCAAGGCGGCGGGCAGGACGATGGTGCGGGAGGTGAGCCGGCGCGGCTCGGCCCGCTCCAGGTAGGCGTCCAGCTCGGCGGCGGGCAGCCCGGCGAGCAGCACCCGCCCCATCGAGGTGCAGTACGCAGGGAAGCGAGTGCCGATGCTGATCGTGACGCGCATGATCCGGGCGGTGGCCACCCGCGCCACGTAAACGACGTCCTCTCCGTCCAGCACGGCGACGGAGGCGGACTCGCGGACCTCGGCGGCGAGCCGTTCGAGATGGGGGTCGGCGACCTCGGGCAGGGACAGGCTGGACAGGTAGGCGTAGCCGAGCTCCAGCACCCGTGGCGTGAGCGCGAACAGCCGCCCGTCGCTGCGCACGTAGCCCAGGTCGGTCAGCGTGATGAGGAACCGCCTGGCCGCCGCCCTGCTCAGCCCGGTCGCGCGGGCCACCTGGCTGAGCGTCAGCTCGGGCTGGGCGGCGCTGAACGCCCGGATCACCGCGAGCCCCCTGGCGAGCGACTGCACGTGATCGACCATGAGCTGCCCCCTTGACAGCGGCGGGCAAGAGCGTAGCTTCCGCGATACGGGGTCGTTCGGTCAGAGAATACCTGTGCGCAGAGCGAACAGAAAGAGGAGCAGTCGTGCGTCGCGCTCTTGTGATCCTCACCTGCACCGCCGCACTCGTGACAGCCTGTGGCACCTCAGAACCGGCCGGAGAATCCACCGGCACCGGCCCCGCCAAGGTCAACGCGGGCGTCATCGCCATCGTCGACACCGCGCCGATCCACCTCGGCAAGGCCAAGGGCTTCTTCACCGAGCAGGGCATAGACCTCACCATCACCCCGGTCGCGGGCGGCGCCGCCTCGGTGTCGGGGGTGGTGAGCGGGCAGTTCCAGTTCGCCTTCGGCAACACCACGTCGCTGCTGACCGCCAAGCAGCAGGGCCTGGACGTGAAGGTGGTGGCGAACGGCGTCTCCTCGACGGGCGAGCAGGGCGAGGACTTCAGCGCGGTGCTGGTCAAGCCGGACAGCCCGATCAGGACGGCCAAGGACCTGGCGGGCAAGAAGATCTCGGTCAACCAGCTCAAGAACATCGGCGACACGACCGTACGCGCGTCCGTGCGCAAGGCCGGCGGCGACCCGAGCGGCATCGAGTTCGTCGAGCTGCCCTTCCCCGACGCGCCCGCCGCGCTGCAGAGCGACCGGGTGGACGCGATCTGGGTGGTCGAGCCGTTCGTCAGCCAGGCCATCAGCCAGGGTGCCCGCCCGGTGGCGTGGAACTTCGCCGACGCCGCCCCCGACCTGACCGTGGCCATGTACTTCACCACCGGCCGCACCGACGCCGACCTGACCCGCCGCTTCACCGCCGCGATGCGCAGGTCCCTGGAGTACGCCGACGGCCACCCCGACGAGGTGCGCGAGGTGCTGAGGACGTACACGAAGATCGCGCCTGAGGTGATCGCGCAGATCAAGCTGCCGAAGTGGCCGGTCGAGGTGAACAGGGCGTCCGTGCAGACCATCGCGGACCTGGCGCTGGCCGACGGGGTGCTGCAGGACGAGGTGGACGTCTCGGAGCTGGTGCCGTGAGGGGCGCCAGGCTCGGGTACGGCGCCGCGGGTCCGACCGGCCTGCCCGCCCGGCTCGGGCACGGCGCCGCGGGTCCGACCGGCCTGCCCGCCCGGCTCGCGTACGGCGCCGCGGGCCTGACCGGGCTGCTGCTCCTGGCGGAGGCGGTGCCCAGGCTGGGCCTGGTGGACGAGCGGTTCCTGCCGCCCGCCACGGTCATCCTCGGCACGCTGGCCGGGCAGCTCGCCACCGCCGAGCTGTGGATCGCGCTGGCCGAGACCCTGCGCGGCTGGGCGATCGGGCTGGCG
The DNA here is from genome assembly GCF_040676845.1 of Nonomuraea sp. NPDC049504. Lineage (NCBI taxonomy): Bacteria > Bacillati > Actinomycetota > Actinomycetes > Streptosporangiales > Streptosporangiaceae > Nonomuraea > Nonomuraea sp. NPDC049504. The sequence continues at coordinate 160,536 of NZ_JBFAPT010000002.1, forward strand.
CTGGCGTTCTGCGCGGCGGTCGGCGCGGGCGTGCTGATCGGCGTGGTGCCGGGGCTGCGCGCGCTGACGAACTCGACGGTGGAGTTCCTGCGGCCGATCCCGTCGGTCGCGCTGGTGCCGCTGGCGACGCTGCTGTTCGGGCCCTCGCTGGGCTCGACGCTGCTGCTCGTCGTCTACGCCGCGTTCTGGCAGGTGCTCATCCAGGTCCTGTACGGCGTCGCCGCCGTGGACGCGGTCGCCTACGACACGGCCAGGTCGTACGGATTGTCGGCCTGGTCGCGCATCAGGCACCTGGTGTGGCCGACCGCGCTGCCGTACGTCATGACCGGACTCAGGCTGGCGGCGGCGGTGGCGTTCATCCTGGCGGTGACGGCGGAGCTGGTCATCGGCAGCCCTGGGCTCGGCGCGGAGATCCAGGTCGCGCAGAGCAGCGGCGCGGTGCCGGCCGTGTACGCGCTGATCGTGCTGTCCGGCCTGGTCGGCATCGCGGTCAACGCGGCCGTACGGCTGCTGGAGCGCCGGGTGCTGGCCTGGCATCCCGCCGTGCGCTCGGAGGTGGCCGCGTGAAGGTGATCAGGCTGCTGGCGCTGCCCGCGCTGCTGGTGCTGGCCTGGTGGGCGGTCGGCGGGGCGACGTTCTACCTGCCGGGGCCGGCCGCGGTGGGCCGGGCGTTCGCCGAGACGTGGTTCTCCGAGCGGCTGACCGAGGACGTGCTGCCGTCGGTCGGCCGGCTGCTCGCGGGCTACGCCGTGGCCGGGCTGCTCGGCGTCGGCCTGGGCGTGCCCATCGGGCTGTCGCGGCGGCTGCGGGCGACGCTGGAGCCGGTGCTGGAGTTCTTCCGCGCGATCCCGCCGCCGGTGCTGGTGCCGTTGATCATGCTGCTGGCGGGCATCGACACGCCGATGAAGGTGCTGGTCATCGTCTCGGGCTGCCTCTGGCCGATCCTGCTCAACACCGTGGAGGGCGTCCGCGCGCTGGACGAGGTGCTCGCCGACACCTGCCGCATGTACGGCGTGCGCGGCGCCTCCAGGATGCGGCGTTTCGTGCTGCGCGGCGCGAGCCCGCAGATCATGACCGGGCTGCGGCAGGCGCTGTCGATCGGCATCATCCTCATGGTCATCAGCGAGATGTTCGCCAGCTCCAGCGGCCTCGGGTTCACGATCGTGCTGTTCCAGCGGCAGTTCCAGATCGCCGAGATGTGGAGCGGCATCCTGCTGCTCGGGCTGCTGGGCCTCGGGCTGTCGGCGCTGTTCCGCGTGGTGGAGCGACGGGTGCTGGCCTGGTACCACGGGGGTGGAGCGGCCCGTGCTTGAGATCTCCGGCCTGCACAAGGTCTACGCGAGCCCCGGTCGCAGGGTCGAGGCGATCGGCGAGGTGACGTTCGAGGTCGGCGCGGGGGAGCTGGTCTGCGTGGTCGGCCCGTCGGGCTGCGGCAAGACGACGCTGCTGCGCTGCGTGGCCGGGCTGCTGCCGCCGACCGGCGGCGAGGTGCGGGTGGCCGGCGTGCAGGTGACGGGCCCGCCGCCGCGCATGGCCGTGGTCTTCCAGGAGTACGCCCGCAGCCTCTTCCCCTGGATGACCGTGCGCCAGAACGTCGAGCTGCCGCTGAAGGAGAAGCGGCTGCCCGCGGCCAGGCGGCGGGAGCTGGTCGCCGAGTCGCTGGCGGCGGTCGGGCTGTCCGACGCCGCTGACGCGCATCCCTGGCAGCTGTCCGGCGGCATGCAGCAGCGGGTGGCGATCGCGCGGGCGGTCGCGTACGAGCCGCAGGTGCTGCTCATGGACGAGCCGTTCGCCGCCGTGGACGCCCAGACCAGGGCGGACCTGGAGGACCTCATCCTGCGGTTGTGGCGCGACCTCGGCGTCACCACGCTCTTCGTCACCCACGACATCGACGAGGCCGTCTACCTCGGCCGGCGCGTGATCGTGCTCTCATCGTCCCCGACCACGGTCATGGAGGACCTCAAGATCGACCTGCCGCCGGAACGCGACCAGCTCACCACCCGGTCGCTGCCGCGTTTCGGCGAGCTGCGCGGGCACGTCTACCGGCAGATCCAGCGGGCGAGGGGAGAACGATGACCACCGTCAAGGACGCCGTCTTCGACGTGCTGCGCCGCCACGGGCTGACCACGCTGTTCTGCAACCCGGGCTCCACCGAGGTGGCGCTGCTCACGGGACTGCCCGACGACCTGCGCTTCGTGCTGGCCCTGCACGAGGGCTCGGTCGTCGGCATGGCCACCGGCTGGGCGATCGGGCGCGACGCGCCCGCGCTCGCCGTGCTGCACACCACCGCCGGGCTGGGCAACGCCGTCGGCGCCATCGCGACCGCGCGCGAGAACCGGGCGCCGCTCGTCGTGCTCGTCGGGCAGCAGGACCGCCGGCACCTGGCGCTTGAGCCGTTCCTGACCGGGCGGCTCGCGGGGCTGGCGGGCGACTATCCGGTACGGGTCGACCAGCCCGTACGCGCCCAGGACGTGCCAGGAGCGGTCGCCAGGGCCGTGCACGAGGCGCGCACCCACCGGGGGCCCGCGCTGGTCGTGGTGCCGTTGGACGACTGGGACGCGCCCTTCGAAGGGGAGATCATGGCCGCGCCGGCCAGGCTCGTGCGGCCCGCGTCGGTGGTGGACGCCGAGCTGGGCCCGCTGGTGGAGCTGCTGGCCGGGGCCGAGAGGCCGGCGATCGTGGCGGGCGCGGGCGTGCGCGACGGGTGGGACGCGCTCGTGGCGCTGGCCGAGCGGCTGGGGTGCCCGGTGCACCAGGAGTCGTTCGGCGGCCGGGCCGGGTTTCCCCAGGACCATCCCCAGTACGCCGGCGTGCTGCCCGCCGACCGGGCCAGGCTGCGGGAGCGGCTGGCGGCGTACGACGTGGTGCTGGCCGTGGGGGCGCCGGTGTTCCGCCAGTATCCGTACGTGCCGGGGCCGCTGGTGCCGCCCGGCACCGCCGTCGCGCTGGTCACCGACGATCCGGCCGAGGCCCACCGCAGCCCGGCCGACCTGGCCGTCCTGGCCGCGCCGCAAGCCGTCTGCGCCCGCCTGACCGCCCTGCTCCCGCAGCGGCCACGCGCCACGAGCAACCGGCCTGAAGCACAGGAGCACACCACGAACGGCCCGCTCCAGCCCGCCGACGTGCTGCGCGAGCTGGCGCTGCGGCTGCCCGCCGACGCCGCGCTCATCGAGGAGACTCCCTCGGCCCGCCCCGACCTGCACCGCCTCGTCCCCGCCAGGACCTCGCTCGGCTTCCTGTCGGCCGCGATGGGCGGGCTCGGGTTCGCGCTGCCCGCCGCCGTGGGGCTGAAGATGGCGCTGCCCGACCGGCCGGTGGTGGCCGTGGTCGGCGACGGCTCCGCGCTCTACGGCCTGCACGCCCTGTGGAGCGCCGCCCACTACCGGGTGGGCGCCCTGTTCATGGTGCTGGCCAACGGCAGGTACGCGATCATGGACCGGCTCGCCGAGCAGCACGGCGGCGGCAAGGCGCCGTGGCCGGCGTTCGACGAGATCGACATGGGCGCGCTGGCCAGGTCGCTCGGCTGCCCGGCCGTCACGATCGGCTCGCACGCCGAGCTGACCGCGGCCCTCGATGACATCATGCCCGTACTGCCCGGCCGCGACAGCCCCCTGCTGCTCGACGTCGCCGTGGCGGTCGATCCGCGGTTCCAGCCCTGAGGAGGCACACCATGACGTTCTTAGACCCGAAGACGTGGACGGGGTCGATCTTCGACGGGAGCTGGACGGCCGCGCGGGCCGGTGAGGCCCCCGTCATCGAGCCCGCGACGGGCAACGAGCTGGGCAGGGCGGGCACGGCCGGCGCCGAGGACGTGGCGGCCGCCGCCGTACGCGCCAGGCAGGAGCAGCGGGCCTGGGCGGCGACCTCGTACGAGGAGCGGGCCGCCCTGCTGCGCCGCGCGGGCAGGCTGTTCGAGGAGCACGCCCAGGAGATCCAGGACTGGATCGTCAGGGAGTCCGGCGGGGTGCCGGGCAAGGCCGGGTTCGAGACGCACGTGGCCGCCCAGGAGTGCTACGAGGCGGCGGCGCTGGCCAGCCAGCCGGTCGGCGAGATGCTGCCCACGGCGCGCAAGCGGCTCAGCTTCGCCCGCCGGGTGCCGGCCGGCGTGGTGGGCGTGATCGCGCCGTTCAACTTCCCGCTCATCCTCGGCATCAGGTCGGTCGCCCCTGCCCTGGCGCTGGGCAACGCGGTGGTGTTCAAGCCCGACCAGCGCACCGCCGTCTGCGGCGGCTACGCCATCGCCCGCGTCTTCGAGGAGGCGGGGCTGCCTCCTGGACTGCTGCACGTGCTGCCCGGCGGGCCGGAGGCCGGGCAGGCGCTGGTCGCCGACCCGAACATCCCCGTCATCTCCTTCACCGGCTCGACCGCGGCGGGGCGCAAGGTCGGCGAGGCGGCGGCCCGCTCGCTCAAGCGGGTGCACCTGGAGCTGGGCGGCAACTCGGCGCTGGTGATCTTCGACGACGCCGACCTGGACGCCGCGGCCTCGGCGGGCGCGTGGGCGTCGTTCTTCCACCAGGGCCAGATCTGCATGACCTCGGGACGCCACCTCGTGCACGAGTCGGTGGCCGCCGAGTACGTCGAGCGCCTGGCGGCCAAGGCCGACGGGCTGCCGGTCGGCGACCCGGCCACCGGTCAGGTCGCGCTCGGCCCGCTCATCGACGCCGGGCAGCGCGACCGCGTGCACCGCCTGGTCACCGAGAGCGTGACGGCCGGGGCCAGGCTGGCGGCGGGCGGCTCGTACGAGGGGCTGTTCTACCGGCCGACGGTGCTGGCCGAGGTGCCGGTGCGGGCGCCCGCGTACGCGGAGGAGGTGTTCGGCCCGGTGGCGCCTGTCGCCACGTTCGCCACCCTGGAGGAGGCGGCGGCGCTGGCGGCCGACTCCGAGTACGGCCTGTCGCTCGGCATCCTCACCAGGGATGTCATGAAGGGCCTGGCGCTGGCCGAGCAGGTGCCGACCGGCATCGTGCACATCAACGACCAGACCGTGGACGACGAGGCGGTGGCGCCGTTCGGCGGCGTGGGCGCCTCGGGCACCGGCAGCCGCTTCGGCGGCACGGGCGCCAACGTCGACGCCTTCACCGAGACGCAGTGGGTCACGGTGCAGGGCGACATCGCCGGTTACCCGTTCTAGCGGTTGCGGTAGCGGTCGGTGGCCTCTTTGGTGGCGCGGATGGCGGCTTCGGCGGTTTCGTAGCGCCGCTGCGCCAGCCCGACGAAGATGCAGTCCACGATGAGGAGCTGGCTGATCCTGCTGGCCAGCGCGCCCGGGCGGAACGCCGTCTCGCGGCCCGCGGAGACCAGCGTGTGATCGGCCAGCTCCGCCAGCGACGAGCGCGGGTTGTCGGTGATGGCCACCAGCAGGGCGCCCGCCTCTGCGGCGGTGCGGGCCGGCACCAGCACGTCGGGCGTCTCGCCGCTGCAGCTCACCGCCACCACGACGTCGCCGTCGCGGAGCAGGGCCGCGCTGGTCAGCGCGAGGTGGGCGTCGCTGAACGGGTGGCTGGACAGGCCGATGCGCAGCAGTTTCTGCGACATGTCGGTCGCGACCAGGCCCGAGGCGGCGACGCCGTACACGTCGATCCTGCGCGCCTCGGAGATGGCCTTGACGACCTCGCCGAGCCGGTCGGGGTCGAGCTGGGCGGCGGTGTCGGCGAGCGCCTCCGACTCGGCCCGCGCGACCTTGGCGATGACGTCGGTCAGCGGGTCGTCGGGCGCGAGGTCGCCGGGCACCAGCCGCTCGGGCTCCTTGGCGACGGCGGCGGCCAGCGCGAAGCGCATCTGCGAGTATCCGGCGAAGCCGAGGGCCCGCGCGGTGCGCACGATCGTCGCCTCGCTCGTCCCCGACACGGCGCTGAACTCGGTGATCGTGCTGCGCACCACGAGGCCGGGGTCGTCCACGATGAGGCGGGCGATCGACTGCGCGGCGGGGGTGAGCGAGGGCAGGACGGCGCGTACGGACGCCACCGGGTTCGCCGGCTCGACGCTCATCGGGTCATCCACTCGGCCGCGGCCTGGGCCGACACGTGGGAGATGCCGTGCGTGTGGACGTGCGTGCCGCCTTCCGGCGTGGCGGGCACGCCGGTGTCCACCACGAACGCGTCGGGGCGGGCGGCCAGGGCCCGCGCGACCGTGTCGCGCACCTGCGGATGTCTGGCCGCGTCGTGCACCACCAGCACCACGGGACGCTCGCCGAACGCGGGCAGCTCGCCGCCCTGCTCCAGCCGCACCCGTGCGGTGCCCGGCAGCAGGGCGGTCAGCGCGGTGGCGACGCCGGTCGGCGTGTCGGCGTCGATGGCCTTGTTGAGCCGGGTGTTGACCTCGACGACCAGCGGGGCGCTCGTCAGCCTGCCGTCGCCGGTCGTGGTGATCGCGCGGCGGGCGGCGTCCAGGCCGACGCCCTCGTCCACGTCGCCGTGGGCCTTGGCGCGCAGCTCGGACTGGGCGGCGTACCAGGTGGACAGGGCCCGCACGCGGGCGGCGGCCTCGGCCAGCCGCTCCTCGGCCAGCCGGCCCTCGCGGACCGCCGCGACGATCGCCTCCGCGATCTCGCGCAGGCCGTGCTCGTCGCTCAGGCCGACGCAGACGGCGTCCACGCCGGCGGCGAGCGCGCGTACGGCGATCTCGCCGGGCGGCGCCATGGCGGCCACCGCCCGCATCTCGATCGCGTCGGTGACCAGCATCCCGTCGAAACCGAGCTCGCCCCTCAGGAGCTCGGTCATCACGGTACGGCTGAGCGTCGCGGGCACCGCGGGATCGAGTGCGGGCACGAGCAGGTGGCCTGACATGATCGAGCGCACCCCCGCCTCGATCGCGGCGCGGAACGGCGGCAGGTCGCGCTCCTGGAGCACCTCCCTGGTGGCGTGCACGGTGGGCAGGGCCAGGTGGGAGTCGGTGACCGTGTCGCCGTGCCCGGGGAAGTGCTTGGCGCAGGCGGCCACCCCGGCGCCCTGCACGCCCTCGACGTACGCGGCGGTGTGGCGGGCGACCAGCTCGGCGGCAGGCCCGAACGAGCGCACGCCGATCACGGGGTTGGCCGGGTCGGCGTTCACGTCGGCGGAGGGCGCGTAGTCGAGCGTGATGTCCAGGTCGGCGAGCATCCTGCCGATCTGCCGGCCCACCTGCTCGGTGAGCCGCACGTCGTCCACCACGCCCAGCGCCCTGTTGCCGGGGAAGGAGCTGCCGTCCGCCACTTCGAGCCGGGTGACCGTGCCGCCCTCCTCGTCGATGGCGACGACGACGTCCGGGTTCTCGGCCCGCAACTGGCGAACGAGATCGGCGCCGATGGCGTTGCGGGCGAACAGCACGACGCCGCCCAGACCCTCGCCCAGCGCGCGGCGCAGCCAGTCGGGAGCAGAGGTCCCCTCGAACCCCGGATGCAGCACCGTCATCGCCAGTCTGTACAGGTCACCGCTCATCGGCATTTTCCTTCACGGTTGTTGATCTGAAGGTAATTTTCTGTCATCGTCGCCTTCGATACAACCACTTCCGAGAGGCACCCCCCATGCCCAGCAGAAGGACTCTCCTCAAGGGTCTCGCTCTCGCCGCCGCCGCATCGGCCGTTCCCCTCCCGGCCTTCGCCCAGCCCGGGTACGTGCCCCCGCTGCGCCAGATGCGCGGCATGTGGATCGCGTCGGTGGTCAACATCAACTGGCCGTCGAAGCCGGGACTGACCGCCGAGCAGCAGAAGGCGGAATACCTCGCCTGGCTCGACGTGGCCGTGCAGCGCAAGCTCAACTCGGTGTTCGTGCAGATCAGGCCCACGGCCGACGCGTTCTGGCCGTCGCCGTACGAGCCGTGGTCGCAATATCTCACCGGCACCCAGGGCCAGGACCCCGGCTACGACCCGCTCAAGTTCGCCGTCGAGGAGACGCACAAGCGCGGCCTGGCCTTCCACGCCTGGTTCAACCCCTACCGCGTCTCGATGCAGGCTGACCCGGCCCAGCTGCACCCCGACCACCCCGGGCGCAAGCACCCCGACTGGATCGTGCCGTTCGGCGGCAAGCTCTACTACAACCCCGGCATGCCCGAGGTCAGGAAGTTCTGCCAGGACGCCATGATGGACGCGGTCACCCGCTACGACATCGACGGCCTGCACTTCGACGACTACTTCTACCCGACCAACACCGCCGACTTCGACGACGCGGAAGAGTTCGCCGAGTACGGCGCCGGCTTCCCCGACCTCGCCGCCTGGCGCCGCAACAACGTGGACCTCATGGTCCAGGAGATGCAGCAGCGCGTGCTCAAGGCCAAGCCGGAGATCGCCTGGGGCATCAGCCCGTCCGGCATCTGGCGCAACAAGGGCACCGACCCGCTCGGCTCCGACACCAACGGCGGCCAGTCGTACGACAACCTGCACGCCGACACCCGCGGCTGGGTCAAGAAGGGCTGGCTCGACTACATCGCGCCGCAGCTCTACTGGTACATCGGGCAGCCGCCGGCCGACTACTCCAAGCTCGTGCCGTGGTGGTCCGACGTGGCCGCGGGCACCAAGACGCTGCTGTGGATCGGGCAGGCGGCGTACAAGGCGGGCGACCCGGCGCAGGCGGCCGAGTGGCAGGCGCCGGACGAGCTGTCCAGGCACCTGACGCTCAACCGCGACCACCCCGAGATCGGCGGCGACATCTGGTACAACGCCAACGACGTCAAGGTGGACAGGCTCGCCTCCGTCACGACCGCGGTCAACGACCACTACCAGCGGCCCGCGCTCGCGCCGGTGCTGCCCCGGCTGGCGGGCGGCAGGGCGCCGTCGCGGCCGGTGGTGGCGTACGCGCTGCGCCGCCACGGCGGGGTCGAGGTGCGGGCGGTGGCCACCGGGAAGGACGAGCCCTTCCAGTGGGCCGTCTTCCGCTTCGACCGGCCCGCGAACTCCCGCGCCTTCGACGACGCCCGCAACCTGGTCGCCGTCTTGCCGGGCGACCGGCAGCTGCGCTGGGTGGACGCCGAAGGCGAGCGCGGCCACCACTACTACGTCGTCGCGGTGGACCGGGCGAACAGGACCAGCAAGCCCAGCAACGGGTTCAGGGTGATCTGAGAGCGTGCTGCGCCCGGCTGCGTCGCCGGTCGGACCGGCGACGAGCCGCGGCGCCGCCCTGAGCAGGGCGTACGCCGTTGCTCGCGCCCCCGTAGGGGGTGATGTTCAGGTTCCGACGCTGCCGGAACCCCTCGCCGTGGCCCCGGTCGCGAACCTTGAGACTACGAAGCCCTGCGCCCGGCCGCCGAAGCCTGCTCGGGTGCGGCTCCCGACGACCTCTGCGGTGGCACCACAGGGGTCGGGCGGACCAGCCCGAGCGCGACGACCTCGTTGGCCAGCCGTGTGCGCCGGTTGGTGCCCTCGGGAATCCTGAACTTCTGGTAGAGCCGCAGCAGATGCTGCTTGACCGCGGCCTCGGTCACGACCAGGTCGTCGGCGATCTCGCGTGCCGTCGCCGGAGCGACGAACGCCTCGTCGGACAGCGCCGGCCGGCAGAGCGAGGTCAGCACATCGACCTCGCGCCTGGTCAGCTCGGGTGCCGCCGCCCTGCGCAGCTCGACCTCGGGGGTGAAGTCCTCACGGGGGACTCCACCGATCCGGCCGCGTGCCGCGCCGAAGGAGACGACGTCGCCGTCGTCAAGGACCCTCCGGGCGATCGGCCTGCCGTTCACCCGCGTGCCGTTCCTGGACAGCCCCAGGTCGACGACATACAGGTAGGGTCCTCGTCTGACGAACTCGGCATGGAGTCGAGACACGCTGGGGTCGGTGAGCCGGATGTCTACACCCCGGCCCCTTCCGACCGTCGTGATCTCGGGGCGCAACGGGACCACCTCGCCAGTGTCCTCGATGCGTATGAACGGCCCCTCCACGGCAGTTCCTCCCCAGGTAGCCCGCCGTAACTATTACTACAGCTCCGGCTTACCCAACCGAGGGGATGCGGAATCTCCTTTGCCGAAAGGAGAATCCGTCGTGAAATTGGTCTGGACCTTTGCCGTCGGTTTTGCCTGCTCACGGGTAGACTTCGGGCGGAGATAAGCGGAGGAAACACTCATGGCGGACAAGCCAACGAAAGGTCTGGCCGATGTCGTCGCCGCGTCCACAGCGCTGAGCGACATCGACGGAAAGGCCGGTCGCCTCTTCTACCGTGGATACGACATCCACGACCTGGCCGGCCGCGCGACGTTCGAGGAGACCGCGCACCTGCTCCAACGTGGCAAGCTGCCCACCCGCTCCCAGCTCGACGCCTACGGCGACGAGCTGGCACGGGGCCGCGAGCTGGGCGCCCTGGTGTCCGCGAACATCGCCGAGATCGCCGAGAAACAGAAACCCATGGAGGCGCTGCGCACGCTGGTCTCCCTGGCGGGCGCCGACGACGCCGACAAGGACTCCATCGACCCCGAGGCCAACCTGCGCAAGGCCGCCCGCCTGGTGGCCCAGCAACCGCTGCTCGTCGCCCGCTACCACGCCGCGCGCACCGGCTCGGAGGTGCCCGAGCCCGACCCGTCGCTGAGCATCGCCGCCAACTTCCTGCTCCAGGTCACCGGCCGCACCCCCGACCGGCGCGAGGTCGAGATCTTCGACGAGTGCCTGGTGCTGCACGCCGACCACACCATGAACGCCTCCACCTTCGCCGCCCGCGTGTGCGCCGCGACGCTGTCGGACATGCACTCCGCCATCGTCGCCGCCATCGGCACCCTCAAGGGCCCGCTGCACGGCGGGGCGAACGAGCAGGTCATGAAGACACTGGAGTCGCTGTCGCCGGGCGGCGTCGCCCAGGCCGTACGCGACAAGCTCGCCGCCGGCGAGAAGATCATGGGCTTCGGCCACCGCGTCTACAAGACCGAGGACCCCCGCGCCACGCACCTGCGCCGCATGTCCGCCGAGCTCGGCGAGGCCGGCGGCGACGACACGTATTACCGGATGTCGAAGGAGATGGAGGAGGTCGTCTTCGAGACCAAGGGCCTCTATCCCAACGTCGATTTCTACGCCGCTTCCGTTTACCACTACCTTGGCATTCCGACAGACCTGTTCACGCCGGTCTTCTCCGTCAGCCGCATGTCAGGCTGGACGGCTCACGTGATCGAGCAGCACGCCGACAACCGGCTGATCCGCCCCGACAGTGAGTACATCGGTGAGACCGACCAGAAGTGGAAGCCGATAGAAGAGCGTTGAGCAACGGGACCGAACGCGAGACCTGGGGGCCGTACCCGCTGATCCTGGTGGGTGCGGCCGCCGGTGTGCTCGCCATGTTCATCGCCGACCCGCGCTGGGGCGGGTTCGTGCTGGGGGCCGTCATCATGATCGCGGCCGCGCTGCGTTTCGCCGGTTACGGCGGTCAGCTCGCACTCAGGAGCAAGAAGATCGACGTCATCACGCTGTCCGTGTTCGGATTCGTGCTGGTGCTGACCTCGCTCCTTCTCGGTAACAACGAGCTGAAAGCGATCATCCTGTCCCTTTTCGCCCCGTGACCAGACGGTCCGATAGCCTCAACGCATCCATTCATTGAAGGGGAACCATTCGCATGCCCAAGATCAAGGTGGAGGGCCCCGTCGTCGAGCTTGACGGCGACGAGATGACCCGGATCATCTGGCAGTTCATCAAGGACCAGCTGATCCTTCCCTACCTCGACGTCGACCTGAAGTACTACGACCTCGGCATCGAGCACCGCGACGCCACGGACGACCAGGTCACCATCGACGCCGCGAACGCCATCAAGAAGTACGGCGTCGGTGTGAAGTGCGCCACCATCACCCCGGACGAGGCGCGTGTCGAGGAGTTCGGCCTCAAGAAGATGTGGAAGTCCCCCAACGGGACCATCCGCAACATCCTCGGCGGCGTGATCTTCCGCGAGCCGATCATCATGTCCAACGTGCCGCGCCTGGTGCCCGGCTGGACCAAGCCCATCGTGGTCGGCCGTCACGCCTTCGGCGACCAGTACCGCGCGACCGACCTGAAGATCCCCGGTGAGGGCACGCTGACCCTGACGTACACGCCGAAGGACGGCTCCGAGCCGATCGAGCTCGACGTGTACGACTTCCCCGGCGGCGGCGTCGCCATGGCGATGTACAACCTCGACGAGTCGATCCGCGACTTCGCCCGCGCCTCCATGCGCTACGGCCTGGCCCGCAACTACCCGGTCTACCTCTCCACGAAGAACACCATCCTCAAGGCCTACGACGGCCGCTTCAAGGACATCTTCGCCGAGGTCTACGAGACCGAGTTCAAGGCCGACTTCGAGAAGGCCGGCCTCACCTACGAGCACCGCCTCATCGACGACATGGTCGCCGCGGCGCTCAAGTGGGAGGGCGGCTACGTCTGGGCCGCGAAGAACTACGACGGCGACGTCCAGTCCGACACCGTCGCGCAGGGCTTCGGCTCCCTCGGCCTGATGACCTCGGTCCTGATGACCCCCGACGGCAGGACCGTCGAGGCCGAGGCCGCCCACGGCACCGTGACCCGCCACTACCGCCAGCACCAGCAGGGCAAGCCCACCTCCACCAACCCGATCGCCTCGATCTTCGCGTGGACGCGTGGCCTAGCCCACCGCGGCAAGCTCGACGGCACCCCCGCCGTCACCGACTTCGCCGACAAGCTGGAGCAGGTCTGCATCGAGACCGTCGAGAGCGGCCAGATGACCAAGGACCTCGCGCTCCTGGTCGGCGGCGACGCCGCGTGGCTCACCACGCAGGACTTCCTCGCGGCGCTCGACGAGAACCTCAAGAAGAAGATGTCGGCCTAGCCGGAAACGGCCTCTACCTGCGACTACGCCGCATGGTGGGGGCCGTTTCGCATGCCTGGGCCGTCGTCACCCTCGCATGTCAGCAGTGATCGATACGCTCCTGCGCCATGTCGACATCATCTACGTCGCTGGACACGAACACAGCGGTGACCAGGAGCTTCTCGGGCGCGTGCGTATCGCGGTGGTCGCCGAGGCGTTCCGGGAGTTCCTGCACAGCAGACTGCCGCAGGATCTGCTCGCCGACCTCGGTGTGAGCCTCAAGGACGGCGACTTCGCGGTCAACGTCGAACTGCGTCGCGAGCCCACCGAGGACGAGCTTGACCAGCTCAACCGCGTGGTCCAGACCGCCACCGCCGAGTTCCGCCGCCGCGGCTCCGCGAGATGACATGCAGGAAGGGCCACGGCGGCTGCGTACGGCCTCTGCCTCCCCGGCAGGGGCCGGTCGTTTTGTCGGGCCCGGCGCGTTTTCCCAGCTCTTGACCCCGAGGGCGGCGTGGCGTAGTTGATCACGTGGGTAAGAGCCAGCTCAGAACAGTCGTACGCGTTTCGGGGGGTAAGGATGCGACTGCGTTATCTGAGTGGGCTGGGGGCGCTCATCGCCGCCGCTCTCCTCACGGGCTGCGACTCTCAGCCCGAGACCGCCAAGCTGACCAACAACAAGGTCGACGCGGCGGCCAAGGCCAAGGCGGACAGGGCGGCCAAGGTGAAGCGGGCCGCCGCGGTGAAGGCCAACGAGCTGGGGCAGATCCCGGTGCTGATGTTCCACCGCATCGTGCCCAAGCCGCAGACCACCGACGACCGGTCGCCCCAGCAGTTCAGGGCCGATCTGGAACGCCTGGTGAAAGAGGGCTACGTGCCCGTCTCGGCCGCCGAACTCGTGACCGGCAAGATCGACATCCCGGCCGGCAAGCACCCCGTGGTGCTGACGTTCGACGACTCGTCGCCCTCTCAGCTCACCCTGAACGCGATGGGCGTGCCGCAGAAGGACACCGCGGTGGCGATCCTGAAGGAGGTGGCCGCCGCGCACCCCGGCTGGAAGCCGAAGGCCACCTTCTACGTGACGCGCGACATGTTCGGCAAGACCGTGCGCGAGGAGCAGGCCCAGGCGCTGCTGTGGCTCAAGGACAACGGTTTCGAGCTGGGCAACCACACCCGCGACCACTTCAACCTGCGGGGCCGCTCGCAGAAGGAGGTCGAGGAGCAGATCGGCTCGATCGGCAAGGAGATCGAGGCCCTGTCGTACGTCAAGCCCGTCACCATCGCCCTGCCGTACGGCAACCAGCCGAGCAAGAAGAACTGGGCGCTGCGCGGCAAGGCGTACAAGCACGCGGGCGCGTTCCTGGCCGGCTACACCCCGGCACCGGCGCCGTTCAGCAAGGCGTTCGACCCGGCCGGCATCCCGAGGATCAAGGTCATGGAGAAGAAGGGCGACTGCGCCCAGTTCTGCTCCGAGGCGTGGCTCGACTGGCTGAAGAAGAACCCGGACATGCGCTACACCTCCGACGGTGACCCGCGTACGGTGGCGTATCCCAAGTTCAAGGCGCCCTCGCTGCGCAAGGCGTTCGCGACCTGGAGCCTGCCCTACTGATCGGCCTCACCCGCGACCCACGTCAACCCCGGCGCCGGAGATCGGCGCCGGGGCGGGAAAGAGGCGAACCCGTGACGTACCTAAGCCTCAACCGATCCCTGAGAAGTTGCTGAGCGTCGTAAAGTTTGCGTCGATGGGTTCAGTACACGTGGGGATGACGAATGCCGCAGATCTCGCCGCTGGTCGCCGGCGATCCCACCGAGCTGGGGTCCTTCCGGCTGTCAGGACGGGTCGGGGAGGGCGGGCAGGGCATCGTCTATCTGGGGGTCAACAACCAGGGTGAGCGGGCCGCGATCAAGCTGCTGCACGTCAAGTTCAGCGGTGACACGATCGCGCGCTCGCGCTTCGCGCGGGAGCTGAAGGCGGCGCAGCGGGTGGCGTCGTTCTGCACGGCGCGGGTCATCGAGGCCGACCTCGACGGTGACACGCCGTACATCGCGAGCGAGTACATCGACGGCCGGCCGCTGCGCGAGATCGTCGAGACCGACGGGCCGCTCACCGGCACCGTGCTCGACCGGCTGGCCATCGGCACCGCCACCGCGCTCACCGCCATCCACCACGCCTCGATCGTGCACCGCGACTTCAAGCCCGACAACGTGCTGATCGCCGCCGACGGGCCGCGCGTGGTCGACTTCGGCATCGCCCGCATCATCGACTCCACCGGTACGATCACCAGCCGCGCCATCGGCACGCCCGCCTACATGGCGCCCGAGCAGATCGCCGGCGACGACATCGGGCCCTACACCGATGTGTTCTCCTGGGGCGCGACCATCGCGTTCGCCGCCACGGGGCAGGTCGCCTTCGAGGGCAAGTCGATCGCGGTCGTGCTCAACCGCATACTCAACCACGAGGTCGACGTCACCATGATGGCCGAGCCGCTGCGCGGCGTGGTGAGCTCGGCGCTGGCGAAGAACCCGGCCGACCGGCCGTCCGCCGACCAGATCCTGCTGCGGCTGCTCGGCCAGTCGTCCACGGCGGGCGCCTCGACGGCGGTGCTGACCAAGGGCGTGCAGGTGGCGAGCGACGACACCACGCCGTTCCTGCGGGTGTCGGCGGGTTCGATCACCGACCGTCCCGGCGTGACGGGCGCCTCCCCGGCCCAGCCCGCCCCGACCGGCCCCCAGACCGAGCAGAGCCCCCAGCCCGCGCAGAGCCCCCAGACCGGCCCCCAGACCGGCCCCCAGACCGGCCCTCAGACCGGCGGCCCTCCAACCGGCCCCCAGACCGGCTCCCACACGGGCTCGCAGGCCGTCCCAGGTCCGCACACCGGCGCCCAGGTCCCGCATCTGCCGGCTCCCCACGCGGCTCCCCACACGGCTCCCCACGCTGGGGCATCAGCGCTCCAGAACGCGCCGACCGGCCCCGGGCAGCACCCGGGCGGCGTGGGGCCGGAGGGGGGTGCGGCGCCGTACGCGCCGACCGGGCCCGCCGCGCCCGCACGGCGCGGGCGGGCCAGGCTGTGGATCGCGGTGGCCACCGTGCTCGTGCTGCTCGCCGCCGCCGCACTGGCGCTGTTAGCGAACGGCTGGCGCCCGCTCGCCTTCTTCGAGCAGGTCGATCCGCCGCCGCAGGACTCCGGCGGTGCGGCCACGTCGGTCGTGGACAAGGTGGCCCAGACCGGGAAGATCGTGATCGGGGTCAAGGGCGACCTGCCGGGCATCGGGCTGCAGGACGGCGGCTCCTTCGAGGGCTTCGACGTCGACGTCGCCAAGCGCATCGCGGCCGAGCTGGGCGCCAGGGAGACGACGTTCGTCAGGGTCGGGCGGGACGACCGGGCGTCCGCGCTGGCCGAGGGCCGGGTCGACCTGGTCGTGGCGACGTACTCGATCGACAGGAGCGACACCCAGTTCGCCGGGCCCTACTACCTGGCCCACCAGGACGTCCTGGTGCGCGCCGGCGACATCGACGACATCGACGAGCTCAAGGGCAAGCGGGTGTGCGCGCTCAACAGCCCGTCGGTCGGCGCCGTCCAGGACCGCGTGCCGGTCAAGCCGGTCGCGGCCAGCGACTACGCCGCCTGCATGGACCTGCTGCGCACCGGCAAGGTGAGCGCGGTGCCCGGCGAGGACCTGATACTCGCCGGGTTCGCGGCCCGCGAGAACCAGCGCTTCAAGATCCTCGGCGCCAAGCTCAGCAACGAGCGCTACGCGGTCGGCATCAAGGACGGCGACGTCAAGACGTGCAAGGCCGTGTCGGGCGTGATCGCCGACATGTACGCCAAGGGCGTCATGGAGCAGCTCCTGACCAGCTATTTCGGCAGGGTCGACTTCAAGGAGGAGCTCAAGGTGCCCGCGATGGAAACCTGCTGATGACGAGCGGGTAACATCCCGAACGTCAATGATTCTCGCTGCGAGTTAGGGGAAGGCCATGGCGTCGTCAGCCACTGAGCCCGTCAAGGTGCCCGTCAAGGTGACCGTCACCGGAGCCGCCGGCCAGATCGGCTACGCATTGCTGTTCCGCATCGCGTCGGGGCAGCTGCTCGGCGCCGACACGCCGGTGAAGCTGAGCCTGCTGGAGATCCCGGCGGCGGTGAAGGCGGCCGAGGGCACCGCGATGGAGCTGGACGACTGCGCGTTCCCGCTGCTGTCCGGCATCGAGATCACCGACGACCCCAACGTGGCCTTCGACGGCGCCAATGTCGCGCTGCTGGTCGGCGCCATGCCCAGGAAGGCCGGCATGGAGCGCGGCGACCTGCTGGGCGCCAACGGCGGCATCTTCGGCCCGCAGGGCAAGGCCATCAACGACCACGCGGCCGACGACATCAAGGTCCTGGTCGTGGGCAACCCGGCCAACACCAACGCGCTGATCGCCCAGCAGAACGCTCCCGACGTCCCGGCCGAGCGCTTCACCGCGATGACCCGCCTCGACCACAACCGCGCGCTGTCGCAGCTCGCGGCCAAGCTCCAGGTGCCGGTCACCGAGATCAAGCACATGACGATCTGGGGCAACCACTCCGCGACGCAATACCCCGACCTGTTCCACGCGGAGGTGGGCGGCAAGGTCGCGGCCGAGCAGGTCGACGGCGACTGGCTGCGCGAGACGTTCATCCCGACCGTGGCCAAGCGCGGCGCGGCCATCATCGAGGCGCGCGGCGCGTCCTCGGCCGCCTCGGCGGCCAACGCCGCGATCGACCACGTCCACGACTGGGTCAACGGCACCGAGTGGACCTCGGCCGCCGTGGTCTCCGACGGCTCCTACGGCGTGCCCGAGGGGCTCATCTCGTCCTTCCCGGTGCGTGCGGCCGACGGCAGGTTCGAGATCATCCAGGGTCTCGAGATCGACCCGTTCTCCCGCGAGCGCATCGACGCCAGCGTGCGCGAGCTGGCGGAGGAGCGCCAGGCGGTCAAGGACCTCGGCCTCATCTGACGTACTTTCGCTGACGCGCGCCTTCCGCTTCGCGGGGGGCGCGCGTTCGCGTCCCGGGGGTCAGCCGGTCACGGAGTGGCCGCCTCGTCGCTCGGCGCGGGGTCGGCGGCCGGTACGGGGCCGGGCGTGGCGAAGACCACACCGGCGGCGGTCAGGAGGCTGCCCGTCACGACGAGGGCGACGAAGAGCAGCTTCGTGACCCTTGGTGAAAAGCTCCTCACATTTGCGTATCACAGCACAGATCGCACACGCGTAGGGTCATTTCCGAGAAAGCGCTCCCCAGGCGTCGGCGACGATGTCGCGCAGCGCCGGCCGCTCGGCCTTCCACCCCAGCTCACGCTGGATCTTCGCGGACGACGCCACCAGCACGGCGGGGTCGCCGGGCCGCCGCTCGCCGACCACCGCCGGGATCTCGTGCCCGGTGACCTCGCGGCAGACCGAGATCACCTCCTGCACGGAGAAGCCGGCGCCACTGCCCAGGTTGTAGATCTCGTGCCGGCCGGGCGTGATCGACTCCAGCGCGAGCAGGTGGGCCCTGGCCAGGTCGGCGACGTGGATGTAGTCGCGCACGCAGGTGCCGTCGGGCGTGGGGTAGTCGGTGCCGAACACGCTGACCGACTCGCGCTCGCCCGTCGCGACCTTGAGCACGTTGGGGATCAGGTGGGTCTCGACCGCGTGCCGCTCGCGGTAGCGGCCGTAGGCGCCGGCCACGTTGAAGTAGCGCAGGCTCACCGCGCCGAGGCCGCGCAGGCCCGCGTACGCGGTGAGCGCGCTGTCCACGGCCAGCTTGGTCGCGCCGTAGGGATTGGTCGGGCGCGTGGGATCGCTCTCTTCGATGGGCGAGCGCTCGGGCTCCCCGTACGTCGCCGCCGTCGAAGAGAACACGATCCGGCCCACGCCGTGCTCCCGCATGGCGTCGAGCAGCGCCAGCGTGCCGCCCAGGTTGTTGGCCCAGTAGCGCGCAGGCTGCTGCACCGACTCGCCGACCAGCGACTTGGCGGCGAAGTGCAGCACCGCGTCCACGCCGTCGAGCGCCTGCCCGGCCTCGGCGATGTCGGCGCGCACGAACCGCGCGCCCTCGGGCACCGCGTCCTCGTGCCCGGTGGACAGGTCGTCGAGCACGGTCACCTCGTGTCCCGCCTCGACGAGCTGGGCGGCGACGACACTGCCGACGTATCCGGCCCCTCCGGTGACCAGCAGTCTCATGTGCACTCCTGTGGAGATATGTTTGATTTTGTAAGGCTTGCCGTTCAGCATACGCGGGAGACCCGGCGAGTACGCTGCCAACCACCATGTTTGACACCGTCGCGGCCAACATCGCCCTGGTCCTGCTGTTCATTCTGATCGGGGGCTTCTTCGCCGCCGCCGAGATAGCCATGGTCTCCCTGCGCGACAGCCAGGTGCGCAAGCTCGCCCAGCAGGGCAGGCGCGGCGAGCGGGTGGCCAAGCTGGCCCAGGACCCCAACAGGTTCCTGTCGGCCGTGCAGATCGGGGTGACCGTGGCCACCATGCTGTCGGCCGCGTTCGGCGCCGACCGGCTCGCCGCCCAGTTCGAGCCCGTGCTCGTGAGCTGGCAGGTGCCCGAGGCCGTCGCGCCCGTGCTCGCGCTGGTGCTGGTGACGCTGGCGATCTCGTACGTGTCGCTGGTGCTCGGCGAGCTGGCGCCCAAGCGGCTGGCGCTGCAGCGCACCGAGGGCCTGTCGCTCCTCGTGGCGCCCTTCCTCGACCGCATCGCCGCCCTGTCGCGCCCGGTCATCTGGATGCTGTCGAAGTCGACCGACCTCGTGGTCCGGCTGCTCGGCGGCAACCCGTCGGCCGACAGGGAGGAGGTCACCACCGAGGAGCTGCGCGACATGGTGGTGGGACACACCGACCTGACCGCCGACGAGCGCAAGCTCATCGCCGAGGTGTTCGCCGCCGGGAAACGGCAGCTCAGGGAGGTGATGCTGCCGCGTACCGAGGTCGAGTTCATGGACGCCGACACGCCGCTGACCGAGGCCGCCAGGCTGGCCGCCACACTGCCGCACTCGCGCTTCCCCGTCTACCGGGAGTCGTACGACGAGGTGGTGGGCTTCGTCCACGTGCGTGACCTGCTGGACCCGGAGCTCATCGGGCGGACCGAGCCGATCAGCGCGGTGGTGCCGATCAGGACGGCCAAGTTCGTGCCCGCGTCCAAGCGCCTGCTCACCACGCTCAACGAGATGCGCGACGAGGGCCAGCACCTGGCGATCGTGGTGGACGAGTACGGCGGCACGGCCGGCATCGTCACCATGGAGGACCTGGTGGAGGAGCTGATCGGCGACATCAGGGACGAGTACGACCTCGAGGAGGACGTCGTCGTCCTGCCCGCCGGCGAGATCGAGATCGACGGCCTGACCAACCTCAACGACTTCGCCACCGAGACCGGCATCAGGCTGCCGGACGGCCCGTACGAGACGCTGGCCGGCTTCGTCATGGCCATGCTGGGCCACGTGCCCGCGGTGGGCGAGCGGGTGGAGTTCAGCGGCTTCGAGCTGGCCGTGACCGAGCTGGACGGCCGCAGGATCGCCCGCGTCAGGGTGAAACGCCGACCGGCCGTCGAGTCGGCACCTGAGCAGGATTCCTGACACAATTGCCTGCTATGGCCAGACCTCGTGTTCTCTCCGGCATCCAGCCCACAGCGGACTCTTTCCACCTGGGCAACTACCTGGGTGCGCTCCGTCAGTGGGTCACGTTGCAGGAGACCCACGACGCGTTCTACTGCGTGGTCGATCTCCACGCGATCACGGTGCCGACCGAGCCCGCCGCGCTGCGCCGCCGCAGCCGCGTGGCCGCGGCCCAGCTCTTCGCCGCCGGGCTCGACCCCGAGCGGTCGACGGTCTTCGTGCAGTCGCACGTGCGTGAGCACACCGAGCTGGCGTGGATCCTCATCTGCCTCACCGGCATGGGCGAGGCGGCCAGGATGACGCAGTTCAAGGACAAGTCGGCCAAGTTCGGCGAGAGCGCGGCCAGCGTCGGCCTGTTCACCTACCCGATCCTGCAGGCCGCCGACATCCTGCTCTACCAGGCCGACAGCGTTCCCGTGGGCGCCGACCAGAAGCAGCACCTCGAGCTGACCCGCGACCTCGCGCAGCGCTTCAACCACCGCTTCGGCGACACGTTCACGCTGCCCGAGCCGTTCATCCCGAAGGAGGTCGAGAAGATCACCGACCTCCAGGACCCGACGTCGAAGATGTCGAAGTCGTCCTCCAGCCCCGCGGGCATCCTCGACGTGCTGGAGCAGCCGGGGCCGCTGCGCAAGAAGGTCATGCGCGCGGTCACCGACACCGGTTCCGAGGTGCTGTTCGACGAGGAGAACAAGCCGGGCATCTCCAACCTGCTGCGCATCCAGTCCGCGCTGACCGGCACGCCCATCCCCGAGCTGGTGGCCCGCTACGAGGGCCAGGGCTACGGCACGTTCAAGAAGGACGTGGCGGAAGCGGTGGTCGAGACGTTCACGCCGATCAGGGAGCGCACGGAGAAGCTGCTCGCCGACGAGAAGGAGCTCGACCGGCTGCTCGCGATCGGCGGCGAGCGCGCGTCGGCGGTGGCCAGGCAGACGATGGAGCAGGTGCGCGACCGCGTGGGCTTCCTGCTCTGACCGCACCGGCTCGCTGAAGGGCCAGGACCGCCGTCGGCGGTCCTGGCCCTTCGCCGTCGCGGGCCGGGCGCGGGGAAGTGCCGGCTCGCGACGGGCGCACTAGGCGCACGGGCACTCCGGGTCGTGGCGGACGGCTCGGTGCACGCGCAGGATGGCGCGTAGGGCGGCCAGACTGGGCCTGTGCAGGCGGGTCCCGTCGCGGGTGGCGGTCCAGCCCGAGCGGTCGCGTTCGAACGACCATCCGGGGAACTCCCGCGTGGCCTCCTGGAGCAGGTGTTCCATGACGAAATCGGCACTCGGCGCTGTGGTCATGGACGCAGCGTGGCACTCCAGCGCCTGACGGTGACGAACTCCGGCGAAGGATCTCCCCGTTCGCAGTGACCGAACTCGGAGTTCGGGGTTCAGACCGTGATGTGGTGGCGCTCGGCGAGGTGGCGTACCTCGGGGGCCCACGACGGGCGGGCCCGCCGCGCCAGCGACCTGACCATCTCGCGCAGCAGCAGCTTGTGGTCGAGCTCCTCGGGGCTCTCCCGCTCGATGCGCAGCAGGTGGAGCAGGCTCGCGGCGTCGTCGCCGAGGTCCTCGCAGGCGCGGGCGACCTGGGCGAGATGGGTGGTGCGGCGCTCGATGGACGGGGTGCGGCGCAGGTCGATGTCGTCGGCGATGCGCAGCACGGCCTCGGGGCGGCCGATGTCGTTCTCGATGCTGGCCATGTGGATGGCGACGTTCGTGGGGCCGAAGAAGGCCAGGTCGTAGCCGCTTGAGGTGTCGTCGACCCGCTCGGCCAGCCGGGCGGCGGCGCCGCGCAGGCGCTCCTTGGCGGTGTCGTCGTCGCCCATGCGGGCCTCGCCGATGGCGGCGAGCAGGTGGAGCGCGCCGAGCGCCTTGGTGTGCCGCTCGTCGCCCTCGGCGAGGTGGGGTTCGAGGAGTTCGAGGCCGCGCCGGGCGACGTCGTACGCGATCTCGTGCATGTCGTCGGAGAGCATCGACTGCCCGAGGCTCCAGTACGCCCACGCCGTCATCAGCGGGTCCTCCGACTCCTCGGCGAAGCGCATCGCCCGGTCGGCGGCCAGGTGCGCGAGGTCCACCCTGCGCAGGTGCTTGAGCACACCTCGGGCCAGCAGATACGCGTCGGTCGCCACGCCGCAGGCCCGTGGCGTGCGCTCCAGGGCGAGGCTCTCGGCGTCGGTGATGATCGACGGCAGCGCGGCCATGAGGATGGAGTAGCGGTGCGTCGAGGCGAACCAGGCGTTGCGGGCGGCGGCCACCCGCTCGGCCAGCTGGTCGGCGTCGGGCGGCTCGATGTCGGGCGTCTGCGAGCGGCTGGTGAACAGGGCCCGCTCGATGTCGCCGATCTGCGGCCTGCTGGGCTCGTGCGAGTCGCGCGGGGTCTCGCCGAGCAGGACCGCGGTGCGGACGCCGAGCACTTTGGCGATCTCCCTGAGCAGGGGGAGCGAGGGGGTGCGCTTGCCGTGCTCGATCAGCTCGATGTGCCTGGGGGTGCAGCCGGACTGCGTGGCCAGCGCGGTGGTGCTCATGCCTCTTCGCTCGCGCTGGAGCCTGACCATGTGCCCGGTGCTGATTTCGGCCATGGGCGGGACGCCTCCTGGGTCGGTCGGAACATCCCAAAGGCTAGGGCTCCCGCTGTCCGGCCGTCCTGGTTTCCGCCCTGCTCAGAGGCCCTATCGGGGGGTGTGGAACGCGTGAAACGCTCGCGTTTTTCGGTCGGCGGAGGCGGCGCCCGCCGAGGGGCGCGAGGACCTCGCGGAGGGCGTCGGCCGCCTCGATGCGCTGCGGCTCTCTTCGTCGCCGGGCGTGCCGTCAAGTGTGCTGGGCAGTTGCTCCATCATGAGGTGGCGACGGTCGTCGCCGCCCTGGCCGACAATGCCCGCGCGGTGGTCGTGGCCTGATCACCGCCCCGGGCCCGGGGTGAGAGGGTGAGATGGCGAGTCTGACGGAGCGCGTGGCGGCGGCCAAGGCGCGGGGGCGCGGCAGGCTGAACGACTGGCGGGTGCGCCGGCCCGCGCTCGACCACCTCATCAGGGCGGTGCAGCGCTACCAGCTCCAGTCGGGCGACCGGCTGGCGGGCGCGGTCACCTACTTCGCGTTCCTGTCGTTCTTCCCGCTGGTGGCGCTCTCGTACGCGGTGCTCGGCTTCGTGGTGGCGACCAGCGAGACCACCAAGTACGCGCTCACCAAGGCCATCGAGGAACGCCTGCCCGGCATCTCCGACCAGCTCGACCTGACCGCCATCGCCACGGCCAAGGAGACCGCCGGCATCATCGGCCTGCTCGGCCTGCTCTACGCGGGTCTCGGGGCGCTCGACGCGCTGCGCGGCGCCCTGCGCGAGATGTACATGACCACCGTGCCGCCGCTCGGCTTCCTCGTCGGCAAGTTGCGCGACCTGGTCTCGCTGCTGCTGATCGGCGTGACCGCGATCTCGTCCGTGCTCGTCGCCGGGTTCGCCACCACGGCGACGAACAACGTCATGCACTTCCTGTTCGGCCAGGAGTCGGTGCTCGCCAACCTCGGCTTCCGCGCGGCGGGCGTGAGCGCCGGCGTGGGGGCCGACTGGCTGCTGTTCGTGATCCTGCTGGGCTGGGTGGCGCGGACCGGGCAGCCGTTCCGGGTGATCGCCAAGGGCGCGCTGCTGGGCGCGATCGGGTTCGGGGTGCTCAAGCAGATCGCGACGCTGCTGCTGGCCACCACGCTCGGCAACTCCGCCCTGTACGGCGTCTTCGCCGTCATCGTGGGTCTGCTGGTGTGGATGAACTTCTCGGCCAGGCTCGTGCTGTTCGTGGCCGCGTGGACGGCCACCGCGGGGTTCAGCCCGCCGCCCGCTCCGTCCCCCATTCCCGCCGTCGAGCAGGCTCAGGAGGAGGCGGAGCGGGCGCAGGCGTCAGAGACCTGAGCGGCCGCGCCTGCGGCGGATGCCGAACCCCAGCCAGATCAGCCCGAACAGCAGCCCGCCGCCGATCACGATCGAGCCGACCATCTTGGTGGAGTCGGTCTGCTTGGACGCGGCGGTGTCGAGCAGCGGCGGCTGCGCGGCCGGAGTGACGGACGCCCCGCCGGACGGAGCGGTCGTGGGAGTGGCTGTGGCGGCCGTGTGCGGGCCCGCGAGCGCGGTGGCGGGCAACGGGTCCACCAGGCGTCCCACGGGGGCCGCCTTGCCGCGTACGGAGAAGCCCCAGTCGAGCAGCTTGGACACCTCGTCCCAGAAGAAGCCCTCGTGCCGCATGATGCTCACCACGATCGTGTGGCCGCCCCTGGTGGCCGCGCCGACGAAGCTGGCGCGCGCCTTCGACGTCCAGCCGTTCTTGATGCCGATCATGCCGTCGTAGCGCCAGAGCAGCTTGTTGTGGTTGCTGATCTCGTAGTGGCCCTTGGGCGCCGGGAACTTCGCGGTCTTGGTGCTGATGTAGCGGCGGAAGTCGGGGTTGGCCAGGCCGGCGCGGGCGATGAGCGCCAGGTCGTACGCCGAGCTGCGCTGCCCCTTCTCGTCGAGGCCGCTCGGCGTCTTGGCCACCGTGTCGAACGCCTGCAGCCGCTTGGCCTCGGCGTTCATGTCGGCCATGGTCTTGGCCACGCCGCCGTTCGTCTCGGCCAGCGCCATCGCGGCGTCGTTGCCGGACGACATCATCAGCGCCCTGAACAGGTCCTCGATCTTGTACGACACCTTCGGTGACAGGCCGACCGCGCTGCCTTCCTGGTTGCACGCGTTCCTGCTGGGCTTGATCTTGCGGTTCTTGTCCAGCTTGGGGATCAGCGTGAGCGCGGTGAGCGTCTTCAGCGTGCTGGCCGGCAGGTAGTGCCCGTGGGCGTCCTTGGCCGCGAGCACCTGGCCCGTGTCGGCGTCCGCGATGACGTACGAAGTAGCCTTGCTCTTGGGCGGCTTCTTGACGCCTGCGGGGGCGACCAGGCCGCGGCTGCCCAGCGCCTCGCCGCCGACCGGCGTCGTCGGTTCGGCGTGCGCGGTCCCGCCGGTGAGCGCGACCGAGGCGATGAGTGCCGTGACCGGCACGAGTTTCGTCCACATGGCGGTCTCAGCGTAGCTCCGTGATAGTGCACATGTGGCGACACATCCCCCGAAGATCCACGTTCGATGCTAGAGAGGCACATGTGTCACGAAAGATCGCCGGATTCCTCATCATCCTAGGCGCATTCATGATCTTCGAGTGGGTGAACCTCGGGTTTAACTTGGCCGACGGCCACCCCACCGCGTTCTACGTGGTGCACGGCGTGCTGATCGCGGTGAACATCGTGCTCGGGGTCGTCCTGGGGGTGATCGGCTGGCGCGCGTTGCGCGGCGGGGGCAGCGGGATCAAGGGCCGCACAGGAGGCGGCGGGTGAGCGCGTGCAGCTCGTCGGCCTCCTCGCGGGAGTCGCCGATCGTGGTGAAGCCCAGCTTGCCGTGCTCGGGGATGGCCCCGAGCAGGTGGAACACGTTGCCGGTACGCCGCTCGGCGTCGAAGCCGACGCCCAGCCGGTCCGCCTTCCGCATCAGCTCGCCGGGCGTGCGCCCGCGCAGGCAGGCCGAGGCGCAGTTGTCGGTCGCGGTGTAGTACTTCGGCCGGTCGCCTGACATGAGGTGGCCGGTGGCCTGGTCGTACGTGGCGCCGGTCGTCAGGACGGCGGCGCCGTACGGGTGCGTGGTGCCCCCGATGCGCAGGTTGATCTCGCACAGCAGCGCCGCGTACCCGGCGTCGGCCTTGAGCGCGAAGAAGTCCATCCCGAACAGGCCCACCACGCCGCGCTCCGCGAGCACCTGCGCGATGCGGCCCGCCGACGCGCCCACCTCGGCGCGGTACTCCGGCGCGGCCGGGAACGTGCAGCCCTGGTAGACGTGGCCGTTCGGGCCGCCGAGCACCTGGTCGTGGGTGGCCAGCACCCTGGCGTGCCCGCCGGGCGTGATGCCGGCCAGCGCGCTCGGGTAGTACAGCGGCCGGTGCTCGATGAACTCCTCGACCACCGCACCCCGTTCCCTGATCTTCGCGGTGAAGCTGCCCCAGTCCTCGCCGTCGGCGGAGAAGCTGATCAGCGACCGGTCGGACCTGGTGACGATGGCGTTGCCGAGCCCCGAGTAGCCGTCGTTGAGCTTGACGATCACCCGGTCGCCCGGCAGGGCCTCGATGGCCTCCTCGATCTGGAGT
This sequence comes from Nonomuraea sp. NPDC049504, assembly GCF_040676845.1. Taxonomy (NCBI): domain Bacteria; kingdom Bacillati; phylum Actinomycetota; class Actinomycetes; order Streptosporangiales; family Streptosporangiaceae; genus Nonomuraea; species Nonomuraea sp. NPDC049504. The sequence continues at coordinate 186,972 of NZ_JBFAPT010000002.1, forward strand.
GCCGTGCGCACGTCGCCGAAGCCCCGGGCCATCGGGACGCCCGCCTCATGTCCCACCTCTCTGGCCCCGCTCTTGGAGCCGTAATAGGAAAGGGACGTGGCGGGTCCGTAGAGGGGCACGCTGAGTAGCGACGCCAGCTCCTCCTCGAGCTCGCTCAGCACGAAGGGCACCAGCCAAGCGTCCCCGTCGATCGCCGCGCGCAGCTGCTCGATCACGTCGGGACGGTCGAGCACGCCCCTGGTCAACGGCTGGGACCAGGGGTCGTCGAGGCTGATCAGCGTCAGACGCTTGGCGGCGTCATCCGGATCGGGCAGGAAGCCGAAGTAGTAGTCGACGATCTCGGGATCGACCGGCGCGGAGGAGAGGTAGACCACTTTGACCCCGGGCTCCCGGAGCGTCAGGAGCAGGAAAAGCAGGCGCTCCTCGTAGGATCTGGCCCCCGTGATCCGGCGGAGCTCATCCTGCGGAAGGGAGAGCGAGGGCACGACCACCAGGGTCCCCTCGCCCGGCTCGAAGATGCTCAACCCAGCATACTTCTCCCCGAACGGGATATTAGTGATCATATAGCGAGTGAAACACGCAATCCCCCCGAAAACAGCAACCGCTGAAGTGTGATGACCATGACGGAAGGTGACAGGATTCGGAATCGCTGACCACGTTTGAACTGGCAGCATCGGGTCACGATCTACTGATCCCTTGTGACTATTTAGGGATCACCAGCGCCCGTACGGAACGTGACAACCTGCGATTTCGGACGTGCCGCGGGCCAACATTTGGGGTATCTGTCGGCGTGCAGGCGCGAGAGGGCGATAAAGTCGAAGCATCGCCATCAGGCACACGGCCGACCGCCGTGCTCCCTGGCTGCGGCGGCACTCGCGATCGATGGAATGCGAAGCCCGTGCTTGACGATCCGCGCACCGAATCCGGCGGGCCGATCTTTGGTTTCCGCCGCACACCGGCCGCTCAACCAGGTGGCCCCGGCGGCGATGGAGAGGTTTTTTGGAGCGCATGAGCCGTGCAGCCCAGCAGTCCGCTGGGAGCGCATGGCATCGGACGGGACGGTGACATATGCGGGGACGTGAGCTTCGAGGCGAACTCGACGCGTTCCTGGCGGAGACCGAGCAGGATCTCGTGGCATTCCGCCGCGACCTCCACATGCATCCTGAGCTGGCCTTCGCCGAATATCGCACGACACAGCGCATCGCCGAGCGGCTCACCGCCGCCGGCCTCAGCCCCTCGGTGCTGCCCAAGGGCACCGGGCTGATCTGCGACGTCGGCAGCGGCGACGGCCCGACCATCGCCCTGCGCGCCGACATCGACGCGCTGCCGCTGCAGGACGAGAAGGACGTGCCCTACCGCTCGACCGTGGCGGGCGCCTGCCACGCCTGCGGCCACGACGTGCACACCACGGTCCTGCTCGGCACCTCGCTCTTCCTGGCCCAGCAGGCCGCCGCCGGGTCGCTGCCCGGCCGCGTACGCCTGATCTTCCAGCCCGCCGAAGAGCTGCCCGGCGGCGCGCTCGAGGTCATGGCCCACGGCGGCATCAGCGGCGTCGACCGCATCTTCGGCCTCCACTGCGACCCGCGCGTCGACGTCGGCCAGTTCGGCCTCAGGACCGGCCCCATCACCTCCGCCTGCGACAAGATCGCCGTGCGGGTGTCCGGGCCTGGCGGCCACACCGCCCGCCCCCACCTGACCGCCGACCTCGTCTTCGCGCTGGCCAAGATCCTCACCGAGCTGCCCGCCGCGCTGTCGCGCCGCGTCGACCCGCGCTCCTCGCTCAGCCTCGTCTGGGGCAAGGTGGTGGCCGGCACCGCGGCCAACGCCATCCCCGACGACGGGGTCGCCGAGGGCACCGTGCGCTGCCTCGACGAAGACGCCTGGCACGCCGCGCCCGACCTCATCAAGTCGCTGCTCGAGTCCGTCGCCGGCGCCTACGGCGTCGAGGCCACCCTCGACTACACCCGCGGGGTGCCGCCCGTCGTCAACGACGAGCTCAGCGTCGAGATGCTGTCCGCCGCCGCCGAGCAGGCCCTCGGGGCCGGGGCCGTCGTCCCCACCCAGCAGTCACTCGGGGGCGAGGACTTCGGCTGGTACCTCGAGTCGATCCCGGGCGCCTTCGCCCGGCTCGGCACGCGGTCGCCTGACGGGGTGACGTACGACATCCACCAGGGGACGTTCGACGTGGACGAGAAGGCGATCGCGATGGGGGTGCGGGTGATGGCCACCACAGCCCTGACCTCGCTGTGGGAGGTCGGCCCTCTCGACTCGATCACCAACGCCATGGCCTGACCACCCCTGCTGGGAAAGGACCCCGCCGCACTCCGGCCGGGGTCCTTTCGGGTGTTGGGGGCCGCCGTACTTCGGCCGGGGTCCTTTCGGGTGTGAGGAGAGGGACCCCGCCGTACTTGGGCTGGGGTCCTTTCGGGTGTGAGGAGAGGGACCCCGCCGTACTTGGGCTGGGGTTCTTTCGGGTGTTGGGGGGTGGGGGTTCCGCCGTGCTTCGGCTGCGGTCCTTTGGGTGTTGGGGTGGGATTCCGCCGCACTTTTGCCGGGTCCCTTGGGGACTCCACCCTCCACCCCGCCTTGGGGACCCTCGCCGAAGTGCGGCGGGGGTCCTGCGGGTGCTTCGGCTGGGGTCCCTCCGTGGGGCTCCGCGCCCCGTCCCACCCCCTTGAGGACCCCCGCCGAAGTGTGGCGGAGGTCCTGCCCGTCTTCGGCGGGGGACTCTTTGGGGCTTGGCACCCACCCCCTTAAGGCCCCCGCCGAAGTGCGGCGGGGTTTCCCCTCCTACGGGAGGCGGCCCAGGGTTATGGGGAGGTTGAGTTTGCTGTGGGAGGGGGCGATGGTGATCTTGGTGCCCACCGGGTAGCGGAGGGTGTAGTCGTAGTCGGTCGAGATGACGACCAGGCCCAGGCGGTGACCCTTCTTGAAGGTGTAGTCCGTGGGCTGGAAGTCCCAGGTGAAGTCGTAGTCCTTGCCCGGGCGGAGCGTGTCGGTGCGGTCGGGGCGGTGGCGGTTGCGGGTGTCCAGCCAGCCTCTTGTGACGATCTTGTACGGGGTCACGGAGGTGCCCAGGGTGCGGAGGACCGTGCAGCCGGTGTCGCCGGGGACGCCCTGCCCGTAGCAGTAGTTTTCGCCGGTTGAGAGCAGGCTGCCGTTCGGGCGGGTGTCGGTGCCGTAGTCGACCAGCAAAGCGGTCAGGTACGGGGAGGCGCCGTCCTTGAAGGAGGCGCGGACCTTCACCGTCGGGGTGCCGGAGATGCGGACGTCCGTGGGGAGGGTGGGGGTGGTGTAGGCGAGGCGGTTCGGGTCCTGGCCGGTGGCCTCGACCAGTTGCTCGGCCGTTCTCGTCTTCTGGTCGGTGAAGGTCTCCTTGGCCGCGCGGGGGCGGGGGAGCAAGCCGAGGGAGGAGCCGGGGCCGGGGTGCAGGGGGACGGTCACGGTGCCGGGGAGCGGCCAGGAGCGGTGCTGTTCCCACTGCCCGGCGGCCGCCTCGACGTCGGCCTGCGGCTCGCGCATGATGCCGGTGTCGATGCCGTGCAGCCAGTAGTCGAACCAGCCGTGCAGCTGGCGCAGCCATTCGACGGTACGCAGGCTGAACGGGTTCATGTGGGTGCCCTGGTGCAGCCAGATCTTGCGCGGCACCTTCTGCTTGGCCAGCGCGTACCACCACTGGGCGAACTGCTTGGTCTTGACGTTCCAGTCGTTGAGCCCGTGCACGACGAACACGCTGGCCTTGACCTTGCGTACGCCGTTCATGTAGTTGCGGACGTCCCAGAAGGCGCTGTAGTCGCCGGTGATCCGGTCCTGCTCGGCGGCGATGTCGTCGATGACGGCGCCGCAAGCCTCCTGGCCGTTCTCTCTGGTCAGGACGTACTTGGCGAGCACGTCGAGGTCCTCGCCCTGGAAGCCGCCGGGGGCCAGGACGCCGCCGTTGGCGCGGTAGTAGTCGTACCAGCTGGAGATGGCGGCGATGGGGACGATCGTCTTCAGGCCCTCGACGCCGGTGGCGGCGACGGCGTTGGGCAGCGTGCCGTTGTACGAGACGCCGATCATGCCGACCTTGCCGGTGGACCAGGTGGCGTCGACGGGGTTGCCGGCGGCGTCGAAGCCCTTGGCGCGCCCGTTGAGCCAGTCGATGGCGGCCTTCGGCCCGGCCGTCTCGTTGCGGTCGCCGGAGGTGGGGCAGCCGGTGGCGCGGGCGCTGCCGACGTTCTCGACCAGGGCGATGGCGTAGCCGCGGGGCAGGAAGTAGTTGTCGTAGTAGCCGTCGAACGGCCCGGCGTCCTGGCGGGCGCTGAGCGCGGTGAGCGCGGGCAGCGGGTTGCCGTGTTCGTCCACGTCCACGGGGTGGTTGGCGACGTCGTTGCCGGGGGCGTAGTACGGGCTCGCCTCCATGATGACCGGGACCTTGAGCCCGTGGTCGGTCTCCTTGGGCCGGAGGATGTCCACGGCCACCCGGTCCGGTTTGCCGTCGTTGTCGCTGTCGGTGCCCTTGACCTCGACGAACACCGTCTGCTGGATGGCGTCCGCCCGGGAGAAGACGGGCTGGGTCGCGTTGTTCTCGATCTTGATCGCGGGGGTGTCGGCCGAGGCGGGCGTCGTGCCGGTCACTGTGCCGGTCAGGGTGGCCACGAGTAACGCGGCCAGCGGCACGGCGAGCCTCCTGCGGGCCTTACGAGAATGCATGCGGGCTCCGATGAGAGTTTTCGACCTTCGCTGGGAATCTCCGTCACGATGAGCTCTGGGGCAAGGGGTGTCCGTGGGGCGAAGTTGGGGAAATCTTTCCGGATGTCGTACGGTGTGCCTGCTTCGTGCCGGATTCAGGTCCCAGGTCACGGACGCGAGTGATGTCGATAACGGAGCGGTTGCGACCCTGTGCGCCGGTTTGGTTGTCCCTGGTCAAGCAACTATCTTCCGTGCAGGTGCCGTTCGTTTCTTCGCGCCTGCGATGAGATTCGGCGGCGGGGAAATGGAAGGAGTCGCCTTGCTCGGCAAGCGATTCAACAAGCTGATGCTCGGCCCGGTCGCCGGCGTCATGCTCATGGCAGCGGCCGCCTGTGGTGGCGGCGGCGGTGGGGGAACCACGGCCAGCGAGGAGCCGACAGGGGGCACGAGTTCCGCGGCGGGCACCGGCTCGCTGAAGGTCGGCCTCGCGTTCGACGTCGGCGGGCGTGGTGACAAGTCCTTCAACGACGCGGCCTACACCGGCCTCGAGAGGGCGAAGACGGAGCTGGGCGCGGAGATCAAGGAGCTGAGCCCCTCCGCCGACGGCTCCAACCGCGGTGACCTGCTGCGTCAGCTCGCGGACGCCGGCTACAACCCGATCATCGGGGTCGGCTTCGCCTACGCCGAAGACGTCAAGAAGACCGCCGAGGAATACCCCGACCTGCAGTTCGCGGTCGTCGACTCCGCCTCCAACGCGCCCAACGTGACCGGCCTGCTGTTCGCCGAGGAGCAGGGCTCGTACCTGGCGGGCGTCGCCGCGGCGACCAAGTCCGAGAGCGGCCACGTCGGCTTCGTCGGCGGCGTCGAGTCCGACCTGATCAAGAAGTTCGAGGCGGGCTTCGTGGCCGGCGTGAAGTCGGTCAAGTCGGACGCCAAGATCGACGTCACCTACCTCACCCCTGACGGCGACTTCAGCGGCTTCAAGGCCCCCGACAAGGGCAAGGTCGCGGCCGAGAAGATGTACCAGGACGGCGCCGACATCGTCTACCACGCCTCCGGCGACTCCGGCCTCGGCGTGTTCCAGGCGGCCGCCGCGGCCGGCAAGAAGGCCATCGGCGTCGACTCCGACCAGCGGCAGACGGTCAAGGAGACCGACCTGCAGTCGGTGATCATGACCTCGATGCTCAAGCGCGTCGACGTCGGCGTGTTCGAGTTCATCAAGGCTTTCCAGGGCGGCGCCAAGGGCGGCACGAACGTGACGTACGACCTCAAGGTCGACGGTGTCGGCCTGTCCACCACGGGCGGCGAGATCGACGACATCAAGGACAAGCTCGACGCTGCCAAGAAGGACATCGTCGACGGCAAGATCACGGTTCCTGCCAAGCCGTAATCGGGGTACGAGGGACAGCTGAGGGCCCGGAGTCCGTAAACTTCGGGCCTTCTGTCTATGTCGCCCACCCGCTCTAGGAGAGGCGAAATGAGTGCTGACACCCTGGCCACGGCGCGACCCGCCGTAGAGCTGGAGGGCATCACCAAGCGTTTCCCCGGTGTCGTCGCGAACCACGACATCCGCATCACCGTCCAGCCCGGCACGGTGCACGCCATCGTAGGGGAGAACGGCGCGGGCAAGTCCACCCTGATGAAGATCCTCTACGGCATGCAGAAGCCGGACGAGGGCACGATCAAGGTCAACGGCACGGAGGTCAGCTTCCGTACGCCGAGCGACGCCATCGACGTCGGGATCGGCATGGTGCACCAGCACTTCATGCTCGCCGACAACTTCACGGTGCTGGAGAACATCGTCCTCGGCGCCGAGCCGAAGCGGGCCGGCCGGCTCGACACCGCCTCGGCCCGCAGGCGCATCACCGAGCTGGCCGCCACCCACGGCCTGCGGGTCGACCCCGACAAGCTGGTGGAGGACCTCGGCGTCGGCGACCGCCAGCGCGTCGAGATCCTCAAAGTGCTCTACCGCGGAGCCCGCATCCTCATCCTCGACGAGCCGACCGCCGTGCTCGTGCCGCAGGAGGTGGACGAGCTCTTCCAGAACCTGCGCGAGCTCAAGGCCGAGGGCCTGACGGTCATCTTCATCTCCCACAAGCTCGACGAGGTGCTCGGCATCGCCGACGCGATCACCGTCATCCGCCGCGGCACCACCGTGGCCAGCGTCGATCCCCGCGAGGTGACCGCGCGCCAGCTCGCCGAGCTGATGGTGGGCAGCGAGCTGCCCACGCCGGAGACCCGCGAGTCCACCGTGACCGACACGGTCGCGCTGCAGGTCTCCCACCTCACCGTGGAGGCCGACGGGCACCACCCCGCCCCCAAGGGCGTAGCGGCCGGTGAGTACGCCGCCAGGCTGCGCGACGAGGGCAAGCGGCTGCTGCTCGACGACGTGTCGTTCCAGGTGCGCAAGGGCGAGATCCTGGGCATCGCCGGCGTCGAGGGCAACGGCCAGTCGGAGCTGATCGAGGCCATCATGGGCATCAGGGCCGCGCACGGCCTGGTCGAGCTCGACGGCAGCGACATCAGCTCCTGGTCCACGCTGCGCCGCCGCGAGGCCGGCATCGGCTACATCCCCGAGGACCGCCACCGCCAGGGCCTGCTCCTGGAGGCGTCGCTGTGGGAGAACCGGGTGCTCGGCCACCAGACGAGGAAGCCCGCCCGCAAGGGTGTCTGGGTGGACAGGAAGGCGTCCAAGGCCGACACCCAGCGCATCATCGACGCGTACGACGTGCGTACCCCAGGCGTGGACACGATGGCCCTGGCCCTGTCCGGCGGCAACCAGCAGAAGCTGATCGTGGGCCGGGAGATGAGCGGCGAGCCCGTCTTCCTCATCGCCGCGCACCCCACGCGCGGCGTGGACGTCGGCGCCCAGGCCGCGATCTGGGACCACCTCCGCGACGCCCGCGCGGCCGGCCTCGCCGTGCTGCTCATCTCCGCCGACCTCGACGAGCTGATCGGTCTGTCCGACACGCTCCAGGTCATCTACCGGGGCCGGCTCGTCGCCGGGCTCGACCCCCGCGAGATCACGCCCGAACAGCTGGGCGGTTACATGACCGGCGCCATCGCCGGAAACGAGGAGACGTGATGCCCGCCGGGCTCAACCGGGCACTGCTCACCGTCGCCGGCGCCGCCATCGCCGTCGTGCTGGCGATCGCCATCTGCAGCGTGGCCATCGTGGTCGCGGGCGGCAGCCCGCTCGACGCGCTGGTCGCCTTCTTCGACTTCGGCAACAGCGCGCGGGCGGAGTCCAACTCCGTCGCGACCTTCCTCAACCGGGCCGTGCCGCTGTTCATCGCCGGTCTCGCGGTCGCCGTCGGCTTCCGCATGAACCTCTTCAACATCGGCGTCGAGGGTCAGTACCGCATCGCCGCGATCTGCGCGGCGTTCGTGGGCTCCACCTTCACCGCGCCCGCCCCCATCCAGATCGCGGTCATCATCCTCGTGGCGGCCGCCGTCGGCGGCCTGTACGCGCTCATCCCCGCCGTCATGAAGGTGACCAGGGGCGTGAACGAGGTCATCTCCACGATCATGCTCAACTACATCGCGATCGCGCTGTCGGCGTACCTGCTGCGCGAGCCGTTCGCGGGTGAGCGGGCGGAGGGCCAGCTCAACACGACCACGCCGCCGCTGCCCGACTCGGGCATGTTCCCCGACCTGAACTTCGTCTTCGAGTGGTTCGGCATGCTGCCGCCCACCCGCAACGGCGGCCTGTGGGGCTTCCTGCTCGTGGCCGTCGTGCTCGGCGTGGTCATCTGGGTCGTGCTGGAGCGCACCAGGTTCGGCTTCAACGTCAAGGCCAGCGGGCTCAACGGCCCGGCCGCCCAGGCATCCGGCGTCAACCCCAAGAAGATGATCATTGCTGCCATGGTGCTGTCGGGCGGCATCGCCGGGCTCATCGGCCTGCCGGAGATCCTCGGCGACCGGGGCGCCTACACCAACAACTTCACCGCCGGCCTGGGCTTCCTCGGCATCGCGGTGGCGCTGCTCGGCAGGAACAAGCCCGTCGGCATCGCGTTCGCCGCGCTGCTGTTCGCCTTCCTCGACCGGGCGCAGGGCGCGCTGCAGTTCGCCGACATCCCCGCCTCCGTCGTCACCATCATCCAGGGCGCGATCGTGCTGCTCGTCGTCGTGGCCAACGAGGTGACCAACCGCATCGCGCTGAGGATCGAAGAACGGCGAGCGGCCCAGCAGCTCGGCAGGAACACTCCCGTTGAGGTGGCAGCATGACCAGGGTCCGCAAATACCACCTCGCGCTGATCGGCGTCGCCGCGCTCATCGTGGTGGTGTCGCTGGTCCGCGTGCTGACCGGCTTCGACGACCTCACCTCGTCCGGCACCGTCGGCGCCGCGCTCATCCTCGCCGTGCCGATCGCCCTGGCCGGTCTCGGCGGCCTGTGGGCCGAGCGGGCCGGCGTGGTCAACATCGGCCTCGAAGGCATGATGGTGCTCGGCACGTGGTTCGCCGGCTGGGCCGGATACCAGTGGGGTCCGTGGGCCGCGCTGGCCGCCGGGCTGATCGGCGGCGCGCTCGGCGGGCTCCTGCACGCCATCGCGACCGTGACGTTCGGCGTCGACCACATCATCAGCGGCGTCGCCATCAACCTGCTCGGTCCCGGCATCACCCGCTTCCTGTCAGAGGTGCTCTACAAGGAGGGCACGCCCGCCGCCGAGGCGGGCGCGGGCATCACCAGCTCGCCCGCGGTCAGCGGGGACACGCCCACGATCAGCCTGCCGCTGCTGTCCTCGGGGCCCGACCTGCTCGGCAAGCTGGAGAGCACCCACTGGTTCCTCGTGGCCGACGTCGCGGGCGTGCTGCGCGGGCTCACCCACCAGATGAACCTGCTGGTGGTCCTGGCCGTGCTGCTGCTGCCGCTGACGTTCTTCGTGCTCTGGCACACCGCCTTCGGCCTGCGGCTGCGCTCGGCCGGTGAGAACCCGTGGGCCGCCGAGTCGCTGGGCGTCAACGTCTATCGGATCAAGTACGTCGCCGTGGTGCTCTCCGGTGCCTTCGCCGGGCTCGGCGGCGTGTTCCTGGTCTTCGTCTCCGACAAGTACGTCGAGGGCCAGACCCAGGGCCGCGGCTTCATCGGCCTCGCCGCCATGATCTTCGGCAACTGGCGTCCCGGCGGCCTGGCCGCGGGCTCCGCCCTGTTCGGCTACGCCAACGGCCTGCAGCTGCGCAGCGCCCAGACCGTCACCACGTTCTTCCTGTTCGGCGCGGTGCTGCTGCTGGCCTACCTCGTCCTGCAGGTCCACCGCCTGACCGCGCCCGACCGGCCCGCCGAGCTGGCCGCGCCGGGCGTCAGGCAGTATGTGGTGATGGCAGGGGCCGTCGTGGGCGCGGCCGTGCTGTTCTGGCTCTGGCTGGTCATCGACGAGCTGCCGAACGACTTCGTCTTCATCACGCCACACGTGCTCACGCTGCTCGTGCTCCTGATCGCCTCCCAGCGGCTGCGGATGCCCAAGGCGGACGGCGTGAGCTATCGCCGGGGGGAACAACATTGAACATCGACTGGGACGGCCTGCGCGACGAGGCCGCAGAGGCCATGCGGCACGCGTACGCGCCGTACTCGAAATTCCCCGTGGGGGCGGCTGCGCTGGTCGACGACGGCCGGATCGTCACCGGCTGCAACGTCGAGAACGCCTCCTACGGCGTGGGCCTGTGCGCCGAGTGCGGCCTGGTCTCGGCGCTGCAGCGCTCGGGCGGCGGCCGGCTGGTCGCCTTCACCTGCGTGGACGGCCACGGTGAGCTGCTGATGCCGTGCGGGCGCTGCCGCCAGCTCCTCTACGAGTTCGGCGGCGAGGACCTGCTCGTCGAGACCGAGGACGGGCCCAAGCGCATGGCCGAGATCCTGCCGTACGCGTTCGGCCCGCAGGACCTCAGCAGGAGCTCCTGATGGACGCCATCGAGGTCATCAGGGCCAAGCGGGACCGGCGCGAGCTGACCACGGCGCAGATCGACTGGGTCATCGACGCGTACACGCGCGGCGAGGTGGCCGACGAGCAGATGTCGGCCCTGGCCATGGCGATCCTGCTGAACGGCATGGACCGCCGCGAGATCGCCGACTGGACCCTGGCCATGATCCGCTCGGGCGAGCGCATGGACTGGTCGGCGCTCGACCGGCCCACCGCCGACAAGCACTCGACCGGCGGGGTCGGCGACAAGATCACGCTGCCGCTGGCGCCGCTGGTGGCGGCCTGCGGGGCGTACGTGCCGCAGCTGTCCGGGCGCGGGCTCGGCCACACCGGCGGCACGCTCGACAAGCTGGAGTCGATCCCCGGCTGGCGGGCCTCGCTGTCCAACGCGGAGATGCTGGACGTGCTGCGCGCCGCCGGCGCCGTCGTCTGCGCGGCGGGCTCCGGCCTCGCCCCCGCCGACAAGAAGCTGTACGCCCTGCGCGACGTCACCGGCACCGTCGAGTCGATCCCGCTCATAGCCTCGTCGATCATGTCGAAGAAGATCGCTGAAGGCACCGGGTCGCTCGTCCTCGACGTCAAGGTCGGCTCGGGGGCGTTCATGAAGACCGTCCACGACGCCAGGGAACTGGCCGAGACCATGGTCGCGCTCGGCACCGACGCGGGCGTGCGCACGGTCGCCCTGCTCACCGCCATGGACCGGCCGCTCGGGCGGGCCGTGGGCAACGCGCTGGAAGTCGCCGAGTCGGTCGAGGTGCTGTCGGGCGGCGGGCCGGCCGACGTGGTCGAGCTCACCGTACGGCTGGCCCGCGAGATGCTGGAGGCCGCCGGGATCACCGGGGCCAAGGACCCGGCCAAGGCGCTGGAGGACGGCTCCGCCATGGACGTGTGGCGGCGGATGATCTCCGCCCAGGGCGGCGACCCCGACGCGCTGCTGCCGCAGGCGGCCGAGACCATGACGGTCGAGGTGCCCGCCTCCGGCGTGCTGACCAGGCTCGACGCGTACGCGGTGGGCCTGGCCGCCTGGCGGCTGGGCGCGGGAAGGGCGCGCAAGGAGGACCCGGTGTCGTTCGGCGCGGGCGTCGTCCTGCACGCCAAGCCGGGCGACCTGGTACGCCAGGGGCAGCCCCTCATGACCCTGCACGCCGACGAGACCGGGCGCTTCGAGCGCGCTCTCGCGGCGCTGGAGGGCGCGTACGAGGTGGGCGAGGTGGCCGGGCCGCAGCTGCCGCTCGTCATCGACCGCATCACCGTCTGAAGACCGACGGCCAAGGGGCGCCCCCGAGTGCCCCTTGGTCACCCCACGACCCACCGGCGTCCGGTGGGTCGTGCGTCACGAGCGCCGGGGCGCGAGGGACAGCCTGGTCCTGGTGAGCAGCGCCACCAGGGTCGCGAGCAGGGGCAGCCCCACCACGACGGCGGCCAGGAACGGCCACGGCAGGGCGAGCGTGGCCGGGTCGCCGGAGCCCTGCGACGTCATCGGCCGGCTGAGCGCCACGCCCGTCACCCCTCCCGCCGCCAGCCCGATCAGCGCGCCGAGACCGGCGATGTAGAGCGCCTGCCAGGCCACGACCATGCGCAACGTCCTCGGCGGGGCGCCGATCGCCATCATCGTCGAGCGCTCGGGCCGCATGTCGGCGGCTGCCAGGCCGGTGGCGGCCAGCGTGCCGCCGACGACCAGCACCAGGGCGCCCACGAGCCAGCCGCCCAGCCCGGTGCTCGGCAGGTGCCGGTAGCCGTCCTCCATGGCGACCGTCACGCGGGAGGTCACCTTGTGCAGGTCGCCGGACAGCGTGTCCGGCGGCCGGTGCATGGCGTAGAGCTGGCGTTCCAGGGTCGTGAAACCGGCCTGTTCGACCAGGCCGCGCGGCAGCAGCGCCCCGCCCTGGTGCTCGTCGGCGGGGGTGGCCGTCACCGCGGGCACCTCGAAGGTGCGCGGCGGGCCCGACGTCGAGCCGGCCCGCAGCCGGAGCTTGCCGTCGCGCACCGCGGCCGGGTCGAACACCACGGCCTTGCCGCTGGCCAGCGCCGCGGCTGCCCGCGGGTCGTGGCGTCCCTGCAGGAGGGTGAGCAGGGGCTGGTCGCCGACGGCCACCGTACGGCGGGTGCGCGTGCCGTTCCAGCGCACCGAATAGCGCAGGGCGTAGCGGCGGCCTTGGGCGTCCTGCACCTGGTAGCCCGAGGCGAGCGGCACTCCTGGGAGCCCTCGTACCGCCTCGGCGCGCAGCCTGGTCCAGGTCCTGTCGCTCATCACGCCGCCCCAGACGGCCAGTGTGCCGGTCGGGCGCGCCGAGGTGTAGGCGCGTTGCTGGTCGACGTACTCGCTCTGCGCGCTGATGCCCACGGCGACGACCGTGGCCGTGACCGCCGTGACGGCCGCCACCGCGCTCGCCGTCCTGGAGCGGTGGCGCACCGCGTCGCGGACGGCCACCCGCAGCGACAGCGGCAAGCGGCCGGCCACGTGCCCGGTCAGGCCGATCAGCCACGGTGTCAGCACCACCAGGCCGATCATGATCAGCAGCGCGGCGGTCCACACCGTCGCCGGGTCCTGCTGGCGGCGGGCCAGTACGGTCGCCACCAGCCCGGCCAGCACCAGCACGCCCCCGGCCAGGGGCCAGCCGCGCCGGATGGTCACGGCGGGCGGGCGGCCTGCCAGCACGCTCACGGTGTCCTGCCGGGCCGCCTGCACGGCGGGCACCAGCGCCGCCACGATCCCGGAGACCAGGCCCAGCACGGCGACGCCGAGCACCGTGAGCCACGGCACGTCCAGCGGGCCGACCTGCCCGCCCCAGTGCGCCCCGATCTCGGCGGCCAGCCCTCCCGCGCCGACGCCCAGCGCCGCCGCCACCAGCGTGGCCGTGCCGCCGAGCACCAGGCCGTCGGCCAGCACGATCAGCCGCAGGTGCCCGGCCGAGCCGCCCTGCGCGGCGATCTCGGCCAGCTCCCGCCGCCGTCGCCGCAGCCCGACCGCGAAGGCGGGGCCGGCCAGCAGCACGGTCTCCAGCACGAGCATGATCACCATGGCGCCGAGCGCGACCGTCTGCGGCAGGCCGCGCACAGCCGTCCTGTCGGGCACGTTCACGAGCATGTCGCGGGAGGTGACGTGGATGCCGGCGGTGTTCAGCGCGGCCACGTCCGTCCAGGTGACCGGGCCGGGGGTGTCGACGAGCCAGGCGGCGCCGTACTCGGTCCGGTAGTTGATCATCTTCGACCGCACCACCGGGAGGTCGGGCCCGACGACCTGCCGCAGCGTCGGCCGGTACGGGTGCTCGACCATGCCCACCACCTTCAGCGGCGCCGCGCCGGTCGGCCGCAGGAGGTCGCCGGGCCGCAGGCCGGTGGCGGGGGTCACCGCGACCTCGCCCGGCCCGGCGGGCAGCCTGCCCTCGGCCGGTGTCAGCATGCCCTTGGTGAGGGGGTCGCGCAGGTCGGTCTCCAGCGCGTCGATCCGCCCGGTGCTCAGCTCGATCTCGCCGGCGTTGCAGGGGATGGCCCGGGTGCCCGGCGCGAGCAGCGCCGCCACCTCGGCGGCACTGCGCTCGGGGATGACCCCCTTGTCGCCGTCTCCTTGCCAGACCGTGCCGCGCGGCTCCTGGTGAATCCTCGTGCCTTCGGGGAACTGCACGAGGCGGGCGTCGGCCGTGCCCAGCTCGGTCTCCACCATCTCCAGCCCGGAGACGCTCCGGGTGGCGAACCACGTGGCGACCCCCGTGATCACCAGGACGGGCAGTGCGATCATCACCATGATGAGCGCGCTTCGGCCCTTGGCCCGCCACGCGCTGCGGCGGGAGATGCGCAGCGCGGCGCGCATCGCGCTCATCGAGCGCTCTCCAGCGGCACGTCCGTGGACTCGGTGAGCATCCCGTCACGCAGGAACACCACCCGATCGGCCCAGCCGGCGTACCGCGGCTCGTGGGTGACGAGCAGCACTGCGGCCCCCGCGTCGCAGCGTGCCCGTAACGTGCGCAGGATCTCGTCGCCGGTACGCGTGTCGAGGGCGCCGGTCGGCTCGTCGGCCAGCAGCAACCGCCGCTCACCGATCAGCGCGCGGGCGATCGCGACCTGCTGGCGCTGGCCGCCGGACAGCTCCTCGGGGAAGCGGCCGGCCAGATCAGCCCCGTCGACCTCCGCCAGGGCGGCCATGGCCTCCTCGCGGGCCCGGCCTGAGCGCACGCCGTCGAGCTCGCGGGGCAGCATCACGTTCTCCGCCGCCGTCAGCGACGGGATCAGGTTGAGGTCCTGGAAGACGTAGCCGACGCTGCGTCGCCGCAGCGCCGCCAGGTCACGTACGGTGGCGAGGTCCTGCCCGTCGAGGTGCACCGTCCCCGACGTGGGCCGGTCGAGGCCGCCCGCGAGGTTGAGCAGGGTCGACTTGCCGGACCCCGACGGGCCCATGACCGCGACCAGTTCCCCCAGCCCCACCTCGAGGCGCACGCCTTTCAGCGCGTGCACGGCCGCCGCCCCTTCACCGTGCACCCTGGCCACATCGGCCAGTTGTACGAACGTCATCGCTCCTCCATCGACCGACATGCGTACTAAGTATGCATACTCGGTATGCACGCCTCAAGCGGAATGCACGAGCCTGAGGGAAGACATGACGAATGCCCGCCTTCGCAAGGAAGGCGGGGAGTGCGGGGTGCGGAGGTCAGCTCGTGAGGGCGGGGGCTTCGCTGAAGATCTCGGCGAGGACGGCGCGATGGGTGGGCACGGCCTCGGCGTGGCGGGCGCGGCCCTGGTCGGTGATGCGGACGTAGACCCCGCGCCGGTCGTCGCGGCACACGTCGCGTGAGACGAGCGCGGCCTTCTCCAGGCGGCCCACCACCCGCGACAGCGCGCTCTGGCTCAGGTGGACCTCGTCGCACAGCTCCTGGATGCGCAGCTTGCGGTCGTGATGGACGATCCGGTCGAGCACTTCGAACTCGCTGGGTCCCAGCCCGTGCCGGGCGCCCAGCTCGCGCTCCAGCGCGCACATCGTCTTGGCGTGCTTGGCCAGGACGTAGTGCCAGGTCTCGACCACGTCGTCCGCGTCCATGTCGCGGAGGTTACCACCAGCCCAACTCTCATGCAACGGCATTAAATGCGCTTGCATTAGATGCGGGTGCATGTATTGTTCTGGCTCATGACTTCTCCTTCTTCGCGCTGGGCCGCTTTGGCCGTGCTCTGCGCAGTGATCTTTCTTGACGCGCTTGACGTCTCGATGGTGGGTGTCGCGCTGCCCGCCATCCAGCACGACCTGGGGTTGACCACGTCCTCGCTGCAGTGGGTGGTCAGCGGCTACGTGCTCGGCTACGGCGGGCTGCTGCTGCTCGGCGGCAGGACCGCCGACCTGCTCGGGCGGCGCAGGGTGTTCCTGGTGGCTTTGGGCGTCTTCGCCGTGGCGTCGTTGCTGGGCGGCGTGGTGGACGACGGCGGGTTGCTGATCGCCGCGCGGTTCGTGAAGGGCGTGGCCGCCGCGTTCACCGCCCCGGCCGCCTTGTCGATCATCACGACCACGTTTCCCGAGGGCCCGCAGCGCAACAAGGCGCTGAGTTTCTTCACCGCCTCGGGCGCGAGCGGCTACTCGCTCGGCCTGGTGCTGTCGGGGTTGCTGACCGAGATCGGCTGGCGGTGGACGTTGCTGATGCCGGTGCCCGTCGCGGTCATCGCGCTGATCGCCGCGCTGAAGGTGCTGCCGCGCGGCCGTGAGGAGCGGGCCGAGGGCGGCCACGACCTCGTCGGCGCCGTGACGATCACCGGATCCATGTTGCTGCTGGTCTTCACGGTCGTGCAGGCTCCCGAGGCCGGATGGGCGTCCGTGCGGACGATCGGCTCGCTCGCCGGGGTGGCCGCGCTGCTCGGGCTGTTCGTGTTCACCGAGCTGAAGGTGCGCCACCCGCTGGTGCGGCTGGGCATCCTGCGCTCCGGGCACATCGTGCGGGCCAACCTCGGGCTGGTCATCCTCATGGGCTCGTACGTGGCCTTCCAGTTCGTGGCCATGCAGTACTTCCAGAACCTGCTGGGCTGGTCGGCACTCGGCACCGCGATGGCGTTCCTGCCCGCCGGCGTGCTGGTCGCGCTCACCTCGACCAAGATGGGCGACTTCGCCGACAGGTTCGGCACCGGCAAGCTCATCGTGGTCGGCGCGGCGGCGCTGGCCGGCGGCTACGCGATCTTCCTCGGCATCGACCGCACCCCCAGCCTGGGCGGCATGGTGATCCCCGGCATGGTCCTGCTGGGCATCGCGTTCGCGCTGTCGTTCCCCGCGCTCAACATCCAGGCCACCAACGGCGTGGACGACGACGAGCAGGGCCTCGCCTCCGGCCTGCTGAACACCTCAGGGCAGGTGGGCGGCGCGATCGTGCTGGCCGTGGTGACCGCCGTGCTCACCTCGGGCGGCGGCGAGACGCTCTCGATCGGCTCGCTGCGCGCGGCGATCGTGGTGTCGCTGGTGCTGGCGCTGGTCGGGCTGGCGATCTCGGCGACGGGGCTGCGGGCGCGCAAGGCGGTCCCGGCGGCGGAGCCGGTGCGGACCTACGAAACGGTGTAATCTTCGCAGATTGCTCAGTGGCCTGGCTTTGCGTCAGAGAAGTTAATTCTCTGCTAACAGCGCCCGAATGTGACGTCGTGTCCGTTCCTGTCATATTACGATCCCTGTGATCATTCACAGGGGGAGAGTGCATCGGTGGCCGACGCGTTCGAGGCGACGATCGAGGAGATGGCGCGGGAGATCGACCAGCAGGTCGCCCGGCTGCGGGAGACGTACGCGGAGTACAACGCCGTAGAGCGTACCTCGCGCTCGAAGGACGGCATGGTCAGCGTCACCGTCGGCCCCAACGGGCGGCTGCGCGGCATCGAGCTGAATCCGCGCGTCTACCGCAGCCTGTCGCCGTCCGAGCTGGCCGAGGCCATCATGCGGCAGGCCGAGGCGGCGGCGGGCGAGGTCGCCGAGCAGAGCAGGACGCTGATGGAGCCGCTCATGCCGGACCCCGAGCTCCTCGACGGGGTTTTCGGACAGGGGCTCGACGCGTTCCTCCCCGGCCCGCGGAAGGGTTCCCGGTGAGCGACGGATTCACCGTACGCGCGGCGGCGCTGCGCAGGCACAGCGGCGTCTACCAGGAGCTGAAGAGCAACGCCGAGGAGGCGAGAACCGCCCTGCGCGCCGCCTTCGACCTGGACAGGAAGACGCTCGGCGACGACATGTACGGCGCCGAGCTGACCAAGAAGCTGCCCGGCATGGAGCAGGCCATCGAGGACGCCTTCAAGGACCTCCTGGACGACCTCGACGACCTCACCACCGGCCTGCACGTCTCCAGCCGCAACTACGAGGCCGCCGACCAGCCGCCCGCCCGCCACGACTGAGCGACCATGGGCTTCGACGGGTTCCTCACGCCCGACTGGGCCAAGCCGTACGTGGGCTGGGTCGTCGGCATGGACTGGCCGGAAGGCGACGAGAGCGGCTGCTTCCGGATGGCCGACGCGTGCATCACGGCCGCGTACCGCATCGTCGAGGGCACCGACGCCCACCTGCCCGCCGGCGCCCGGCTCATCGGCGCCGACTGGGACGGTGACGCGCACCTCGCCTTCGTCGGCCACGTCAGGAAGACGGCCGACGAGAAGGTGGCCACTCTCGTCGAGCGGCTGGTCAACACCGCCGTCGCGCTCAACGGCGTGGGCGTGCAGATCCAGTACGCCAAGTACATGATCGAGGCCACCGTGTGGCTGCTGATCGCGACCCTGGTGGTGCTGCTGCACCTCGCCGTCACCAATCCCGCGGCCCTGGGCCTGATCCCGCCGCGCGTGCAGATCGCGCGGCTGACCGTCGCGCAGATCGCCCGGCGGACACTGCGCAACATCGCCATCTTCGCCGGGATCATGGGCGGGATGGACGCGGGCATCCAGGCGCTGCAGCTGACCAACCGCAGGGACGAGTTCGACGTCAAGCAGCTCGCGATCTCGGCGGCGAGCGGCGGCGCGATGGGCGGCATGATGGGGCTGATGTCGGGCGCGCTGTCCCGGCTCGCCACGCCCGCCCTGCGGGCCGGGCTGACCCGGGCGGAGATGTCCACGTTCGAGAAGCTGCTCGCCGCGGCCAACTCCTCCCTGTACGGTCAGGCCGCCCAGTACGCCGTCACCGGCGGCCTCACCACGGCCGGCACCATGCTGGCGCAGGGGCACTTCAGCTGGGACATGCTGGCCAAGGGCATCACGTCCAGCGCACTCGGCGCCGACGGCCAGCACCTGGTCAGAGGTCTGCCTCCCGAGATCCCACCGACCACCTCAAGCGGCCTTCCCCCCACCCCCGACCCCGGCCCCGGTGGCCCGAGCCCAGGCGCCGGTACGGGCGACCCGGGCCCCGGCGTGGGGGAGCCGGCCTCCGGCACCCCGGACCAGCGCTCCGGAGCCGGCGTCCCCGACCCCGGCTCCGCAGCGAGCGGCGGCGAACCCCGTTCCGGTGGGGCGGCGCATGAGGCCGGGCAGGTCCCCACGACCACGCTCGCGTCGAGCCCGGACCCGCAGCCCGCCCACCAGCAGCCCGCCCACCAGCAGCCCGGTTCACAGCAGCAGGGCATCAACGCGATCCCTCCGGCGCACGCCCCGGAGGGCGGTGCCTCGGTGGTGCGGCCTGACGGGACCGGTCAGGTGGCGCGGCCTGACGGGGTGGCGCGGCCTGATGCGGGTGAGCCGGGGCGGGCGACGGTGCGGCCGCCGCGTACCACCGAGATCGGGGCGCTCGGGGAGACGGCCGTGCATGACGTCAAGGTGCCGCAGGACGCCAAGGCGGCGGCGCGGGCGCTGGCCGACGGGATCGAGGGCGCGACGAAGCGGGAGCGGGCGGCCGTCCGCGACTGGCTGGAGCAGGTGCTCGCCGACGGTGACCGCGACGCCTGGACCGAGCGCCTGGCGAAGGGCGCGGCCCTGGACGTCGGGGACAAGGCGATCTACGTCAAGCTGCGCCCCGAGGGGTTCACCCATGTGGAGCACCCGGACCTGGCACCGGAGAAGCCGGTCGCGTTCGGCGGCGACGGCGTGGAGGGCAAGTCGGTACGCGCCACGTCGAGGGAGGTGAGCGGCGGCCTCGTCCGCAACCTGACCGAGTCGCCCGACGCGGCCGAGGAGTCGACGGCGCTGCCGCGTACCGGACTGCTCGACACCTCCAGGACCACGCACACCAGCAGCATCGAGCTGATGAGCGGCCACAAGGTCATCAGCCCCAAACACGACTACTTCCTCGCCGACGTCGCCGTGGACGTCTACCGCGACGGCGCGAAGCTCGCGACCGCCGGCAAGATCCAGGACCTGGCGGTGACCCTGCCCTTCCCCGAGCAGTTCACCAGGGAGGGCCCGCCGCGCCCGTCCGACCACCCGCCGGCCCGCCCGCGCCACGAGGTGCCGCAGGGGGCGGCGGGCAGGTTCCGCGACCACGGCATCACGGTCAGCGGCCTCGACCTGACGCCGCTGGTGCTGGAGGTGCAGCGCCGCGCGCTCGCCGAGGGCGTGCCCGCCCGCGAGGTCGTCAAGATCATCGACCACCTCACCTCGACCATCCTGCACGAGCAGGGCATCAAGAACCGCAGTCAGGCGCTGCTGTCGAGCGGGGCGGTCACGGAGGCGGTCAGGTTCAGGGCGTCGGCGCTGCGGTCGGCGGAGGAGTCGATCAGGATCACCGGCGAGGTGACCAGGATCGAGCGGGTGGACGGCGACGGGCGGCCTCCCGTCGAGGGCATGCTCCGCGACGACCTCGGGCGGCGCAACGCGGAAGGCGTGGCGTACCGGCAGGGCAGGGACCTCAACCTGCACGTGGGCGGCAGGCTGGGCGTGCGCGCCGGCCACTGGGCGGAGGCGATCGGGCGCGGCATCGTCGGCTTCGGGTTCGGCTCCGACCACGTCGCGACGGCGAACCGGGCGCACGGCAACCACACCGTGGTCACCAGCCGGGCCGACCTCACCATGTACGACGCCCACCTGCGCCTGAAGGTCGAGACGGAGACGATGGGCACGTTCACCGTGGACGTGCCGGCCGAGCTGGCCCTGCCGACGCGCGACGCGCCCGGCCTCGAACGGGACGTCTTCGGCCACGACCTGCGGCCGCCCGGCGAGTTCAACAGGATCCAGCACGAGCTGGCCGGCCTGCACCGCGAGATGGAGCGCGTACGCCAGGAGTTCGCATCCGGCAGGACGGGCTACGACCCGCACCCGCTGGAGCCCAGGACGCTCGCCGCCGGTCGCGGGCCAGGACTCGGCACCGGCGTCAGGGTGCACGCGGACACGCGGCTGTTCGCCGAGCTGCGCCAGGCCGTCGAGGGGGCGCTGCCGGACCTGCCGCAGAACATCAGGCGGCAGATCGTCCGCGACCTGGAGCTCAGGTACGGGGGCGCCGCCCTGGAGGCGGACCTGACGTACGCGCTGCACGGCATCAGGTACGAGACCACGATCGCCGGCCACACGGTCGAGGTCGTGGCGCAGGGCGTGCTCGGCCCCCGGCACGAGGTCGGCGCGACGGCCGTGACGATCAACGAGCGCAGGATCACCTCCTGGAACGGCACCAGCCAGCGCGAGGTCTCGCACGGCGTGCGCGGCGAGGTGGCCGCCGTGGCGCGGGTGGACGTGGGCAGGGCGCTCAGGACCGGCCTGCCCGAGGGCGTGCTGAAGGTGGACGCCCCCAACATCGCGGGCATCGCGAGCGGCTCCAAAGCGGAGACGGTCGCGGTCGGCGCGGGGCACACGCGATACGACCGCACGGAGGCGGGCGGCGGCTTCACCTTCACCAGGGACCTGTCGTTCGACGTCCAGCTGCGGGTCTCGAAGGACGGCGCGGTGGTGGCCGACACGTCGTGGCGGGTGGACGGCAGCCGGGCGGAGATCGTCGTCCCCGAGCCGCACCTGCAGGAGACGCCGCTGCTGGCCGGTGACGTCACGACCGTGGGCCGCGTGGAGCGGCTCGACGGGCCGCCCCGCGACGTGTGGGCGCACGACGACCGGCTGCACGCGATCGTCCGCCTGGGCGCGATGCCGGACCTGGCGCGGGCGGTGGCCGAGGTGCACGCCGCCTGGGCGGACCTACCGGTGCCTGCGGGGCGCCTGGACGTGCCGGTGACGATCGAGAACGTCGTGGACGTCATCACCCTGGAGACCATGATCACGTCCCATCCCGGCGGGCTGCGGCACGTGGTGGCCGAGCACGGCGGCCGGCGCTACGAGCTGCACGTGCAGGCCGACGTGGCGGGAATGACGTACGTGAAGTCGGAGACCGGGGTCGAGCACGAGGCGTACGCGAACAGCAACTCGCGCGTCGTCGAGGGGGAGCGGGGCGCGCGCGGAGTCGGCGGGCACGCGCGGGCCGGCGTGCGGGTCACGCTCGGCGGCTCCCCCGAGGGCGGTCACCCGGTGACGGGGACCGAGCACAAGGTGCTGGCCCGGGTGGGCGGGCACGCCGCGGCCAAGCGGATGTCGCTGGAGAGCTCGTACCGGGGCGGCGGGGACATCAGCCGGGTCACGTACGGGGACGGCGGCGTCTCGCACTGGTACCGGGGCGACCTGGTGCTGACCGTGACGCCCAGCAGGACTGCCGGGACGGTCGTCGAGCACGGGGAGCCCGTTCACCTGCGCGTGTCCGACATCATGGACATCGTGCTGCCCGACGAGGTGGCCCGCCGCCACGACCTGGACGTCCCAGAACCTCCCGCCCCCGAGCCGGGACACGCCCCGGAGCAGGCCCCCGAGCAGGCCCCTGAGCAGGCTCCCGAGCAGCCCGCGGACGTCGCTCGTACCTATGTGGCGCCCGAGGCGGCGATGAGCACCGCTTCCGTGCACCACCTCGACGCGCGCGGCGTCCTGCCCGCGATCGTGGAGACGTTGCGCGGCGAGGGGCTGCTCTTCCCCGGCCAGGAGCTGACCGCCCACCCGGTGGCCGAGCAGCTGCGCGGCCACTTCGGACAGGAGGCGCTCGGGACGAAGCTGGGCGAGCTGCGCGGGAACGGCGTGACGTCCTGGCTGTTCGTCACCGACGAGGCGGGCCGGGTCACCGAGCGCGTGGGGATCAGGGTCACGGCCAGGCTGGGCGACGGGGTGCACGTCGGTGAGCGGGCCGACACGGGGCTCATGCTGCGCAGCGAGCGGCTCGGCGGCGACCTGAACCTCCAGGAGAAGGGGTCGGACCGCGGCAAGGAGGTGCTCGCCCGCTACATCAGGACCTCGGACGGCGACATCGCCGGCGGCGAGGCCGGGGTCACCACCTCCCGCGACGGTCACGCCGTGGATGCCCGCGGCACCAACGTCAAGGACATCAACCGCTTCCAGACCCGGGAGGCGCCGCAGGAGTTCCGGCATCCTGTCACGTACGACATCACGCTCGAACGCTCCAAGGTCAGCCCCGTCATGGAGCCGGTGCAGGGCGCGGCCCGCGGCATGCTGCTCAAGGCGGGCGAGCTGACCGGCCACGACGGCGCCGTACGGCTCTTCGACCGGCACGTCGGCGTCACCACGACGTCCGGCGCGGTGGCGCACGGCGAGGTCGGCCTGCTGGTGGCGGGCCACCTGACCACGGAGGTCCCGCACGGCACGCCGGTCGCGGCGCACACGGAGGTCGTCGCCACCCGGCCGCGCTGGGCGGAGCAGGGCGGGCCTGGCCCGCTGACCGCCATGCTCGGCGACGCGGTGCCCAAGGGTGACGTCAGCCAGGTCGCCTTCCCCGCCGCCAGGCTGGTCGAGGAGTGGGCGCCGCTGGCCTCGGTGCCGCCCAGGCTGCGCGGCGAGGCGCCGGCGGTGGCCGACCGGCCCGGCGGGTTCGAGCTGTCCCGTCAGGACGGCATCGCGCTGACCGAGGCCACCAAGGAACGGACCATGCGGGCGCACCTCGGGTCCCTGCTGGGGCACGCGTACGAGCTGCCCGGCGTCGGCACGGTCGGCATCGAGGTCACCGGCGTCCGCGAGGTCGCCGAGGCGCGGGTCAAGCAGCGCGTCTACGCGCAGACCCTGGACACGTCAGGGCACGGCCAGGGCGAGGGCCGCGGCCTGGCCGCCCGCGCCGGTGTCTCCGGCAACCTGCGCAACCCGTCGGACGGGGGCGCGGAGTCCGGCGGCGGGCACGAAGGGCCGCCGACCGTCGGGTACGGCGGCGTCGGCGGCGCCTCCAAGACCAGGGCGGAGGCCGGGTCGCGCAACGGCGACGTGCTCGAACGCAACTACCTGGAACAGGAGCACGTCAACACCTACCTGGAGTGCGACATCCAGGTCGTGGTCAGGGGCAAGGGGACGCCGCTCGTGCTCGACGTGGACCGTGGGCTCTATCTGCGGCTCACGCCGGAGGGGCTCGCCGCGCTGGCGGAGGCGCATCGGGGAGTCGTCGGGAGATGAGCGCTTGCAGACTCGTACGCTGGGCAAATACCGGTCATGCGCCCGCCGAGTGTCCGCCTGCTGTTCCCACTCGTTCTGCTGAGCGTGCTGACCGCGTGCGGCACCGCGCAGCAGGCCACGCTGCCGCAGAGCCCGTCGTCCTCCGGGCCGGCCGCGCAGCCGGGCCCGACGCGTACGGCCGAGGTGGAGGTCGATCGGGGCGGCATGGAGCCGGCGGTCGTGACGAACGTACGGTATGCGGCTCACGACACCTATGACCGGCTCGTGGTCGACCTGCGCGGCGGCATACCCGGATATGACGTGAAATGGGTGGACGGGTTCGTCCAGGACGGCTCGGGCAAGCCCATAGACGTACGCGGCGGCGCGTACCTGCAGCTCACGCTCTTCCCCGCGCACGCCCACGACGACGAGGGCGAGCCCACCTGGGGCGGCGGCCCCGTCTACGCCGCCGGGCTCGGCAACCTCACCAAGGTCGTCAGGACCGGCGACTTCGAGGGCCGCGTCGGGATCGGGCTGGCGCTCGACCGGCGGGCCGGGTTCCGGGTCACCGAGCAGGGGTCGCCGGATCGGCTCGTGCTCGACGTGGCACACTGACCGTCGTGGTGAGAAAGATCGAGGGGGCCTCGCGCATCCCCGTACCCGGTGGCAAAGTGATCGACGAGCACGTGGGCCGCGTCAACAGCGGCGACGAGGCGGTGTCCATCGCCCACATGACCGCGCCGCCCGGGTGGGAGGAGCCCGCGCAGACGCCGGCCTTCACCGAGTACACCGTGGTCCTGCGCGGCACCGTGCTCGTCGAGCACGCCGAGGGCACCACGCGGGTCGACGCCGGCCAGTCGGTGGTGACCTCGCCGGGCGAGAAGGTCCGCTACAGCGTCGGCCCCGAGGGCGCCGAGTACATCGCGGTGTGCCTGCCCGCCTTCGCCCCCGAGGCCGCCGGACGCGACTGACCGCGGGCCGCGCGCCGGGATCGCGCCCGGTGGTGGCGAGTGAAAGCCGGGCCGTCCTCATATCATGGGCGGATGAGCCCCACGCTTGACGAGATCCGGCGGGCTCCCAAGGTGTTGCTGCACGATCACCTCGACGGCGGGCTCCGCGCCGAGACGATCGTCGAGCTGGCCCGGGAGACCGACTACGGCCGGCTGCCCACCCACGACCCCGACGACCTGCGCCAGTGGTTCGAGGAGGCGGCCGACTCCGGCTCGCTCGAACGCTACCTGGAGACCTTCGACCACACGGTCGCCGTCATGCAGACCCGCGAGTCGCTCGCCAGGGTCGCCCAGGAGTGCGCGGAAGACCTGGCCGCCGACGGCGTGGTCTACGCCGAGGTGCGCTTCGCCCCCGAACAGCACACCACCCGGGGCCTCAGCCTCGACCAGGTGGTGGAGGCCGTGCTCGACGGGTTCGAGCGCGGCTCCCAGGGGCGCGGCATCCGCGTCGGCACGCTGCTGACCGCCATGCGCCACCAGGCGCGCTCCCGCGAGATCGCCGAGCTCGCGGTCCGCTACCGCGACGGCGGCGTGGTGGGCTTCGACATCGCGGGCGCCGAGGCCGGCTACCCGCCCACCCGCCACCTCGACGCGTTCGAATACCTGCAGCGGGAGAACGCCCACTTCACCATCCACGCCGGCGAGGCGTTCGGGCTGCCGTCGATCTGGCAGGCCATCCAGTGGTGCGGCGCCGACCGGCTCGGCCACGGCGTTCGCATCATCGACGACATCTCGGTCTCCGAGGACGGCACGGCCAAGCTGGGGCGGCTCGCGGCGTACGTCCGCGACAAGCGCATCCCGCTGGAGATGTGCCCCACCTCCAACCTGCAGACCGGCGCCGCCGCGTCGATCGCCGAGCACCCCATCGGGCTGCTGCGGCGCCTGCACTTCCGCGTCACGGTCAACACCGACAACCGGCTGATGAGCTCCACCACCGTGTCGGACGAGTTCCGCAAGCTGGTCGAGGCGTTCGGCTACGGCTGGGACGACCTGCAGTGGTTCACGGTCAACGCGATGAAGTCGGCGTTCCTGCCGTTCGACGAGCGGCTGGCGCTCATCAACGGCGTGATCAAGCCCGGGTTCGCACGGCTCAAGTGGCAGCCGTGAAGCAGACCTACCGCTCCAAGACCGCCTATGTCCTGGCGTGGATCTGGCTGGTGTTCGTCGCGCTCAACGTCGTCGACCTGGTCGTCCGCTTCAGCGGCAAGGCGTCGCTGGTGGCGCTGGCCGTGCTCGCCGTGCTGACCGCGCTGGTCTACGCGGTCGCGCTGCGGCCCGCCACCGTGCTCACCGAGGAGGGGCTGGTGGGGCGCAACCCGTTCCGCACCACGTTCCTGCCGTGGGCCTCCATCGACGACGTCGGCGTCTCCCACTCGATCAACGTCCGCTACGGCGACGACCAGGTGCTGCGGCTGTGGACGCCGATGAGCAGCGCGCGCGAACGGGCCAAGGCGCAGCGCCGCGGCGCCCCCGCCCAGCAGCGGGGGCGCTTCGCCACCGAGCCGGCCCTGTCGAAGGGCGAGCAGGCGGCGGCCGAGGCGTTCGCGGGCAAGACCCACGCCGACTGGGTGGGCGACCAGATCCGCGACCGCGCCGAGTCCGCCAAGCGCCGCTCCAAGGAGGCCGGGCCCGCCCGGGTGACGTGGTCGTACGACTCGATCGCGGCGCTGGTCGTCGCGCTCGCTCTGGTGATCGCCGCCGTCGTCGCGTAGGTCCGATGAGTTTCGCGGGCCTCATCGGTCTGATAGGGGAGAAGGAGGTTTCACCCATGCCTGAAATCGTGGAGCTCCCCGACCGTCCGTACGTCGGGGTGCGCGGCGCCATCACCATGAACACCGTCCCGGTCGTCGCGGACCGGATCGGCGAGATCGCCGGCTGGCTGCTGGGACGCGGTGCCGCCATCGCCGGGGCGCCGTTCCTGCGTTACGAGAGCTTCGACACGGAAGGCGACGGGCTGGTGATGCAGGCCGGGGTGCCGGTCGCGGGGCCGGTGGAGGTCGAGGGCGACTACATCGCCGGGGTCCTGCCCGCCGGCCGCTACGCCACCCTCACCCACCGCGGCCACTTCGACGGCCTCATCGAGGCCACCCGTGTCCTGCTGGCGTGGGGCGAGGAGCAGGGCCTGAAGTGGGACATGACCGAGGGCGACGGCGCCGAGCACTGGGGCTGCCGCCTGGAGGTCTACAACACCGACCCCCGCGTCGAGAACGACCCCGCCAACTTCCTCACCGACCTCCAGTTCCGCCTGTCCTGACCGCCCGCCCGGCCGTCCGCGGCGCCTGAGGCCCCGAACCGGCGCCGCGACGCCGGTTCGGGGCTCGGGGGTCGGGCAGCTCCGCCGACGGCCCTTGGCGTCGGTCCTGGGCTCGGGGTCGGGCAGTTCCGCCGACGGCCCTTGGCGCTGGTCCTGGGCTTGGGCCAGGGGCCGTGCCGCCGACGTGCCTTCCGCCGGTTCGGTGTGGTCGGCTGCGAGGGGTGGCTTGGCCGGGCTGGTCCTAGGACGGATGGCCGAGTCGGTCCCGGGCCGGCGGCCGATCCGCGCAGACGTGGCCGGCCTGGACACTGCTGCGGGTGCGATTCTCCTCCTCGGGCAGCCCTGCCGTGCGTCCCTTCCTCATCGGCATGTTCGTCGACGCCCTCGGCAGCGGCCTGTACGTCCCACTGACGCTCCTGTTCATCCAGCAGGTGACCGGCCTGCCGCCGGCGACAGTCGGGCTGGGGGTGACCGTGGCGGCCGGGCTGGGGCTCGCCGCCAACCCCGTGGCGGGCGTGCTCATCGACCGGTTCGACGCGCGTACGGTGCTGGTCGGCACCTACGTGATCCGCGCACTCGGCTTCGCCGTCTACCCGCTGGTGGACGGCTTCGGCCCGCTCATCGCGATCGCCGCCGTCATCGCGGCCGGCGACCGGGCCTACTACCCCGCCTCAAGCAGCTACGTGGCGGCGATCAGCGAGGGCGGCGGCCGGGACCGCCTCTACGCGACCCAGGCGACCGCCCGCAACGTCGCTTTCGGCCTGGGCGGCCTGCTGTCGGCGAGCGCCGTCTCCCTGGCCGGCCAGACCGGCTTCACCATCATCGCCCTCCTCAACGCGGCCAGCTTCGCCCTGGCCGCCACCTGCCTCCTCCTCCCGGCCAACCGCCTGCCCAGCTCGCGCCGGACGGGGGAGCGGAGGGAAGAGGAGGCGCGGAGCCCCCGCCAGAAGGCGCAGCCCTCCGGCGAGATGCCGGATGCACGCCGAGCGGAGGAGCCCGAAAGGGATAAAGGGGCGGATGCGCGCCGAGCGGAGGAGCCCGTAAGGGGTGAGGGGGCGGATGCGCGCCGGTCGGAGGAGCCGGCGCGAGAAGAGGGAGCGGGGGCGCGGGGTGAGAGGGAGCGATCGGGGGGTGGGTATCGGCGGGTGCTTCGGGATAGGCCGTTCATGGGGTTGGTGGTGGCCGAGCAGGCGTTCACCCTGGCTCATCTGATCCTGTCCGTGGGGCTGCCTCTCTACGCGGTTACCGTCCTTGAGCTGCCTCCCGCCCTGCTGGGGGTGCTGTACACGGTCAACACGCTGCTGGTGGCGGCGGGGCAGATGCCGGTGCGGCATGTGCAGCGGCATGCTCGCCGTACGCACGCGATGGCACTCGCGGGCGGGGTCTTCGTGGTCGCCTGCGGTCTGTACGCGGTGACGGCGGCGGTCCCGGCCGGCCTCGCCAGGGTCGTGGTGCTGGTCGCGGCCACGTTGGTGTTCACGTTGGCCGAACTGCTGCACACCGCGCCCGCCGCGTCGCTGGCGGCCGGGGCCGCGCCTACCGCGATGCGGGGCCGGTACCTGGCGATTCACCAGATGACGTGGGCGGTCGGGCAGGTGGTGGCGCCGGCCGGGTTCTCGGCGCTGGTCGCGTTGTCGCCGCCGCTGCTCTGGGCGGCGCTCGGCACGCTCCTGGCGCTCGCCGCCGCGGGGCTGCTCAGACTGGCGGCGCGGCTACCGGCCGAGGCGGTCAGCGCCCCCGCAGGAACGCGAGCTGGTCAGCGGCCCCGCAGGAACGCGAGGTCCGCGCCCCACGAGTCGTAGATCTCGCCGTGTCCGGCCGCCCTGGCATGGGGTTCGAGGTCGTTGAGCAGCGTCCGTACGGCGCCGTCCGCCTCGAGGGTCAGGGCGGCGGCCAGCAGGGGCAGCAGCGCGTCGGCCGCCCACAGCGGCCCGCCCAGCGGATGCCGCCGCAGCTCCCACTCCAGGTACTTGTTGTAGGGCCGCACCCGCCCGTGCAGCGCGAACACGTACGTGAGGTAGGCGGGGACCGTCTCGGCGCCGTCCAGCAGCGTGCCCATGACGTTGCCGTCGCGGGCGTTCTTCAGGCACCGGTAGGCGCTGTTGAGGAACGCCCCGAGCGCCTCGTGCGCCACGACGCCCGCCTCCTCGGCGGCGAGCCTGCCCTTGGCGGCGGCCAGCGAGGCGATGAGCCCGTCGGGCGTGTCCTTGAGCACCTGGGAGTAGGCGAAGGCGTAGCGGTTCCACTCGGTGCCCGACCCGGGCAGCGCGTGCGCGCGGAACTCGTCGAGCGTCATGACCACCACGTCCAGCAGCGCGTCCCGCCGGGGCGCGAGGGAGGCCGCGGGGGTGACGACCGCGTACAGGTCGTGGTCGGAGTGCGAGGTGGCGGTGCCCTCGCGGGCGTGCGAACCGCTCAGCACCAGCCCGAGCACCTCCTGGTCCGCCATGACCCGGTCCAGGAAGCGCTCGAACTCCGTCACCCGAGCCCCAGCCGCGCGGCGAGGTCGGACTTGACGGCCTCAAGCCGCCGCGCGGCAGCCGCGCGCGCCTCGCCGGGCGTCGTGGTGACCGGCACGACCACCTCCAGGTAGCACTTGAGCTTGGGCTCGGTGCCGGACGGCCGGACGACCACGCGGGCGCCGTCCGCCAGCCGGTAGCGCAGCCCGTCGGTCGGCGGCAGGCCGCCGTCGCCGCGCGCGAGGTCGTCGGCGGCGGTCACCTCAAGGCCGCCGAGGCCGGAGGGCGGCTCGGCCCGCAGCCGGGACATGGCGTCGGTGATCAGCGACAGGTCGGCGACCCGGAAGGAGAGCTGGGTGGTGGCGTGCAGGCCGTAGCGGCGGGCCTGGTCGTCGAGCAGGTCGAGCAACGTACGCCCCTCGCGCTTGGCGGCGGCGGCGATGCCCGCCACGGTCAGCGCGGCGCCGATGCCGTCCTTGTCCCGGACCGGCAGCCCCGCGTCGGACCCGACGCTGTAGCCGATGGCCTCCTCGTAGCCGAACACCAGCCCCGGCCCGGCCTTGATGATCCACTTGAAGCCGGTCAGCGTCTCGCCGTACCGCACGCCGTGGGCTCGGGCGATCTTGGCGAGCAGGGTGGAGGAGACGATGGTGGTGGCGACCATGCGGTCGCCGGTGGTGTGCGTGATGACGTGCTCGGCCAGCAGGCCGCCGACCTCGTCGCCGGTCAGCATCCGTACGCCGCCGCCCGGTAGCGGCACCCCCACCGCGCACCGGTCGGCGTCGGGGTCATTGGCCAGCACCAGGTCCGCGCCGGTCTTGCCGGCCAGCGCGGCGGCGAGGTCCATCGCGCCCGGTTCCTCCGGGTTGGGGAAGGCGACGGTGGGGAAGTCGGGGTCGGGGTTGCGCTGCTCCTCGACCGCCATCGGGCTCTCGAACCCGGCGGCGAGGAACGCGCCGGTCAGCGTGGCCGCGCCGACCCCGTGCAGCGGCGTGTACGCCACCCGCAGCTCGCGCGCGTCACCGAGGGGCAGCGCGGTGACGGCCTCGATGTAGTCGTCGACGATGTCCTCGCCCAGCTCCGTCAGCGTGCCAGGACTCCCGAGCGGCAGCTCGTCCACCCGGCCGACCGCGTCGATGGCGGCCGAGATGTCGGCGTCGACGGGCGGCACGATCTGGGACCCGTCGCCCCAATAGACCTTGTAGCCGTTGTCGCGTGGCGGGTTGTGGCTGGCCGTGACCGTCACCCCGGCGTCGGCGCCCAGGTGGCGGACGGCGAAGGCGAGCACCGGCGTCGGCAACGGGCGCGGCAGCAGGGTGGCGTGCAGCCCGGCGCCGGTCAGCACGGCGGCGGTGTCGCGGGCGAACACGTCGGACTTGTGCCGCGCGTCGTAGCCGATGACGACGTGCCGGCCGGGACCGAGCACGGCCGCGAGACCGGCGGCGGCGCGCATCACGGTGACCCGGTTCATCCTGTTGGGACCCGCGCCCAGCTCGCCGCGCAGGCCCGCGGTGCCGAACTCCAGCCGCGCCCCGAACCGCTCGCGCAGCGCGTCGAGGTCGTCCCGCTCGATCAGCCCGGCCAGCTCGGCCCTGGTGTCGGGGTCGGGGTCCTGCGCCAGCCAGGCTCGGGCCTCGTCCACGAGGCTCACCGCCGGGCTCACAGCCGGTCCACCACCTTGGCGAGCAGCACGCCCATGCGGGCGGCCGTCGCCCGGCCCACCTGCAGGACCTCCTCGTGGTCGAGCGGCTCGCCGGACAGCCCGGCGCCCGGGTTGGTGACCAGGGAGATGCCGAGCACCTCGACGTTCGCCTCGCGGGCGGCGATGGCCTCCAGGACGGTGGACATGCCCACCATGTCGCCGCCGAGCGTGCGCAGCATGCGGATCTCGGCCGGGGTCTCGTACGTCGGGCCCCTGAAGGCGACGTAGACGCCCTCGGCCAGGGTCGGGTCCACCTCGCGCACCAGCGCGCGCAGCCGCCGCGAGTAGACCTCGGTGAGGTCGATGAAGGTGGTGCCGGTGATCGGGTTGGCCCCGGTCAGGTTGATGTGGTCGCTGATCAGGACCGGGTCGCCGACGTTCTGCGTCTCGGGCCGCAGGCCGCCGGCCGCGTTGGTGAGCACCAGCGTGCGTACGCCGGCCGCGGCCGCCGTGCGTACGCCGTGGACGACCGCGTCGACCCCGAGCCCCTCGTACAGGTGGGTGCGGCCGAGGAAGATCAGCGCGTGCCGGCCGGACGGGGTGCGCACGACGCGGATCTTGCCGCCGTGCCCGGCGACGGCGGGGGCGCGGAAGCCGGGCAGGTCGGTGAAGGGGATCTCGCTCACCGTCTCGCCGAGCGCGTCGGCGGCGGGCACCCACCCCGACCCCATGACGAGCGCCACGTCGAGCGGCACGTCGAGTTCGTCGAGGCCCGCGGCGCTGCGCAGCGCCGCGGCGGCCTCACTGGCCAGGGTGTATGCGTCTTTGGTCACCTTCAGTAGTTTAGGAGCAGCCTGTCCAGTACCCGCACGCCGAACTGGAGGGCGTCCACCGGCACCCGCTCGTCCACGCCGTGGAACATCGAGGCGAAGTCCATGTCGGCGGGCAGCCGCAGCGGCACGAACCCGAACCCGCGCACGCCGAGGTCGGCGAAGAACGTCTTGTTGTCGGTGCCGCCCGACATGCAGTACGGGATCGCCCGCGCCGCCGGGTCCTCGGCCTTCAGCGCCGCGATCATCGACTCGACCAGCGCCCCGTCGAACGAGGTCTCCAGCGCGATGTCGTGGTGCACGAACTCGCGGCGCACCTTCGGCCCGAGCAGCCCGTCGATGGTCTTGAAGAACTCCTCCTCGTGCCCCGGCAGGAACCGCCCGTCCACCACGGCCGTGGCCTGGCCGGGGATGACGTTCGACTTGTAGCCGGCGCCGAGCTGGGTCGGGTTGGTGGTGTTGCGCAGCGTCGCGCCGACGAAGCGCACCAGCGGCCCGATCTTGTCGAGGATGGGCTGCGGGTCGTCCTCGTCGAACGGGATGCCGAAGGCGTCGGCCACCTCGGTCAGGAAGCGGCGCACGGTCTCGGTGTAGGTCAGCGGCCAGTCGTGGGCGCCGATCCTGGCCACCGCCTTGGCGACCTCGGTGACGGCGTTGTCGTCGTTCAGCATGGAGCCGTGGCCGGCGGTGCCGTCGGCGATCAGCTTCATCCAGGCCAGGCCCTTCTGGGCGGTCTCGATGAGGTAGAGCCGCAGCGACGGGTCCACTTCCAGGGAGTAGCCGCCGACCTCGCTGATCGACTCGGTGACGCCCTCGAACAGCTCGGGGTGGTGCGCGGTGAGGTATTTGGCGCCGTAGACGCCGCCGGCCTCCTCGTCGGCGACCCAGGCGAAGACGATGTCGCGGCGCGGCCTGATGCCCTCGCGCTTGAAGCGGCGCAGCACGGCCAGCATCATCGCGTCCATGTCCTTCATGTCCACGGCGCCGCGGCCCCAGATGTAGCCGTCGCGCACCTCGCCCGCGAACGGGTCGACCGACCAGTCGGCGGCGTTGGCCGGCACGACGTCGAGGTGGCCGTGCACGAGCAGGGCGGGCAGCGAGGAGTCGGTGCCCTCGACGCGGGTGATCACGTTGCCGCGGCCGGGCTCGCTCTCGATGTACGTCGGCTCGATGCCGACCTCGGCCAGCCTGGCCATGACGACCTCGGCGGCGGCGCGTTCACCGGGGCCGCTGCCGTCGCCGTAGTTGCTGCTGTCGGCGCGGATCAGCTCCACGCACAGGTCGGCGACTTCCCTCTCAGCAGGGGTCATGGTGTGTTCTCCCAACGGTGGTCGAGCGTGAGCAGCCCGGACTTGTGGAGGTGACCGCGCTTGTAGGCGCGGGTGATCAGGGTGAGGTCGACGTCGGTGATCTCGTCGTACCGGCCGACGACGCCGGTCATGAAACGGTAGAGCGCCGCCTCGTGCGCCGCCACGACCTGCACGATGAGGGAGTGCGTGCCCGTGGTCGCGGCGCAGTAACGGACGTGGGGGTGCGCGGCCAGTTGCCGGCCGACCCGGTCGAGGCCGTGGGGGCGGGCCTTGAGCCAGAGCATGGCCTCGACCTCCAGGCCGAGCAGCGCGGGCTCGACCTCGGCGCGCGGCAGCAGCAGCCGCCGCTCGATGAGTGAGGTGACCCGCCTGCGGGCGGTCGGCACGGAGATGTCGAGGCGCTCGGCGACCGCGGTGAACGCGATGCGCCCGTCACCGGCGAGCAGCTCGGCGATCTCCTGCTCCAGCGGCGTCAGGCCCTCCTCGTCGGGCGGCGGCTCCGGCTCCGACTCGGGGAGCGGGCCCGGCCGCAGCTCGGCGACCTCGCGCTCGGTGAGGTAGGGGGCGTGCCACTCGGCGACGGTCCTGAACGTGTGCAGCACCACCTGGGTCTGCGTCTGCAGCACGCCGTCGATGCCGGTGACCTGGGAGGACAGGATGTGGTGCAGGTCCTCCCTGGTGGGGGCGACCAGCTCGCAGCCGATGTCGGCGGCTCCGGTGAGCGCGTAGACCGAGCGGGTGTCGGCCCGGCCGGCCAGCGCCTTCGCCACCTCGGGCACGGTGCCGGGACGCACCTGGACGTGCAGGTGCACGGGACGGCCGTGGCCGGTGCGCAGGTCGTCGTAGATGGCGGTGACGCGGACGACGCCGTCGGCGATCAGCCGCTGCAGCCGCCGCGCGACCGTGCGCTCGTGCTCGCCCACGGCCCGGCCGAGCTCGCCCCACGACGCTCGGGGGCTGACTTGCAGGGCGGCGACGAGGCGCCGGTCGAGAACATCCACCTAGGGCCGTTTCTATGTCTGGTTTGTAAATGTTTGCCGAGACATTTGACTGTTTCGGTCGTCCGAATGCACAGTAAGCCATCTCTGCAGTTGTCAGCAAAGGAGCCCACGTGGCGACCTCCCCGGTGGCGCAATCACCACTCGGCATCCCCAAGAGCCGTGTCCGCCAGCTCACGGCGGCCAGCATCGGCAACGTCGTCGAGTGGTACGACTGGTACGCCTACAGCTTCCTCGCTCCCATCTTCTCCGCCCAGATCTTCGCCGAGAGCTCGGGCAACAGCCTGGTGCCGCTGCTCAGCTCGTTCGCCGTCTTCGCCGTGGGCTTCTTCATGCGCCCGCTCGGCGGCCTGGTGGTCGGCGCGTTCGCCGACCGCTACGGACGTAAGGCCGCGATGACGTTCACCATCATGCTGATGGGCGTCGGCTCGCTGATCGTCGGCCTGACCCCCACGTACGAGTCGGTCGGCCTGCTCGCGCCCGTCATCCTGACCCTGGCCAGGCTCATCCAGGGCCTGTCGGTCGGCGGCGAGTTCGCCGCCGCCACCACGTTCCTCGTCGAGTCGGCCCCGCACGGCCGCCGCGGCCTCTACTCGAGCTTCCAGTACGTCAGCACCACGATCGGCCAGCTGCTGGCCTCGGGCCTGGCCGCCCTGCTGGCGACCCTCCTGATCGAGGCCGACATGGACTCCTACGGGTGGCGGATCCCGTTCTTCGTGGGCGCCCTGCTCAGCCTCGTGGGCCTGTGGATCCGCAGGGGCGCCGACGAGACCTCCGCGGTCGCCGGCGAGATCCAGAGCGGCAAGGCCGAGCGGCCCAAGATGTTCGAGTTCCTCAGGAACTACCCGAGGTCCGCGGCCACCATCGTGGGCATCACGATCGCCGGCACCGTCGCGTACTACACGTGGACCACGTTCCTGCCCACGTACGCGCAGATCACCGTCGACTTCGACGTGGCGGACTCGCTGCAGATCGGCACGATCTCGCTGGTCTTCTTCATGATCCTGCAGCCGCTGCTCGGCATGCTGTCCGACAGGATCGGCCGCAAGCCCATGCTGATCACGTTCGGCATCGGGTTCGTCGTGCTGCCGGTGCCGATGCTCGGGCTGCTCACCGACGCCTACGCGAGCCTGCTGGTCGTCCAGCTCATCGGCATGGTCTTCCTCGGCTGCTTCACCTCGATCTCGGCGGCGGTCAACGCCGAGCTCTTCCCCACCCGGGTGCGGGCGGCGGGCGCCGGGTTCCCGTATTCGCTCACCGTGGCGATCTTCGGTGGCACCGCGCCGCTGATCGGGACGGCGCTGAAGGACGCGGGCAACCCCGGGCTCTTCCCGTGGTACATGTCGGCGCTGGCGCTGATCTCGACCCTGGTCTACCTCTTCGTGCTCAGGGAGACCAAGGACAAGCCGCTCAGCTAACCGCCGTAGGAGGTGCAGGGGCGCTCTCGCAGCTCTTTGACGTAGTCGTCGGGAGCGCCCGCCCGCTCGGCGGCCTCGGCCAGGCTGCCGAGGTAGCGGGCCGACGGCAGGCCGCCCTCGTAGCCGTCGAGCACGTAGAACCAGGCCACGACCTCGCCGTCGAGCGTCTGCACCCGCAGCCGCACCTTGTGATAGGCCCCGCGTACGGCGCCCTCCCACTGGTCGAGCGAGGTCTCCTCCCACTCGGGCACGTCGTAGAGCACCACGAAGACGTGCTCGTCGGGATCTTCGACGATGGTGGCGACCGCGCCCTCCCAGGCGAGGTCCATGCCGCCGAACGTCAGGCGCCAGCCCGGCAGCCATCCGACGCCCCTGATGGGGGAGTGCGGGGCACGCATGGCCATCTGCTCAGGGTCCATGTTGCTGCCGTAGGCGGCGTAGACAGGCACAGCTGACAAGAGTAGCGCCTGAGACCGCGCCCCGTTTCGACCTCGGGCCGGGGCATGCGGGACAATGGTGACGTGACGAGGATCGTGATCATCGGCGGCGGACCAGGCGGCTACGAGGCGGCGCTGGTGGCCGCTCAGCTAGGCGCGCAAGTCACGATGGTCGAGCAGGACGGCCCCGGCGGCGCGTGCGTGCTGACCGACTGCGTGCCGTCCAAGACCCTGATCGCGACCTCCGTGCGTAAGCAGGCGCTGCTCGACGCCCCCTCCTTGGGCGTGTCGTTCTCCGGCGGGCCCGACGGCGACGCCGGCACGGTGGGCGTCGATCTGCCGCTGGTCAACAAGCGGGTCAAGGAGCTGGCGCAGGCGCAGTCGGCCGACATCGCGACGCGGGTCGAGGCCGAGGGCGTCGAGATCATCAGGGCGCGGGGGCGGCTGGTCGATCCGCAGGTGGTGCGGGCCGGTGACCGGACGATCAGGGCCGACGTGGTGCTGGTGGCCACCGGGGCGACGCCCCGGGTGCTGCCCGGCGCCGAGCCCGACGGCGAGCGCATACTCAACTGGCGTCAGCTCTACGACCTGGAGGAGCTGCCCGAGCACCTCATCGTCATCGGGTCAGGGGTGACCGGCGCCGAGTTCGCCGGTGCCTACCGGTCGCTGGGGTCGGAGGTCACGCTGGTCTCCAGCCGCGACCGCATGATGCCCAACGAGGACGCCGACGGCGCCGAAGTGCTCGAAGAGGTCTACCGGCGGCGCGGCATGAACGTCATGGGCCGTTCCCGGGCCGCCTCCGTCAAGCGCACCGCCGACGGCGTGGTGGTGACGCTGGAGGACGGCCGCACCGCCGAGGGCTCCCACGCGCTGATGACGGTCGGCATGGTGCCCAACACCTCCGGCATCGGCCTGGAGGAGGCCGGGGTGCAGCTCGACAGGGGCGGCTTCATCAAGGTCGACAAGGTCTCGCGCACGTCCGCGCCGGGCGTCTACGCGGCCGGTGACTGCACCGGCGTGCTGATGCTCGCCTCCGTCGCCGCCATGCAGGGGCGCATCGCGGTGTGGCACGCGCTGGGCGAGGCCGTGCAGCCGCTGCGGCTGGCCACGGTGGCCTCCAACATCTTCACCGACCCCGAGATCGCCGCGGTCGGCGTGGCGCAGCGGGCCATCGAGGCGGGCGAGATCGAGGCGAACGTGGTCAAGCTGCCGCTCGCCACCAACGCCCGCGCCAAGATGCAGGGCTTCAACGACGGGTTCGTAAAGGTGTTCTGCCGGCCGCACACCGGCATCGTGCTGGGCGGCGTCGTGGTGGCGCCGCGGGCCTCCGAGCTGATCCTGGCCGTGTCGGTGGCGGTGCAGCAGCGGCTGACCGTCGACCACCTCGCCCACACCTTCGCCGTCTACCCGTCGCTGTCGGGCTCGATCACCGAGGCCGCCCGCCGCCTGATGCAGCCGGGCGTGTCCATCTAGCCGTCCCGCGCTCCACCGGGGCGCTCGCACAGGCCGAGGCAACCGCCTCGGCCTTTTTCTTTGCGCCTTCCCGCAAGCTCGCACCGTTGACGTTTGTTGGTATGGACAGCAAACTAATTCACGAGTTTGGCGCCCGCGTTGAAGGAGCTTCCATGCCCTATCGCCCTCCCCTGGTCGCGCACGAGTACTTCGTCGCGGACCCGCCCGAGTTGCCGGTCCGCGAGCGGGGTGAGGGCGGCCTGTCGGCGCTCGCCTCGGCGGAGCTGCTCGCGGCCGACGGCGCGGAGGTGCTGCTCAAGGCGGTGACCACGGCCCAGGAGACGCTGGTC
The DNA here is from genome assembly GCF_040676845.1 of Nonomuraea sp. NPDC049504. Taxonomy (NCBI): domain Bacteria; kingdom Bacillati; phylum Actinomycetota; class Actinomycetes; order Streptosporangiales; family Streptosporangiaceae; genus Nonomuraea; species Nonomuraea sp. NPDC049504. The sequence goes on from NZ_JBFAPT010000002.1 coordinate 225,029, forward strand.
GTGCAGGTGGGCGTGGCGGGCGAGGGCGTGATCAGGGTCAGGTTGTCGGATGACGCGACCGCGCGCCCCCGCTCGGAGAGGGCGATCGCGCTGGTGACGCCCGGCACGTACGCCGAAGCGCGGGCGGTGACCGAGCCGGGCGAGCCGATCCTGATCGACGCGGGCCCGCTGCGCGCCGAGATCGGCCTGTCGCCCTGGCACCTGCGCTTCACCGATGCCTCCGGCGCCACGCTGGTCGAGCAGGACCGCGGGCACACCGACATCAGCGGCCGGATGCGTACGCTGCCGTTCGGCCGCTCCCGCGCCGCGGGCACCCCGGTGGCCTACCACGAGAGCTTCGCCGCCGTGCCGGACGAGGCGTTCAGCGGGTTCGGCGAGTCGTTCACCCGGCTCGACAAGCGCGGCCAGCGGCCGGTGATGTGGAACTTCGACGCCTTCGGCGCCGAGTCGCAGCGGGCGTACAAGAACGTGCCGCTCTACCTGTCGAGCCGCGGCTACGGCGTGCTGGTGGACAGCGGCGCGCCGGTGGAGTTCGACGTGTGCCAGTCCACGCACAGCGTCGTGCAGATCGTGGTGCCCGACGACGTGCTCGACTACTACGTGATCGCCGGGCCGACGCCGCCCGAGGTGCTGGAGCGTTACGACCGGCTGACCTGCCGGCCGTCGCTGCCGCCGAAGTGGGCGTTCGGCACGTGGATCTCGTCGGGGTTCTGCGTGGACAGCCAGGAGCGGGTGCTGGCCAGGGCGCGCACGATCAGGGAGCGGGGCATCCCGTGCGACGTGCTGCACCTGGACACGTACTGGCAGACCGACGGGCACTGGTCGGACCTGCGGTGGGACGCGAAGAACTTCCCCGACCCCGAGCGCATGCTGGCCGAGCTGGACACGATGGGGTTCAAGGTCTGCCTGTGGATGAACCCGTACGTCTCGCATCTCAGCCCGATCTTCCGCGAGGCCGCCGAAGCCGGATATTTCCTGAAAAATCAGGCGGGGCTCGTCTACGTCGCCGACTGCTGGCACGGCTCCTTCCCCGCCTGCGGCATCGTCGACTTCACCAACCCGGCCGCCGTCGCCTGGTTCAAGGACCTGCTGCGCCCGCTGCTGCGCCAGGGCGTGGCCGCGTTCAAGACCGACTTCGCCGAGGGCGTGCCCGCCGACGCGGTCGCCTTCAACGGCATGTCAGGCACCGACCTGCACAACGTCTACACGCTGCTGTTCAACGACGTCGTGGCCGAGGTCACCCGCGAGGTCAACGGGCACGACCTGGTGTGGGCGCGCTCGTCGTACCTGGGCGGGCAGCGCCACAGCGCCCAGTGGGGCGGCGACACCTACACCAGCTACGCCGCCATGGGCAGCACGATCAGGGGCGGCCTCGCGCACGGCCTGTCGGGCGTGCCGTTCTGGAGCCACGACGCCGGCGGCTTCACCGGCCGCCCCACCGACGACCTGTACGTCCGCTGGACCCAGTTCGGCGCACTGTCGCCGCTGCTGCGCCTGCACGGCACGACCACCCGCGAGCCGTGGGAGTTCCCCGCCGTCGAGGCGGAGGCGGTGGCCGCGCTCAGGCTGCGCTACCGGCTGATGCCCTACCTCTACTCGGCGGCCGTCGAGGCCGCGCGTACGGGGGCGCCGATGATGCGGGCGCTGTGCGTCGACCACCCTGACGACCCGGTGGCCTGGCAGGCCGATCTGGAGTACCTGCTCGGCCGCGACCTGCTCGTGGCCCCCATGACCGCGCCGGACGGCGTCAGGCAGGTCTACCTGCCGCATGGCCGGTGGGTGGACTACTGGACGGGCGAGGTGCTGGAGGGCGCCCGCTACGTCCGGATCGGCAGGCCGCTCGACCAGATCCCGCTCTTCGTCCGCTACGGCGCGCTCATCCCGGTCCAGGAGGAAGGGGACACGGTGGACGTGCCGCCCGAGATCACGCTGGTCGCCTTCGGGGGCGGCGACGGCACGGTCCACATCCACGACGCCGACGGCCTGACGGTCGCGGTCGCCACCAGGGACGGCGACGAGCTGCGCGTCGCCGTCACCGGCCCTAAGCGCGTCACCGGGGTGGACATCGTCCCGGTGGCCGGAGCTCCCGCGCGGGCCGTCATCTCGTAACACCCCCTGGAGGGATCATGGTCAGATCACGAGGCACGGCGGTGCTGGCCGCCGCCGTGCTCGCCCTGTCGGCGCTGTCGGCCTGCGGCTCGGGCGGCTCGGAGAGCCCCGCCCCGAGCGGCACGGAGCCGCGCGTGCTCAAGCTCTGGCACTACGAGAGCGCCGAGAGCGCGATGGGCAAGGCGTGGGCCGAGGCGATCAAGAAGTTCGAGGCGTCGCACCCGAACGTGAAGGTCGAGTTCGAGGAGAAGGGCTTCGAGCAGATCCAGAAGACGGCGAGCATGGTGCTCAACTCGGACGAGGCGCCCGACCTCATGGAGTACAACAAGGGCAACGCCACGTCGGGGCTGCTGTCGAAGCAGGGCCTGCTGACCGACCTCAGCGAGGAGGCCACCAAGCGCGGCTGGGACAAGCTGCTGCCCGGCGGCCTGCAGACCACCGCCAAGTACGACGACCGCGGCGTGATGGGCTCCGGCAAGTGGTACGGCGTGCCCAACTACGGCGAGTTCGTGATGGTCTATTACAACAAGGACCTCTTCGCCAAGCACAAGGTCGAGGTGCCGGCCACGTACGAGGAGTTCACCGCCGCGCTGGACACCTTCGTCAAGGCAGGGGTGACCCCGCTCGCCAACGCCGGCGCCGAGTACCCGGCGCAGCAGATCCTCTACCAGCTCGCGCTGACCAAGGCGCAGAAGCCGTGGATGGAGTCGTACCAGCTCTACAAGGGCAAGGTCGACTTCCACGGGCCCGAGTTCACCTACGGGGCCGAGACGTTCGCCGACTGGGTGAAGAAGGGCTACATCGCGAAGAACTCGGCCGGACTCAAGGCCGAGGACATGGGCGTGGCGTTCATGAAGGGCGAGTTCCCCATGGTGATCAGCGGCAGCTGGTGGTACGGCCGCTTCGCCTCGGAGATCAAGGACTTCGAGTGGGGCCACTTCCTGTTCCCCGGCGCCGCCATGTCGCCGGGGTCGAGCGGCAACCTCTGGGTCGTGCCGGAGAACTCCGAGAACAAGGACCTCGCGTACGACTTCATCGACATCACGATGAGCCAGGACATCCAGAACCTGCTCGGCAACTCCGGCGGCGTCCCCGTGGCGGCCGACCCCGGCGCGATCACCGACGAGAAGAGCAAGGAGCTCATCGAGACCTTCAACAAGCTGACCGCCGCCGATGGCCTGGCCTTCTACCCCGACTGGCCCGCGCCCGGCTACTACGACGTGCTGGTGGCCGGCGTCCAGAACCTCATCAACGGCAGCAAGACCCCTGCCCAGGTGCTGGACGAGATCGCCGGGCCGTACGAGGACAACCTCGCCGACCTGGGCAACTAGATGAGCGTTCGTACCGGCAGCAGGCGGGGTTACTGGCTCTATCTGGTGCCCAGCCTGCTGCTGTTCCTCGCCGTCATCGTCGTGCCGTTCGTGATGAACGTCGGGGCGAGCTTCACCCGCTGGTCGGGGGTGGGCACGCCGCGCTGGATCGGGCTCGACAACTACACGCGGCTGCTGGCCGACGAGCGGTTCTGGGAGTCGTTCCAGCACAACGTGGGGCTGATCGTGGCCATGGCGATCGTGCCGACCGCGATCGGGCTGGTGCTGGCGGCGGCCCTGTTCGACTACATCGGCAGGAGGTTCGGCGCCCGCACGGCCTCGGCGCTGCGCGCGATGTACTACCTGCCGCAGGTGCTGCCGGTGGCGGTGGCGGGCGTGGTGTGGGGCTGGATGCTGCACCCCTCGTACGGCGCCGTCAACCAGATCCTCGGCCTCGACCTCGACTGGCTCGGCGACCCCGACCTGGCGCTGGCCACGGTCATGGGGGTCATGGTGTGGTTCCAACTCGGCTATCCCGTCGTCATCTTCATGGCCGGGCTGCAGCGGGTGGACCCGTCCTACTACGAGGCGGCCGAGATCGACGGGGCCTCGTGGTGGCGGAAGTTCTGGCACATCACGATCCCGCAGATCCGGCCGGAGATCTTCGTGGTGCTGCTGACGTGCACGATCGCGGCGCTGAAGGTGTTCGGGCCGATCTTCGTGCTGACGCGCGGCGGTCCCGGCAACGCGACGATGGTGCCGTCGTACTTCTCGTACCTGAACTTCTTCCAGAAGAGCAACGTCGGCTACGGCTCGGCGATCGCCACCGTGCTGGCGCTGATCATCATCGTGGTGACGTTCCTGTTCCTGCGGGTGCAGGAGCGTGAGTCATGAGGAGCCCCGGACGGTGGGCGGTGCTGTTCGCGCTCGTCGTGCTGGCCGTGGTGATGATCTTCCCGTTCCTCATCGTGGCGATGAACGCGATCAAGTCGCCGGCCGAGTACAGCTCGCAGGGGCCGCTGAGCCTGCCCGACGGGCTCTACCTCCAGGGCATCGTGGACTTCTGGAACCGGGCGGAGTTCGGCACCAAGCTCTGGAACAGCTTCCTGATCAGCGCGTCCGTGGCAGTGCTCGCGGTCGTGCTGTCGGTGCTCAACGCGTACGCGCTGGGCATCGGCCGGGTGAAGGGCCGGCTGTGGATCCTCGTGCTGTTCCTGGTGGCCAACACGCTGCCGCAGGAGTCGCTGGCCTACCCGCTGTACTACCTGGCCAAGGCCGCCGGTCTGTACGACACCCAGCTCGCGGTGATCATCGTGATGACCGCGATCCAGGCGGCGTTCGGCACGTATCTGCTGAGCGCGGTGCTGGGCCAGTTCCCGAAGGAGATCCTGGAGGCGGCGGCGATCGACGGCGCGGGGCGGCTGCGCGCGCTGCTGAGGATCGTGGTGCCGATCAGCCGGCCGACGATCAACGTCCTGCTGATCTTCTTCTTCATCTGGACCTGGAACGAGTTCTTCCTGCCGCTCATCTTCCTGATCTCCAACGACACCCAGACGGTGCCGGTGGCGCTCGGGATCCTGCAAGGGGAGCGGTACATGGACGCCACCATGTCCAGCGCGTCGGCGCTGCTCGGCGTGCTGCCGGCGGTCGCCTTCTTCCTGATCTTCCAGCGCACGCTGACCCGAGGTGTGACGGTCGGCGCCATCAAGTGATGGAGACCCCAAGATGCGAAAAGTCCCGTTATTAGCCACCCTGGCCCTGGCCGCGTCCCTGCTCGCCGCGCCCGCCCAGGCCGCCCCGAGCCACCCCTTCCAGAACCCGGCGCTCCCGCTCGACCAGCGGGTCTCCGACCTGCTCGGCCGGCTCACGCTGGACGAGAAGCTCAGCCTGCTGCACCAGTCGCAGCCCGCGATCCCCCGGCTCGGCATCGGCTACCACAAGAACGGCACCGAGGCCCTGCACGGCGTCGCCTGGTCCAACCACCTCGACGACAACTGGAACCAGGAGTTCGCGAGCGGCACGGTGTTCCCGCAGGCCGTGGGCCTGGCCAGCACGTGGGACCCGGAGCTGGTCAAGCGGGTCGGCTCGGCCGTGGGCGACGAGGCGCGCGGCTACAACGCCACCGACCCCGTCCTGTGGGGGCTGCAGGTGTGGGCGCCCGTGGTCGACCTGTTGCGCGACCCCAGGGCCGGCCGCAACGAGGAGGGCTACTCCGAGGACCCGCTGCTCACCGGGGCCATGTCCACCGCCTACGGCAAGGGCCTCCAGGGCGACGACCCCTTCTACCTCAAGACCGCGCCCGTCCTGAAGCACTACCTGGCCTACAACAACGAGACCGACCGCAGCCTCACCTCCTCCAACCTGACGCCCAAGCTCAGGCACGAGTACTACGAGCCGGCGTTCAAGGCGGCCATCTCGGCCGACGCGGCGACCGGGGTGATGGCGTCGTACAACCTGGTCAACGGGCGGCCCAACCACGTCAACCCCGACCTGGACACCGTCGTCAGGTCGTGGACCGGCAAGACGCTCTACAACGTGAGCGACGCCTGGGGGCCGCACGCGCTCACCGACCTGGAGCACTACTACGAGGGCAAGCCCGAGGCGTTCGCGGCCGTGCTGAAGGCCGGGCTCGACAGCTTCACCATCGACGGCAGCGACATCGGGCCGCTGGTCACCAACCTCAAGGCGGCGCTCGACCAGGGCCGCATCACCGAGGCCGACGTGGACGAGGCCGTCGGGCGGGTGCTGTCGATCAGGACCAGGCTCGGGCACTTCGACCCGGACGGCGGGCCGTACAAGGAGATCAGCGCCGAGGTGATCAACAGCGCCGCCCACCAGAAGCTGAACCGCGAGACCGCGGCGAAGGCGGCCGTGCTGCTGAAGAACTCCGGCGTGCTGCCGCTGGGCAGGCCGACGTCGGCGGCCGTGGTCGGGCCGCTGGCCGGCAAGCTCTACCGGGACTGGTACTCGGGGCAGCTGCCGTACCAGGTGACGCCGCTCGACGGGATCAAGGAGCGGGTGCCCGGCGTGACGACCGGCGAAGGGCTGGAGCGCATCGCGCTCAAGCACGTGGAGAGCGGCACGTACCTCACCGCCACCGGCACCGGGCCCGACGACAACGCCGTGCTCACCGGCACCGCGCCCACCGCGGCCGCCCAGTGGGACCTGACCGACTGGACCGGCGGCGTCTCCACGCTGCGCAACGCCGGCAACGGCCGGCTGCTCGGCGGCGACTGGCGCTCGCTCGACACCGACGACGCCGAGCCCGACGGCTGGTACGTCTCCCAGCAGTTCGCCCTGGAGAAGCAGCCCGGCGGCGCCTACCTCATCAGGTACGCCGGCTACGAGACGGTCGAGAGCTGGTTCGCACTGCCCGACGCGTACGTGGGCGTCACCCCTGAGGGCACGCTCGGCCTGGTGCCCAAGGCGCAGGCCGCCGCGTTCGCCAAGGAGGTCGTCTCCGACGGCATCGCCGAGGCCGCGGCGCAGGCGAAGAAGGCGCAGGTCGCGGTCGTGGTGGTGGGCAGCCACCCGTTCGTGGCGGGCCGCGAGTTCCACGACCGTGACACGCTGAAGCTGGGCGACGGCCAGCGGCGGCTGATCGACGCCGTGCGCAAGGCCAACCCGCGCACGGTGGTCGTCCTGGAGACCAGCTACCCGGTCATCGTGGACGCGCCGACGCTGCTGTGGACCACGCACGCGGGCGCCGAGACCGGGCACGCCATCGCCGACGTGCTGTTCGGCGACGTCAACCCGGGCGGGCGGCTGCCCCAGACCTGGCCGGCCGGCGACGACCTGCCGGACCTGCTGGACTACGACCTGGTCAAGACCGGCATGACGTACCTGTACAACAGGGACAAGCCGCTCTACGCCTTCGGCCACGGCCTCAGCTACACCACGTTCGGCTACCAGGGCCTGCGCGTGCGGGGCGACAAGGTGAGCGTGAAGGTGACCAACACCGGCAGGGTGACCGGCGACGAGGTCGTGCAGCTCTACACCCACCAGCGCGGCTCGCGCTTCGCGCAGCCGGTCAAGCAGCTGCGCGGCTTCCAGCGGGTGACGCTGAAGCCGGGGGAGAGCCGTACGGTGAGCTTCCCGTTGAAGAAGGCGGACCTGGCCGTCTGGGACCACACCCGGGGCAGGTGGACGGTCGAGAAGGCCGCCCACGACGTGCTCGTCGGCTCGGCCTCCGACCGCATCCGCCAGTCCACGACGCTGCGCGTCTCCGGCGAGACGGTGCCCGTGCGCGACCTCACCAAGCCGACCAGGGCCATGGACTTCGACGACTACGCGGACGTCACCTTCGCCGACGAGAGCAAGGTGAGCGGCGAGGTCGTCGAGGGCTCGGCCGGCGACTGGCTGGCCTTCACCCGCGCGGCGTGGGGCTCCCGGCTCACGGCGTCGGTGGCCTCGACCGGCGGCGGCTCGTTCGAGGTGCGGCGCGGCTCGCCGACCGGCGCGCTGCTCGCGACCGTGCAGGTGCCCGCCACCGGCGGGATCTACCGGTACGCGGACGTGACCGCGACGGCGAAGGCGGGCTCAGGCGACCTGTACGTGGTGTTCAAGGGCGACCTGCGGATCAAGGACTTCGCGTTCACCAGGTCGTGATCAAGGTTCGGCAGACTCTGCGATCTCCCGAAGGAAGGAAACTCCATGCGGAAGATCGCCGTAGCCGCCGTGGCGGCCATGAGCGTGTCCATGGCCGCCACCCCTGCCTTGACGACCCCTGCCCTGGCCGCCCTGGCAGACCCGGTCAAGGCGCTCCAGAAGACGCTCAAGCCGGGCAGGGGCGTCACGTTCCGCGACGCCACGTCCCTGGTGAACGACTCCGGGACCACGACGTTCTTACGGCGCACCGGTAAGTGGCGGTTCGGCAAGAAGGGCATCGCGGCCTCCGACATCACCGCCCAGGTCAAGAAGTACTCGGGCGGCGTCTTCGACCGCCTGTACGCCGTGGACGGCGGCCGTACGATCTGGATCGGCGGGAAGAGCTGGACCACGCACAAGGTCGACGTGTTCAGCCCCGGGGACGGCACGTTCGCCAAGGAGCCCCTGGGCTCGACCGGCTCCTACACCGGCACCTACGGGCAGCTCGTGAACCCGGCCGAGCCGGCCACGCTGAAGGTCCTGCTCAAGGGCAAGAAGAAGGGCCGCACGTACTCCGGCAAGATCGGTTACGCCACGCTGCGGAAGGTGTCGCCGTGGTTCCGGGCGAGCCTGCCCTTCGGCGGCGGGGCGGGGGACGCCGTGCTGACGTACGCGCTCACGCTCGGCCCCGACAACCTGCCGCGCAAGCTCGTCACCGCGCGCCAGGCCGTCGACAACGTGCCCACGGACGGCCGGTTCCAGATGGTGACGACCTACACCGGGTGGGGGTCGAAGGTGAGGGTCGCGCCGCCGCCGAAGAACCGGATCCGTTAAGGAGTTGCACTCTGCTGGATAGTGGTGTTATCTAATTAACAGGTAGTACTGCTATCCAATGGGGGCTCTCGTGACATTGATCGTTCTGCTGGTCGCCACGCTGGCGTTCAGGGGGCTCGGCGCGCTCGGCGTGGGCCGGTTCGGCACGTGGCGGGTGAGCGCGGCGCACGGGCTGGCCGTGATGCTGGTCATGACGGCGAGCGCGCACTTCGTCCCGGCCGGGGTGACCTTCATGCCCAACTACGGGGACATGGTGGCCATGGTGCCGCCGTTCGTACCGTTCCCCGGGTTCGTGGTGTATCTGACCGGAGTGCTGGAGCTGGCCGGGGCGGCCGGGCTGGTGCTCGTCCGCTTCAGGCGGCCCGCGGGCATCTGCCTGGCGCTGCTGTTCGTCGGGCTGCTGCCGGCCAACATCTACGCCGCCATCGCCGGCACCTCGATCGCCTCGCCGCTGGTCGAGCGGATCCCCGAACAGCTCGTCTACATCGCGATCGCGTTGTGGGCGGCGCTCGGCGCGCGTTCTGAACGGGCTGTGAGCAGCGTTCCTGTCGCTGGTTAATTCGTCGTGCATCCAAACTATTGACCGTCGGTGCGCGGGTGTGTGAGCCTTCTTGAAAAGCTCATGCGCGAAGGCGCGGCGACGGTCAGGGTCTCGCATTCTGCTCGTGCATGGCGGTCATCGACGCCTTTGGTGCGCCCTCCAGCGGGCGCCAGGAAAGGGAGAGCCGCGCATGCCAAAAAGGCTCTTGGTCCTGCTCACCGCCGCCGCCGTCCTGCTCGTGGCGGCCGTGGTGCGGATGTCACCGGTCTCGGCCGTCGCCTCCGACCCGTACGCGTTCAAGAACGTGCGCATCGACGGCGGCGGCTTCGTCCCCGGCATCGTCTTCAACCCGACGGAACGCAACCTCATCTACGCCCGCACCGACATCGGCGGCGCGTACCGGTGGAGCCAGTCCACCAAGTCCTGGACCCCGCTGCTCGACTGGGTCGGCTGGGACAAGTGGGGCTACAACGGCGTGATCAGCCTGGCCACCGACCCCGTCCAGACCAACCGCGTGTACGCCGCCGTCGGCATGTACACCAACAGCTGGGATCCCGGCAACGGCGCCATCCTGCGCTCCACCGACAAGGGCGACACCTGGCAGGTCACGCCGCTGCCGTTCAAACTGGGCGGCAACATGCCGGGCCGCGGCATGGGCGAGGCGCTGTCGGTCGACCCCAACGACAACCGCGTCCTGTACTTCGGCGCGCCCAACGGCAACGGCCTCTGGCGCAGCACCGACCACGGCGCCACCTGGTCGAAGGTGACCAGCTTCCCCAACGCCGGCGACTACGCCCAGGACCCGAACGACCCCAACGGCTACCTCAGCCACCGGCCCGGCGTCGTCTGGGTGACCTTCGACAAGCGATCGTCCACCTCGGGCAGCGCCACCAGGACCATCTACGTCGGCGTCGCCGACAAGGAGAACACCGTCTACCGCACCACCGACGGCGGCGCCACCTGGTCGCGCCTCGCCGGGCAGCCGACCGGCTACATCGCCCACAAGGGCGTGCTCGACACGGTCAACGGCTACCTCTACATCGCCACCAGCGACACCGGCGGACCGTACGACGGAGGCAAGGGCGACGTGTGGCGCTACGCCACCGCCACCGGCGCCTGGACCCAGATCAGCCCCGTGCCGTCGTCCAGCTCCGACGACTACTTCGGCTACAGCGGCCTGACCATCGACCGGCAGAACCCAGAGACGATCATGGTCGCCACGCAGATCTCCTGGTGGCCCGACGTCATCTTCTTCCGCTCCACCGACTCCGGCGCCACCTGGACCCGGGTCTGGGACTGGACCTCCTACCCCGATCGCTCGTTCCGCTACACCATGAACATCTCCGAGAACCCCTGGCTGACCTTCGGCACCAACCCGCAGCCGCCCGAGGTCACGCCCAAGCTCGGCTGGATGACCGAGTCGCTGGAGATCGACCCGTTCGACTCCGACCGGATGATGTACGGCACCGGCGCCACCATCTACGGCACCGAGAATCTCACCCAGTGGGACTCCGGCGGCAAGTTCACGATCAGGCCCATGGCCAGGGGCCTGGAGGAGACCGCCGTCCTCGATCTCATCAGCCCGCCCAGCGGCGCGCCCCTGATCAGCGGCCTCGGCGACATCGCCGGCTTCCGGCACACCGACCTGGACGCCGTCCCGTCCATGATGTTCACCCAGCCGACCTTCACCTCCACGACCAGCCTCGACTACGCCGAGAAGGCGCCGTCGATCATGGTCAGGGCCGGGAACTTCACCGACGCCGACCGCCCGAACGACAGCCACGTCGCCTTCTCCACCGACGGCGGCGCCAACTGGTTCCAGGGCACCGAGCCGGGCGGCGTCAACGAGGGCGGCACGGTCGCCGCGGCGGCCGACGGCTCCCGCTTCGTCTGGGCGCCCAAGGGCGTCACGCCCGTCTACTCCGTCGGGTACGGCAACTCCTGGCAGACCGCGTCCGGCCTGCCCACCGACGCGGTCGTGGAGTCCGACCGGGTCAACCCGATGACGTTCTACGGCCTCAGCGGCGGCCGCCTGTACCGCAGCACCAACGGCGGCGCCACCTTCACCGCCACCGCCGCCACCGGGCTGCCCACGACCGGCAAGTTCAAGGCCGTGCCCGGCGTCGAGGGCGACCTGTGGGTGGCCGGCGAGGGCGGCATCTGGCACTCCACCAACGGCGGGGCCTCCTTCACCAAGCTGGCCGGCATCACGAACGCGGTCAACGTCGGCTTCGGCAAGGCCGCGCCCGGAGCCACCTATCAGGCGGTCTTCGCCGTCGCCACCATCGACGGCGTCACCGGCCTGTACCGCTCGGACGACGGCGGGTCGAGCTGGCTGCGCATCAACGACGACGAGCACCAGTGGGGCAACATGGGCGAGGCGCTGACCGGCGACCCGCGCGTGTACGGCCGGGTCTACCTGGGCACGAACGGCCGCGGCATCATCTACGGCGACCGCACCGGCCCGCCGATCACCGTCACTCCTACGGTCTCGGTCACCCCGACGGTCTCGGTCACCCCCACCGTCAGCCCCGAAACCGGCTGCACCGCCACCTACGAGCCCGGCAACTCCTGGCCCGGCGGTTTCCAGGCGAACGTCACAGTCAAGAACACCGGCACCAGTGCCATCTCGGGCTGGAAGGTCACCTGGACCTGGCCGGGCAGCCAGCAGGTCACCAACCTGTGGGGCGGCACCCCCACCCAGTCAGGCACGTCCGTCACGGTGACCAACGCCGGCTACAACGGCAACGTCGGCCCGGGCGCGACAACGTCCTTCGGCTTCAACGCCACAGGAGAAAGCACCCAACCCACGTTGACCTGCACCTCGTCATAGGAAGCGCCCCTCCTGCCAGGCTGAGGTCCTTTGGAGAGAGGGGGGTGGGGCCCGCTCGCCGGACCCTGCCCTCCTGCCTGGCTGAGGTCCTTTTGGGAGGGAGTGGGGTCCGCTCGGTGGAGCCTGCTCTCCTGCCTGGTTGGGGTCCTTTTGGGAAGGGGGTGGGGGTCCGCTCGGTGGAGCTTGCTCTCTTGCCTGGCTGGGGGTGGGGTCCGGTCGTCGGAGCCTGATCTCCTCCTCAGCTGAGGGGTCTGGGCTGGTCGAAGTGGGGTTGCTCCCTTGAGCGCCCCTCCTGGAGGGGCTGGTCCTCCTGTCTGGCTGGGGTGTTTCGGGCAGGAGGGCCTTCTTCGTGGCAGGTGGGTAGTCGAAGGTGCATGCAGACACTTGGCAAGAGGCTCATCGCCGGGGCGGCTGGGACCTGTGCGCTCAATCTCGTCACCTACCTCGACATGGCGGTCAGGGCGCGGGCGGCCAGTAGCACGCCGGCCGAGACCGTGGGGAAGCTGGCCGAGATGGGCGGGGTGGGGCTCGGGGAGAAGGAGCAGGCCGAGAACAGGAAGGAGGCGCTCGGGGCGTTGGTGGGGTACGCCACCGGGGCCGGGGCAGCGGTCTGCTACGGGATGCTCGCGTCCAAGCGGCGGGTTCCGTGGCCGGTCGGGGTGCTGGCGTTGACGGCGCTGGCCATGGTGGGGTCGAACGGGCCCATGACGGCGCTCGGGATCACGGATCCGCGTGAGTGGTCGGCGTCCTCCTGGGCGTCCGACGTCGTGCCGCACCTGGCGTACGGCGTGACGGCGTACAGCGCGTACGAGCTGATGAAGTGAATCAGGGGCGGGCGGCTTCTATCACGCGGCTCAGCACCGCGTGCAGGTCCTGGAGCTCGGACAGGCTCATCCCCAGACGGTCGACGATCGCGGGCGGGATCTTCTCGGCCTCGGCCCGCAGCCGCCGCCCCTCGGGAGTCAGGGTGACGACGAGGGAGCGCTCGTCCATGGCGTTGCGCTCACGGTTGACGTAACCGAGCGACTGGAGCCGCTTGAGCAGCGGCGACAGCGTCCCGGCGTCGAGCTGGAGCAGCTCGCCCAGCTCCTTGACCGACAGCGGCTCGTGCTGCCACAGCGCCAGCATGGCGAGATATTGCGGGTGGGTCAGGCCCATGGGCTGCAGCAGCGGCCGGTAGAGGGCGATGACGCTCCGGGAGGCGATGCTGAGGGCGAAGCACACCTGACGGTCCAGCGCGAGGAGATCTGTCGGCTCTGTCACAGGCTCCATGTGGTGGGACCTCCGGGGGCGTCTGATAAATTACTTTGTGTACCAACTAATAGCCCACTAAGGATACCCCTCCGCCCCTGAAGGGACGTCGCCCGTGTTCCACCGCAAGCCGATCGAGGAGCGCATCGCCGAGCGCCAGGCCAAGCTGCGCCCCTTGGAGGAGGGCAAACACTTCGAGCACGGCCCGGCGAAGTTCGTGTTCGTGTCATTGATCACGATCGTGGTGCTCGTGCACTTCGGCGGCCTGGCCCTGGTCATGCACTTCTACTCCTGACCCGCGGGCTCAGCCCTTGACCGCGCCCACGATCACCCCCTTGGTGAAGTGGCGCTGCACCAGAGGATAGAGGACGAGCGCGGGGATGACCGCGATGACCACGATGGCCATCTTGATGGCCAGGGTGGGCGGCGCGTCCCCCGTCACCCCCGCGGTGGCGGCCGGCAGCGGGTTCGAGTCGACCACGTACTGCCGCAGGATCAGCGCGAGCGGCCACTTGCGGGTGTCGTCGATGTAGAGCATCGCGTTGAACCACGCGTTCCAGTAGCCGACCGCGTAGAACATCGCCACCACCGCCGTGACCGCCTTCGACATGGGCAGCACGATCCTGAACAGGATGCGGAACTCACCGGCTCCGTCGATACGGGCGCTGTCCAGGATCTCCTTCGGGATATTCATGAAGAACGAGCGCAGCACCACCACGTTGAACGCCGACACGGCCGTCGGCAGGATCAGCGACCAGTAGCTGTCCTTCAACCCCAGCCCGCTGACCATCAGATAGACCGGGATGATGCCCGGGAAGAAGACGAACATCAGCAGCACGCTGAACAGCAGCGGCCGGTGCAGGAACGAGCCGGGCCGCGACAGCGAGTACGCCCCCAGCACGCTCACCCCGGCGCTGATCAGCGTCCCGGCGACGGTGACGCCGGTGCTGACCAGGATCGCCCGGCTGACCACCGTGTCGGAGAAGATCTGCCGGTACGCCTCGAACGTGATGCCGTCCGGCACCAGCACCAGCCCTCCGGCCGCGGTCACCGTGGCCGACGAGCTGAGGCTGGTGAGCACGATCGTGTAGAGCGGGCCGAGCACGGCCACCAGGATCAGCGTCACCAGCGTGCCCTTGCCGAGCTGCCCGACCGGGGACGGGCGTTCCTCCCAGGGAGCCAGCCGGGCCGGCCGGCCCCTGCCGCGCGTGAACGTCGAAGCCGTCATGATCGCGAATACACCCCTCGTTCCCCCATGGCGTGCGCGACCCGGTTGGCCGCCAGGATCAGCAGCAGCCCCACCAGGCCCTTGAACAGCCCGGCCGCCGCCCCGTACCCGAGGTCCCCGGTACGCAGGCCCGACCAGTACACGAACGTGTCGAACACCTCGGACGCCTCGCTGCCGACCGCGCTGCGCTGCAGCATGAACTGCTCGAAGCCGACGTTCAGCGCGTCGCCCAGGCGCAGGATCAGCAGCAGCACGATCACCGGGCGCAGGCCGGGCAGCGTGATGTGCCACATGCGGCGCCAGCGGCGGGCGCCGTCCACGGCGGCGGCCTCGTACAGGTTGGGGTCGATGGTGCTGAGCGCGGCCAGGAAGATGATCGCGCCCCAGCCGGCGTCCTTCCAGATCGTCTGCGAGGTGATGAGCAGGATGAACGTGTCGGAGTTCGTCATCCAGTCCACCGCCTCGCGGCCGTTCTCCCGCAGGATCTGCGCGAGCAGGCCCGCGCCGCCGAACATCTGCTGGAAGATGGCGACGACCAGCACCCAGGAGAAGAAGAACGGCATGTAGACCACGCCCTGCACGAACGCCCGCAGCCGGGCGGAGACGATGCTGTTGAGCAACAGCGCCAGCATGATCGGCACGGGGAAGTAGAAGACGAGCTGGAACGCCGTGATCGACAGGGTGTTGGTGATCGCGCGCAGGAACTGCGGGTCCTCGAAGAGCAGCGCGAAGTTGGTGAAGCCGATGACGGGGCTGCCGAGGATGCCGTCGGTGTACGGGTTGTAGTCCTGGAAGGCGATGACGTTGCCGAGCGCCGGGATCCACCAGAAGGCGACCACGACGAGCAGCATCGGCAGGTTCATCACCAGCAACGGCCAGTCCCTGCGCAGCTTGGCCCGCCACGACAGCCCGCTCGCGGCGTGGGCGGCGGGCGCGTGGCGGCCGGGCGGCCGCTCGACCGTCGCCGTGCCCGTCCGTGGCGTCGTCACAGCCGCCCGTTCTCGCGCGCGACCTTCATGTAGAACTCGCGTGCCTCGTTGCCGCCCTGCTCCTGCCAGTCCTTGAGGATCTTCGGCCACTCGGAGATCGGCCGCTTGCCGCGGAAGATCTCCTGCATCTTGTCCTCGGTGGGCGTGACCAGCCCGGCCATCTTCGACGGCCGCTCCACCCGGATGCCCACGAACGGGTCGTTCTCCAGGATCGCGGCCGCCTTGGTCTGCCAGTCCCACAGGGACTGCACGAGCCCGTCGTACTGGCTCATCGCGTTGGCGTTGGGCCGGCCGGACAGGAACAGGTAGGTCGGCGCGACCTCCTTGCGGCCGAGCGCGGTCTGCTTGACCTTGCCGTCCTCGACCGTGTAGTGCTTGCCCTCGACGCCGTTGTAGCACAGCTCGTACTCCTGGGTGCCGAACGGCCCCGAGGCCCAGTTCGACAGCGCGAGCAGCTCGCGGGTGCGGGCGTCGCCGAGCCCCTTCTTGATGAAGATGAACATGCTGGCGGGCTCGTTGCGCCACATGGTGAGCCGCCCGCCGGGCTTGGCCGGGTAGGGGTCGACGATCTGCATGTCGAAGTCGGGGTTGTCGGCCTGGAAGCGGCCGAGCGCCTCGTGCCAGGCGCCGAGCCCGTCGCGGTAGACGACGATCTCACCGCTGCCGAAGATGGCCTTGTTGTCGGCGTCCTTGTTGGCCACGACGTCGGGGTGCACGTGGCCGGCCTCGAAGAGCTTGGCGACGAACTCGATGTGGGCGGCCCACTCCTCGGTCTCGTACTTGTACTCCAGCGTGCCGTCGCTCTTCTTGCGCCACTCGCGCGGCACCCCGAAGGCCCGCTGGATCTCCTGCTCCATGCCGCCGCCGAACGCCCAGCGCTTGCCCTTGGCGTCGGTGATCGCCGCGCCGAGCGTGAGCAGGTCGTCGGCGCTCTTGGGGTGTTCGAGGCCGAGCTTCTTCATGATGTCCTGGCGGACGAAGGTGGCGAACGGGTACGGGTCGTTCTGCCACGGGATGCCCTGGAGCACGCCGCCGAAGACGCCGTACTGCCAGGCCGCGGTGTCGTAGTTGGCCAGCAGCGGGAACTCCTTGGCCTTGTCGCCGGCCAGGTAGGGGCCCAGGTCGGCGAAGAGCTTGTTGGCCGCCTCGGTGAAGCGGCCGATCTTGACCAGCTCCCACTCCGGGACCATCACCATCTCCGGCACGTCGCCGCTGGCCAGGACGGTGCTGAGCTTCTGCCCGTAGGTGTTGCCGTCGGAGATGTTGAAGCGGACGACGCCGCCGAGCCGCTTGTTGACCTCCTCGTAGTAGGAGTTGCTGCCGAGCCCCGGCGGCACCGTGCCCCACAGCGGTGTCATCGCGGTCACCTCCTTGCCGCTGGTCAGCGGCGGGGTGGTGACGGCCTGCACCATCTGGGCCGGCCGGGTCAGGAAGCCCGCCTGCACGAACTCGGAGGCGGGCAGGTCGGGCTTCAGCCCGGGGATCTCGAACGGCACCCGCGTCGGCACCAGGCTCTTGAGCTTGTCGGCGGCCACGGCCGTGCCCTGGGGCGCCTGTCTCTTCTCGGCGCAGCCCGCCACCAGGACGCTTGCGCCGACCAGGCCGAGGAACGCGCGGCGGGTCGGGTCGGGTGTCGGCATGAGGGGGTCACTCCTCGGGATGGGATGGGATGGGATGGGTTGGAATGGGATGGGCGCTGGGGCGCGGAACGCCGCCGCCCGCGGTGGACCGCGGACCGCGCCCCACCTACAATTAGTTGGTATTTCGACCAAACAAATTAGTAGAGTGTGACTGCAGCCACAAGGGATCGCGACGGTCACAGGTTGGTGCCGATGAGCAACCCGCATAACGGACCGCCGCAGCGGCGGGTCTCCGGTTGGTGGAGAAAGCCGGCGATGCGGCATGCTGGGATCACTTCTTGGCGGGAACGGGGCTGATATTGATCACTTCTACGACCGGCCCTCAGCCGGCCGACTTCGCCGACGTACGGGCCACCAACCTCGCGGTCGTGCTGCGCTTCGTCCGCGAGCACGCGCCGTGCTCGCGCGCCGACATCGCGGCCTCCACGGGGCTGAACAAGGCGACCGTCTCCAGCCTGGTCGCCGACCTCATCGACCGCCGGCTCGTGCGCGAGACCGGGCTGACCGAGAACCGCGTCGGCCGGCCGGCCACGATGCTCGTCCTCGACGGCTCGCCGTACGCGGCCATCGGGGTCGAGATCGGCGTCGACACCGTCTCGGCCGTGGCCACCGACCTCGCGGGCGGACGGCTGCTGACCTGGCGGCGGGCGTTCTCGGGTGGCGACTCGGTCAGTCAGAGCGTGGCGGGTGTCGGCGCGATCGTCCGGCGGGTGGTCAACCGCATGGCCAAGGAGGAGCGCCAGGTGCTCGGCCTCGCCGTGGCCGTGCCCGGCCTGGTCGACGTGCAGGGCACCGTGCGCCTCGCGCCCAACCTCGGCTGGCATGACGCCGACCTCGGCGGCGACCTGGCCAAGGCGCTGCGCGACCCCGGCTTCCCCATCCAGGTCGACAACGACGCCAACCTCGCGGCCCTCGCCGAGCAGCGCTTCGGCCCTCACGCGGGCGCCGCCGACCTGGTCTACCTCAGCGGCGGCGTCGGCGTGGGCGCCGGCATCATCCTCGACGGCCGGCTGCGCAGGGGCGGGCTCGGCTACAGCGGCGAGATCGGCCACGTGCAGCTCGACCCGGAAGGGCCCGTCTGCCACTGCGGCCGGCGCGGCTGCCTGGAGGCGGTGGCCGGCATCGGCGCGGTGCTGCGCAAAGACCTGTCGCCGGCCGAGACGCAGGCCGAGATCGAGGAGGTCGTCCGCCAGGCGCGCTCCGGCGATCCCGGCACGCTGGCCCGGCTCACCTCGGTCGGCACGGGCCTCGGCCAGGGCGTGGCGATCCTGACCAACCTGCTCGACCCGGCGGTGGTGATCCTCGGCGGCTACTACGTCCCGCTGGCGCCGTGGGTGCTGCCCGCCGTCCACGACGAGCTGGGCAGGCGGGTGGTCGCTCCGGGAGCGCCCGAGGTCGTGGCCTCGACGCTGGGGCACGACGCGGCGGCGCTCGGGGGTGCGGCGCGGGTGCTCGACTCGATCGATTCGGGAAGATTGCCGGGAGGATTGGCGCGAATCCCTTGACCTTGGTCACATGGGCGTGCACCCTTCAGTCAATCCACTGAAATTTCCGCGTAACTTCCCCAGGCCGGTCGTCGAAGCGCTTCGACACTCTCAGAGGGATGATCATGCAAGAACCCCCCTTCCGCGACCCAGCGGCCCCCCTTCACGACCGGATCGGCGACGTGCTGCGCAGGCTCACCATCGAGGAGAAGCTGGGCCTGCTGCACCAGTACCAGGCGCCGGTGGAGCGGCTGGGGATCGGCCCCTTCCGTACGGGCACGGAGGCGCTGCACGGCCTTGCCTGGCTCGGCCCCGCCACCGTCTTCCCGCAGGCCATCGGGCTCGCCTCGACCTGGGACCCTGACCTGCTGCACCGGGTGGGCGCGGCGGCCGGCGACGAGGTGGTGGCCTGCCACCACAAGGACCCGGCGGGGGCGGGGCTCAACGTGTGGGCGCCGGTGGTCAACCCGCTGCGCGACCCGCGGTGGGGGCGTAACGAGGAGGGCTACTCCGAGGATCCGTGGCTGACCTCGGTCCTCGCCACGGCGTACGCGCGCGGACTCGGTGGGAGCGCTCCCGACGACGGGCCGCCCGCCGTGCTCAAGACCGCGCCCACGCTCAAGCACTTCCTCGCCTACAACAACGAGACCGACCGCTGCACCACCTCCAGCAACCTGCCGCCCAGGGTGCTGCACGAGTACGAGCTACCCGCCTTCAAGCAGCCCATCGAGTCGGGCGCCGCGGTGGCCGTCATGCCGTCCTACAACCTGGTCAACGGGCGGCCCGCGCACCTCAGCCCGCTCATCGGGCAGGTGCTGCGCGCCTGGGCCCCCGGCGACCTGCTGGTGGTCAGCGACGCCTACGCGCCGGGCAACCTCACCGGGCTGCAGGGCTACCACGACACGCTGCCCGAGGCGTACGCGCACGCGGTCAAGGCCGGTCTCGACAGCTTCACCCAGGACGACGACCGAGCTGAGGCCACGCTCGGCCACCTGCGTGCCGCGCTCGACCAGGGGCTGCTCACCGAGCAGGACATCGACCAGGCCGCCGGGCACGCCCTCGCCATCAGGTTCCGGCTGGGGGAGTTCGACCCGGCGACGCCGTACGACGACGTCACCGACTCCGTCGTCAACTGCCCCGAGCACCGGGCGCTGGCCAGGGAGGCGGCGCGGCGCTCGTTCGTGCTGCTGGAGAACGACGGGCTGCTGCCGCTGCGCGACGTCCGCAGGGTCGCGGTGCTCGGGCAACTCGGCGACACGCTGATGGAGGACTGGTACAGCGGCACGCTGCCGTACGCCGTCACCGCCCGCGCCGGGCTGGCCGAGCGCTGCGAGACCGTGTTCTGCGAGGCGGTGGACCGGGTGACGCTGACCGCCGAGTCCGGCCCGGTCGCCGCCGACCCGGCCGGCGGGCCGCTCGGCGTGGGAGCGCAGGAGGCGGGGCTGTTCGACGTCTTCGACTGGGGCGGCGGAGCGTACGCGCTGCGCTCCGTGACCACCGGCCGGTTCGTCTCGGTGGACGGCACCACCCTGGTCAACGACCAGCCGGGGCCGAACGGGTGGGAGGTGCGCCAGACGTTCCGCATGGAGGAGCGGCCGCGCGGCACGCTGGCCCTGCGCCACATCTCGACCGGCTGCTACGTCGGCGCCGCGGACGACGGCGTGCTGTGCCTGGTGGACGACGCCGACCAGGCCGTCTGGCTGGCCATGGACGTCGTCAGGAGCGGCACCGCCGAGGCCGCCAGGCTGGCCGCGGAGGCCGACGTGGCGATCGTGGTGGCCGGTGACCATCCGCTGGTCAACGGCAGGGAGACCGAGGACAGGCTGACGCTGGCGCTGGCCCCCGCGCAGGACGCCGTCATACGCGCCGCGCGCGAGGCCAACCCGCGCACCGTACTTGTCCTCACCAGCGGCTACCCGCTGACCTGGACCACCGGTGACCTGCCCGCCGTGCTCTGGTCGGCCCACGGCGGCCAGGAGTACGGCCACGCGCTGGCCGAGGTGCTGTTCGGCGACGCCGACCCCGAGGGCCGCCTGACCCAGACGTGGTACCGCTCCGAGCACGAGCTGCCCGACCTGCTCGACTACGACATCATCGCCTCCGACGCCACCTACCAGTACTTCCGCGGCGTCCCCCTGCACCCCTTCGGCCACGGGCTGAGCTACACCACGTTCGGCTACACGGGGCTGCGCGTCCGCCTCGACGGCGACGTGGTGCACGCCGAGGTGACGGTCACCAACACCGGGCCGCGGCCCGGCGTCGAGGTCGTGCAGTTCTACACCCACCAGCAGCGCTCCCGGGTCAAGCAGCCGCTGCGCCGGCTGCGCGGGTTCGAGAAGGTGCGGCTGGGGCCGGGCGAGAGCCGTACGGTCGCGCTGCGGCTGCCGGTCTCCGAGCTGGCGTTCTGGGACGTCACCAGGGGCAGGTTCGTCGTCGAGCGCGCGCCGCACCGGCTCATGGTCGGCCGCAGCGCCACCGACCTGCGGCTGAGCGCGGGCTTCGAGGTCGAGGGCGAGGTCGTGCCGCCGCAGCGCGGGCCGCTGCGCGCCGCCTGCCACGACGCGTACGACGCGATCACGTTCGTGGACGCGAGCCGGCTGGACGGCGACGCCGTGCGCTCCGACGCCGAGGGCGCCTGGATCCTGTTCCGCGAGGTCGACCTGACCGGCGTCACCACTTGCGTGGCCAGGGCGGGCAGCACCGAGGGCGGCATGATCACCGTCCGGCTCGGCGACCCGCTGCACGGCCCCGCGCCGGCCGGCTTCCCCGTGCCCAGGACCGGCCGGTACGACCATCAGGCCATTCCGGTCTCTCTCGAAGGCGTGGACGGAGTGCACGATCTGTACGTGGTGTTCGAGAACGAGGGCGTGACGCTGACGGTGATCGAGTTCGGAGCCGGGGCTTGAGCGGGCGCACGGTCACCATCGCGGAGGTGGCCAAGCACGCCGGCGTGGCCGTGAGCACGGTGTCGTACGTGCTGAGCGGCAAGCGTACGATCTCGGCCGACACCCGGCGGCGGGTGCTCGACAGCGTCCGCGTCCTGGGCTACCACCCCAACGCCGGCGCCCGCGCGCTGGCCAGCAAGCGCTCCAACGTGATCGCGCTCGTGCTGCCGCTGCGCGCCGGTATGCACGTGCCCGTCCTGATGCGCTTCGCCAGCGCGGTCGTGACGGCGGCCCGCCGCTTCGACCACGACGTGCTGCTGCTGACCGCCGACGAGGGCACCGCGGGCATCCGCAGGGTGGCCGCCAGCGCGCTCGTGGACGCGCTCGTCCTGATGGATGTCGAGCTGGACGACCTGCGGGTGCCGCTGTTGCGCGAGCTGCCGGAGCCGAGCGTGCTCATCGGCTTCCCGGCCGAGCCCGCCGGGCTGACCTGCGTCGACCTCGACTTCCGCGCCGCCGGCGCGCGCTGCGTGGAGCACCTGGCCGAGCGCGGGCACGAGGAGATCGCGCTGCTCGGCGCCCCCTCGGTCGTCTACGACCGCGGCACCGGCTTCGCCACCCGCACCCGCGAGGGCTTCGTCGAGGCATTGGGCACGCACGGCATCGAGGGCGTCGCGCTGCCCTGCGAGGAGACGTTCGACGAGGTGTACGAGACCGTCCGCGACCTGCTGCTCGACCACCCCGGCCTGTCCGGGCTGGTCGTGCACAACGAGTCGGCGGTGGGCCACGTGCTGGCCGCGCTGCGCCAGCTCGGCCGCCGGGTGCCCGACGACGTGGCGGTGGTGGCGATCTGCCCCGACGACGTCGCCGAGCGGGCCAGCCCGCCGCTGACCTCCGTGCTGATCCCGGCCGAGGAGGTGGGCAGGGAGGCGGTCAGGCTGGTGATGGACAAGCTGGAGGGCCGCGTGGTGCCCGACTCGACGCTGCTGACGCCGCAGCTGGCCGTACGCGCGAGCAGCTGAGGTAAACACCCTCGCGCCTCAATTTTCGCGGTGAGTAGTCGCCCGTAAGCGAGACGTATCCAAAATCTGTCCGGTTTTCGATCGTATGTGGTTCCGTGTCGGTTTCACCGGGCAGGCCGGGTGAGGCGGAGGGAGAACCACACTATGACTACGTCAGTGCAGCCGGCGTCGGCCGGGCAGGGCGGCGGGCGGGGCCCCACCGGCCTCGCCGACGTCATCGACACGATCCTCGACCGAGGGCTCGTGATCGACGCCTACGTCCGGGTGTCCCTTGTCGGCATCGAGATCCTGACCATCGACGCGCGCGTCGTCGTGGCCAGCGTCGACACCTACCTGCGCTTCGCCGAGGCCGCTAACCGGCTGGACATGTCCCAGAGCGAGCAGAGCCTGCCCGAGGCCATCGGCCTGGCCAAGGGCGGCGGCTCCGGCCAGGACGCCTCCAAGGAGGTCATCCAGGGCATGGTCGAAGGCGACGAGCAGCGCGAGCTGAGCGGGTCGGACGAGGAGGCCGGGCAGGCCGACGAGAAGAAGGAACCCCGGAGCGCCCCCACCAGGAAGATGCGGCTCAAGTGAGAGGAAGAGCAAGCGCTATGGGACGCTCGACCAACGTCTCCGGGTCCGGCCAGGCCACCCAGGAGATCCAGAACCTCGCCACGTACGTCTACGGCATCGTCCCCGCGGAGACCGAGGTGAGCCGCGACCAGAAAGGGCTGGGGGAGCCTCCTGGCGAAGTGCGGCTCGTCAAGCACGGCGAGATCGCGGCCGTCGTCAGCGGCGTGAACGTGGACAAGCCGCTCGGCCGTCCTGACGACCTGCTGGCCCACGAGGAGCTGCTGGACAGCGTTGCCGCCAAGGGGCCCGTGCTGCCGTTCCGGTTCGGGGCGGTGCTGTCCGACACGGGCGCCGTCGTGGACGAGCTGCTCGCGCCGCACCACGACGACTTCGTGGCCGCCCTCGACGAGCTGGCCGGCAGCGCCCAGTACGTCGTCAAGGGCCGCTACGCCGAAGGGCCCGTCCTGACGGAGATCCTCGCCGAGAGCCCGGAGGCCGCCGGCCTGCGCGACGCCATCCGCGGCACCTCCGAGGACGCCACCCGCAACGAGCGCATCAGGCTCGGCGAGATCATCACCGCCTCCGTCGAGGCCAAGCGGGACATGGACACCCGCCTGCTGCTCGACGGCCTGTCCGGCCACTACCTGCAGGCCTCGCTCAGGGAGCCGTCCCACGAATGGGACGCCGCGCACGTCGCCCTGCTCGTCAAGTCCGACCAGCGCAAGGACCTGGAGCGGGCGCTGAAGGAGTTCGGCGAGCGCTGGGAGGGCCGTGTGGAGCTGCGGCTCATCGGGCCGATGGCGCCGTACGACTTCGTCGTCGCGCAGGGCTGAAGGGGGTACGGCGCGTGGGGCTGATCTCGCTGATCTTCACCTGGCCGCTCGCGCCGGTGCGCGGGCTGGTCAGGCTCGCCGAGATGATCCAGGACCAGGCGGAGCGCGAGCTGCGCAACCCCGCCGCCGTACGCCGGCGGCTTGAGGCGATCGAGGCGGCCAGACGGGCCGGCGAGATCTCGGAGGAAGAGGAACGCCGGGCCATCGAAGAGGTCCTGCGACTGGCGATGGGGAGGTGAGCCGGAGGTGATCGCCGAGGGGTCGGACACCGAGGAACTGGACGGCGAGGAGGAGCTTGTCGAGGTGCTGGACGCCGCATCGGCGGGCGAGGCCGGCATGCAGCACATCGCCGACCTGACCAAGAAGGAACCGGAGGGCGTCACCTCGGTCGTCCCGGGGGACGACGGCTGGCTGGTGGACGTCGAGCTCGTCGAGGACCGCCGCATCCCGTCCTCGGGCGACATGCTCGCCCTCTATCGGGTGGAGATGGATATGGAGGGCACCTTGCTGTCATATCGGAGGATCCGGCGCTACCGGCGGTCGAACGCCGACTTCGGGGAGGCGTGATGACCTCCGGTCCCGTCGTCCGCCCCACGTACGGGTCGGGCCCCGCCAACCGCGAACCCGCCAACCTCGGCGACATCCTCGAACGCGTCCTCGACCGGGGCATCGTCATCGCCGGCGACATCCGGGTCAACCTGCTGGACATCGAACTCCTCACGATCAAGCTCAGGCTGCTGATCGCCTCCGTCGACACCGCCAGGGAGCTGGGCATCGACTGGTGGGCGCACGACCCCTGGCTGTCCGGACGCGACCGCGAGCTGGTCGAGGAGAACCGGCGCCTGCGCCGCCGCCTGGCCGTCGCCGAGGGACGGGAGGAAGTCGGTGGCTGAGGGTACCTACCTGTACGCGGTCGCCCGCGAACCCCTCTCGACCCCGGCCGGCGTGGCGGGCGCGCGCGTACGGACGATCGAGCACGACGGTCTGGTGGCGTACGTGAGCTCGGTCCCGCTCGACACCTTCGGCGAGGAGCCGCTGCGCCGCAGCCTTGAGGACCTCGACTGGCTGGCCGAGACCGCGCGCGCCCACCACCGCGTCGTGGACGCGGTCGCCGCCGCCACCACCACCGCCCCGGTCCGCCTCGTCACGGTCTACGCCGGCGACGACCAGGTCCAGGACCTCCTGACCCGCCGCGGAACAGCCTTCCACCGCGTCCTGTCGCACGTCACAGGCCGCAACGAATGGGGCGTCAAGGTCTACACCACCCTCTCCGACCCCGGGCAGGAGAAGACACCTGAGGCCGCCGGAACGCGCTCATCCCGGCGCGCGGCCGAAGGGACCGGCCCCGACACGGGGGCGCCCGCCCACCCCTCGCCATCGGGGGCGGCGAGCGCAAGGCATGACCGCGACGACGGGACGTACGGGCGGCCGGGGCGGGCGTACCTGGAACGTCGAAGGGCGAGCCTGCGCGGCCGGGAGCAGCTCCGCAAGCAGGCGCTGCGCCGCGCCGACCACATCCACCGCACGCTGTCGGCCCTGGCCGCCGACGGCTGCCGCCACCGCCCCCAGGACCCGCGCCTGTCCGGCCGCCACGACTGGATGCTGCTGAACGGCGCGTACCTGGTGGACGAGGCCCGCGCCACGGAGTTCGCCGAGCTCGCGGGCACCCTCGGCGGCGACGGCGTCGAGATCCGCCTGACCGGCCCGTGGGCGCCCTACTCGTTCACGGTCATGGAGACGACGTGACCACGCCCCTGCGGGACGTGGTGGCCACCGACGACCTGCCGCCCGAACGGATCGCCCTGGTGGACCTGCTGGACCGGCTGCTGGCGGGCGGCGTCGTGCTGACCGGCGACCTGGTCCTGTCGATCGCGGACATCGACATCGTCCGCATCTCCCTGAACGCCCTGATCGCCTCGGTCGACCAGCTCGAAGGGAGGACCTGACGTGAGCGCGGACAAGCCCCGCTGGCGCATCGCCGCCGACTCGGAGACGGTCGAGCGCGACCTGTCCCGCCTCGTCCTGACCCTCATCGAGCTGATCCGCCAGCTCGTGGAACGCCAGTGCGTCCGCCGCATGGAGGAGGGCAACCTGACGGACGAGCAGATCGAGACCTTGGGCGTCACCCTGATGCGCCTGGAAGAGGCCATGGAGGACCTCTGCGACCGCTTCGACCTCACCCCGGAGGACCTCAACCTCGACCTCGGCCCCCTGGGCACCCTCCTCCCGTCGAGCTAGAGCGCGCGGGTGGCGAGGCCGGGGTAGTCGAGGATGAGGGCTGAAGGGTCGTAGTGGAGGCGGCAGGCGACCTCGAAGACCGGTGCCGCGTAGTCGTAGGTGTCGTCGCCCGCGCGGGTGTAGTGCTGGTCGAGGCGTTCTGCGGACAGGTCCAGGGCGCGGACGTACGCGGCCGGGGCCGGGGCGCCTGAGCCCGTCGCCAGGCGGAGGCGGTGGACCGGGAGCGTGTTGGTCACCGCCGAGGACTCCAGGTCGACGTCCAGGCAGCCGTCCAGGTCGGGGGCGGGGGAGCCGTCCACCTGCCAGCGGCCCCTGCCGTCGGACTCCAGGAACGTGCGGCGGGTGCCGGTCACCGTGCGGCTGGTGACCCTGGCCAGGCGGGTGGTCCACGAGGTGTCGACCTCGATCGTGTAGTCGACCGCCCACGTGCGGCCGTCCTCGACGGCGGTCGTACAGCCCTCGATGCGATGCCCGCCCTCATGCGGCCGGAAGTACGCGACCTCGAAGCCGGTACGGGCGGTCACGTGCCGCCAGGCGGCGGTCTCTGGCAGCGGCGCGAAGGTCACGCCCCGATCCTGCCACGTCGCCCCCTCAAGTGATCAACCCCCATCACCCTGAGAGCAGGTGCCAGGGCAGGACGATCGGCGCGGCCGGGCGGTCGCCGGCGGCGAGGCGTTCGACCAGGGGCGCGAGCCGCGACGGGACGACGGGTTCGTCGGCGCGGGCCAGCTCGGCCGCCGTCCACCACTGGAACCGGTCGGTCGAGGCGCGCTCGTCGTCGTCCATTCCGGAGTCGTCCACCTCGAGCCCGTCCACCCGCAGCAGGAAGTAGTGGTCGCGGGCATGGTGCCGGCGTCCGCCCACCGTCCAGCCGCCCTCGCTGGTCGCCACCACCGGCCCCAGCGCCTCCGGCGGCACCACGTGGCCGAGCTCCTCGCGCAGCTCGCGGGCGGCGGCCTCGCTCGGGCTCTCGCCGGGGTCGATGCCGCCGCCGGGCGTGAACCACGCGTACGAGGGCTCGTCCACCTGCAGCAGCAGCCCCCGGTAGAGCAGGATCCTGTCCGCCACGTCGAGCAGCAGGACGCGGGCCGTCTCCCTCACGTCATCTCCACGGTGATGGCCCACCGCTCGTGGTCGCGCCAGGCGCCGTCGATGTACTGGAAGTTCGGCGAGAACCCCTCGCGCTGGAACCCCACCCTCTTGATCAGGTTGATGGACGGCTGGTTGTGCGGCTGGATGTTGGCCTCCAGCCGGTGCAGCCCCATCTCCCCGAACGCGTGCCCCACCAGCAGCCGCAGCCCCTCGGTCAGGTAGCCGCGCCCGGTGGTCGAGGCGAACGCCGAGTAGCCGATGGTGCCGCACTGGTGGGTGCCGCGGACGATGTTGTTGACGTTGACCCGGCCGACGATCGCGCCGGTGTCGAGCCGGCAGATCAGGAACCCCTCGTGCACGGGCTCGTCGAACCTGGCCAGGTACGCCTCGAAGGCCGCGTACGTGACGATGGGCGGCCCCGGCATCCACCGGGCGAGCAGGTCGGCGCTCTCCCGGTGCAGGGCCGTGAGCTCCTCGAAGTCCTGGAGGCACAGGTAACGCAGGGCCACCCGGTCACCCTCGGCAAGATAGATCACATCAGACATTCTGCAGGCCAGCTCCCGCAGTGCCAGGCGGTTCCGTCCCCTTCGACGGCGAACGGCTCGGCGTGCGGCAGCGGCGCCCCCCACACGCGCCCGCCCAGCCCGCCCAGCCCGCACAGCACGGCGAGCCCGGCGGTCAGGCTGGCGACGTGGCCGACCACCGCGACGACGCCGCCGTCGTGCCGGGCCGCGATGCCGGCCAGCGCGGCCGCGACGCGGCCGGTGACGGCGTGGCCGTCCTCGCCGTCGGCCACCGCCTCGTCCAGGGCGCCGTCCACGACCCAGGCCCGCAGCACCTCGGCCGTACGCGCCCGCACCCCGGCGTCCTGCGAGCCCTCCGCGCGCCCGAGGCCCACTTCCGCCAGTTCGGGAAGCAGGGTCGTGGTGAGACCGAGCGTCCCTGCGACGATCTCGGCGGTGGTGGCGGCGCGGACGGCGCTGCTCGCGTACACGTGGGTGATCCCCGCGCCGCGCAGCCGGCGGCCCGCCTCGGCCGCCTGGTCGCGGCCGCGCGGGGTCAGCTCGGCGTGCGGCACGGCGCCGGACGTGCGGGTGACGACGTTCTCCGACTCGGCGTGCCGCAGGCACCACAGGCGCACGCTCACTCGCCCTCCTTCGCGCGGTCGTAGACGCCGACGGCCCAGCGGCCGGGGCGCTCGCCGACCTCGGCCGACAGCCGCTCGACCACCTCGTCGAACAGTAGCGGCGGCCTCCTGTGCAGCCGCGCGCAGACGCTCTCGTTCATGTCCGGCGTGCACGCCTTGACCTCGGCGGCCACGCGCTCGATGGGGGCGTCCGCGGGGAAGACCCAGATCTGCATCTTCTGCGGGCGTTCGAGCCAGCCTTCGGGGGCCGACAGCTTGTCGTGATGTCCGCCCGTTCCCTTGCCGCACCTGCCGGCGCCGCCGCCCATCTCCCCGCCCTTGAGCGAGCTCCTGATGACCACCCACGCCCGCGGGTCGTCGCAGACCACCATGTGCGCGGTGTCCTTGCTGGTCGGGGAGAAGGTCACCGTCCGGGGGACGCCCATGGTCTCGTACCGCTCGGAGTGGAGGAGGGGCAGGGTGAAGTCCTTGTCGCCCAGCTTCACGCGGAACGTCTCCGGCAGCGGGAGCTCCGGCTGGAGACTGACCGTGTCCGTGGGCTGGCGCGCGGCAGGAGCCGGCGAAGGGGCCGGCGGGAGGCCGTACATGAGGGCGACCGCCGCGACCGCGAGCGCCGCTCCCGCCGACGCCGCCCGCCTGCCGCGCCGGATCCGCCTGCCGCGCCGCACGATCGCCCCCAGGTCCGGGGACGGCGGCGCGCTGCGGCTCCGCTCGTCCAGCAGCCGCTCCAGCTCGTTCTGCGTGCGCCTCATCGCCGCGCCCCTTCCACGTGCACGCTTCGTACGTCAGGATCGATCCGGAGTTTGTTGAGCGCCCGGTTGAGCTGGCTCTTCACCGCCCCCGGCGAGCAGCCGACGATGCCGGCGATCTGGGTCAGCGTGTGCCCCTCGAAGTAGTGCAGGACGACCACCGCCCGCTGACGCGGCGACAGCGCGCCGATCGCGCCCCACAACGCCGCCTGGTCGTCCGCCTCCGCGGCGCGGTCGCGCGGGTCCGCCGTCTCCGGCAGGCTCTCCGCGGGCACCTCACCCCGCCAGCGCCGCCGCCACCAGGAGGCGTGCGTGTTGACGATGATGCGGTAGACGTACGGGTCGGGGTCGCCCTCGATCCGCCGCCACGCCAGCCAGGCCCGCGCCAGCGCGGTCTGTACGAGGTCCTCCGCCGCGCCCCAGTCCCGGCACAGGAGGTAGGCCATCCGGCACAGGCGTGCGTGCCGGTGTGCCACGTACTCCGCGAACCCGTCGTCCATGCAGCGTCTCCATCTCGTCGCCTCCGCTGATGAATACCGGCCGGGAGGCCCGTACGGTTGACAGCGATTCCGAGATGTCTCAGCCGCGCCCGAGCACCCGCAGCAGCTCGCCCGCCGACTCCTCGGGGCCGCGGCCCGCGGTGTCGATCGTCACGTGGGCGCGGGCCCACGGTTCGTACGCGCGCTCCACGATCTCCCGCCAGCTCGGCGGGCGCAGGCCCGGGATGTCGAGCCGGCGCGACTCCGCCCGCCGCCGGTGCTCGTCCTGGTCGGAGCAGACCACCTCCACCTCCGTGACCGGCACCCCGGCCCGTACGCCCACCTCGCGCCACGCGTCCCTGGTGACGGCCAGCGGGTTCACCGACTCGGCCACCACCGTGAGGCCCTGCCGCAGGTGGTCCTCGGCGAGCGCGTACGCGACGACGTACCCGGCGGGCCCGATCGGGTGCTCGGCGAGACCCGAGCGGACGATCGCCTGTTCGATGGTGTCGACCCGCACATGCACCGCACGCAGCCGCCCGGCCAGCAGCCGCGACAGCGTGGTCTTGCCGGTTGCGGGCAGGCCGCCCATGACGACGAGCGCCACGTCAGCAGGGTTCATGAGGTGCCTTCCATTCGGTGATCGTCAACCGGTCAGGTTTCGAGAAGCCCGGCCGGGGTGGTGCGGCCTACCGTGACGGTCATGACTTTCGCACTTCAGTACTGCCACATCACGGTCGACGACATGAACGAGGCGGTCGCCTTCTACCGCGACGGGCTCGCCTTCGAGGTACGCAGCGACGTCGGGGACGGGGGGCAGCGGTGGGTGACCCTGGGCGACCCGGTGCACGGCGGGCCCGAGATCGTGCTCTCCAGCGCGTACGCGGGGCGCTCGGAGGCCGAAGGTGACGCGCTGCGCGAACTGCTCGTCAAGGGCCTGCTGCCGATGATCGTCTTCAGCAGTGACGACATCGACGCCGACTTCGAACGCGTCCGTGCCACCGGCGCCGAGGTCCTCCAGGAGCCCATCGACCGGCCCTACGGCGTCCGTGACGCCGCCTTCCGCGATCCCGCGGGCAACACCGTCCGCTTCCACCAGCCCCTGAAGGGGTGACCCGCGGCCCCCGTCGAGGAGGGCCACCCAGAACGAGAACCGGCGGCCGGTCACCGGTCCCGGGGGAAGCACGAAGTACGAAGTACGAAGCACGAAGCCCCGGCCAGGCGAACCTGGTCCGGGGCTTCTCGGTTGTGGTCAGGGACCGGTGGTCACCAGTCGCCGCCGCCGAAGTCTCCGCCGCCGAAGTCGCCTCCGCCGCCGAAGTCACCCCAGCCGCCGCCACCGACGTCGCCTCCGCCGCCGAAGTCTCCGCCGCCGCCCGCGTCGGAGTAGCCCTCGGCGTAGCCGGCGCCGTAGCCGCCCATGCCCCAGCCGCCGCTGAGCATGCTGCCCATCATGGTGCCGATGAACATGCCGGTCATGATGTCGCCGAAGCCGCCGTAGTAGCCGGAGGCGTAGGGCTGGTAGGCGGGACCCGCGTCGTAGTAGGGGCGCCGCTGGCCGTCGACCATGACCTCACGCATCTGCGGGTCGAAGCCGCGCTCGATCGCCTCGGCGTCCATCTTGCAGGCGGGCACGTCGCGGACGGCGCCACCGGGCGGGGCCCAGCGGACGTCGCGGATGGACGGGCCGTGCTGCGGGTTGAAGAAGCAGGGAGCGCGCCGCTCGGGGACCGGCTCGTTGCTGACCTTGGCCTTGACCACGGCGAGCGCGTAGCGGCCGTCCTCGAGGGTCTGGGTGACCTCGCGGACCTGGTCGGCGCGCTGCACGGCGGCGAGCTGCGTCTTGGCCTTCTCGTAGGAGTCGAGGGCGGTCTGCCACTCCTCGATGTGCTTGCCGCCCTCGCCGGCCAGGGTGACGTCGGTGTCGACGGCGGTGATCTCCTCGCCGAGCTTGGTGACGTCCTCCTCGACGGTCTGCTTGACCGCGGCGAGGTCCTTGGCCTCCTGGATGGCCCGCTTCTTCTTCTTGTTGTTGGAGTAGAGGAAGTAGCCGCCACCGCCGACCAGGACCAGCGCGCCGAGGGCGATCAGCGCCCCGGTGCCGCCGGCGCCCGGGTTGGCCTGGCTGCCGGAGTCGAGCGCCGAACGGTCGCCCTTGGCGGCCATGTCGACGCGGTTGGTGAAGTCCTTCATGCCGGCCACGATGTCGCCCGAGTTGGCGTTGACCGCGCGGGTGGCCAGGTTGCCTGCCAGGCCCTTGCTGAGAGCGTTGGATCCGGCGAAAAGGGTCTGGCCGTCGATGACGGCGATGGTCGCACTAGGACGGCCCGCCTTGCTCAGCGCGGAGCTGAGCTGGCTCATGTAGGGCGCAATGGTGGACTGGTCAATCGTGCCGTCGGGCAGCGCCACAGCGTAGATCTTGGTGTCCGCGCCCTTGAGCGCGTCGTTGATCTCGCTCTCCTGACCGGACGACAAGGCAGAGCCGGCCACCACATAGAGCGGCGCCTTCTTCCAGTTGGACACGACCGTGTCGGCATCCGGTGGCGCCGCCGCGTTGGCGGCAGGGGACAGCGCAAGAACGACGATAAGACCGGCGATCAGAGCCGCGAACGCGGCCCCTGCTCGGCGCAGCGAGTGGGTCATGGGCAGCAAGCCTCCTTCGCCCTTGAGGACGAATGGGCGGTCGGCAAAGTTCCTCAAGAGGCACGCTACCCGTCCAGGGCCGCGCGGGAGCACTCCGTGGCGCAACAGCCTGGCACCGGTTGGGTCCCGGTCGGGTCGATCTCCGGCCAAGCCCTCATCAGGGACCGTCAGGAGTCCTTGATCTCGCAGATCGTCGCGCCGGAGGTGACGGTCTGCCCGACCGCCGCCGTCAGCCCGGTGACGGTGCCCGACTTGTGGGCCGTCAGCGGCTGCTCCATCTTCATGGCTTCGAGCACCACCACGGTGTCGCCCTCGTTCACGGTGTCGCCGTCGCCGGCCACGACCTTGACGATCGTGCCCTGCATGGGGCTGACCAGGGCGTCGCCGCCGGCCGCCGGCTTGTTCGAGCCGCCGCCAGCGCGCCTCGGCGCCTTGCCGCGAGCGGCCTGCGCAGGCGCCGGGGCGCCCAGCCCGGCGGGCAGCACGACCTCCAGCCGCTTGCCGCCGACCTCGACCGTGACCGTCTCCCTGGCGGGCTCCTCGCCGGCCGCGACGTCCCCGTCGTACGGCGCCACCGGGTTGTCCCACTCCGTCTCGATCCACCGCGTGTGCACCGAGAACGGCTCCGACACGAACGCGGGATCCGTCACCACGGCCCGGTGGAACGGCAGCACGGTCGGCATGCCGGTGATCTCGAACTCCGCCAGCGCCCGCCGGGAGCGCTCGAGCGCCTCCTGACGGGTGCGGCCGGTGACGATCAGCTTGGCCACCAGCGAGTCGAACGTCCCCGGCACCGTCATGCCCGCCTCGTAGCCGGAGTCGAGCCGCACTCCCGGCCCCGACGGCGCGCGCAGCGTGGTCAGCGTGCCGGGGGCGGGCAGGAAGTTGCGGCCGGCGTCCTCGGCGTTGATGCGGAACTCGATCGCGTGGCCGCGCAGCGCGGGGTCGTCGTAGCCGAGCGGCTCTCCGTCGGCGATGCGGAACATCTCGCGTACGAGGTCGATGCCCGCGACCTCCTCGCTGACCGGGTGCTCGACCTGGAGCCTGGTGTTGACCTCCAGGAAGGAGATCGTGCCGTCCTGGCCGACGAGGAACTCGCAGGTGCCGGCCCCGACGTAGCCGGCCTCCTTCAGGATGGCCTTGGAACTGGCGTAGAGGACCTCGACCTGCTCGGCGGTGAGGAACGGCGCGGGCGCCTCCTCCACCAGCTTCTGGTGGCGGCGCTGCAGCGAGCAGTCGCGGGTGCTGACCACGACGACGTCGCCGTGGGCGTCGGCCAGGCACTGCGTCTCGACGTGGCGGGGCCGGTCGAGGTAGCGCTCGACGAAGCACTCGCCCCGCCCGAACGCGGCCACGGCCTCGCGGACGGCCGACTCGTACAGCTCGGCGACCTCTTCGAGCCGGCGGGCGACCTTGATGCCGCGCCCGCCGCCGCCGTACGCGGCCTTGATGGCGATCGGCAGCCCGTGCTCCTCGGCGAACGCCACCACCTCGGCGGCTCCGCTCACCGGGTCTTTGGTGCCCGCGACCAGCGGCGCGCCGACCTTCTGCGCGATGTGCCTGGCCTGCACCTTGTCGCCGAGCGCGGCGATCGCGGCGGGCGGCGGGCCGATCCAGACGAGCCCCGCGTCGATGACGGCCTGGGCGAAGGCGGCGTTCTCGGAGAGGAAGCCGTAGCCGGGGTGGACGGCGTCGGCGCCGCTGCGGCGGGCGATGCCGAGGAGCTTGTCCACGTCGAGGTAGGTCTCGGCCGGGGTCTGCCCGTGCAGCGCGTACGCCTCGTCGGCGACCTTGGCGTGCAGGGCGTCGAGGTCCTGGTCGGCGTAGACGGCCACGCTGGTGATGCCGGCGTCCTCGCACGCGCGGGCCACTCGCACGGCGATCTCGCCGCGGTTGGCGATCAGAACCTTCCGCACCGGCCTTCGTCCTTCCTGCTAGGTTCGGCGGCTCCACGTGCCTGCCGTCGTTCGCGTCGAGCACCTGCCCCGAGACGCGCCCGGCTCCCGGTCGGCCGGGAAGAGAACCCTATCGCCGCTGGTCGTCCCGGCTTGTCGGAGGCGCGGGCGGCCTCCGTTTCGATTGGAACAATCCTCGGGTAGACCATAGCCGCTCGGCATATCTCCGGCGACGGGCGGTGCCCCTTCCTTAGTGTGAGGGCGCTTTCACAGGTTCCAGGAGGTATGCATGAGCCAGAGCATGCTCGGCGGCGACCCCGCGGAAATGCAGCAGATGTCCAGCCAGTTCACGCAGCAGTCGGAGGCGGTCCGTACGACGATGACCGCGCTCGACCGCGAGGCCGCCAAGGTCGGCACGGCGTGGACGGGTCCTGGGGCGCAGCGCTTCCAGCAGGCGTGGCAGAACTACCGCACGGCATTCCAGCGGATGACCGAGGAGCTTCAGGAGGCTTCGCGGGTCATCGGGACCTACCGGCAGAACATCGAGTCCGCCACGAAGTGATCAACGGAAGAGGCCCTGGCGAAGCGGCCGGGGCTTCTTACCGTTGACCCGTGGGACCCGCCGTGAAAGGGACTCTGGCCGAACGTAACTTTGCGGCGAATCGGGCGGGCTACCCTTTTTCTCCATGATTGGTCGCGTCCTCCTGGCCAGCGTGCTCGCCTTGCAGGCTTCCCTCGCCCCAGCCGTCCAAGGGGCCGCCGCAGGGTCCGTCGCAGGGTCCGTCGCAGGGGCCGCCCCCGACTGCAATCCGCCCAGGGGCCAGCTGGAGGTCGGTGAGCCGTGGGCGCAGAAGCGGCTCGACCCGAAGAGCGTCTGGTCGCTGTCGACCGGCGCGGGCGTTCCCGTCGCGGTCATCGACACCGGCGTCGATCTCACTCATCCGCAGCTCCGCCTGGCTGGCAAGGCCGACCTCGTCGGCTCCGGCTACCGCGACTGCGTCGGCCACGGCACCGCCGTCGCGGGCATCATCGGCGCCCAATACGTCAAGGGCGTGCTCTTCCACGGCGTTGCGCCGGGGGCGCGGCTGCTGTCGTACAAGTTCACCGACACCGAGCAGAACGGTGACACGCAGCTGCTCATCAAGGCCATCAAGGCCGCCGCCGACCAGGGCGCCAAGGTCATCAACGTGTCGAGCAAGACGCTCGACCACCCCGCGCTCGAAACGGCCGTACGGTACGCGCTCGCCAAGGACGCGGTCATCGTCGCCGCCGCCGGGAACATCTCCCGCCAGGACGGCACCCCGTCACCCGCCTACCCGGCCAGCTACGACGGCGTGCTCGGGGTGGGCGCGGCCGGGCCGGAAGGCACGCTGGCCGAGTTCTCCAACACCAAGACGCCCGTGTCGGTGATCGGGCCTGGCCAGGACATCACCTCGACCTGGCCGGGCGGCGCCTACGCCAAGGGACTCGACGGCACCAGCTACGCGGCGCCGTACGTGGCGGGCGTCGCCGCGCTCGTCAGGGCCCGTTATCCCAGCCTCGACCAGGCGCAGGTACGCCGGCGCATCATCGCCACCGCCGACGGCGCCACCGGCGCGGGCAAGGGGGCCGGCATGGTGAACCCGATGCTGGCGGTGAGCGCGATCCTGCCGTTCGAGCCCGCCAACGCGCCCGTGGTCGCGCCGCCCCCGCCGACCCCGCTGCCGCGCAGCGCCGTGACCAAGGCCCCGCCCGTGGACGAGAGGGCCATCGACCTGGCCGTGCTCGTCGCGGCCTGCGCGATCGGGCTGGCGCTGCTGGTCGTGGCGATGCGCGTGGTGATCCCCATGGGCCGGCGGAGGGGCTGGCGTCCCGGGCGGCCGACCTGATCTGTACGGCGTCGTAACTATGGGTGCAAGGAAACGGCACAACGATTTGTTGACGGCCGTCCGAAACGCCTGATGCTGATGTGACAGATCTGGTTGAATGTGATCAATTCATGCTTTGCTGGTGAAAGGTTTGGGCATGCACCCTTTGCGCCCTGGGGATCCAGAGCGGATCGGCGCTTTCAGCATTGTCGGGCTGCTGGGAGAGGGGCCGAGAGGGGCAGTCTTCCTCGGGCGCGAGTCCGAGGACGCGCCCAAGGTGGCCATCAAGCTGCTCCCCGCCGAGCCGGAGTCCGATCGTGAGCCCGATCGGTACCTGGGGGCCAAGCGGGTCTCCAGCTCGTACGTCGCCCGCGTCCTCGACGCCGGTTACCACGACGACCGGCCGTACGTCGTGCGCGAGTACGTCGAAGGCAAGAGCCTGGCCGAAACCGTCGCCGACGGCGAGCCGCTGACCGGGGACGCGCTCGAACGCGTGGCCGTCGGCGTGCTGACCGCGCTGTCCGCCGTGCACCTCGCCGGGCTGGCCCACCGCTCGCTCACCCCGCACAACGTGATCCTCGGGGCCGACGGCCCGCGCGTCACCGACGCCGCCATCGGCGACCCGGTCGGCGACGCCGCCTACCAGGCGCCCGAGCAGCTGGAGGGCCGCCCGTACGGCCCCTACGCCGACGTCTTCGCCTGGGCCGCCACCATCGTGTACGCGGGCACCGGCCGCCCGCCGTTCGCCGACCGTGAAGCCGCCCTGAACGGCGACCCCGACGTCGGCATCACGGCCGAGCCGCTCCGCCGCGTCCTGCTGTCGGCCCTGACCAGGGAAGTCGGCTCCCGCCCGACGACCTACAGCGCCTTGATGCAGGTCCTCGGCGACGCCCCGAAAACCCCGGACACCCCTGCGGCGAAGCCCGAAGCGGCCCCAGCGGCCGCGGCAGCCGTCGCCCCGGCCCCGGCCGCCCCGGCCGCGGACAGCTCGAAGACGGACGCCCCCACCCCAGCAGCGCCGAAGCCGGCCGAGCCGGCCGCGGACGGGCCGGAGCCCGGCGGGCCGGCAGCGGAGACGGCGGAGTCCGGTCAGCCCGAGGTGGGTGAGCAGAAGCCGGATGGGCCTGTCGCGGACGCGTCCAAGCCCAATGAGCCCGTGGCAGGTGAGCCCAAGGCCGGTGCGCCCGTGGCGGCTGAGTCCAAGGCCGGTGCGCCCGGACCCCAGTCCGGTGGGGCTGGGGGCGAGGGGCCCGAGGCGCCTGCGCCGCGGCGTGCGCCTGAGGGGCCGCCGCTGGAAGGTGTGACGATCGCTCGGCTGCCGATGCCGGGTGGGCCGCCGCAAGGGCCGCCGATGCAGGGGCCGCTTCAGGGGCCGCTTCAGGGACCTCCGCAGGGGCCCCTCGGTCCTCATGTGCCGCCGCAGGGGCCTCCTCCGCCGGTGCCCGCTCAGGGGGGTCCCCTTCAGGGGATGCCTCAGGGGGGCGTGCCGATGCAGGGGCCGCCCCAAGGGCCGCCGCACGGGCCGCTTTCCGGGCCGAACCTGCCCCCGCAGGGTCCGCCTTCGGGGCCGCACGTGCCGCCGCCGCACGTTCCTGGGCCGCCGCTTCAGGGGACGCCCGTGCCGGGGCCTGGGATGCAGGGTCCTGGCATGCACGGCCCTGGGATGCAGGGGCCGCAGGGGCCTGGGGCGAATGTGCCCGTACCGCATCAGCAGGGCGGTCCCGAGTCGCAGGCGCC
Organism: Nonomuraea sp. NPDC049504; assembly: GCF_040676845.1. Classification (NCBI taxonomy): domain Bacteria; kingdom Bacillati; phylum Actinomycetota; class Actinomycetes; order Streptosporangiales; family Streptosporangiaceae; genus Nonomuraea; species Nonomuraea sp. NPDC049504. Next base: position 262,954 of record NZ_JBFAPT010000002.1, read on the forward strand.
GCAGCTGCAGGGGCGGCCCGTCACGCCGGAGAGCACCATGTGGGGGCCGCCTGAGGCGGACCCGCCGCAGCCGCCCGCGCAGATCAGGATCGAGCGGTCGTCGTCGCCCGCGCCCCGCAGGGGGCTGCCGCTGGCGTTGATCGCCGCCGTCGCCACGGTCGCGCTCGTCGCCGCCGTGGGCCTGTGGGGCGCCAACCGCTACGTACGCCTCCAGCAGGTCGAGCCCGCTTCGGTGGCGCAGGAGAACACCGACGGCATCCCCACGCCCAGCGGCACCGCCACGGGCCCGGCGCCGCAGGGCACCGACCCGGCGAACCCGCAGGCGACCGCCGAGGCCACCGTCCCGTGGGCGGCCAGCAACGACACCAACGACGTGGGGCCGCTGGTGCTGCCCACCGAGTGGTCGTCGGCGACGCCCGACGTGCCGGAGCTGACCACGGCGCCCACCACCCCGTCGGCGCTGCCGACGACGCCGGTCGTGGTGCCGACGCAGCCGCCGGCGACCGTGACGAAGCGGGCGCAGCCCACCAAGAAGCAGCAGAAGACGCAGGCGCCGAAGCCGAAGGCGACCGTCACCAAGACGGTGCAGCCGACGCCGAAGCCGACCAAGACCACCCCCAAGGCGCCGGTCAAGACGCCGACGAAGCGGCCCGACCCGACGCCCACGCAGGAGCCGGAGCCGCAGCCGACGAAGACGACGGCCAAGCCCCAGCCGACGAAGACCACGGCCAAGCCGGCCGCGCCGGTCAAGAACCCGTACACGGCCGCGCAGGTGTGCGGCTCCGGGTTCTCGGTGCAGCGGTCCGCCTCGTTCTCGGGCGGGGTGACGTACCAGCTGTGGAACAACAGCACCGGCCAGAACTGCGCGGTCACCATCAAGACGGCGGACGTCGGCAAGAGCACTTCGATGGGTGTCACCCTTGAGGCGCAGGGCGGCGGCAGCCAGTCCGACAACGGCAGCTTCGAGTACTACGCCGGCCCGGTGAAGGTGAGCGCCAAGGGCAAGTGCGTGCGCATCTCCGGCTACGTCGGCTCGGGCAGCACGAGCACCGGCTGGGCCAACTGCGGCTGACCCGCCCCGCCTGACGACGACGCCCCCGGAGGCCCTGCGGCCCCGGGGGCGTCCGCGTCAGTAGCCGACGTAGGTCTTGCTGACGAGGCCGGGCACGTTCGAGACGGAGCCGTAGCGGGAGATCGCGTACCGGACGCCGGCGATGATGTTGTCCACCGGGTCGTAGATGTCGCGGTGCCCGTCCATCGCGTAGGCGTTGAACGTGGGGTCGATCGTCTGCATGAGGCCCTTGGACGGGGTGCCCCTGGCCGCGTTGGAGTCCCAGGTGTTGATGGCGTGCGGGTTTCCGCCGGACTCGTGCTGGATGATCCGCCAGATGTCGTTGACGTTCATCTTGGAGGCGGGCACGCCGGCGGCGGTGAGGATCCGTACGGCCTCCTCGATCCACGCCTTGACCCGCTCGGGCGGCGTCGCCGCGCCGGCGGAGGGTGGCGCGCCGCTGGGGCCGTAACCACCGAAGCCGCCGGAAGGCGTGCCGGCGCCGAGCTCCGTGCCGCGCCCGCCCTGCACGGAGGTGCCCTCCGTCTGGTAGTCGGGGTCGGGCACCCAGTCGAGCTTGCGGCCCTTCTCGGGGGTGAAGGTCTGGGTGGTCACGTCCGGTATGGCGTGGAAGGTCAGTCGGCGGTTCTTCAGGTGCTCGCCGATGTCCTTCTTGGCCTTGGAGACGGCCGTCTCGGCGGCGTCCACCCACGGCTTGGCGTCCTTCTTGGCCTGCTCGACCAGCGCGGCGAGCCCGGGCCGCACGTCCGCCTCGGTGGCGTCCGGGTGCTCGTTCATGTACCGGGTGCGGTAGCTCGCGGCGTTCGTGCTGAGGTCGCGGCAGATCGAGGAGATCTCGGTGTGCGACTCGCGCAGCGCGGACGCGGCGGACTTGAGCGCGGCGGCGCAGTCGTTCAGCGCCGTCTTGAGGCTCTCCGCGGCGGTGCCGTACTTGCGCATGTAGTCGTCGAAGCTCTTGGCCGAGCGGCCGTTCCAAGCCTCGTCCACGTTCCTGACCGCCGACGACAGCGCCCCGGCGAACTCCTCGATGTCGCCCGACGACGCCGTCCACTGCTCGGCGATCTTGTCGATGCCGCCGGGCTTGCCGGTCACCTTGCGCAGCATCTCGTCGAGCGCGGCGCCGCCGGGCAGGTGCGCGACGCTCACGACGTGGCCCGGTGGGCCGCGCGGATGTTCTCCTCGACGTCGCTCAGGCCGCGCTCGGTGCCCTTGAGCTTCTTGCGCGCCTCGTCCATCTCGCCGATGAGCGCCGACCAGACGCTGTTCGCGGCCGACGCGAGCCCCGCCGAGCCGGGCAGGTGGCCGAAGGTGTCGGCGCTGACCGGGGTGCGGTTGTTGTGCACCTCCCCGTCCGCGTCGTACGTCAGCTCGCCGGGATTGCGCTCGGTCAGCGTGTCCTGGTACTGGCCCGCCGCCTTCTTGATGGCGGTGCGGCACCGGTCGAGCGCGGAGAGATGGATGTCAAGGTCGGCCATGGTCGGTCCCCCTTTCTGCGTCCAGGAACGCCGTCTGCATCAGGCGCGAGCCGTAGCGGCGGTCCACCAGGTGCCCGCGGCCGGGCGGGAGCGGCTGCGGGCGCACGTTGCCGAACAGGTAACCCTCGTCCTTGCTGCCCGACATGAGCAGCGCGGGCGTCGCCATGTCCTTCAGCCGCTGGATGACCGGGTCGAACATGGCCCGGCTCGCGCCGCCCATCTGGCGCGACAGCACCAGGTGCAGGCCGATGTCGCGGGCCTGCGGCAGCAGGTCGACCAGCGGGTGCAGCGGGTTGGCCGAGGTGGCGACGAGGTCGTAGTCGTCCACGATGACGTACAGGTCGGAGCCCTGCCACCAGCTCCTGTCGCGCAGCTGCTCGGGCGTCAGGTCGGCCGGGGGCAGGCGGCTGAGCAGCGCCTCCTTGGCGTCGTTGATGAGGCTGGCGGCGGCGGCGCTGGAGGCGGCGTAGCCGATGCGGTGCGGGGTGACGGCCGAGTCGAGCAGCGAGCGCCGGTAGTCGATCACGATCAGCATCGCCTCGCTGGGCTCCTTCCTGCTGACCAGGCCCTCGGAGATGAGCCGCAGCAGGTTAGACTTGCCGCTCTCGTTCTCGCCGAACACCACGAAGTGCGGGTCGGAGTCGAAGTCGAGCGCCATCGGCGACAGCGACGCCTCGTCGATGCCGATCGGGATGCGGTCGGGGTCCTCGGGCAGCGCGGAGACCGGCAGGACGGCGGGCAGCAGCCGTACGGGCGGCGCGACGGGGCCCTGCCACGACTCGCGTACGGCCTGCACCAGCGCCCTGACTCCGGCGGCCAGGTCGGAGGAGTTCTGGACCCCGTCGATCCTGGGCAGCGCCGACAGGAAGTGGAAGCCGTCCTTGGTCAGGCCGCGGCCCGGCGTGCTCTCGGGCACCGCCATCGCCTGCTTCCTGCTGACCTCCGACTCGTAGGAGTCGCCCAGCTTCAGCTCGATCTTGGTGCCGAACAGGTCGCGGATGCTGGGCCGGAACTCCGACCACTTGTTGGTCGCGGCCACCAGGTGGATGCCGTAGCCGAGGCCGCGGCCCGCGATGTCGGTGATGGTCGGCTCCAGCGAGTCGAACTCCTGCCGCAGCGTCAGCCAGCCGTCCACGACCAGGAACACGTCGCCCCAGCCGTCGCCCTCGATCGTGCCCTCCTGGAGCATGCGGCGGTAGGCGGCCATCGACTCGATGCCCTGCTCGCCGAACTCGCGCTCGCGCCGCTCCAGGATGCCGGCGATCTCGGCGACCGTACGCCGGACCCGCTCGCCGTCGAGCCGGGTGGCCACGCTGCCGACGTGCGGCAGGCCCTCCAGCGAGGCGAGTGCGCCACCACCGAAGTCGAGGCAGTAGAACTGCACCTCGCGCGGGGTGTGCATGAGCGCCATGCCGGTCACCAGCGTCCGGACCATGGTGCTCTTGCCGCTCTGCGTGCCGCCGGCCACGCCGACGTGTCCCGCCGCGCCGGAGATGTCCAGCCAGTACGGGTCGCGCCGCTGCTCGAACGGCTTGTCCACGATGCCGACGACGGCGTGCAGCTTGCCGCGCCCCTGCCAGCCGGTCGTGGACAGGCCGTGCTCGGGGCTGACGGACAGCGGCGGCAGCAGGTGGGCCAGCGTGGGCGGCTCGGACAGCGGCGGCAGCCAGATGCGGTGCGCGGCGGGGCCGTGCCCGCTCAGGCGGGAGACGACGACGTCGAGCAGGCTGCGCTGACCGGCGGCGGCCGGCTCCGGCTCCTCCTCTTCCTCGGGCTCCTCCGGCTCGGGGATCTCGGGCAGCGGCAGGTAGGCGGGGCTGTACTCGACGACCTCGCGGATGGGCGCCTGGCCGTCGGTGGCGCCCGACGTGGCGGGGTCGGACTGGTGGACGCCTGACACGTACGCGGCCTTGAACCTGGTCATGCCGGTCGTGTCGAACTTCAGGTAGCCGTTGCCCGGCGCGGACGGCAGCTCGTACGCGTCCGCCACGCCCAGCACCACCCGGCTCTCCATGGCCGAGAACGTGCGCAGGCCGATCCGGTACGACAGGTGCGTGTCCAGGCCGCGCAGCCGTCCCTCCTCAAGCCGCTGCGAGGCCAGCAGCAGGTGCACGCCCAGCGAGCGGCCCAGCCGGCCGATCATCACGAACAGGTCGATGAACTCCGGCTTGGCCGCCAGCAGCTCGCTGAACTCGTCCAGCACGATGAACAGCGTCGGCATCGGCCGCAGGTCGGCGCCCTGCTCGCGGGCCCGCTCGTAGTCGCGCAGCGAGGCGTAGTTGCCGGCCGCGCGCAGCAGCTCCTGGCGCCGCACCATCTCGCCGTGCAGCGCGTCGTGCATGCGGTCGACCAGCGGCAGCTCGTCCTCGAGGTTGGTGATGACGGCCGAGACGTGGGAGAGCGTCTCCAGGCCGAGGAACGTCGCGCCGCCCTTGAAGTCGACGAGCACGAAGTTGAGTATCTCGGAGGAGTGCGTGATCGCCAGGCCGAGCACGAGCGTGCGCAGCAGCTCCGACTTGCCGGAGCCGGTGGCGCCGATGACCAGCCCGTGGGGGCCCATGCCGCCCTGCGCCGACTCCTTGATGTCCAGCTCGACCACGCGGCCGTCGGCGCCGAGCCCGATCGGCACCCGCAGCCGGTTGCGTCCCGCCCTCGGCTGCCAGGTGACGGCGGCCTGCAGCAGCGCGGGGTCGCCCACGCCGAGCAGGTCGGTGAGCGTCATGCTGGTGCCCAGCACGTCCTGGGCGTCGCCGTCGGAGCCGGCCGAGGCCCGCAGCGGCGCGAGCTGCCTCGCCAGCCCCTCGGCCCTGGCGTAGTCGAGCCGGTCGGGGTCGCCCAGCCGGGTGGACGAGCGCTTGCCCGCGTGGTCGATCTTCACCATGTGGAAGCCGTCGGGCTGGATGTCCAGCCGCAGCGTGGCGGCCTCCTCGACCGGTCCCGTCGCCTCCGACAGGTCGATCACGGTGACGCCCTGGATGGCGTCCGTGCCGAGCTGCGAGTCGTGCGGCACGTGCCCGCCGTCCACGATCACCACGTGGTACGGCAGCGCGTCGGCCGCCGTGTTCGGCCGGAACCTGGCCCGCTCCTTCAGCTCGTCGCCCACGAGCTGGTCGAGGTGGCTCATGTTCTCGGCCATGAGCCGCACCTTGCCCGCCGCGTCCACCTCGTCGGGGTGCAGCGCGTGCGGCAGCCACTTCACCCAGTCCCAGTGCGGCATCCACTCGCCGCTCGCGCACACCAGCACCCGCATGTCGTCGGGGGAGTGGAAGGTGACGAGCTGCGCGATCATGGCCCTGACCAGCGAGCGCATCGCCCGCTGGTCGCCGGTGAGCCGGATCCTGGCGAACGAGTTGAGCGCCACCGCGACCGGCAGCCCGGCCACCGTGGAGTGCGCCCTGACGAAGCGGCGCAGCGCGCCCGCGGTCAGCGCGTCGAGGTCCTCGACGGGCTTGGTGTCGGGCGGGACGAGCTGCACGGCCAGCTTCTGCACGCCGGTGCCGAGCCGTACGGTGCCGAAGTCGTCGTCGCGCGGTCTGCGCTCCCACAGGCGCGGGCCCATCGCCACCCACCACAGCGTGTCGGGGGCGGGGCCGCTCCACTCCAGGGCCTCACGCTGCTGGATCGCGGCCTTGCGGACGCGCTTGCGGATCTGGCCCAGGTAGCGGAAGTAGTCGCGGCGCAGGCCGTTCAGCCGGTTCTTGCGCTCGCCCGAGTTGCGGCCGAGCTGGCCGACCGTCATGCCCAGCATGGAGACCGCGAACAGGCCGCTGGCCACGTACATGATGGGGTTGGAGTTGCCGCCCGCGGTGAACATCAGGCCCATGGCGGCGCCGCCGGCCAGCATGGGCACGTACATCAGGATTCCGGTGAATCCGGCCGGCTGCACCTCTGGGATCTCGGGCGGCGACTCCAGCAGGATCTCTCCACGCGGTGGCTGAGGACTCGGGCGGCGTTCCGGCCGCCGTACGACAACGATGCTCACTGGGCGGACAACCCTCCTGTCACCTGAGACACTTTCTTACCAGACACACCGTCCCTATATGTTCGCCATGTCGGATTTAGCCAGCCAGTCATTGGAGTGGTCGTGACCTCCCTCGCCCACCAGCCGATGCAGCCGATGCAGCCCATACCGCCCGCGCCCCCCGCCGGGCAGGGCGGGCAGCCGCGGCCGCACATGCCGCTGGCGCCGCTCTGCCACGTCACGATCGTCGCGCCGCGCCGCAGGGTGGACCTGGCGCTGCCGGCCGACGTACCGCTGCCGCACGTCTTGCCCGGCCTGCTGCGCGCGGTCGGCGAGGCGGGCGGCGACGCGGCGGGCGCGCCGGGATGGGTGCTGCAGCGGCTCGGCGGGGCGCCGTTCGACCTCGGGCAGACGCTGACCGCGCTGGGGGTGCTCGACGGCGAGATCCTCTACCTGCGCCCGCGCGAGGCCCAGCTGCCGCCCGCGCTCTACGACGACGTGGCCGACGTGGTCGCCACCGGCGTCTCGGAGAGCACCGGCAAGTGGGAGGGCCGCCACACCAGGACGCTCGGCGCCGGGGCCGCCTCCGTGCTGCTCGTGCTCGGCGTGCCCGCGCTGGCCCTGTCGGGCAGCGAGCCGCTCGGCGTGACCGTGGTGGCGGGCATGCTGGCGCTGCTGCTGATCGGCGTCAGCGCGGCCCTGTCCAGGGCCGTGGGCGACTCCTCGGCCGGCGCCCTGATCGGTTACGCGGCGCTCCCGTACGCCTTCCTCGCGGGCCTGTACGGCCTCATGAGCGGCTCCACACTGGCCGGGGTCGGCGCACCCCACCTGCTGGCCGCCCTGACCTGTACGGCGCTGGTGGCCACGATCGGCGGCACGGTCGTCGCCGACGGCGTGGCGGGCTTCCTCGGCACCGCCATCGCGACCGTGGCGGGCGCGATCGCGGCCGGCATGGTGATGGTGTTCGGCGTGCCCGCAGCGGGCACCGCCGCGATGACCGTGACCGTGCTCATCGCGCTCAGCCCGCTCATCCCGACGCTGTCGTTCAAGATCGCCAGAGTGCCGCTGCCCCCGTTGCCCACCAACGCCGAGGAGCTGCGCGCCGACAACCAGCGCGTCGACAGCGACGGCATCCTCGCCCGCACCGCCCAGGCCAGCAGGTACGCCACCGGCATGGTGGCCGGCATCGCCATGACCGCGATCGGCGCGCTGGCCTTCCTGGTCGCCGAGCCCGGCTGGATGTCCGGCTCGATGGCCGCCGTGCTCTGCCTGGTGCTGCTGCTGCGCGCCCGCGTCTTCGGCGGGCTCGGGCAGCGGCTCTGGCTGCTGTGCTCGGGGCTCGGCGGGCTCGGCACGATGGCCGTCATGCTCAGTACGGGCTCGGGCACCGTGGCGGCGGCTGCCGTGGTGATGGCGCTGCTGTGGCTGTCGATGCTGGTCGTCGGGCTGGGGCTGTGGCTGCCCTCCGGGCGGCTGTCGCCGTTCTGGGGCCGGGCGGGCGAGATCGTGGACGTCATCCTGCTCGTCGCGCTGTTCCCGCTCGCGCTGGGCGTGCTCGACGTCTACGTCTGGATCCGCGGCCTGTCCGGCTGAGCACCGTACTGAGAGAGTTGGAGAGAGCATGATGGATCGTGACTTCGACTTCAGCGGCGTCGACGTCGACGAGCTGCTGAAGAAGAACGAGGCCCAGATGGCCCGCATCGCCGAGCTGGGGCCCGCGCTGGAGGAGATCGTCGGCACGGGGCAGGACGAGGACGGCCTGGTGACGGTGGAGTTCGTCGCCGCGGGGCTGAAGGACGTGATCCTGCATCCCAAGGCCATGCGCCTGTCGTCGGGCGAGCTGGCCGCGCGCATCAAGGAGGCGTTCACGGCCGCCGCCGCCGATCTGCAACGGCAGACCTCGGAGGCGATGGAGGAGCTGTTCGGCGAGGACAACCCGATGCGCTGGGCCGGCAACGCCGACGGCGCGATGGAGATGATCCACCGGGCCGAGTCCGCCTACAACCGCACCTTCGAGGACGTCATGGGCGAGCTGGTCCGCATCCGCAACCGGATGGAGGGCTGACCGGGTCCCGCGAGGGACCCGGCCGGCTCCTCAGCAGAGCTTCTCCGGGCTGGTCGGCACGGGAGGCGACCAGATGTCGGGCTCGGAGTCGTAGTACTCCCTGGTGTGCTCGTCGCAGTGGTCCTGGGCGCCCGCCCCCATGGCGCCCGGCGGGAAGGCCATGAAGCCGTTACCGGGGGTGCCGCCGCCGCGCAGCACGGCGGGGCTGGTGGCGGCGGGGCCGCCGGCGCCGTACCAGGGGCCGCCGGCCGTGGGGCCGCCGCCGGTGAACGGGGTGCCGCCGGGCGGCTGGGTGGTCGGCAGGACCCCGGGCGGCGTCGAGGTGTAGGGGTTCGGCGTCGCGTACGGGTTCGGAGTGGTCGTCGTGGGCGGCGGCTGGGTCGTGGTCTGGGCCAGGTCCGTCCCCGAGTCCTCGGCGGTGATGACCGGGGGCACGTCCTGCTGGTCCTGCTCCTGGTCCTGGTCGCCCGGCTGGTCCTGCTGCGGGGTCTCCGTGCCCGGCTGCTGGGTCGCCGGGTCGTCGCCCGTGGACGGGTCGTCCTGGCCCTGCCCACCCGGGTCCTGCGGCTGGGTCGTGCCGTCGCCCTCGTCGCCGTCGTCCTTGCCGGTGCCGTCGGAGCCGTCGGAGCCGTTGCCGGTGCCGTCGGAGCCGTTGCCGGTCGAGCCTGAGCCGGTCTTGTCGCCGGAGCCCGTCGTGACGTCGGGGTCGGACGTGCCGCCGTTCCAGCGGCCGTCGCCGTTGCCGTTGGACAGGTCGGTGACCGTGGGCGCGGTCAGCTTGTTCGCCGGCTGGGTGTCCACGGTCAGCGGATTGATCGTCGGCATCTCGAACGCGAGCCCGTCGGCGATCCGCGCGTTGATGTCGGCGATCTCGTTGTTCAGGCTCTCCAGGTGCTTCCTGGCCCGCTCGTCGGCGTCGGCGTCCAGCGGGGCGTAGCCCATGCGGCCCGAGCCGCCGCCACTGCCGCCGCCACTGCCGCCGCTGCTGTCGATCACCGGTGGCGCGGTCTCGCCACTGGGCTCGCCGCCGGGCCCGCCGTTCGTCATGCCGCCGCCGGAGTTCTCCTCCGGGTTGCCCGCCGGAGCGGGCACGGTCGAGCGGTAGTGCCGGACCCGCTCGGCGTACTTCTGCATCGGCTCGCCGGTCTTCTGCATGGCCTCGCCCAGCGCGCCCGCGCTGGCGTGCAGCAGCCGCAGCGCCTTCAGCGCCTGCTTGGCGCCGTCGCCCCGCCACACCTCGGACAGGTCCTTGGCCGCCTTCATCAGCGCACCCTGGACACCGCCCTCCCCCTTGATCAGCTTGGCCGCCTCGACGTAGCTCTTGCCCGCCCTCTCGATGCTGTCCGGGTCGGTGCCGTTCAGATAGCTGACCACCCGCTCCCTGGTGACGCTCAGGTCCGGCCTGCTCTCACCGAGGTAGCTGTAGATCCTGATGGGCTCCCACTGATCGGCCATCTCTCATCCCTGCCGCTTCTCACGCACTGCTGTCGGCGTGACCCTTCTCGTAGTTCGAGACGGCCCGCTCGACCGCCTCCGCCCACTTCTCGACGTAGCCGATGAGCTCGCTGTAGCTGTCGCCGAACACTTCGTACGCGCGGGCGGTGTTGTAGCCGAAGCTGCTGGCCACCTCCCAGGACCCGGTCTCGCCCGGCCCGACATTGCCCAGCCCGGCCACCTCGCCGACCGTGCCGGGGCCGCTCCAGGTGGCGCTCATGTTGGCCGGCTGGTTCCCGTACAGCGAGCCGAGCTCCTCGCGCAGCCGCGAGACGACGGCCCTGACCTCCGAGTGGTCGATGTACGGGCCCCGCCCGTCGTCCTCCAGCCCGGGGAAGTCCTTGGCCAGCTCCAGTTCGGGCACCGGAGAGCTGTCTTCAGCCGGTCTCATGCTCTGCCTTTCGTACCACTGTCGATGTTGGCGTCGATGGTCGGCACGTCGCTGGAGAAGTAGTCCTCTTCGTCCCACACGTACGCGCTGCGCCCCATCTCGCTCTTTTTCTCCTCCTGCTTCTGACCGCTCGGCGGGACCATCGGCATCATCGGGAGGCCGCCGCCGCCCAGCCCGCGCATGGCGGCCGCACCGGCCGGTCCGCCGAGGGCGCCGCCCACGGCGCCGTGACCACCGGAGCCGCCTCCGCCCGGGCCGCCGGCGTAGCCGGTGCCGATCCCGGTGGAGGCGGGCGGGTTGACGCCGGTGTTGGGGTTCGGAAGGCCGCCGAGCTGGGACGGGTCCGGCAGGCCGGCCAGCGAGGTGCTGTCCGGGGTGCCGGGAGCCTTGAGGTCGGTCCCGTCGACTCCGTTGCCGTTGGGGAGGTTCGCGCCGTTGATGGCGTCGAGCCCGGTGCCGTCCTGGCCGGTGCCGTTGATGCCGGTACCGTCAGGCCCTGCGCCGTCGGAGCCGGTGCCGCCGGTGCCGCCGATGCCGTCGAGGCCGTCGAGCCCGGTTCCGTTCTGGCCCGTGCCATTCTGGCCGTCGCCGAGGCCGCCCACGCCGCCGAGCCCGGGGATCTGGTGCTGGCTCGGGTCGTAGAGGCCGTCCTGGTTGGGCGGAGCGAACTCGCCGAGGCCGGTGTCATTCGGGTTGAAACCGACGTTGCGCACGTTGGGGCCGCCGCCATAGGGCGTCTTGGGCATGTCACCCGGGCCCAGGTCGAACAGCGGGATGTCGGTCCGCAGCTGGGCGGGGAAGACCTGGTTGTTGGCCGCGGTGGCCTGACTGAGCAGCCGGATGTGCTCCTTGGCGAGCTTCCTGTCCTTCTCCTCCTTGGACTCGCCGACGAGGTTGGCGAAGGGCCCGTCGGTGAAGAGGGACGTGATGCCGCCCGCGACCGTGCCGAAGACGGCGCCGATCACCGCGCCGGGTCCCGCGCCCACGCCGCCGAAGAACGCGCCGCCGATCGCACCGACGCCTGCTCCCGTCGTCCCTCCCTGGAAGGCGGCCTCCAGGAAGGAGACGTCTCTGTCGGGCGTCTCGGGCAGCTTGCTTCCGCTGTAGGTGGCCAGCGTGTGGGCCTGCAGCAGGAGGGCGGGGGCGACGCCCGAGGGGTTCGTGGCGCACTGCTTGGCGTCCGCGGGCTGGGCGTTGATCGTCGTGGAGACGTCGGCGGCCGAGTCGCGCAGCTTGCGCAGCGCCTTCTTGACGATCTTGGCGTCATCGCCCTGAGTCCAACGCGCGTCCAGCGCCCGCAGGTGCTTGTCGAGCACCTCGACCAGGTTGTCGAGGCGCTTCTTGGCGGTCATCAGCTCACCCGCCGCCGTGCGGAGCAGCTCCGGCTTGTTGGCGGTGAGCGTCTCACGCACCATCTGCGTGGTCGCGCCGTCGAACTCGGTCTGGTCGATCTGCGTCCTGATCGGTTGCTGTTGCTCGGCCATCAGACCCGCATCGTGTTCGAGCGCTCGGAGCTGTCCTTCTCCACACCGTCGTAGCCGCCCACGGCCTCCTCCAGGAGGTCGATCGCGTTCTTCAGCTGGCTGACGATGTTCTCGTACGAGGCGGTGACCGCGGCGATGCCGTTGTTGGCGCTCGCCTGGAAGCCCATCGCGGCCGGCCAGAACCCGTACATGGCCTGAGAGTCGGTGGTCAGTTGGTTCACGCCCCCCTGCGACGCGAAGGCCGGCGACACGTCATCGCCGGCCTTCTCCGGGGCCAGCTGCTTGAGGGCCTCGAGCAGGTCTCTCCGCGCCGCCTTGATCGCTTCCTTGCTGAGGTCCACTCCACGATCGGTGCCCATGCTCCCCCTTTGTCAGGGCCCCGGCGAGATCGCCTGGGTCTTACTTGTGGTCGAAGATCCGGCTGTTGATCATCTCGACCTGCTGCATGTTCATGTTCGTGACGTTGATGTTCGACTTCAGCGCTTCCACGAACTGCGACATGTCCCTGGCCTCGAGCTCCCAGAGCTTGCGGACCTCGTCGAAGACGGTCTTGGTCTGGCCCTGCCAGATCGCGCTCTTGGCCAGCAGGTCGCGCTCGAGCTCGTCGAGGCAGGTGACCATGTCGTTGAACGCCTTGGCGAAGGCTTCCTCGCCCTTGCCCAGGCCCTGGAAATTGACCTTTGTGACGTCGAAGATGTCGTCTGCAGGCATGCTGTCCTCCTGGAGTGCGTCAGGTCCGGCCGTTGAATCCAGCGTTGATCGCGGCGGCGATCCTGTTGGTCGCCTCCTCGCGCTCCTGGTTGAACTGGACGTAGTTCCTGTTGCTCGTCGTGATGTTCTCGGCCAGGGTCTTCAGGCTCTGGAGTACAACGTCCATGCGCTGGTGCCAGATCTTGTGCACGGCGTCGAACGCCGCCTCCGACTGGCCGACCCAGTTGTGCTTGAGTTCCACGCCCGCGGTGTCGAGGTTGCGCTGGATGGTACGCAGCCGGATGGCCGCGTCCTCGATACGCTGCACCGCCGCGACGAGATCGGCTTGGCTTACTTGAGTCTGCGGTTCGGCGCCCACAGGCTCTCCTTCCTTGCTGGTCGGCTTACTACCGCCGACCGCGCACTGTCGGCATGGTCGTCACAGTAGTGAACATCGATCACTAGGGTCGCACGTGATCACGTCAATTTTCCATATCAATGGGGTGGATGGTGCCGGTTTGCCAGATAACGTATGTGCTTGATGTGACAAGGGGGGCGTATGGCGAATCCATCGGCCGCTAGTGACCCGTTCTCCTCAGCTCTGAGCAGCTTCGGGAGCGCCGTCGATCCTTTCAAGAAGGATCCCGAGCTCGACATGAAGCCGGACAAGGTGCGCAGCCTCGGCAAGAACGTCGGGAGCTACGCCCCCACCATGGGCGACCTGAGCGAGAAGACCCGCGCCATCGACATGAGCCCGTTGACGTTCGGCGTGATCGGGGGCGGCCTCAACGTCGTGCACCGCAACGTCCGCGACGGCGCCGCCGACGCGCTGGCGAGCGGCCAGCAGGTGCTGGAGTCCTGGCAGGCCGCGATCAACCAGATCGCGGAGAACGTCGACGCCGCGGAGCAGGCCAGCAAGGCCAAGAACAAGAACCCCGGTGGCCCGGGGGGCGTCAAGATGCCCCAGGGGCCCGGCGACATGAAGAACATCGGCCCGTTCGACCCGGACCTGAAGTCGCCCGGCGGCCCGAAGGTGCCGGGCATGGAGGACATCGACGGCCCCGGCACCCCCGGTGTCGACATCCCAGGCCCCGGCGGCCCGGACGCGCAGAACCCGGACATACCCAACCCGGACGTCCCGGATCCGAACCTGCCGGACCCCAACGCGCAGAACCCGGACATGCCCAACCCGAACGTGCCGGACCCGAACCTGCCGGACCCCAACGCGCAGAACCCGGACATCCCTAATCCGAACGTGCCGGACCCGAACATCCAAGACCCCGATCTCAAGGGCCTCGACCAGCCCGCGACCTCGGACCTCGCCGGGATCGACCGCAACCTCGCCAACCAGATCCCGCAGGCCCGGATCCCCGACCCCAACGCCTTCGACCCGCGCACCACGAACACCATGCCGCGGACGAGCCTGGTTCCCGAGAGCGGCATAGGCGGCGGCGGCTCCGGCGGCGCGGGTGGCGGCACGCCGCCGCCCGGCAGCATCTCCAAGGCGCTCAACTCCGGCATGCCGTTCTACCCGCCGCCCATGGGCGGCGGCGCCGGTGCCATGAACCGGGACGAGAAGAACGGCGAGGGCGGCCCGTACCTCAGCGAGGAGGAGAGCGCCTGGGGCTTCGACGAGGAACACGGCCCGGCCGTCATCCGCAACGAGGAGGTGTAGCAGCGCATGGCCTACGAGTCGGATCGCAACGAGTACCTGGTCGCCCTGGGCATGGCTGGACTGGCGTCGACAGTCATGCCGTACGCGCGGCCGCTGGTCGCCCTCATGGCCATGGTCACGATGGACCCGGCCGAGCAGGACCGGGCCGCGGACCAGTGGCTCGACGCGACGCCGGTCGGCGTGAAACCCGTCGCCGACTCGAAGGGGTCGCCGACCGCGGCCGGCGCCGGCGACCTCGCGGTCCTGCGCTCGGAGCTGAAGCGGATGGTCGCGGAGATCGGCAAGCAGGACTGGAAGGGCCAGGCCTACACGACGTTCCAAAAGAGGGCGGAAGAGCTCGATCGGAAGCTGGAGACGCTCGACAGGAACAGGGAGGGTTGCGGCCAGACGCTCAAGGCATCGGCCCATATCTCCCACTGGGTGCTGCAGTTCTTCAAGTGGATCGCCCGCGCTCTTGCCGGGTTCGCGGCGCTCGTGGTCGCCTCCACATTTAATCCGGTCGCCCGCATCGCCGTCATGCAAAGCGTCATGAAGGTCGTGGTGAAGATGCACGCGACGGCTTTGAGGATCTTCACGCAACACCGCAAGGTCATCTTGAGGGTCGCGATGGCGGTGGGCGCGGCGGGTGTGGTCTATAACCAGGCCAGCAAGGATCTGCTGGCCATGAACGCCGTCCCCACCAAGACGCCGGACCTGATCGACGGAGCCATCCAGTACGACGTGGAAGAGGTGGACTTCACCGAATCCCCGCTCGCCAAGGCGGGCGCCAACAAGCCCGACCTGGGCATGCTCGGAAACGTGGGCGTCTGAGCCGGGCCCGCGTCACTTGCTCCCGGCCGTCAGCGGTGTCCAGGCGGCGGCCGGGTCCAGGGCGGGGCCCTGCGGGATCGCGTGCATGATGCTCGCCGGCACCGGCGCGACGTCGCCCGCATCGTAGCCCAGCTTGCCCAGCACGTCGCCCGACGGCAGCGGGTGACGCACGCCCTGGTCGGTGATCAGGGACAGCGCGTTGGTCACCGCGTTGATCTGGCCCTCGCCCGGCAGCAGCCCGGCCACGACGGCGCTGCCCGGCGGCAGCAGGATCTGGTCGTACTGGCCCTGCACGGCCGAGCTCGCCGGGGTGGGGATAGGGATCTTGCTGCCCGCCGTCACCTTCGTGGCCAGCGAGCCGGCCTGCGTGGCGCCGTACACGATGCACAGCGGCACCGAGCCGTTGACGCCCATCACCTTCGGCATGGCCTGCGGCAGCGAGGTGTCCATGACGTTCGTCTTCGAGGGCGAGGCGTTGGCGGAGGCGGCGTCGATCGGGATGGCCCTGACGGCGGCGCTGCCGTACGCCTTCTTGCTCTCGGGGTTCTCCAGCAGGAGCGTGGCCTGCACGGGGGAGATGGGCGCGAGGCCGTCGGCGAGCAGCACGTAGTAGCGGGCCGGAGTGCCCTGCGCGGCCGGCACCGTGAACACCTGGCCGACCGTCGCGGCCACCTTGCCGCCGCTGCGGATCTTCTTGCCGCGCTGCTGCACCCGCGGGCCGTCGAAGTCGTGGCCGACGGGCAGCGCGTTGAGCCAGGCCGCCGGCACCTGCCGGGGCTGCGCGTTGAGCGCGCGCACGCCGTGCGCGGGCACGCGCATGCGGCGCTCGCCCCAGATGAGCCAGTTCTGGCGGCCGTCGGAGACCACCATCGCGTCCCCGCCGATCGGCCGCCCGCCGACGTCCTGCCCGCCCACCAGGCTGGTGTACGACTTGCTCCCGACGAGCTTGTCGGGCCCCTCCACCACGCACACCGACCAGGGCGCCTTGACCAGCTTCTCCTTGACCGGCAGCGAGTCGGGGGCCCCGGAGATGCCGATGAGCGGCCCGCGCGCGTAGTCGGCCAGGGAGGCCGCGGTCACGGTCTTGGTCGTGATCTCGGCGGAGTCGAGCACCAGCCGCGCGGAGACGTAGTTGGCGACCGGCAGCATCCGCCGCTGCTGCTCGCTGTAGATGTACTTGGCGCCGCTCTCCTCCTCGACCAGCAGCTGCCCCGGGTCGGTGAGCTTGGTGGCGTTGCCCGGTTTGATCATTCCCCAGATCCCGAACACCGCCATGATGAGCACCGCGACCAGGATGCCGCCGAAGGTGGCGACGTTCTGCCGCCGGGTGGGCGGCTCGGCCACGTCGGGCTCGGCCTGCAACAGGGCCATGCCGAGCCGCTGCTGCTGCAGCCGGTGGGCCTGGTAGAGGTCCTTCTTGGTCTGCACGGCACCTCCCTGCGACAAAACCCGCGCATCAGCATAAAGGCCCTGCCGTCTCAGCAGCCCCTCAGGTATCGCTGAGACGGCAGGGCCCTGCCGCGAACATCCCTACGAACGTGAACGTCAGGCGCAGTGCTCGAACGGGCTGTCGTACTTGGCGGAGCCGATCGAGCCGCCCCACTTGACGCAGGTGCGCAGCGCCTTGGCACGGACCGGGCCCGCGTAGTACTGGAAGCTGCCCTTGTCGATCGCCCGCTTCTTGCCCTTGACCTCCAGGTAGGCGGTCATGGACGCCTTGCCCGAGCCGCTGTTGCGCAGCGCGACCACGCAGTTCTGGCCGTTGGAGGCGTTGTAGAGCAGCGCCACCCGGCCCTGGCTGCCCAGCGAGGCCGAGTCGATCTGCTTGAAGCCCGAGCCGCAGACCTGGGGCGCCGTGTACGGGTTACCGCCGCCGCCGGTCTTGTTACTCGTGGTCGGTGCGCTGCCGCCGCCGCAGTTCTTCGAGGTCACGGTCTGGTTCGGGTACTTGAACCGGACGCCGTTGAAGGTGGCCGGGATGATCGAGCCGCCGGACGTGCGCACCTCGTAGTGCAGGTGCGAGATCAGGCTGTACTTGGCCGACGTCTTGCCCACGGTGCCGATCTTCTGGCCCTGCTTGACGCTCGCGCCCTTGGCGACCGAGCGGGCGTTGAGGTGGGCGTACAGCGTGACCGTGCCGTCGGAGTGCTGGATCTTGATGACGTTGCCGAAGCCGTCGGTGGTCCGGTACTCCGACATCACGACCTTGCCGGCGGCCGCGGCGACCACGGTACGACCGAGGTCGCCGTTGCCGTCTCCCGCGCTGCCGTTGAAGTCGATCTCGTTGCCGGCGGTGTGGGCGGAGCTCTTGCTGCTGCCCACCCACTTCTCCCCACAGGGGAAGGGAAGCTGGTAGGTGACGCCGGCGGCGGCCGCGCTCGCAGTGGAGACGGCCGAGGCGGGGGTCGTCCAGAGGAGGGGGAGCGCCGCGGTGACACACGCGCTCGCGATGAGGATCTTCTTACGCACGGCACCGAAGCCTGCCAGCTCGATGATCGCCCCGGCTAGCGGTTTCGCAGGATGTTCACCGGAATGAGTCGATTTTTGTTGATTTAGGGGTCGCGCCGGCGGGGTCACTCGTCCGGCAGGGCCGCCTGGATCGGGGTGATCGTCCCAGCCGTCACCAGGAAGCCGCGGCCCTGCGGCCCGCCCGTCGCGCCGCGCGGCAGCCGGATCGTGAACAGGTCCCCGTCGGTCTGCCCCTGCACCGCGAGCAGCACCCCCGTACGCGCCTTGCGCGTCTCCGCCACGAACCCCCGGTACGCCACCGCGAGGTCCCCTGTCGTTCCCGCGATCAGCAGCCCGTGGTCGCCGTCCCGCCCGGAACGCAGCACCTCCTCAAGCGCCGTGCCGAGCGGCCCGTCCGGGTTGATCAGCTCGGCGTCGTCCACCAGCACCACGTAGTCGTGCAGGTCGGCCACCAGCTCAGCCAGGTCGGTCGCCTCGCCGTCCAGCACCGCCACGGCCCCCTCCAGGTCCCGCAGCGGGCTGCGCCTGGGCGCGACCGCGACCACGGGCGTGCCCTGGGCGATCAGCGACCGGGCGGCCGTCACCAGCACCGACGAGCGCCCCGAGCGGGACGGCCCGGCGACCACCGCGCCGGGGCCCTGGGCCAGCAGGTCGAGACCAAGCGGCGCGAGCGCGTCGCCGCCCGCGCCGATCAGCGCCCACAGCGGCGACGGCGGGCTGAAGCCGGGCTCCAGCTCCATCGCCTGCGTGGCGGTGATCCGCAGCGGCAGCGCGTCCACCCGCAGCGGCGGGCCGCCCGCACCCCATGGCCGTCCAGCGGCCGGGCCCGCCTCGCGGGCCAGCGCCTGCAGCGCCGCCACCTGCGCGGGACCCGCCGGGTCGGCGGCGAGCAGCGCGATCTGGTGCTCGACGATGCCGTGCTCGCCCATCGACAGCGCCCGGCCCGGCGGCAGCACCGACGGCAGGCCCTTGAGCGGGAACCCCGCGAGGCCGTAGTCGGCGGCGTCGGACAGCCGCAGCAGCAGCCGGTCGTCGAAGACCGTGGACACCTGGCCGAGCAGCCCCGACCGGTCACTGGTGACCACCGCGCGCAGCCCCACGGCGGGGCCCTCGCGCAGCAGCTGCAGCAGTGACTCGATGAGCCTGCCGTAGTCGTAGCCCTCGAACGCGGCCACGAAGCCCTCCCAGCGGTCCAGCATGAACACCAGCCACGGCAGCCGGTGCCCCGCCTGCCGGTACTCCGCCAGCGAGGCGTGCCCGGCCTCGGCCAGCAGCTGCTGGCGCCGCCCCACCTCGGTCTTCAGCCGGTTCAGCAGCCGTTCCATGCGGTCGAGCTGATCGCGGGTGATGACCGCGCCGCAGTGCGGCATCGCCACCAGCGGCAGCAGCGCGCCTGAGCCGCAGTCCACCGCGTGCACGTGCACGTCGTCGGGGGAGGTGTGGGCGGCGATCGAGCCCGCGATCGTGCGCAGCACCGTCGAACGCCCGCTGCGCGCCGCGCCCGCGACGAGCAGGTGACCGCCGTGCGCCACGTCGAGCGCCAGCGGGCTCCTGTCCTGCGACCACGGCCGGTCGGTGCTCCCGAACGGCAGCGGCCGCACCTCGTCGTCCTGGGCCCGCGGGCCCGCGGGAAGGTCCAGGACGAGACGGTCGGGGAGCGGCTCAAGCCATGGGCTCGGCTGCGCGGGCACGCCCGCCAGCTCGGCGGCCTCGATGAGCGCGTCGGCGACCAGCGTGAGGTCCGTGGTGGCGGCGTCCTCCTCGTCACCCTGAGGGGGCGGCGGCAGCGGCTTGCCGAGGGCGCGCCAGCCCACGTCCAGCACCCGTACGCGGGCCGCGGCACGCTCGCCGCCCGCCGCCGGGCCGCGCCCGCCCACCCTGGCGGTCTGGACGGCCACCGCCGCCCCCGCGCCCGAGCGCACGTAGCACCGGCCCGGCGTGTTCTTGGAGATGTGCGCCGCGTCCGGCTGGTCGATGACGTCGGCCGACTCGGCCGGCTCGGTCACCCGCAGCGCGATCCGCAGCGAGGTGTTGGCCTGGATGTCGGCCGTCACCACGCCGGCCGGCCGCTGGGTGGCCAGGATCAGGTGGATGCCCAGCGAGCGGCCCCTGCGGGCGATGTCCACCAGGCCCGTCACGAAGTCGGGCAGCTCGGCCACCAGCGCGGCGAACTCGTCGATGATCAGCACCAGCCGGGGCAGCCCCGGCCCCTCGTAGTCGTCGATGTCCTTGGCCCCCGCCGACAGCAGCAGGCGTTCCCTGCGCCTGATTTCGGCGGCCAGCGAGTCGAGGGCTCGCTGGGTCAGGTGGCCGTCCAGGTCGCTGACCATGCCGACCGTGTGCGGGAGGCGTACGCACTCCTTGAAGGCCGCCCCGCCCTTGTAGTCGATGAGCACGAACGTGAGCTGGTCGGGCCTGTTGGCCACCGCCAGCGAGCAGATCAGCGTCTGCAGCAGCTCCGACTTGCCCGCGCCGGTGGTGCCGGCGATCAGCCCGTGCGGGCCGTCGAGCTTGAGGTCCACCGAGAAGGGACCGTCGGGGCCCACCCCGATCAGCGCCTGCGTGCTGCCTCGCTTCCCCCACCTCGCGGCCAGCTCCGCGGCCGAGGGCGCCGGCATGGCCATCAGATCGAGCAGGCGGGCCGCGTCGGGCAGGTTGCCGCCGGGGTCGTCCCTGCTCACGTCGCGGATAGGCGCGAGTGCCCTGGCCAGCCGGTCGCACCAGGCGGGCGAGACCCGGTCGGACAGGACGGGGCCGATCACGTCGAGGCCGCCGCCGCGCAGGTGGACGAGCCCGTCGTCACCGCACGCGGCCACCGTCTGGCACTCCTCGGGCAGCAGCCGCTGGTCCTCGTCGATGGCCAGCGTGAACACCCCGGCGCGCGGCCCCTGCCGCAGCACCTGCGGCATGTTCGGCAGGCCGCGCAGCACCTGGGCGCCGTCGAGGATCACCAGCACGTCGTACGGGCGCATGTCATAAGAGGAGAACGTGGGCTTCTCCGGCCCGCCTAGGTCGTCCCAGCCGGTCGGGACCTTGCCCAGCTCGGGGATCGTGGTGTTCTGGCGCTCGTCGATGAGCGCGGCCAGCTCCGAGACCCGGCGCGCGGCCGACTCGGGGTCGGTGCCCACCAGCGCCACGCACTCCTGTCCTGCCTGCGGCGTGCAGTGCGGCAGCCAGCGCAGCCAGCCCCAGCGCCGCTCGGCGTCCGCGTGCGCCGACACCACCACGATGGCGAGGTCGCGCGGGCTGTGCAGGGTCGCCGCCTGCGCGATCAGCCAGCCGGCCAGCCCGGTCGCCGCCGTACGCGGGCCCGTCACGCCCGCCACGCCCAGCCGGCGCATCGGCAGCGCCACCGGCACGGAACGGCAGACGGGCGGGTCGATGGGCCCGCCCTGCTCCTCCGACAGCTCCAGGTCGGCGGGCAGGTCGGCGAGCCCCACCCGCAGCCGCAGCGCGTCGGAGTCGTGGATCCTGCGCTCCCACAGCCGCCGGCGCGGCCCCGTCGCGGTCAGCAGCACCTGGGCCGGGTCGGGCGCGTCGGCCCGGCGAGCCGCCTCGTCGGCGGCGCGGGCCCGCTCGACGGCCTCGTCGTACGCCCGCACCTCCTCCTGGTGCTCCTTGACCGCCTTCTTGTACTGCTTCTTGCCGTGCCGCCGGTCGCTCCACCACTGGCCGATCATGATGATCGGCGTCATGAAGGCGACGAGCAGGTAGTACCACTGCTGAAGCGCGATCGCCAGCGTCAGCCCGAGCACGGCGGGCAGGCACGCGGCGAGCAGCTGCAGCCGCATCCCCTCGCTCCTGGTGGGCGCCTTCGGCTTGACGAACGTGCGCTGCGGCTCCGGCCTGCGCAGTCGGGGCGGCCGGTTGTAGGCCACGCCGCCCTCGGTGCGCGGCGCCAGGTGCGCGTCCTTCGGCTCGATCGAGGTGAGCACGAACACCGAGGAGCCGCAGGTCAGCACGGCCTGGTCGGGCCACTCGACGGGGTCGGTGACCGGCTCGCCGTCCAGCTCGGGCACCTCGCCGTAGCCGGCCGACAGCTCCGCCGCCTGCCGCTCCGCGGTCCGCGCGGTGAGCTCGGCGACCTCCTCGGCCCAGCGTCCCTTGAGCTTCAGCTTCGGCGCCTCGCCGGGCGGCCGCCAGGCCGGCTCGACGGTGATCGACTCCGGTCGCACGCGTACGGTGACGGCCTCGGGCGCGAGCGCCGGGTCGCGTACCGTGATCGCGCACATCGGGTCCGCCCCGATGACGTGCACGCCGAGCCCCAGGCGGTGCACGGCTCCCGCGGCGGGGCCGCCGACCACGCGGACCTCGGCGACGCCGCCCGGCTCCTCGACGACGGTGGCACGGGCGAGCGCGGCGTCCAGCGTGACCTTGTCGCCGTCGCGCAGCACGGCGGTGACCTTGGCCGCGGGGTCGAGCGGGCGGCCGTCGCGCCACAGCACGGGCGGCCCCATGTCGGAGCGCTCGGGGCGGCGCGGCCTGGGCACGTGCGCGCCCGCGGCGGCGGGGGCGTACGGCGCCCGTGATTGGGCCCGTGATTGGGCCCGTGATTGGGCCCGTGCCTGGGGCAGGCGGAGGACGTCGGCCAGCGGGCGCTCGTCGCAGAGCGCCGCGCTCAGCCTGGCCACCGTGAGCCCGTCGTCGGCGTCGATCACGACGTCACGGTCACCCTGTCCGCCGTCGCGCTCGCGGCCGGCCTCGCCGGCCTGCCCGTGACGGGGTCCGCTTCCCTGCCCATCACCGGGCCCGCCGATCACGGTGAGCATGATCCGCATGTGCCGTCTCCTGGGTCGACTTCGGGCGCCCAAAGTAGCGTCCGGAACGTGGCCGGGTGCGCCTGTTGACGGGAATGGCATGGCGAGCGCGATTAGGGGGCCCGCAATCGCTGTGAAAGCTGTGACGGGAGTTATCCCAGAGGCGACGTGCCGGAAATTTCGAGATTCGTCAACTTGATAGAAACGATAAGCATCGATGAATTCGGCTTGACACCATGTCACCTGCGAAAGAAGCATGGGTCACCGAATTCCGCCACCTCCGCCGGAGCGATCCCCACATAATGGCGTGAATTCCGCAATTCACTCCGGGAGCCCCCCACCCATGAGGACCAGTGAAAAGCCTGCCGCCAACGCGGCGGGGTTGTCCGGGCCGGCCTCGCGCAAGCTCCCCGTACCTCCCAGGGAACGCAAGCCCGCGCTCGCCGCGCTGGCCGTCCTGCTCATCCTGGGCGGGGCGCTGGCCACGACCATGCTCGTGCTCAACAGCGGCGACAGGGTGTCCGCCATTCGCGTCACGCAACAGGTCGGCGCGGGCCAGAAGTTCACCAAGGAGACGATCGAAGAAGTGAAGATCGCCGACACCGGCATCGACTTCGTCGCGTGGTCGCAGCGCCAGCAGGTGCTCGACAGCTTCGCCTCCGTCACCATCCTGCCTGGCACGCTGCTCACCAATGAGATGGGCGTACGGACGAGCAGCGAGCTGGGCGAAGGAAAAGCGACCGTCGGATTGTCCCTCAAGCCAGGACAAATGCCGGCCGGAGTGGACAAAGGCGATCGCGTACAGGTGATTCTCGTGCCCAGCCGGCAGAGCCAGGGAGAAAGCCGCGTGCTCGCCGCGAGCGCGCTCGTCTTCTCCGCGGGCGAGCGGTCGAGAAGCGCGGCCTCCGGCCAGATCACCGTGGTCGTCGACGCCCCGGCCGCGCCCGAGATCGTGGCCGCCGCCTCCGCCGGCGAGATCGCGGTGGCCGAACTTCCGGGAGCGCGCTGACGTGGGGCTCATCGTACTGGCGGCCGACAAGGGCGCGCCGGGGGTGACCACCGCCGCCACGGCGCTGGCGGCGGTCTGGCCGCGTCCGGTGCTGCTGGCCGAATGCGACCCCGCAGGCGGCGACCTCGCCTACCGGCTGCCCGCCGCCGACGGCGGCGTGCTCAACCCGGCCAAGGGGCTGCTCACGCTCGGCGCCACCGCCCGGCGCGGCCTGGAGGCGGCGCAGATCCAGCAGCACACCCAGAAGATCGTCGGCGGGCTCGACGTGCTCGTCGGGCTCGGCCACGGCGAGCAGGCGGCCGGCCTCACCTGGCTCTGGGGCCCGCTCGGCAGGGCGCTGGCCGCCATACCGGGCGCCGACGTCATCGCCGACTGCGGCAGGCTGGGCGCCCACCCGCAGCTCGGCGACCTCATCGCCGAGGCCGAGCAGGTCGTGCTGCTCACCAGGGCTACCCTCGACCACGTCGCCCACCTGCGCGAGCGGCTGCAGATCACCAAGGCGCACGGCGTCGTCGTGATCGCCGACCCGCACAACTACCGCGGCTCGATCGAGGACGTCCGCAGGATCGTCGGCAACACCGTGCAGTACGTGCACGGCCTGGCCCACGACCCCAAGGGCGCCGAGCTGCTGCGCGGCCAGTGGGGCGGCAGGCTCGACCGCTCCCTGCTCATCCGTACGGCCCGCGACCTCGCGCAGAGGCTGGTGAGCCACCGATGATCGACCACTCCCTCGTCAAGCGCTTCCGCCAGGAGGTCGGCGACCGCCTGGCCCACCAGCGCCGGCTCGACCAGGCCAACGGCCTGCCCCCGATGACCGGCGAGGACGAGCGCCAGTTCGCCAGGGCGCTGATCTCCCAGGTGCTGGAGGAGCACGCCCGCAACGAGATCGGCTCCGGCCGCACCCCGCCCACCGTGGAGGAGGAAGAGGCGCTCGCGGCCGGCATCCACGCGGCGCTGTTCGGGGTGGGCAGGCTGCAGCCGCTGCTCGACGACCCCCAGGTCGAGAACATCGACATCAACGGCTGCGACAAGGTCTTCGTCAGCTACGCCGACGGCCAGGAGCTGATGCACGACCCGGTCGCCGAGTCCGACGAGGAGCTCATCGAGCTCATCCAGATCCTGGCGGCCTACTCCGGGCTGTCGAGCCGGCCGTTCGACACCGCCAACCCCCAGCTCGACCTGCGGCTGCCCGACGGCTCCCGGCTCAGCGCGGTCATGGACGTCACGGTCAGGCCGGCCATCTCGATCCGCCGCGCCCGGCTCGGCAAGGTCTTCATGACCGACCTCGTAGGCAACGGCACGATAAGTCCGGACGTGGGGCGGTTTCTCGCGGCGGCCGTCGCCGCCCGCAAGAACATCATGATCGCCGGATCCACCAACGCGGGCAAGACCACCCTGCTGCGCGCCCTGGCCAACGAGATCCCGGCCACCGAGCGCCTCATCACCGTCGAACGCGCCCTTGAGCTCGGCCTCGACCAGTTCCCCGAACTCCACCCCAACGTCGTCGCCTTCGAGCAGCGCCTGCCCAACTCCGAGGGCCAGGGCGAGATCTCCATGGCCGAGCTGGTCCGCCGCTCCCTGCGGATGAACCCCAGCCGCGTCATCGTCGGCGAGGTGCTCGGCGACGAGATCGTCACCATGCTCAACGCGATGACCCAGGGCAACGACGGCTCCCTGTCGACCATCCACGCCAATTCCAGCATGGAGGTCTTCAACCGCATCGCCACGTACGCGCTGCAGGCCTCCGAGCGCCTGCCCATCGACGCCACCCACATGCTCATCGCCGGAGCCATCGACTTCGTCGTCTTCATCGAGAAGCGCAACGACTACCACCTCGGCGGCAAGCTGCGCCGCTACGTCTCCAGCATCCGCGAGGTCAACGGCTGCGACGGCCGCGTGCTGTCCAGCGAGGTCTTCGCGCCAGGCCCCGACGGCGCCGCCGTCCCGCACGCGCCGCTCTCCTGCCTGGAGGAGCTGGCCGCGCACGGCTACCACCCGGGGGGCTGGTGAGCATGCCGTTCACGTTCGACCCGCTCGCGCTGCTGGCCGGCGCCGTGGCAGGCGGCGGCCTGTTCCTCTTCGTCGTCGCCCTGTACGGCCTGCGCCCCCGCCCGGGCCGCCCCAAGCGCCACCTGGTCAAGATGCTGACCACCCGCGCCGCCGTGGCCGCCGTCGCCGCCGTGCTCGTCCTCGTCGTCACCCGCTGGCCGGTCGCCGCCGTCGGCACGGTGCTGCTCGTCTTCGCCTGGCGCGGCCTGGCCGGCGGCGCCGCGGAGGAGCGCGCCGCCATGCGCCGCCTCGAAGGGCTGGCCGCCTGGACCGAGTCGCTGCGCGACACCATCGCCGGCGCCGCCGGGCTCGAACAGGCCATCCCGTCCTCCATCAGGGCCGCCGCGCCCACGCTCAGGCCGCACCTGCGGGCCCTGATCGACCGGCTGCACACCAGGATGGCCCTGCCCGAGGCGCTCGCCCGCTTCGCCGACGACCTCGACGACCCCTCGGCCGACCTCGTCGTGGCCGCGCTCATCCTCAACTCCAAGCTGCGCGGCCCCGGCCTGCGCGACGTGCTGGGCGCGCTCGCGGTCTCCGCCCGCGAGGAGCTCGACATGCGCCGCCGCGTCGAGGCCGAGCGCCGCGCCACCCGGCGCAGCGTGCAGATCGTGGTGATCACCGCGCTCGCCTTCGCCGGGCTGCTCGTCGTGTTCAACCCGTCGTACGTGGCCGAGTACGAGGGCCTCCTCGGCCAGGCCGTGCTCGTGGTCGTGGCCGGCCTGTTCGGCGCGGGGTTCGCGTGGATGCGCCGGCTGGCCAGGTTCGACAAGCCCACCCGCCTGCTGATGGGCGGTGCGGCGGTCGTCTCCGCGCCTGCCGCGGAACGGCCGGTCGTCCCCAACGGAGGTGGTGGCCGTGGTTGAAGGCGCGATCGCCGGAGCGGTGCTCGGGCTCGGCATGTTCGTCCTGTTCCGTGCGCTCTTCCCGGCCCGTCCAGGACTGGTGGCGCGGCTGCTCGCGCTCGACGCCGTGCGCGAGGACGCCGGCGCCCCCCGCATCCAGCTCATACTGCCGGACGAGGAGGTCAGCGCGTTCCGGCGCGGACTCGGCGTCCGGCTGGCCGCCATCTACGGCGCCCGAGGCTGGGAGGTCAGGTCGGTCAAGGCGGACCTGGCCCTGCTCGGCCGCTCGTTCGAGGCGTTCCTCGCCACGAAGGCGCTGCTGGCGGCCGGCGGCCTGCTCGCGTTCCCGCTGCTGCTGGCCTGGCTCGTGCTCATGGAGTGGGGCACCTCCCTGGCCATCCCGTTCTGGGCCGCGCTGCTGGTGGCCGCGATCTTCTTCTTCCTGCCCGACCTGCAGGTCAAGAAGGACGCGGCGGCCAAGCGGCGCGACTTCCGCCACGTCGTCGGCGCCTTCCTCGACCTCGTCTCCATGAACCTGGCCGGCGGCCGCGGCGTCCCCGAGGCGTTGATGATGGCCGTCTCGGTCAGCGGCGACCAGCCCAACTGGGCCATGGGCCGCATCCGCGACGCCCTCAGCGGCGCCCGCATTGTCGGCATCACGCCGTGGCAGGCGCTCGGCCAGCTCGGCGAGGAGATCAACGTCGACGAGCTGCGCGACCTGTCCGCGGCACTCGGCCTGGTCGCCGACGACGGCGCCAAGGTGCGCGCCTCGCTCACCGCCAGGGCCGCCACGCTGCGCCGCCGCGAGCTGGCCGAGATCGAGGGCAGGGCGGGCGAACGCTCGCAGTCGATGCTCGTCGCCCAGCTCCTGCTCTGCGCCGGCTTCGTGATCTTTCTCAGTTTTCCCGCCGCTATGAAGATGTTGGGGGTCTGATGCACCATCCCTGGATCGTTTACCTCACGGCTTATCTCGGCGTACGCGTCCACCGCGCCCGCACCGCGCCCACCCGAGGCGCGTCGGCCGTCGAATGGGTGATCATCACGGCCATCATCGCCGGTGTCGCGCTCGGCCTGGCCACGCTGATCAAGACGCTGGTCGAGAACCAGCAGAACCAGATCGAGCAGAGCTTCGGCGGCGGTGGCGGCAGTGGTGACGGCGGAGGCGACGGCGGAGGTGGCGAGGCCCCGTGAGAGCCCGGCCACGGCGCGATGAGCGCGGCGTGACGGTGATCGAGCTGGCCATGCTCATGCCGGTCATCCTCGCCACCGCGCTGCTCATCGTGCAGGTCGCCCTCTGGTTCCACGCCCGCCAGGTGGCGGAGGCGGCGGCCAGGGAGGGCGCCCGCGTGGCCAGGTCCGCGCCGTTCGACTCCGGGGCCTGGGAGGGTGCCGCCACCGGCAAGGCCACCGAGATCGTCCGTACGATCGGGCCCAGTCTGCTGCGCGAGGCCACCGCCACGACGTCCGAGAAGGAGCCGGACGAGCGGTTCGTCACCGTGACCGGCAGCGCCGTCCAGGTGATCCCGCTGCTGCCCGAGCTGGCCTTCACGATCACCGCCACCTCCGGCGGACCCGTGGAGTGCTTCCGTCCCGACAACGGCGGCGAGGACTGCCAATGACCACCCACCCGGACGATGAGCGCGGGTCCATGGCGGTCGAGACCGTCATGCTGGCCCCGGTCTTCCTGCTGTTCCTCATGTTCCTGGCCGGTGCGGGGGTGCTGGTCGAGGCGCAGGGCCGGGTCAACGGGGCGGCGCGCGACGCCGCCAGGGCCGCGTCCGTGCAGCGCACGCGGGACGACGCAGAGGCCGCCGCCGAGGCCATCCTCACCAGCGTGCTCGACGACCGCTGCCGGTCGTCGGCCGTCTCGCTCGACGGCTCCGAGTACGAGCAGGGCGGGCACGTCCAGGCCGAGGTGACCTGCGAGCTCGACCTCGCCTTCCTCGGCTTCGGCGGCACCAAGCAGCTCACGGGGACGGCCGTGGTGCCGTTGGAGCAGTTCAGGAGGATCGAGTGAGACGGGGCGAGCGCGGCTCGATGTCGGTGTTCACCGTGCTGTTCTCCGTGGTCGTGTTCCTGCTGGCCGGGCTGCTGGTGGACGGCGGCTCGGCGATCAACGCCCGGCTGCGCGCCGCCGACGTGGCCGAGCAGGCCGCCAGGGCCGCCGCCGACCAGCTCGACGTCGACCACCTCCGCGAGACCGGCGAGACCCGGCTGCTCGGCGAGGACGAGGTGTGCGCCAGGGCCGACGAGATCGTCGCGGCCCAGGGCGGCGACGACGTCAGCCCGGGGGAGTGCACGGTCGGGCAGGGCGGGGCCCAGGTGACGGTCACCGTGTCGGTGCGGTGGGAGGCGTTCTTCCTCGGCGCGATCGGCTTCTCCGGCGCCGAGATGACCGGCGAGGCCACCGCCGCACCCGAAGCGAGATAGACCGAATCCCGCCGGTCGATGGCAGCGGGACTTCTCACGGCACGACCCTGGACCAGGAAAGGAGAGGCGATGCCGACGCGACAGCCCGCGCGTCCTCACGGACGGCATGTCCCCGCGCCTGCCTCGGGCAGGCGCAGCGCCGGTGACGTGCTGGCCGGCCTCGCCGCGCTGGTCGTGCTGGTCGGGCTCGTGGGCGGCGTGCCGTACGCGCTGCTCACCTTTGTCGGGCCGCCGATCAGGCCCGAGCTGCTCGACCTGGAGGTGCTGACCGGCAACGTCGGCCCGAGCACGATCATCGCGGTGCTCGTGCTGCTGGTGTGGCTGGCCTGGTTCCAGCTCTTCGTGTGCGTGCTCGTCGAGGTTTACGCCGGGGTCCGCAGGGTCGGCATGCCCGCCAGGGTCCCGCTGTCCGGCGGCACCCAGTTCCTCGCCAACAAGCTCGTCTCGGCCGCGTTGCTGCTGTTCACGGCGGGGGCGATGGTCGCGCCGCTGGTCAAGCTGGCGCCCACGCCCGCCGCGCCGCCGGTGACGGCGGTCGCGTACTCCGCACCGCTCGTCGAGCAGACACTGGAGACCCCCAAGACCAAGAAGGTGTACGTGGTGCAGCCCCCGCACGGCCGCCACCACGAGAGCCTGTGGGAGATCGCGGAGAAGTGCCTGGGCGACGGCCGCCGCTACCACGAGATCTACCGGCTCAACCAGGCCAAGGAGCAACCCGACGGCACCCGGCTGAAGATGGCCGACCTGATCAGGCCCGGCTGGGTGCTCGACATGCCGGACGACGCGCGTAACGCCCACATCGTCCCCGCCGACCAGCCGCGCGAGAAGACGCTGCGCGAGCATCCCGGCCGCGCCCAGGTGGAACGGGAGCTGCCGAAGAAGGCCACCGGCAAGCACAGCAAGCCGGAGGCCGCCCAGGAGCAGCGCCGCGATCAGCGCCCCGAGCAGCGCCAGGACCGGCAGGAGCAGCGGCAGGAGCGCCAGGAGCAGCAGCCGGTCATCCAGGAGAGCCGGGACGGCGACCTCGTCGACTACCTCGCCGCCGCCTCCCTGGCCGCGGCCGGCCTGCTGTTCGTGCTGGCCGGCAAGCGCCGCGAGCAGCTCTGGCGGCGGGTGTTCGGCCGCAGGATCGCCCGGCCGCACGACGACGCCGCGCAGGCCGAGGTCGCGCTCAGGCTCGGCAGCGACGCGCCGGGCGCCCGCGTGCTCGACGTCGGCCTGCGCATGCTGGGCGCCGAGCTGGCCGCGCGCCGCCGCACCCCGCCCACCGTGTACGGAGCCCACCTGTCGCCCCGCACCCTCGACCTGTGGATCCACCCGCCGGACCCCGACCCGCCCGCGCCCTGGATCGCCGTGGACGGCGGCCAGGTCTGGCGCCTGCCCGCACACGAGGGCCGCCTGCTGCCCGACCCGCCCGACAGGGGTCACGCGGGCGCCCCGTACCCGGGGCTCGTGTCCATCGGCACCGACGACGGCGGGCGCGTGCTCATCGACCTGGAGGCCGCGCAGGGCCTGATCAACGTGCGCGGCGCGCAGACCACCGCCGCACTCGCCGCGCTCGCCGTCGAGCTGGCCACCAACCGCTGGTCCGACCGCATGCGCATCACGCTCGTCGGCTTCGGCGCCGAGCTGACCGCGATCGCGCCCGGCCGCATCAGGGCGGTCGGCGGCCTGGCCGAGGTGCTGCCCGAGCTCGAAGCCGGCGCCGCGCCGCGTACGGAGGTGCTGACCGGCCGCATCACCGGCAGCCCGCGCCGCGCCCACTACCTGCTGTCCGCCGTCGCCCCCACCCACGAGGAGGCGCGCAGGCTGGCGCTGCTGGCCCGCCGCGACACCGCCGGCTACGTGGTGGCCGGCGAGGTGCCGCACGCCACCTGGACGCTGGAGATCGGCGACGACGGCCGGGCCAGGATCGCCGAGCTCGGCTTCGAGGTGGACGCCCAGCTCCTGCCCCGCCGCCACTACCGCGCCCTGGTCGACCTGTTCCGCACCGCCGACCGGCTCGACGGCGAGCCCATACGCGAACCCGAGCCGCTCGACGGCCTCCAGCAGCCCGCCGTCGAGGTCAGGATCCTCGGCCCCATCGAGCTCACCGGCCTGCCCCCGCTGGAGGAAGGCCGCATGGGGCTGGCCGCCGAGCTGCTGGTCTACCTCGCCACACACGTCGGCGGCGTGCATCCGGTCGTGCTCGGAGGCGTGCTGTGGCCGCGCGGCGTCCAGGACACCGTCAGGGACGCCACCATCGCCAGGGTCGCCGAGTGGCTCGGCCCCCAGCACCTGCACACCGACGCGGCGGGGCGGCTCAGCCTGGGGCCCGGCGTGCGTACCGACTGGGCGGTCTTCCGCGAGCTGGTACGCCGCGCGAAGGGCGACCCCACCGCCGGGGCCGTCCTGCTGGAGAAGGCGCTCGGCCTGGTCAGAGGCCCGCTGCTGGCCGGACGCCGGCCCGGCGGCTACGCCTGGCTGGCCGCCGACGACCTGGAGTACGACGTGACGGCCGCCGTCGCCGACGCCGCCCACCAGCTCTGCGAGATCCGGCTCGCCCAAGGGCAGCCGGACGCCGCGGTGGCCGCCGTACGCGCCGCGCTGCTGCTCGCGCCCGACGACGAAGGCCTCTGGCGCGACCTGCTCAGGGCCACGCACGCGACCGAGGACACCGTACGCCTGCGGGCCGTCGTCGAGGGGCTGACCAGGCGGGCCGCCTCGCACCCGTACGGGGGCGGCATGGCTCCCGAAACCGAGGCGCTGATCGAAGAACTGCTGCCCACGTGGCGCATACATGTGGTGAGGGAGTCATCGGCATGAGACGTACGGCGATGGTGATCGCCTTGATGCTTGCGGCCGGGTGCGGTACGGCGGATCCCCCGTACCGCCCCCAGGAGGCCGCGCAGCCCGCTCCGGCGAGGAGCGCCGCGAGCGCCGAACCGGAGACCGATCCGCCGGAGTCCGCACCCGCGTCGTCACCGGCGTCGTCACCGGCGGCCGTCCCGACCGGTACACGGACGGTCGAGGTCGGGGAGGACATGCGGGTGCGCGTCGAGTGGCCGGCGCGCCCCGACCCGCTGGTCAAGACCATGGTCGACTTCTACCTCGGCGTCCGCAGAGCCATCGCGGAAGGCGCGTCCGGCTACGGGCACAACCTGGAGTACGAGGCCGAGGCGGCCATCTCCGACTGGATCCGCGCCTTCACCGACCAGGGCGAGACGATCCGCGGCACGGCACGCCTCTACAACCTGCGAGTCGGCGCCGTGTACGGCAAAGGCGCCCAGATCGACGCGTGCATCGACGAGACGGACGTCAAGGTGGTCTCGGCCGCCACCGGGAAACCCATCCCGAACCAGCCCCGCTGGATGCGCAGCCCGTACCCCCAGAGCGTGCTCGCGCACCGAGGTGACGACGGGGTGTGGCGCATCAGGAGCCGCGTGAGAGGTGAGGAACGGTGCACCCGATGAGAACCCTGATCTCCGTGCTGATGGCCGGCAGCCTCATGGCCGGCTACCAGGCGCCCCCTGGCGAGAAGGAACCGCCTGATGTGAACGTCCGGGGCGGTGGCGAGGGGCGCACCCGCCATCTCGACATCTCCACGGACACCATCAAGATCAGCGGCTCCAAGGGCGGCGAGAGCGACGGCTACCGCATCAAGCGGCCCTGCTGGTACGAGCCGGCCGGGAACGCCGAGGAGATGTTCAAGAAGATCTCCGACCCCCGGGGCAACAGGACGCAGGCGGACACCGATCGCTTCCGCGAGTTCATCCAGCCGTTCAAGGACAAGCTGGGCCAGGAGGGGCTGTGGTGGGTGCCCGCCTACAACAAGGCCGACCCCAACGGCGCGGTCTGCTGGGCCGGCCTTGAGCTGTTCGTGTTCGCCCCGCCCAACACCACCCCGCCGTCGGGCATCACCCTTGAGCAGCTGGCCGAGGTCGCGCGGGCCGCGCTGACAGTCCCCAAGCCCACGATCAAGCTCAACCCCGACGCCAAGAGCTACGTCAACCTGCCCACCTGGGTGTGGCTCGACGGCGTCGGCGAGCCGACCCGCACGGTCACCGCGTCCATCCCCGGCGTCATGAGCGTCACCCTGGTCGCCACCCTCAAGGAGATCAAGATCGACCCCGGCACCTCGCAGGACCGTGCCGAGGTGACGGAATCGGGCTGCGGGGCCGCGGGCAAGCCGTTCACCAAGAGCGGCACGTTCTCCTGCGGCGTCCGCTACCTGCACTCGTCGATCGACCAGCCCGGCGAGAAGTACACGCTGACGGTCTCCACCGTGTGGCCGGTCGAGGTGGCCGACAACGCGGTGCCGGTGCAGTTCGCCCCGGTAGAGGTCAGCGCCACCCGAGACGTCCCGGTGGGCGAGATCCAAAGCAACGTCACCCCACCGGCGAACTGACCCTCCATATGCGCGACCCGGCCGCTCCCCGAAGGGGCTCAGCGGCCGGGCCCCGCACGACGCGTGGCACCGAGTAACGCCGGGATCTGACGACCGACGCCGCAGGGCTGAGACCTACGCCGCGCCCTCCTCAACCTCCTCGAAGAGCTCGTCGACACTGTCGGCCTTGAGTGCTCTGCCGATCCAGTTCTCGAGCATTTCGTGGTCGGTGCAGGAGCGGATGCGTTCCTCGGCCTCGGGTGAGACGGAGAGGCCTCGCTCGTTGAGCACCCTGATAACGACGTAGGCCATGCCCCTTGCTTCGGCCAGAGCCGCGCCCAATTCAATGTATCGGCGGACGTATGGGACTTCCATAAGTTGTTCGAAGGTCACCGGCACGCGAAATTCCTTCAGTAGGGGGGTGTCGCATGTTGGCAGCCTGAATTCTGGCATCGTCTGTCGGCTGTGCCCGGCTGATGCCGCAGATGTGGCTTACCAACATGCCGTGGCTGGACCTCCGGGCCGGAGCCGACCGTGATGGTGCGGCGCGGCCCGGAGGGTTGAGGTCAGTCGAAGAGCTCGTCCACGTTGTGGATCTTGAGTGCTTTGCTGATCCAGTTCTCGACCATTTCGTGGTCGGTGCAGGAGCAGATGCGTTCCTCATCTTCGGGAGAGATGGAAATGCCCCGCTCGTGGAGTATCTTGATGACGGCCTTGGCCCCGCCCCTTGCCTCGCCCCTTGCCTCGCCTCTTGCCTCGCCCCTTGCTTCGCCCCTTGCTTCGCCCTTAACTTCGCCCAATTCGATCCATCGGCGGACGTACGGGACTTCCTCCAGCTGTTCGACGGTTACCGGCATTCTGGCCTCCTCCAATGATCGGGTGAAGTCGAAGTCGCGCCGTAGGACGGCTACCAGGTCAGCATAATCGGGCCGGCCTTTCGGCCGCTCGACTGCGGCCTGTTTGAAGGTCTCTACGACCTGCTTACCCTCTGGAGTGTCGGACTTCCCATGCACGATGACCGAGAGAGCAGTGAGTTCCGGATTGTCGATCGCCTCGCGGAGATCGGTGATCTTAGGCACCTTCGAGGGGTCGACGACGATGGGCTTGAGGATCCAGCCCGGGTGGCCCATGTCTATGGGGGTGGCGCAGTATCTGGCGGTTGCGTCGTTCTCGCAGTAGACGATGAGCTTGACCGGACATTTCCGAGATGCCCGTAGTGTCGATAGATATACGGGCCAGGACCATGTTTTACCCTTGTCGGGCTTTCGCTGCACCTCCACGACGACCGCTTGTACCGGTTTGTTCCTCTTTTTGAAGACGACGACCGCGTCGGCCCGATATTCCGTGGGCCGGCGGTCGTTGAAGTCGCCTGAGCCTAGCTCTGCCGAATCGAATGCAGGTATGGGAAGTCCTGACCCAACCAGGAGATCCCTGACCATGGCGGGGTTGTTGGTCACTAATTCGAGGAGGTACTCATGTTCGATTGTCACCATGCGGAGCACATTACCGAAAGCTACTCGCCCTTTACGCAGGGTTGACGATACCTCCGCGTTCGTGAGCGAGCAGCCATTCTTTTACCGGTACGCCGTAGTAATAGCCGCCATATCCACCACCGCTGGGCAATACCCGATGGCAGGGGACGAAGGGGGCGATGAGGTTTTGGGCGCAGGCCGAGCCGGCGGCTCTCGCGGCCGTCTTCGGGAGGCCGGCCCGCTCGGCCAGCTCCGCGTACGAGACCGTCGTTCCCGCCTTGACCTCGCGGAGCGCCGCGTGCAGGCGGCGGCGGGTGGGGGAGCCGGGTTGCGAGACCGGCACGGCGTCCAGCGCGTCCAGATCACCCGCGAGGTATGCCAGGGCCGCCTCGGAGGCGGCGCCCAGGTCGTCCACGATCTCCAGGCCCTCCGCCTGCAGGGCGGGCGTGAGCCGGGCGAACATCTCCTTCGGCTCGGCGGTGAAACCGGCCGCGACCAGCACACCCTCGCGGGCGAGCAGCGCCAGCGGGCCCACCGGCGACGGTACGAGCTGAGCAGCGATCATGATGAACTCCAGAGGTGCAGGGCGGCGTACGCCCGCCACGGGCGCCACCGCTCGATGTGGTCGTTCGGAATGCCCAGGGCGGCCATGCGCTTGACCAGCACCAGGTCGCCCGTGGGCCAGGCGTCGGGGTCGCGCAGGGCACGCAGGGCGATGTAGCCGGCCGTCCACGGCCCGATGCCGCGCACCTCCAGCAGCGCCGCCACCGCCTCGGCGGGGTCCTGCCCGCCGTCCAGGTCGAGTTGCCCGTCGGCGAGGCGGGCGGCCAGGTCTTTGAGTGTGTCGATGCGGCGGTTGGTCATGCCGAGGCCGCTCAGGTCGGTGTCGAGGAGCTGGGCGGGCGTGGGGAAGAGGCCGCCGGGCGCGGCGGCCCTGGCCACGATCCGGCCGAGCAGCGTACGCGCGCCCGCCACCGAGATCTGCTGTCCCACGACCGCCCGTACGGCCAGCTCGAACCCATCGAACGTGCCCGGCACCCGCAACCCCGGCCGGGCCGCGACGAGCGGGCCGAGTGAGGTGCGGCCGAGGACGTCCGAGATGGCCTCGGGGTCGGCGTCGAGGTCGAGCAGGCGGCGGCAGCGGGCGACGATCCTCGCGAGCTGCCTGGTGTCCTCGACGGCCACGTCCAGAGCGATGTGGTCGGGGCGCGGGGTGAGGGTGACCGTCCCGCCCTGGACTGATCTGCGGTACGACGTCCGGTCCGCCACCTCCAGCCCCGGTATGGCGCGGGAGGCGAGGAACGCGAAGACGCCGTCCACGTCGTACGGCTCCCGCCGGTGCAACCGCAGCCGAAGCGTCACCGCCCCGCTGGCCGTGCTGTCCACGGGTCTCGCCGCGTCCTCGTCCACGGCCGGAACGGACGCGTGGGCGAGGAGGGCGGTGCGGGGGCCGGCGGTGGCGCGCAGCTCGCTCGGCGTGAAGCCGTACGTCTCGCGCATCGTCGCGTTGAACTGCCGCACGCTGCCGAACCCGGCCGCGAACGCCACCTCCGTCACCGGCAGCGCCGTCTCCGTCAGGAGCTGCTTGGCGAGCAGGAGCCGCTTGGTCCGTGCGACCGCCAGCGGCCCGACGCCCAGCTCGGCGACGAAGAGCCGGTGCAGGTGGCGTTCCGTGATGTGCAGCCGCCTGGCCAGCCCCGCCACGCCCTGCTCGTCGGCGGCGCCGTCGTCGATGAGCCGCAGGGCCCGGCCGACGAGGTCGCCGCGCAGGTCCCAGCCGGGGTCGCCGGGCGACAGCTCGGGCCGGCAGCGCTTGCACGGCCGGAACCCGGCCGCCTCGGCCGAGGCCGCGTGCCGGTAGAAGCGGACGTTCCGCGACGCCGGCGTACGGGCGGGGCAGATCGGGCGGCAGTAGATGCGCGTGGTCGTCACCGCCGTGTAGAAACGGCCGTCGAACCGGGGGTCCCTGGCGGAGACGGCCCGGTAGCAGGAGTCGAAGTCGAGCTCTTGTAGGGCCATGTCTCCGACGGTATGCGCTCCCCAGGGGTGACGACTGGCGGAAATCGGACCATGCCGTGACGCCCCAGGTGGCGGCCTCAGGGCTCCTCGCCGGAGAACCTCGTACAGCGGGATGAGGGCCTCCCAGGGAAGGCCCCGGAACCCCGGCTACTTGGACGAGACGCCTACCCCCAGATCGAACTCGCGGTACACCCGTGCCCAGAACCCGTCACGCAGCCACACCCGCGCCTCCGGGTAGGGCCGCAGGGAGTGGCCGAGCTCCTTCTCCGCCTCGATCAGCAGCTCGGTGTCGATCACGGTCGGCAGGATCGGCCCGGGGAGCAGGTCGCGGATGTTGTCGCGGCCCCGGGTCAGGATCCATTTCTGGGCGACGTGCTCGCCCACGTCCTCCACGCGCGGCCGGCTCGGCCCGAGCTTGGCGACCTGGCCGGGTTTGGCGTGCGGTTTGACGGGGGCGCGCCCGGCGAAGACCTGCGCGGGCGAGGGCGCGGCGGCGGGTGGGGTGACCGGGACAGGCTGGGGAGCACGGCTGAAAAAGGGCCTCAGGAAATCTGCGCTGATCACTTCGACGGTGTCGGACTCCCACACCAGGCGTTCCGCCTGGTTGGTGCCGTAAGGCGGTTCGACGCCCCACAGGTGGATGCGCACGCCGTACGCTTGCGCCGCCTCGACCGCCGGGACCATGTCCTCATCACCCGCCAGCAGGATCGTGTCGGTGACCGCGTGATGCCTGGCCAGTGCCTCCAGATCGCTCCGGATCTGCGCGTCGACGCCTTTCTGCTGGCCGCGGGCGTTCAGGTTGCCGAGGCGCACCTTGACCCACGGAAGCTGGGCGATCACACGCTGGTCGACGGTCGGCACGCGATCACGGGCGGCGTCATACCAATAGATCCGCAGAAGTTCGCCAGAAATACGTGCTTCTGCATGTTTCTGTAGACTCTGGATGAGCTCATCGGCGGCCACCCGATATTCCTTGCGCTCCTTCGCGGCGAGCAGCACTTCACCTGCCGCCGCGTACAGATAACCGACATCCACTAGGACGGCGTACTTGGCTGCCACAGGATGCGGCATGAGGTCTGGGATGGCCATGTCGTCCTCCAGGCCGCGGTGTTAGTTGATCGGCTGACTATATACGCCTACTTTCTCTAGATAGTCCCAACTCCCGGGGAACTTGACACCCGATTCGCAGGATCTATCTAGGGTAGTGCGCTCATCCGCCATGCCGACTTCCCTGGGACGACAGGCTTACGCATAGCTCTGGCGGGGTTTCGCCAGGTTTGGCGACGCGGAACTGGAGCACCCTCCGTTTCGGCCGCCGGACGGCGCCGCGCCGCCAGCGCGGTGACCAACGCGGCGATCTCCTCGGGCGTGGCGTCGCCCCGGACAATACGCAGATGTGGCGTCACAGCGGGATGTTCCCATGCTTCTTGGGCGGGAGCGTGGCCCGCTTGTTCCGCAGCGCGCGCAGCGCCCTGACGACTTGCGGCCGGGTGTCGGCCGGCCGGATCACCGCGTCCACATAGCCCCGTTCGGCCGCGATGTACGGGTTGGCCAGCGTGTCCTCGTACTCCGTGACGAGCTCGGCCCGGCGCGCGTCGGGGTCGTCGGAGGCGGCCAGCTCGCGCCGGTAGAGGATGTTGACCGCGCCCTGTGCCCCCATGACCGCGATCTGCGCGGTGGGCCAGGCCAGGTTGACGTCCGCGCCGAGGTGCTTGGACCCCATGACGTCGTACGCGCCGCCGTACGCCTTGCGGGTGATCACCGTGATGAGCGGGACCGTGGCCTCGGCGTACGCGTAGAGGAGCTTGGCGCCGTGGCGGATGATTCCGTTCCATTCCTGATCAGTGCCGGGCAGGAAACCCGGTACGTCAACAAAAGTCAAGATAGGAATATTGAAGGCATCACATGTTCGAATAAATCGGGCGGCCTTCTCCGATGCCTTGATATCCAGGCATCCGGCGAAATGCATGGGCTGGTTGGCCACCACGCCCACCGGCTGCCCGTCCACCCGGCCGTACCCGACCACGATGTTCGGCGCGAACTGCGCGTGGACCTCCAGGAACTCGCCGTCGTCCAGCACGTGCTCGATCACCCGGCGCATGTCGTACGGCTGGTTCGCCGAGTCGGGGATCAGCGCGTCCAGATTGGGATCGGGGTCGAGGTCGTCGGCCGCCTCGTACACGGGCGCCTCGTCGAGGTTGTTGGACGGCAGGAACGACAGCAGCGCCCTGACGTAGTCAAGGGCGTCCTGCTCGTCGGTGGCCTGGTAGTGGGCCACGCCCGACTTCGTGTTGTGCGCGTGCGCGCCGCCCAGCTCCTCGAACGTCACCTCCTCGCCGGTCACCGTCTTGATCACGTCGGGACCCGTGATGAACATGTGCGAGGTCTGGTCCACCATGACCACGAAGTCGGTGAGCGCGGGGGAGTAGACGTGGCCGCCGGCCGCGGCGCCCATGATGAGCGAGATCTGCGGGATCACGCCGGAGGCGTGCACGTTGCGCTTGAAGATCTCGGCGTACAGGCCGAGCGCGACCACGCCCTCCTGGATGCGGGCGCCGCCGCCCTCGTTGATGCCGATGATCGGGCAGCCGGTCTTGAGCGCCAGGTCGAGCACCTTGACGATCTTCTCGCCGTACACCTCGCCGAGCGAGCCGCCGAACACCGTCACGTCCTGCGAGAACACGCACACCTGCCGGCCGTCGATCGTGCCGTGGCCGGTGATCACGCCGTCGCCGTACGGCCGCCGCTTGTCCAGCCCGAACATGGTCGAGCGGTGCCTGGCGAACGTGTCGAACTCCACGAACGAGCCCTCGTCGAGCAGCGCCAGCACCCGCTCTCTGGCCGTCATCTTGCCCTTGGCGTGCTGTTTCTCCACCGCCGCCGCGGACCCCGCGTGCACGGCCTCATCAAGCCGAAGCTCCAGGTCGGCGATCTTCCCTGCGGTGGTGTGGATGTCCGGCTCTTCCGGCATCGGCTCGGCAGTGGTCATGCGCGCAAGGCTAACCCCTCCTCCTAGAGTGGTTCCATGACGGACGCCGTACGCACGCACGCCCTGTTCAAGCGCTACGGGCAGCAGATCGCCGTCGCCGGCGTCGATCTGGCCGTCCCCGCGGGCAGTTTCGCGGGGCTCGTCGGGCCCAACGGAGCCGGCAAGACGACCACGCTCAGCATGATCACCGGCCTGCTGCGCCCCGACGGCGGCGTCGCCGAGATCGCCGGCCACTCCGTCTGGCACGACCCGGTCGCGGTCAAGGCCCGCATCGGCGTGCTGCCGGAGGGGCTGCGGCTGTTCGAGCGGCTGTCGGGGCGCGAGCTGCTGATCTACAACGGCCGCCTGCGCGGCATCCCCAGAGCCGACGTCGAGGAGCGCGCGAACGAGCTGCTCGCCGTGATGGACCTCACCGCCAGCGCCGACAAGCTGGTCGTCGACTACTCCACCGGCATGCGCAAGAAGATCGGCCTGGCCGCCGCGCTGCTGCACAACCCGTCGGTGCTCTTCCTCGACGAGCCGTTCGAGGGCGTCGACCCGGTCAGCGCCAACACGCTCACCGAGGTGCTGCGCCGCTACACCGCCTCAGGCTCCACCGTCATCTTCTCCAGCCACGTGATGGACCTGGTCGAGCGGC
This sequence comes from Nonomuraea sp. NPDC049504, assembly GCF_040676845.1. Taxonomy (NCBI): domain Bacteria; kingdom Bacillati; phylum Actinomycetota; class Actinomycetes; order Streptosporangiales; family Streptosporangiaceae; genus Nonomuraea; species Nonomuraea sp. NPDC049504. Next base: position 303,113 of record NZ_JBFAPT010000002.1, read on the forward strand.
TGTGCGACTGGGTGTCGGTGATGAGCGCGGGCCAGATCGTGGCGCAGGGCCCATTAACGGACGTACGCGGTGCGCGCAGCCTCAACGAGGCGTTCCTCGACCTGGTCGGTGGCGCTCCCGGCGGGGGCGAGGCGGGCCTCGCCTGGCTCGGCTCCCAGTCCGGCCGAACGCCCGGCCAAGCCCCAGGCCGAGCACCCGGCCAGGCCCCAGGCCGAGCACCCGGCCAAGGCCCCGATCAGGGGCCCGCGTCATGAGCACGGTCGCGCTCTTCGCGCAGCTCAAGCTGCGCCTGCTGGCCGGCAACCTGCGCGGCGACCTGCAACGCAAGATCGGCTTCCTGTTCACCCTCGTCGTAGCGGCCGGCCTGGCCGTGCTCGGCTTCTTCCTCATGAGCCTGCTGCGGCTGGCACCGCCCGACGTCGCCGCCTCGCTCGTCACCCTCGCCTTCGCCGCCCTGCTGCTGGGCTGGATGATCGTGCCGCTGCTGGCGTTCGGCCTGGACGACACGCTCGACCCGGCCAAGCTGGCGCTCCTGCCGCTCGGCACGCGCAAGCTGGCGGTCGGCATGTTCACCGCGTCCGTCACCGGCGTCTGGCCGGTCGCGCTGCTCGTCATCACGCTCGGCGCGCTCGTCGGCCTGGCTTCCGGGCCGGGCGGCTGGCTGATCGGGCTGCTCGCGGTGCTGGTGCAGTTCGCGCTCTGCGTGGTGGCGTCCCGGCTGATCACGACGGCACTGTCCAGCGCGCTGCGCACCCGGCGCGGGCGTGACGTGCTGGCCGTGGCGGCGCTGCTGGTCGTCCTGCTCGCGCAGCTGCCCAACCTGCTCGTCAACCGCGGCTTCGGCGACCCCGTCGCGCTGCTGCACGGCCTGGCCGGCGTGCTGCGCTGGACGCCGCCCGGCATGCTGGCCCACGCGATCACCGACGGCGGGCTGCTCGGGCTCGGCGAGGTGGCGCTGGTCGCGCTGGTCGCCGTGGCGGTGGCGGTGCTGTGGATCAAGGCGCTCAGCCGGGCCCTGGTCACGCCCGACGTCTCCACCCAGGCGGCCTCCGTCCGCAGGGAGAGCGGCCTGGCCGACCGGTTCCTGCCCGACGGCCCGCTGGCCGCCGTGGTGACCAAGGAGCTGAAGTACATCAGGCGCGAGCCCCGCTACCGCATCGGGTGGTTCAGCGCCATCGTGGTCACCGTCATCCTGGCGTTCTCGCTGACCAACCAGGGCGGTGGCGGCTTCGGCACGCCGATCGGGCTGACCGCGCTCGGCGCCGGGATGATCGCCCTGCAGTCCGTCAACGCGTTCGGCATCGACGGCCGCTCCATGTGGATGAACGCCGTCGCGTTCGGCACCGAGCGCGGCCTGGCCGCCGACCTCGCGGGCCGCCACCTCGCCAACGCGCTCATCGCCGTGCCGCTGCTGACCGTGACCGCCGTGGGCTCCTCCCTGTACGTCGGCCACCCCGAGGCCATCCTGCCCGCCGCGCTCGCCGGGTGGGGCGTGCTCGGCGTCGGGCTCGGGGTGGGCTCGGTGAGCAGCGTCGTGCTGCCGTACACGGTGCCCGACCGGATGAACGCCTTCACCGGCGCCGCCCCCGGCCAGGGCGGGCAGGCGTTCGCCTCGGCGGCGGGCGCCATGGTCGCCGTCGCGGTGCTCGTGCTGCCGTTCGTGGTGCCGCTCGCGTTCGGGCTCACCTGGATCACCGTGCTCGCGCCCTTCTACGGGCTGCTGCTGGAGACGCTCGGGCGGCGGCTGGCCGCCAGGGTCGGCTTCCGCCGTACGCCGGAGCTGCTCGCGGCGGTCTCGAAACCCACCTGACCAGTGGTCTAGTCCAATACCTGAGACCGGTCTACGTCCGCGAAATCCGACTCGCTACCCTTCGAAACATGATTGACCAGGGGCTCGAGCGTCGCAGTGCCGCCGTAACCGAGATGCCGGACGAGCTACGCCACGATGTGCGCATGCTCGGCAAACTGCTCGGCCAGGTGCTCGCCGAGCAGGGCGGCGAAGACCTGCTGGCCGATGTCGAACGCTTGCGCAAAGCCGTCATCTCGGCGCGCAAGGGTGAGATCTCGGCCGACGTGATCACCGAGATGGTCGCCGGATGGGAGATTGAGCGGGCCGTGGCCGTGGCCCGCGCGTTCACCTGCTACTTCCACCTGGCCAACCTGGCCGAGGAGCACTACCGCATCCGTACGCTGCGGGAGCGCGACGCCGAGGGCCGGGTGCAGCGCGAGTCGCTCGCGCAGGCCGTACAGGAGCTGGGGCACGAACGGGTCGGCGAGCTGCTGGAGGGCCTTGAGCTGCATCCCGTGCTCACCGCCCACCCCACGGAGGCCCGCAGGCGTGCCGTCGTCACCGCGATCCAGCGCATCAGCGGCCAGCTCACCGAGTACAACGCGCCAGGACGCGGCGCCTCCGAGCGCGCCGAGAACAAGCGGCGCATGCTGGAGGAGATCGACCTGCTGTGGCGTACGGCCCAGCTCCGCTCCTCCAAGCTCGACCCGCTCGACGAGGTGCGCACCGCCATGGCCGCCTTCGACGAGACGCTCTTCCGTACGGTGCCGCAGGTCTACCGCTCGCTCGACGCGGCGCTCGACGAGCGCACCGGCACCCGCCCGCCGCAGGCCAGGCCCTTCATCAGGTACGGCAGCTGGATCGGCGGCGACCGCGACGGCAACCCCAACGTCACCGCCAAGGTCACCCGCGAGACCGTGCAGATCCACTCCGAGCACGTGCTGACGGCGCTGGAGACCGCCTGCAGCCGCATCGCCCGCACGCTGACCGCCTCCGCCCAGTTCGCGCCGCCCTCGGCCGAGCTGCGCGCCCGGCTCGCCGCGTCCGTGGACGCCCACCCCGACGTGGTGTCGGAGCTGGCGACCCGCTCGCCGCGCGAGCCGCACCGGCAGTGGCTGCTGTTCGTGGCCGCCCGCATCGCCGCCACCCACCGCCGCGACCTCGACCTCGCCTACCGCTCACCCGACGAGCTGCTCGCCGACCTCCGGCTGGCCCAGGAGTCGCTGGCGGCCTCCGCGCCGCGCCAGGCGTACGGGGAGCTGCAGCACCTCATCTGGCAGGTGGAGACGTTCGGCTTCCACCTGGCCGAGCTGGAGGTGCGCCAGCACTCCCAGGTGCACGCGGCGGCCCTGGAGGAGCTGCGCGCGGGCGCGGAGCCGTCGGAGCGCACCGAGGAGGTGCTCGCCACGATCCGGGTGATCGGCTGGATCCAGGAGCGCTTCGGCGTCAAGGCGTGCTCCCGCTACGTGGTCTCCTTCACCCGCACGGCCGACGACATCGCCGCAGTCCACGAGCTGGCCCGCCACGCGCTCGGCGACCGCGCGCCGGTGCTCGACGTGGTGCCGCTGTTCGAGTCGGGCGAGGACCTCGCCAACTCGGCCCGCGTGCTGACCGGCATGCTGGACATCCCGCAGGTGCGGCAGCGGCTCGCCGACACCGGCCGGCGCATGGAGATCATGCTCGGCTACTCCGACTCGGCCAAGGAGCTCGGCCCCGCCGCCGCCACGCTGCGGCTGTACGAGGCGCAGGAGGCGCTGACCGCCTGGGCCGCCGAGCACGACGTCAAGCTGCGCATGTTCCACGGCAGGGGCGGCGCGCTCGGCCGCGGCGGCGGCCCGGCCAACCGCGCGGTGCTGGCCCAGGCGCCCGGCTCGGTCGCGGGCCGGTTCAAGGTCACCGAGCAGGGCGAGGTCATCTTCGCCCGCTACGGCCACATCGCCATCGCCCGCCGGCACCTGGAGCAGGTGGCCAACGCGGTGCTCATGGCCTCGTCGCCCACCGTGAGCGAGCGCACGGCCGCCGCCGCCGAGCGCTTCCGCGGGCTGGCCGAGCAGGTGGCGACCGCCTCCGAGCAGGCGTATCGGGCGCTGACCGAGGCACCCGGCTTCCCCGAGTGGTTCGGCCTGGTCAGCCCGCTGGAGGAGATCGGCACGTTGCGGCTCGGCTCCCGCCCGGCGCGGCGCGGGCTCGGCGCGCCCCGCTCGCTGGACGACCTGCGGGCCATCCCGTGGGTGTTCGCCTGGGCGCAGACCAGGGTCAACCTTCCCGGCTGGTACGGCCTCGGCACCGGCCTCGCCTCCGTCGGCTCCGTCGACGAGCTGCGGGCGGCGTACCAGGAGTGGCCGCTGTTCAACGCGCTGCTGGACAACGCCGAGATGTCGCTGGCCAAGACCGACCGCTCGATCGCCAAGCGCTACCTCGCGCTGGGCGGGCGGGAGGACTTCAGCAGGCAGGTTCTGGAGGAGTACGACCGCACCCGCGAGCTGGTGCTGCGCGTCACCGGGCACACCCGGCTGCTGGAGAACCGCAAGGTGCTCAGCAGGGCCGTGCAGCTGCGCGACCCGTACGTGGACGCGCTGTCGCACCTCCAGCTCCGCGCCCTGCGCGCGCTGCGCACCGGCAACCCGTCGGAGCAGGAGCGCGATCGGCTGTCCACGCTGCTGCTGCTGTCGGTCAACGGGGTCGCGGCCGGCCTGCAGAACACCGGCTGATCGTCAGGTGAGCCCGTGCCGGGAACGGCACGGGCTCACACCAGAACGGGGCTCACGCCTGGACGCGTTCGGCGCCCGCGTACACGTTGCAGCGCTCGCCACGCAGGAAGCCCACCAGTGTCAGGCCGAACTCCCTGGCCAGCTCCACCGCCAGCGACGACGGCGCCGACACCGCGCACACCACGGGCACGCCGGCCGCCAGCGCCTTCTGCATGATCTCGTAGCTGGCCCGGCCGCTCACCATGAGCACGTGCTCGGCCAGCGGCAGCCGCCCGGTCAGCGCCGCCCAGCCGGTCAGCTTGTCCACGGCGTTGTGCCGGCCGACGTCCTCGCGCACCGCCACCGGCGTCCCGTCGGCCGCGAACAGGCCCGCCGCGTGCAGGCCGCCCGTCTTGCCGAACACGCCCTGGGCCCGCCGCAGCGCGTCGGGCAGCGCGTACAGCAGGTCGGGGGAGAGCTCGAGCCGGCCGCGCGGCACCGGGCGGCAGCGGTCGCGCAGCGCGTCGAGGCTGGCGGAGCCGCACACGCCGCACGCGCTAGAGGTGAGGAAGTGCCGGTCGAGCGCGGGCAGCTCGGGGATGGGGCCGTTCAGGCGCACCGTCACGGTGTTGTAGCGCGCCTCGGGCGGTAGGTCCTCGTCCGTGCAGTACGCGATCGCCGCGATGTCACCCGGCCCCGCCAGCCCCTCGCTGTGCAGGAACCCGGCCGCCAGCTCGAAGTCGTGGCCCGGCGTGCGCATGGTGATGGCGACCGTCCTGCGGGCGCCGTCGGGCGCGGTGAGCCGGATCTCCAGCGGCTCCTCCGTCGCCAGGTCGTCGCGCCGGTCGCGGCCCGACGCGCCGGACAGCTCCCTGACGCGGACGCGGGTGATCGGCCCTGGCCGCGTGACCTCACCGGTAGGCATGCTCATCCCTCCGTCCTACCCCCTGCGAAGATAGGGGGATGCCCGACTCACGCTACTCCGACCTGGAGCGCCCGCCCCTGTCCGAGGCGGCGCTCAACCGCGCCCTGGTCCGCCCCGGCTCGCTGTGGACCGCGCTCACCGTCGTCGACAGCACCGGCTCCACCAACGCCGACCTGGCCGCGGCGGCCCGCGACGGCGCGCCGGAGGGCACGGTGCTGGTCGCCGAGTCGCAGCAGGCGGGCCGCGGCCGGCTGGGCCGCGCCTGGTCGGCGCCGCCGCGCTCGGGGCTGACGTTCTCGATCCTGCTCAGGCCGACGGTGCCGGTGGCGGCGCAGGGCTGGCTGTCCCTCCTGTACGGCGTCGCCGCCGCCTCCGCCGTACGCCGCCTGGCCGAGGTCGACGTCCGGCTGAAGTGGCCCAACGACCTGCTGATCGGCGAGCGCAAGCTGGCCGGGGTGCTGGCCGAGCGGGCCGACGACGCCGTGATCATCGGCATGGGCCTGAACGTCTCGCTCCGCGAGGACGAGCTGCCCGTCGAGACCGCCACGTCGCTGGCCGTCGAGAAGGCCGCCTGCGCCGACCGCGACCCGCTGCTGCGGGCCGTGCTGCGCGAGGTCGAGAGCCACTACCGCGAATGGACGCAGGCCGGCGGCGACGCCGAGGCGTCCGGGCTGCGCTCGGCCTACCTGGCCTCCAACGCCACCATCGGCCGCAGGGTCAGGATCGAGCTGCCCGGCGACCGCACGCTCACCGGCCTCGCGACCGGCGTCGACCTGGCCGGTCACCTGCTGGTGGAGGCGGGCGGCGAGCGCCACACGCTGAGCGCCGGCGACGTCGTGCACGTCAGACCGGCGGGGTGATCAGCCCGGTTCGTCCGGTGGCATGGCAGGCCGGTGGCGTTGGTGGCACGATACGGGCCATGACCATTCCCGACCACCATCTGACGCAGGGTGAGCGGCGCGTCCGGTCCTTCCACCCCCACTGGAAGCGGCTCGTCGTCCCCTTCATCGCGCTGGTCCTCATCGCCGCCGCGTCCGGCGCCGCGATCTACTTCATCCCGGGCGACTTCGAGTACGCCTCCTACGCCAGGATCGCGGTGGCCGTCATCGGGCTCATCCTGCTGACGATCTGGTCGTTCGTGCCTTACCTGCAGTGGAAGAACACCGGCTACGTGCTCACCACCCACCGCTTCACGATCAGCACGGGCGTGCTCAACAAGTCGACCGACGAGATCCCGATCGCCAAGGTCAACACGGTGAGCTCCGACCAGACCTTCCCCGAGCGGCTGCTCGGCTGCGGCACGCTGACGGTCGAGTCGGCGGGCGAGCGCGGCGAGATCGTGCTGCGCGACATCCCGAAGATCCAGGACGTCCGCACCGACCTGTTCCGCCTCGTGGAGGACGCCTCCGACGGCGAGATCGACGGCCGCTGACCGCGCGCCGCCGGTCCGTGTGAGAAGTGGTCCCGGCGTGGTCGAGCCCTATGTCTTGCGGAGATCATCCTCCTGACACAAGATGGCTGGCATGCCGTACGAAGTGCAGGGCGTCGTCGCCCGGGGCAAGGGCCAGGAAGTTTCGCTCGAGACGGTGCTCGTGCCGGACCCAGGTCCGGGCGAGGCGGTGGTGAATGTGCAGGCCTGCGGCGTGTGCCACACCGACCTGCACTATCGGGAGGGCGGGATCAGCGACGACTACCCGTTCCTGCTCGGCCATGAGGCGGCGGGCGTCGTCGAGGCGGTCGGCCCCGGCGTCACCGAGGTCGAGCCGGGCGACTTCGTCATCCTCAACTGGCGCGCGGTGTGCGGTCAGTGCCGGGCCTGCCTGCGCGGCCGTCCGTGGTACTGCTTCAACACCCACAACGCCACCCAGAAGATGACGCTCAAGGACGGCACGGAGCTGTCGCCGGCGCTCGGCATCGGGGCGTTCCTGGAGAAGACGCTCGTCGCGGCCGGCCAGTGCACGAAGGTCTCATCCGAGGCGCCCGCGCAGGTCGCGGGCCTGCTGGGGTGCGGCGTGATGGCCGGGCTCGGCGCGGCGATCAACACCGGCGGCGTCACCCGCGGCGACAGCGTGGCCGTCATCGGCTGCGGCGGCGTCGGCGACGCGGCCATCCTCGGCGCCTCGCTGGCCGGCGCGAGCCGGATCATCGCCGTCGACGTGGACGACCGCAAGCTGGAGTGGGCCCGCCAGTTCGGCGCCACCCAGACGGTCAACTCCCGCGCGAACGACCCGGTCGCGGCCATCCGCGAGCTGACCGGGGGCAACGGCGCCGACGTGGTGGTCGAGGCGGTGGGCAGGCCCGAGACGTACGAGCAGGCGTTCTACGCCCGCGACCTGGCCGGCACGGTCGTGCTGGTCGGCGTGCCGACCCCCGAGATGCGCATCGACCTGCCGCTGCTCGACGTGTTCGGCCGCGGCGGCGCGCTGAAGTCCTCCTGGTACGGCGACTGCCTGCCCTCGCGCGACTTCCCGATGCTCATCGACCTGTTCCTGCAGAACCGCCTGCCGCTCGACAAGTTCGTCTCCGAGACGATCGCGATCGACCAGGTCGAGGAGGCGTTCGCGAAGATGCACAGGGGCGAGGTGCTGCGTTCGGTGGTGGTCTTCTGATGATCGACCGGGTCATCACGTCGGGCACGTTCTCGCTGGACGGCGGCACATGGGACGTCGACAACAACGTCTGGCTGGTCGGCGACGCCCGCGAGGTCGTGGTCATCGACGCGGCCCACGACGCGGCGGCGATCGCCGAGCGGGTGGGCGGCCGCGCGGTGCGGGCCATCGTCTGCACCCACGCGCACAACGACCACATCAACGCCGCCCGCGACCTGGCCGAGCGCACGGGCGCGCCGATCCGGCTGCACCCGGCCGACCAGGTGTTGTGGGAGCAGGTCTACGGGCCTGAGGTGGCGTACGAGCCGCTGGGCGACGGCGACAAGCTGACCGTGGGCGGCATCGCGCTGCAGGTGCTGCACACGCCGGGGCACGCGCCAGGCGCGATCTGCCTGTACGCGCCCGACCTGGGCGCCTTGTTCAGCGGCGACACGCTGTTCAAGGGCGGCCCGGGGGCGACCGGCCGGTCCTACAGCTCGTTCGAGACCATCATCGACTCGATCAAGGAGCGGCTGCTGACGCTGCCGCCGGAGACGGTCGTGCACACCGGCCACGGCGACTCCACCTCGATCGGCGCGGAGGCCCCGCACCTGGAGGAGTGGATCGCGCGCGGCCACTGATCGGCGGCAGGCCCTTCACCTGCGGGGATAGACGACTGTGACCGAACCAACGTAGGCATGCCTAACCTCAGTGGGCTATCTTAGGTGTGCCTTACCTAAGGCTGTCCCCCGGTTGTCCCTACGTGAAAGGCCTGCCCCCGCATGTACGTGTGCATCTGTCGTGCCGTGACCGAGAACGAGGTGCACGACTGCATCGCTGAAGGGGCGACCAGCGCCAAGCAGATCCGCGACACCACTGGTGCCGGTGGTGACTGTGCCCGTTGTGTACGGAAGATCTGTGCGATCCTGAAAAGGTCTCAAGAACTGACGACCGCATGACCGGATAGCGATGAGGGGCCCGTTATGCAGGGCGACAAGCAGATCATCGAGCTGCTCAACGAACAGCTGACCGCGGAGCTGACCGCGATCAACCAATACTTCCTGCACGCCAAGATGCAGGAGAACTGGGGTTACACCAAGCTCGCCAAGCACACCCGCGACGAGTCCTTCGAGGAGATGCGCCACGCCGAGCGGCTCACCGACCGCATCCTCTTCCTCGAGGGCCTGCCCAACTACCAGCGCCTCGGCACGCTGCACATCGGCCAGACCGTCCCCGAGCAGCTCCAGGCCGACCTGGAGGTGGAGCTGGCGGTGGTGCAGCGCCTGCGGCCGGCGATCCAGCTGATGCGCGAGAAGGGCGACATCACCTCGGCCAACATCTTCGAGGACATCCTCAAGGACGAGGAAGAGCACATCGACTACCTGGAGACCGAGCTGGAGCTCATCCAGAGCCTGGGCGAGCAGCTCTACCTGGCCAGGTACACCGAGCCGCGCTCGTACGACGACTGACGCGCCCGGCCCCTCGGGGCGCGCCGCATCCCCTCGGCCGCGCGCCCCGGCGTCCGGCGCGCTCTCAGGGCGCGATATACGGAAATCAGCGGCATTTCCGCTTGATCGAAAATCCGATCGTTATGTGGAGAAACGCCGAACCCCGCGAGGTTGCGGCGTTCACGAGCGGGCATGACCACCCGATGACTCCCGCCCCACGGGCCCCGGTGTTTTAATCACCACCTACCGTATTTTAGCTGTGTTTGCCCAGGTCAATGGATAGGTCAACGACGAGTCAAACCGCGCGCTGTGCCCGGGAAACGATCGCCTAAGGTCCTACGATCGCTTTATGACCTGCGTTCTTCTCGCCGAGGATGACACCTCGATTTCCGAGCCGCTCGCGCGCGCCCTGCGCCGCGAGGGCTATCAGGTCGAGGTGAGTCCCGATGGTCCTCAAGCGCTTGAGAGGGCCCTTTCGGGCGGCATCGACCTCATTGTTCTCGACCTTGGCCTGCCGGAGATGGACGGCCTCGAGGTCGCCCGCCGGATCCGCGCCGAAGGCCACGGCACTCCGGTCCTGATACTCACGGCACGTGTCGACGAGGTCGACACCGTCGTCGGCCTCGACGCCGGCGCCGACGACTACGTGACGAAACCGTTCCGCCTCGCCGAGCTGCTCGCCAGAGTGCGGGCGCTGCTGCGGCGTGGCACATCCGAGACCCCGGTCGTCCAGGGGGTGCGCATCGACGCCGACTCGCGCCGCGCCTGGATGGGGGACAAGGAGCTGCATCTGACCACCAAGGAGTTCGACCTCCTCCGGGTGCTCGTCCGCGACGCCGGCAAGGTCGTCACCCGCGAGCAGATCATGCGCGAGGTGTGGGACACCAACTGGTGGGGCTCCACCAAGACGCTCGACATGCACATCTCCTGGCTGCGTCGCAAGCTGGGCGACGACGCCGCCAAGCCGCGTTACATCACCACGGTCCGGGGGGTCGGCTTCAGGTTCGAGCGCGAGTAGGAGATGCGCCGCCGACTGCTCTCCTCCACTCTGCTCGTCGCGGTCATCGCGGTCCTGCTGCTGGGGGTCCCCCTGGGCGTCGTCGTCAGCCGTCTGATCGTCGATGAGGCGGCTCAGGAGCTCGGGGCTGAGGCCAAGCGTCTCGTGGGAGAGGTGGAGTACGCCCGCGTCCAGGAGGCGCCGCTCGACCCCCAGCAACTGGAACAGAAATACCCGGGCAGATTCATTCAGATCTGGGAACGCGGAACCCCCCTGAGGGTGACCGTCGTCGGCGACCCCCCGCCGTCGGGTCACCTCATGACCGAGGACGCCCAGACCAACACCGGTGTCTACGTACGCATCAGCCGCGACCGCGACCAGGTCGAGCAGGACGTACGGGCTCGCCTGCTGCTCATCGTGGCCCTCGCCGGCGCCGCGCTGGCGGTCGCCGTGAGCCTGGCCGTCGTGCAGTCGCGGCGGCTCACGCTGCCCCTGCAGGACCTGGCGAAGATCGCCGACCGGCTGGGCTCAGGAGACGCGCGGCCGAGCAAGCACCGCTACGGCATCCCCGAGCTCGACCGCGTGGCGCAGGTGCTCGACCGCAGCGCCACCCGCATCTCCGACCTGCTCACCCGCGAGCGCGAGTTCGCCACCGACGCCTCCCACCAGCTCCGCACCCCCTTGACGGGGCTGACGATGCGTCTTGAGGAGATCGTGGCCTCATCCGACGAGCCCGAGGTCGTCCGCGAGGAGGGCGAGGCGGCGATCGTGCAGGCCGAGCGGCTCACCGCGGTCATCGACGAGCTGCTGGCCGCGGCCCGCCGACAGCGGCACGCCCAGGCCGAGCCGGTGGCCGTGGACGAGGTGCTGGTGCAGCAGATGACCGAGTGGGAGCCGGTGTTCAAGGACGCGGGCCGCGTGCTGCAGCTCGAAGGCACACGCGAGCTCAAGGCGATGGCCACCACCGGCGGCTTCGGCCAGGTCATCGCCTCGCTGCTGGAGAACTCCCTGCGGCACGGCGGCGGCGCCGTCACCGTCACCACCACCTGCGGCGACAACTACGTGGTGATCGAGGTGGCGGACGAGGGCCCCGGCATCGCCGACGACATCGCCCCCAAGATCTTCGACAGGAACGTCAGCGGCGGCGGAGGCACCGGCCTCGGCCTGACGCTGGCCCGAGCGCTGGCCGCCGCCGACGGCGGCCGGCTGGAGCTGGTGCGGCGCAGGCCCGCGACGTTCGCCATCTTCCTGCGGCCGGCCGACGACGACGGCCGCAACAGGGTGGTCAGCGGTCCTGCCTGACGCCACCCTCAGGCAGCTCCACCGGGATCGGCTCGGTGGCCTCCAGGAACACCCACTTCTTGTACGACCAGTAGCGGAACAACGTGCCGAGCCCGACGCCCACGATGTTGGCGATGTTGAAGCTGAGCGTGTCGTGCAGCCCGAGCGTGTAGGTGGTGAAGCCGATCGTCAGCATGCCGAACAGCAGGGCGATGCCGTTGAGCAGGAAGAACAGGAAGTATTCGCGGCCCAGCCCGCTCTGCTCGCGGTGGCGGAAGGTCCAGAAGCGGTTGCCCAGGTAAGCGAAGGTCGTGGAGATCGTCGTCGCCACGACCTTGGAGGTCAGCGGGCCCAGGCCGACCACGACGTTGAAGAGGTTGAGCAGACTCGTGTCGAGGACGAACGCGACCGCCCCGATGCTGCCGAACTTGGCCAGCTCGTGCACGAGGGACGCGAACCGCTCGTAGAGCCGCTTGGCGAATGTCACGTCTCTGCTCGGTCCTTCCTTGTCGAGCTGACCCACTCAGCGTACCGGCCACGATGAGGGCCGGACGTCAGGCGTACGAACATACCCCGCAAAGAAGGTCTGTAGAAATATCGCCCTATGTGCGGCATACCCGTTAAAGAGGCATTACGCTGCCATGCAGTTCGAGGGCACGCGAATCGCTGGGCGGTCGTGCCTGCGAGGCAACCCGGAACGGCCGTCCAGCCCCCTGACGAGTGCGGACGTTGACCCGGAAGGTCCAGGGCCGGGCGGGGTAAGTGGTTGCGTCCCGGTAAGCTCGCCTGACGTGAGTGCCATCAGCCCCATCGGACCGGTCGTCGGCATCGTCGGCGCGGGCCAGCTCGCCAGGATGTCGCAGCCGCCCGCCATCGCGCTCGGTGTCGAGCTGCGGGTGCTGGCCAACACTCCTGAGGAGAGCGCGGCCCGGGTCATCGTCGACACGCGCATCGGAGACTATCGCGATCTTGAGGTGCTCCGGGCGTTCGCGCAGGGCTGCGACGTCGTCACGTTCGACCACGAGCACGTCCCCACCGAGCACATCAAGGCCCTGGTCGCCGACGGCCACACCGTGCGGCCCGGCGCCGAAGCCCTCGTGCACGCCCAGGACAAGGCGGTCATGCGCGAGCGGCTCAGCGCGATCGGCGTGCCCTGCCCCGCCTGGCGGCGGGTCCCGTCCGCCGGCGACGCCACCGCCTTCGCCGACTCCCACGGCTGGCCGGTCGTGCTCAAGGCCGTACGCGGCGGCTACGACGGGCGCGGCGTGTGGGTGTGCCGCACGCCCGAAGAGGTCGCCGAGGCGTTCGCGACCGGCGTCGAGCTGATGGCCGAGGCGTTCGTCCCGTTCGAGCGTGAGGTGTCCGTGCTGGTCGCCCGCTCGCCCCACGGGCAGGGCGTCAGCTACCCCGTCGTCGAGACCGTGCAGCAGGACGGCATCTGCGTCGAGGTCATCGCGCCCGCCCCCGACCTCGACCCCGAGGCGGCCGCGCGGGCCCAGCACATCGGCCTGCAGATCGCCCACGAGCTGGGCGTGACCGGGCTGCTGGCCGTCGAGATGTTCCAGACCGCGCGCGGCTTCGTGGTCAACGAGCTGGCCATGCGCCCCCACAACAGCGGCCACTGGACGATCGAGGGCGCCACCACCTCGCAGTTCGAGCAGCACCTGCGGGCCGTGCTCGACCTGCCGCTCGGCTCGCCCCGCATGACCGCGCAGGTCGTCGTCATGGCCAACCTGCTCGGCGGCGACGACCCCGACCTGTTCAAGCGCTACGAGCACGTGCTCGCCCACGATCCCGGCATCAAGCTGCACTTCTACGGCAAGGAGGTGCGCCCGGGCCGCAAGATCGGCCACGTCACCGCGCTGGGCTCCAACCTCGACGAAGTACGCGCCCGCGCCCGCCACGCCGCCGTCTACCTCATGACCGGGGAGTACACATGAGCACGGGCTCCACCACGGGTCCCGCTACGGGCCCCGCCACGGGCCCCGCCACGGGCACTGTCGGCATCGTCATGGGCAGTGACTCGGACTGGCCGGTCATGAAGGCCGCTGCCGAGGCGGTCGCCGAGTTCGGCGTGCCGTTCGAGGCCGACGTCGTCTCGGCGCACCGCATGCCGGTCGAGATGATCGACTACGGTCGCCAGGCCGCGTCCCGGGGCGTCAAGGTGATCATCGCCGGCGCCGGCGGGGCCGCCCACCTGCCCGGCATGCTGGCCTCCGTCACGCCGCTGCCGGTCATCGGGGTGCCGGTGCCGCTCAAATACCTCGACGGCATGGACTCCCTGCTGTCCATCGTCCAGATGCCGGCGGGGGTGCCCGTCGCCACCGTCGCCGTCGGCGGCGCCCGCAACGCCGGCCTCCTCGCCGTCCGGATCCTGGCCGCCTCCGATGAGGGGTTGCGGGCGCGGATGGAGGAGTTCCAGGTGCGGTTGAAGGAGCAGGCGTACGCGAAGGGCGAACGCCTGCGCGCCGAGGCCGCCGACCTCTGACCCCTCCAGCACGCCCCCGGCCCGCACCGCGCCGTCCCACGCGAGACCCCGGCCACGCCGCCAGTCGCGTCCGCGCACGCCGCCAGTCGCGTCCGCACACCGCCCCTGTGCGTGCCGCTGATCGCGGTTGCTTGCGGCTTTTATCCTCGGGTTTTCCGTGGATAGGGTGCGTTGCCATGGACGACGACCCGATCAAGGGCCACGAGGCCCGCGTACGCGCTGTTGACCCGCTCGTGGCCGACCAGGGCACGCTGGTCGTCAGGGAGCGGGACGCGCCGCTGGAGGTGCCCGGGGGCGTCGGCCTGACCAACGTGGACCGGCTCGACCCTGGCAGCCTCCAGGCCGCGTGGTCGCCGCTGGTCGTGCACCGGCTGCGCGCCCGGGTGTCAGGACCCGACCCGGAGGCCGCGCTGGGGGCGCTCATCGACCGCTGGCTGGCCCTGCCCCGCGACGACGAGCCCGAGCAGGCGCTGAGCGTGGTGTGGCCGAGCCGCGACACCGTACCGGTCAGGGCGCTGGCCAGGCGCGGGTTCGCCCCCACCGTGGCGGTCTCCGTCCACCGCCTGCGCCCGCACGACGCGCCCGCCTCACCGGTGAAGATCCGCACGGCGGGTCCGGACGACGTGGACGTGGTCGCTGACATGTACGAGCGGCTCGCCGCCTACGACGCGCAGTTCGGCTGGGTGACGCCACGGGCCACCACCTCCGTCAGGATCAGGGAGTCGGTGGCGGGCGAGGTGCTGCCGCTGGAGTGGTGCTGGCTGGCCGAGGTGGACGGCCGCCCCGCGGGCTGCCTCATCGTCGAGCCGCCCGCCCGCGCCCGCTGGATCTCGGGCTGGGTGCACGACGCGCCGGTGGCGTACCTGGGAGTGATGTACGTCGAGCCGGAGCTACGGGGGCGTGGCATCGGTGCGGCGCTGACCGAGGTCGCGCACGCGCACGCGGCGGCGGAGGGCGTGTCGTCGCTGCTGCTGCACCACGCGCTGCCCAACCCGCTCTCGACCCCGTTCTGGGCCCGGCGCGGCTACCGCCCGCTGCTCACCCAGTGGATCCGCCACTTGACCTGACAGCAGCCGAGGGCGTGGGGGTCAGGGGCGGCCGAGGGCGCGGTAGTGCCAGCCGGCCGAGCGCCACGCCTCGGCGTTGAGCGCGTTGCGCCCGTCCACGATGCGCCGGGCGGCCACCACGGCGCCCAGCTTTTCCGGGTCGAGCCGGATGAACTCCTGCCACTCCGTGAGCAGCAGCACCACATGTGCCCCGCGTACCGCCTCGACGGCCGATTCGCCGTAGTTCAGCTCGGGATGCGCTTTGCGGGCGTTGTCGAGCGCGATCGGGTCGTACACGGTGACCGCGCCGCCTTGGTGGCCGATCGTGACGGCCACGTCGAGCGCGGGGGAGTCGCGGATGTCGTCGGAGTTGGGCTTGAACGCGGCCCCGAGCACGCCGACCGTGCAGCCGTGGAAGGAGCCGCCGGCCAGCTCTCTGGCCAGGTCGACCATGCGGGCCCTGCGGCGCATGTTGATCGCGTCCACCTCGCGCAGGAACGTCAGCGCCTGGTCGGCCCCCAGCTCGCCGGCCCGCGCCATGAAGGCCCTGATGTCCTTGGGCAGGCAGCCGCCGCCGAAGCCGAGCCCGGCGTTGAGGTAGCGGCCGCCGATGCGGTCGTCGTACGACAGCGCCTCGGACAGCAGCTCGACGTCGGCGTGCGCGGCCTCGCAGACCTCGGCCATGGCGTTGATGAAGGAGATCTTGGTGGCCAGGAACGCGTTCGCGGCCGTCTTGACCAGCTCGGCCGTCGCGAAGTCGGTCACCACGATCGGAACGTCGCCGATCGGCTCGTACACCTCACGCAGGATCTTCTCGGCGCGTTCGGAGCGTACGCCGAGCACGATGCGGTTGGGGTGCAGGGTGTCCTCGACGGCGAAGCCCTCGCGCAGGAACTCGGGGTTCCAGGCCAGCTCGGCCTCGCCGCCGGCGGGCGCGAGCCGGGCGAGCTTGTCGGCCACGCGCTCGGCGGTGCCGACGGGGACCGTCGACTTGCCCACGACCAGGCATTCGCGGTCGAGGAGCGGGGCGAGGGATTCGATGGCGTTGTCCATGTAGGTGACGTCTGCGGCATACTCGCCGCGTTTCTGTGGAGTGCCCACGCAGATGAAGTGCACGTCGCCGAAGGCGGCGACCTCGTCGTACGAGGTGGTGAAGCGCAGCCGCCCGGATTCGAGGCCGCGGCGAAGGACGGGTTCGAGGCCCGGCTCGTGGATGGGGAGCTCGCCGGCGTTCAGACGTCGGATCTTG
Organism: Nonomuraea sp. NPDC049504; assembly: GCF_040676845.1. Classification (NCBI taxonomy): domain Bacteria; kingdom Bacillati; phylum Actinomycetota; class Actinomycetes; order Streptosporangiales; family Streptosporangiaceae; genus Nonomuraea; species Nonomuraea sp. NPDC049504. Next base: position 319,614 of record NZ_JBFAPT010000002.1, read on the forward strand.
TCGGCGTCGACGTCGAGGCCCAGGACGTCGAACCCGAGATCAGCCATGCACGCCGCATGGGTGATTCCGAGGTATCCGGTCCCGATCACCGTGAGGCGGTATGGCACGAGTGGCTCCTTTCGACTGAGCAGGCATGCTACCGGGCCCTCGCTACCTCGTACGTGCCACCTGCACTTCGCCGCAAACCGTACTAGCTGGTAACAAGATGGTCGGACGTCCTAGTATCTGATGCATGAGCTTCCCTCTCTACGCGCCCGCCGAAGAGCACGACATGCTCAGGGAGACCGTGCGGGCCCTGGCCGACGAGAAGATCGCGCCGCACGCCGCCGAGATCGACGAGACCGAGGAGTTCTCCTGGGACGTCTACAAGGCGCTCGTGGCCGCCGACCTGCACGCCGTGCACGTGCCCGAGCAGTACGGCGGCGCCGGGGCCGACGCGCTGGCGACCGTGATCGTCATCGAGGAGGTGGCCAGGGCCTGCGCGTCGTCGTCCCTGATCCCCGCCGTCAACAAGCTCGGCACCGTCCCGCTGCTGCTGTCGGCCTCGGAGGAGCTCAAGGCCCGCTACCTGGCGCCGGTGGCGCGCGGGGAGGCGATGTTCTCGTACGCGCTGTCGGAGCCTGAGGCGGGCTCCGACGCGGCGTCCATGAAGACGCGGGCCGTCGCCGACGGCGACGCGTACGTGCTCAACGGCACCAAGATGTGGATCACCAACGCCGGCGTGTCCGAGTACTACACCGTCATGGCCGTCACCGACCCGTCGGCCGGCGCGCGCGGCATCTCCGCCTTCGTCGTGGAGAAGTCGGACGAAGGTGTCTCGTTCGGGCCCAAGGAGAAGAAGCTCGGCATCAAGGGCTCGCCCACCCGCCAGGTCATCCTGGACAACGTCCGCATCCCGGCCGACCGCATGATCGGCGCGCCCGGCACCGGCTTCAAAACCGCCCTCGCCACCCTCGACCACACCCGCGTCACCATCGCCGCCCAGGCCCTCGGCATCGCCCAGGGCGCACTGGACTTCGCGATCGGCTACGTCAAGGAACGCAAGCAGTTCGGCCGGCCGATCGCCGACTTCCAGGGCCTCCAGTTCATGATCGCCGACATGGGCATGAAGCTCGAGGCGGCCCGGCAGCTCACGTACCACGCGGCCGCCAAGTCGGAGCGCGCGATGAACGGCGAGCCCCAGAAGGACCTCACCTACCTCTCGAGCGCGGCGAAGTGCGCCGCCTCGGACGCCGCCATGGAGATCACCACGGACGCTGTGCAACTGCTGGGCGGGTACGGCTACACGAAGGACTTTCCGGTGGAACGCATGATGCGCGACGCCAAGATCACCCAGATCTACGAGGGCACCAACCAGATCCAGCGCATGGTCATGGCCCGCCAGCTCCTGAAGTAGGGCGCTGAGCAGCGGAAACCCCGGCTATCGCTAGGCGTGGAGCTGGGGTTCGCCGCGTCATGAGCCGAAGTCCAACGGTCGTTGTTCCGTGCGTGTTCCGTGAGACACGGGCCGAGCGGAACCGGCCCGCTGCCGCTCCGCGATGGGGCGACGGCGCACGAGGTGATCAGGGGCGGGGCTTGTCGCCACGAATCAACAGCGCTCTCCAACCTTTCGGCTAGGACACCAGTGCCCGTATTGATGCGCGCTTGTCGGGGAGGCCGACTCTTCTGAACCAGAGGACCGGGTTTGAGATGCTGTCCCAGCACTCGTCGTTGTCCACGATCGCGGAGAGAAGCTGCTGCTGGGGCGCGGTCAGTGGTGCGCTCGGTGCGTACGGCTCGGGGAAGGCGCGCTTCAACAGCGGACCCCAGTCGTTGTCGACCGTGTAGGCGCTCGTTATTCGCGCCACGGCTAGCGCCTCTGGCAGGATCTCGTCGATATCGCTGGTACGGCGCAAGAGCGTTGCGATCAGCGCGAATCGGAACTTTCCCTCCGCCTCCGGAACGTGCTCAGAGAACCAGTCGTCGGCAGCGGCGGGATCGGTCAGCGCATGTCTGATCTCTGCCAGCGCAGCCGGGTCTCGGTCCAGCGCGGGAGCGAGTGCGGCCACCGCCCGTACGAACGGGTCCGGATCGTGCAGAAATGCTCGGGGCGCAAGGTCCCACTTCCCCAACGTCAGTGCAGCTGCTGCACGATCGGAAACTGACGAGTGATGGGTCAGGCGCTCCATTCGTTCGGCTTGTTCGGGTCGGAACTCGGCGAGTTCCGGCGCAACCATGAGATGCCCCATCGCGCCCACCGCTGCCTGGCGCACGTCGATGTCCGGTGAGTCGAGCAAGGGGAGAACGGCAAGGTACACGTCGCGCAGGATCGCCTTGCACGCGGCGACAGAGTCCGCGTCCTGGTCCTCATCCTCTTCGAGTTCTTCGTCCTCTTCCTCGTCGTCCTCGTAGAAGGAGACTGATTCGAAAACGGAACCCAGCCACTCCAGTAGAGCGGCTCGTAACGGCCGGTTGCGGTCGTCCCAAGGCAGGTCGCTCTCACAGAGAACCAGGGTGCGCTGATCACTGAGGATGCCGGCAACGAACCTCGCTGCCGGTGCGGTGGCAGGGTAGAGCGTCCCTTGGTGCAGCACAGCCGCATCGAGAAAGGCAAGAGCTGCTCCGCAGCTTGCCGGGTCCTCGCTCAAGAGAGCCAGCAGCTCGCCCGGTGCGTCCGCAGCGTCGCCATACGCATGGTGAAGTCCAGCCCAGTCTGTGTTCTCAATGACGGAGCGTGTGTCGATCATGCAGCGAGGATAGTGGTGACGCTGAAAGGGTGGAGTCGCGCTGCAAGATGCTCGGGCTCGGGCCGTGACGATCGCCGCCAAGACCCTCCTTCGCGCGTCGGCTAGCTCCACCGCGAACGTCATCGGCCCCAGCTGTTCCTGGACGGAGAGCATCGGAGAACATCCAAATCTACGAGGGCACCAATCAGATCCAGCGCATGGTCATGGCCCGCCAGCTCCTCAAGTAGCCCCTGGTGTGTGCGGCAACCTGTCGCTGTGGAACAACGGGCTGGCACCGGCGGCGATGACGTATATGGTGGCGGTGTGGGCGGCACATCACGAAGAGCTGCAGTGTGTTGGAGGGAAGGCTCCCGTTTCATGGCATTCGCTGTCCGGTCCATCGAGCAGATCTTTTAATCTGGTGCGGGCCGAGGAGAAGCGAGTCGACGACCGGTTCTATGAACGGCGTGCGGAGCAGATAGGGCGTAATCCTCGCCAGGTGTCCATCCGGGCAATCGGGTCATAGGGGACGCAGCTCAAGGTGGAGGTTCGATGGAACCCGTGCAGGTGTTCCTTGCCTGGTCGATGGAGACCAAGGGAACCGATGAGGTGATCAGGGCCGTCAAGGCCGCCCTGGAAGCGCGGAGCTACAAATGTTACGACTGGAAAGAGCAGCCGCACCCTCGAAATATCGGGATAGAGGTCCAGGAACAGATTCGAAGATCGGACATCCTCATTCTTGAGGGAAGCACTGTCCGCCCGAATCTGGCTTTCGAAGTGGGCTTCGCCCGTGCCCTTGATGTCCCTGTGGTCGTCATCAAGCAGGAGGGGACCAAGGAACTGCCGGAGGACTTCGGCGCACCCCGTTACATCAACTACCCCGGCGAAGGAGCGGACTTCGCCAGGTTCGAGGATGAGTTCGGGCGGCTGCTCGATCGGCTGGAGCAGGGTGGGCTGAGTCGCGGACATCGAGCGTTGCGCCGCCGGCTCGGCGTGTTGCACGAGCGCATGCAGTCGGTTCTGACGCAGCACGATGCCGATCATCCACTCCTTTATCTGCGTAGTGGCTGGCTGGACGCGCTGGCCTCCGAGGTGGGGAACTTCGGTCCTTTGAATATCGTGACCGACCCCGACTACTATTCGCGCTGCTTCGCGGAGCTACGCCAGTGGGACGAAGGCCCGATCAAGGCGATCGCGGACCTCACTGACAACACTGAGACGTTCTGGCTGAACGACCTTGAGCATCTCGAACGTATGAGCGCGAGAGTGACCGAGCGGATCTTCCTCATCGACTGGAAGCTGTTCTTCGGCGGCGAAGCAGAGCTGTCACGGCACATCGCGATGTGGCGACAGCAGAAAAGTAGTCATACGAGCAGCGACTATGACATCTATGTCGCCACGATCGACGATGCAGGCCCTACCGCCCGGCATCCGTTCGGTGAATTGGCCGTCGGCGCGCACCTGCTGCTGCTCGCCCCCGACTGCATCGGCGGCTACAAGCAGCATAGTGACGGTGGCCCGACAGGACGGCGCATGCTCCATATCGAGCGTGACCGCCATCGCTTCAACCTCGCCTTACGCTACTACAACGCGATAAAGCAGCGTGCTGTCAGGTTCGAGCTCGACCACGACTTCTTCATGCTGAAACGAGAGTGGCTGCAAAAACTGGAGATCGGTCGATGGGACCGACGCTGGACCCGGGCCACCGAGCAGCGTTCCCCTGCTTATTTCGAGCGATACGACCAGCACATCCGCGCCTGGATCCCAGCCTATGACCAGCTCATCCAATATTGCGCGGCCACGGTGGCGAGCGAGATCCTGCGCATCTACCAGGCATCCGACACGCCGGTGTCGATCCTGGAAATCGGATATGGCACCGGCAGTCTCACGGCTTCGATCATCCCGTGGATCCACACGCTGTGCGAGCCGTTCGATCAACTCGGACAGGACTATCCAGTCGACCGCTACCGGGCCATCGACCGTGCCAGTCAGATGCGCGAACTGGCCGTACGCAAGGTCGGCGACGAACTGGGCCGGGTCGTACGACTGCTGAACAAGACGGCGTGGGAAGACGTCGATGACGGCGTCAAGCACAATGTGATCTTCGGGTCGTTGGTCATGCACTTCCTGCTCGGCCCCGACCCTACCGACGAGGCACTCCGCGGTTTCTTCCACGAATGTGCCCGCCGACTGGCCGTGGGCGGCAGCCTCGTGTTCGCCGACTGTTTCGCTCCGGATACGGACGAGGGGCGAGAAGCGGCCGTGGCGGCTTGGCGGTCCTGGATGGTCGGTAACGGTCTGTCGGAGGAATACGCCGACGCCTACTTGGAAGGAAATCCTGACATGGTCACCGCGGCTTCCGTGCCCAGGCTTGAGGCGGCGGCCGAAGCGCACAACCTTTACAAGGCGAGAGAGAAGCAGGTGGGCTCTACACAGATGTTCCGGCTGCTGGTCTTCCAGCAGCGGGTGTGATCGCTGCGACGTAGCACAGTGCCTGGGCTCTGGCCACGGCTGCGACGGTCGCGTCGGGGGGAAGGAACCGCCTGTCATGCAATCCGGCATGGATGAATCCAGGTGCGCCGTTCAACCCCACGAATGCCATGAGCGATGGGGCATGGGCTCCATAATGCGCGAAGTCGTCCCCGCCGCAGGAGCGCCATGGCGGCGATACCGTGAATCCTGCTCCCGCGGCCAACTCCTGTGTTCGAAGAGCCAGCGCCGGATCATTGACCAGCACTGGCTCCGATTTGACGAACGTCAGCTCGGCCGTACAACCGAAGGCCTCGGCCACGTGGACCGCGGTCTTCCGCACCGCCGCACGCAGTTCCTCCTGATCACTTTCGTCCATGGCACGGATGGTGAGCCGCGCCTGTGCGGTGCTCGGGATGACATTCTCGGCGGAGCCCGCGTGCACCGCGCCGACCGTGATCGTCGCTCCATGCAGCGGGTCGATGTGCCTGCCCACCAGCCCATGGACAGCCACCACCAGGTGGGACAGCGCCAGCACTGGGTCGCGTGTCCGGTGGGGGTAGGCGGCGTGGCCGCCCCTGCCCTCGATCTCTATCAGAACGGCGTCGGCCGCGGCATTGACCGCACCGGCCTCGGCGCCGATCGAGCCCCACGGCAAATCAGGATGGACATGCACGGCCACCATGGCCGTGGCCTGCTCCGGCGTCAGTTCGCCGGTCTCCAGCAGGGCCACCGCACCGGACGGCTGCCGTTCCTCGGACGGCTGGAAGACCGCCACAAGGGGGACGGGAAGGTCGTCTCCCATCCGGTGTGCGGCCCTGACGAGCGCGAGCAGCGCTGAGGCATGGACGTCGTGACCGCACGCGTGCATGTGCCCGTTGGTGGCGGCGAAAGGGGCGTCGGTCTCCTCCGTTATTTCGAGCGCATCCAGTTCGGCCCTGACCACGACGGATGGAATGCCGGAGGGCCCTACTCTGGCGATCAGGCCGGTGCCCGCCGCTGACCGGTAAGGCACGGGGAGCAGCTCTCTGATCGCCCGGCAGGTCTCGTATTCGGCACCGCCGATCTCCGGCGTGCTGTGGAGACGATGACGAAGGAGAATGGCCGAAGGGATTTCATCGGACAGCAGTGTGAGCAACCTCGGCAGCGTCACGTCTGGAGTATGGGCCGGATCCCGGCCCATTTCCAGGGGTGATGCCACTCCGCTGAGCACCGGTCAGGTGGGCCTCCCAGGTCACGCGCCCATCCGTCTGCGCCATGGCCGATGAGCCACCAGCCGTAGTCATCGGTGGCGGTCATGGCACTCCTTGTACAACGTGGGGGCGTACGGCATCGATCATTGACTGCGGGACCGACATTTCTGGCCGGCCTCTCGCGCGGTCGTTCGCTCAACAAGCGCTCAACAGGTCCTCAACATCGGCCTGGCTACCTTCGCGGTGTCCAGTACGACGAGCACCAAGGAGAACGCGATGCGAACGCTCAACACGATGGTCCTCGGTGCGGCGGTGACCGCCGCGGCTCTGACCGCGGGTGCCCCCGCGCAGGCCTCCGTACAGACCGGCGCCCAGACCTCGTCCGCCACCGTCACCACGGCCGCGGCGACCGGCTCGGCGGCCCTGGCCTGCCGTCAGGTGCGGGTGTACCGTCCCGAGATGCGCAAGGGGCACGTGGCCGCGACCGGCTGGGCCGTCGGCTGCTCCCGCAACCAGCGGGTGAAGATCATGCTTCAGCGCAAGCGCTGGTACGGCTGGCAGACCATCTCCAGCGCCACCTGGTACGGGGCCGGCAAGAAGACGCTGTACAAGGGCTGCAAGCGGGGGACCACCTTCACGTACCGCCTCCAGGGCCAGGTCGCCTACTACTCGGGAAGCAAGTACGTCGTCCACAACGGCTACAGCCCCAAGAGGCGCGCGAAGTGCCCGTGACGCCCAAGGCGTCGGGGTGAAGGAAGACGGCCACTGCATGAGCAGTCGCGCGGTGGGCGTGTGTCACGGTCATGGCCCTGATTCTGGCTTTCCTGGGGGTGAGCCGGGTCCGGGGGAAGGGCGGCGACGTGGGCGTCCAGGTGGGCGTCGGCGGCGGCCTGGCGCTGGAGGCGGCCGGTTCGGGGCACATGCGGTGTGCTCCTGCCTGGACCTCCGCCAGTTACGTCCTGGGCGCCGGGCTTCGTCGCCGCCGGCTTCTCAGCAGGGTGTCTCGCGGGTTGGTGAACCAGGTGGGTGGGATCAGGGCCGCGGTTGCTGCGGTGAGTATGGGGAGGGCCAGGAGGAGGGCGGTTATGGCCGGCCAGGGGGTGTTGAAGGGGGCTCTTGGGGGTGGGTCCCAGGCGGAGGAGGTGGTTGCGGGCCAGAGCAGGAGCAGGCCGATCACTGCGCCCGTCACGGCGCCCAGTGCGGTGGCGCATAGGGATGTGGTCAGGGTGCGGGCGGCCGTGAGGAGACGCGGGGAGCCTGCGCTGCCTCTGCGCAGGATGCGGTACGCGGCGGGTGAGCGGGATGCCCATACCGTGGCGGCTGTGGCGATCAGGAAGAGGGCGGCGACGGCGTACGTCCAGGTGGTCGTCGGGTGGAAGCCGCGCTCGACGTGCACGGTCGCGAGGCCGGCCAGGCGGGTTTGAAGGCGTTCCTGTTCGGTGGGTGAGAGCCGGTGGTGGGCGGGGTCGATGATGAAGCGGTCGGGGGTCAGGGTGATGCCTCGTTCGCGGGCCGCTTCCTCCGGTACGAACATGACCTCCCAGCGCGGCTCGGGCGGTGGTACGGCGATGACGCGCAGGTCCATAGCGGTGCCGGGGCTGGGGAGGTCGTACTGGATCAGGGCTGAGATCTCGCCCTTGACCTCCGACGACACCAGGACGGCTGTGGCGGGGTCGTACGGGGTGGCCGGGTTTCCTGTGAGGTGGTGGAGCAGGGTTTCGTCGCCGACGTACGTGTCGGGCCCGAACTCGAGATCGATGACGGAGGAGAAGAGGTCGTCGGTGTCGGCGGGCAGGAGTGGTACGCCGGGTAACTCCTGTTCGATGGCCGCTCGTACGGATGACGCCTGCTGACCGGCTGAGACGTTGATGGTCGTGGCGCCCGGGCGGCCCTGCGGGCGGTGGTCGGCCCTGTCCTGGGACTCCACGGCGGGGGCGACGATCAGCACGGCTGTGGCAATGCCGGTGAGAGTCATGGCCGCCGCCATGCCCGCCGACGTACGGGCGAGGCCGCCGCCCAGCTGGCGGGTCGCCGGGCGGAGAGCGGGTGGGAAGCGGGGGGTGCAGCGGTCTAGGGTCGCGAGGATCCATATGAGGAAGGGAGCCGCGCCTCGCAGCAGCAGGCCGCCGGCGAACATACCGACCAGCTCGGTCATCGCTGAGCCGAAGTCGTCGTGGTGTCCGTCGTGGTGGGTCATCCAGGCGGCGCCCGACAGGATCACCAGCCCGGTCGCCGCGGATATCGCGCCCATGAGCAGGGGTTCCTTGTACAGGTGGTACGGGCGGTGCGCCGGGGCGGAGCGGGCGGCGAACCTGATCGCGGATAACGCGAGGAGCACCGGCAGGCCGAAGACCAGTAAGAGGGCCACCATGCGCACATGCTACGCAGGCGATCTTGACGAATGGGCGCGTCAGGCGGGCAGGCCCCACCGGAAGTTCGCCGTGGCCTGTCTCCCACGCATCCCGCAGGCAGTGGGTGGGTTGGCCGGGGATCGAGGATGCGACGAGTGGGCTGGGGCTAACGGAACGTTCCAACCGACAACCAAACGGCGTAGAGGAGCATCCCAATTACCGTTCGTGTTCACGGAGCGGAGGGGGATGCCATGACCGGTAAGTCCGAGACGGGTAAGCAAGGTACGTGGGGTTGTCTCATCGTCGCGGGCCTCGTCATGGCAGGGTGCAGCGCTCTCTTCGGGGGTGACGACGAGCCGAGGCACGCTGCTGTGCTCGGCCCCACGCCGGTCACCGCGTACACGAGCTCCCCGACGCCCTCAGAGCCTATGTGGGAGGCCGAGTCGACGCCGACCCCCAAACCGCTGCCGGACCTCGACCGCGATGGCATCGCCGACCGGTACGACGACGACAAGGACGGCGACGGCGTCACCCAAGGCCGTGATCTCGATGACCGCGATTCCGACAGGGGACGCCGTCCGCCCAAGCGCACCCCGAAACCGCAGCCCGTACGTGAGCCGGCGCCGCTCGCCCGAGCGCATCCCGGCGGGTTCTGCGGCAGTTCTGGAGCGGTGGGGGTGGCGTCGAACGGGCGCACCTATACGTGTCTGGGCGGGCACTGGCGGCGCTGAACGGGAAGGCGTGACTCCGGACCTCGGGCACCTCGCCGCCGCGCCGATCGGGCCGATCGCGCCCCAAGCAGGGGCGGCGATCTTGTCGGTGTGGCGGCGTAGGGTCTCCCGCATGGTTGCGGGGATGGTGCATCACATCGAGGTCTGGGTGCCCGACCTGAAGCGGGCCGTCGGGAGCTGGGGGTGGTTGCTGGAAGCGCTCGGGTACGCGGTCTTCCAGGACTGGCCTGATGGGCGGAGCTGGCGGTTGGGGGAGACGTACCTGGTTCTTGAGCAGTCACCGGCCATGACGGCCGATCGGCATGAGCGGCTCCGGCCCGGGCTCAATCACCTGGCGTTTCACGCGGGGAGCCGGGAGCGGGTGGATGAGCTGGTGGCTGGGGCCGTGGCGCATGGGTGGGTGGTGATGTTTCCCGAGCGGCATCCGTACGCGGGGGGTGAGCAGCACTATGCGGCCTACCTGGAGAACGAGGACGGGTTCGAGGTGGAGCTGGTGGGCTAGAGCGCGCGGCCGGTCGCCAGGGTTCGGGCCCCGGCGACCGGGTCGCTCACGGCGTCAGCGGGTCCAGACGGAGGCGTACACGCCGTCCTCGATGTTCACCTGCACCGGGCGCAGGCCGCGGGCCACCAGGCTGTCGAACCTGCGCTGGTAGGCGGAGGCGGAGGTGTCGATGTAGTGGTGCCAGGGGCGGACGCCGTCCTTGCGGTAGACCGCGGCGAACCGGGTCCCGCCCGGGCCCACCGCGACCGCCGTCGGGCGGTAGCCCTCGGCGGTGCGCTTGGTGAAGAAGCTCTTGTGGCCGGCGAACGACTTTCCGTACGAGTAGTACCAGCCGCCTCCTTCGCTCTTCCGCCAGACCGCGACGTAGCGGGGATCCGACGGCGTGCCGTACATATCAATCGAGACCGGTACGTACCCGTCCGCGTGGGCCTTGCGGTTCTGGGCGGCGAACTGGGCGCCGGTGAGCCCCATGCGGGAGAAGAACCGTTCTGAGCGCTTCTCCCACAGCGCGGCGAACGTCGCGCGGCCCGCAGGACCCGTCGCGGACACCGAGATCGGCTGATAGCCCTGCGCGAGGTACTCGTCGAACCGCGCCTTGAAGCTCGCTTCCGACAGCCCGCTCCGGGAGATCCAGGCTGGGCCGCCGCTCTTGACCCAGACGGCCGCGTACTTCGGCCCTGCCGAGACGCTCACCGTGATCGGCCGGTAGCCCCGGCTGCGCAGGCTCTCGAAGTGGGCCTGGTGCGCGCTCGGGCTCGCGCCGGAGTACGCGCGGAAGGTCACCCCTGCAACCTCTGCCATCCCCGTGGTGGCGTGCGCCGGCGCCGCGACGCCGCAACAACCGAGGGCGACCGCGACCGCCGCCGCGAACATCGTCTTCACTCATTCCTCCTCAGACGGCCGACTTGTTCGGCACGGCTCATCCTTGTCAGGCTTTGATTGATCACCACCGATCGGTCATCTGATCAACGAGGCGGGGCGAATGGGCAGGCCAGAACGGAAACTCGATCCCGAGGGCGGGTTGATCGAACGCTTCGCGCACGACTTACGCCAGTTACGCGTCGCGGCGGGACAACCGACGTACCGGATCATGGGCTCCCGGGCCGGCTGCTCACCGAGCAGGCTCTCGGAGGCCGCGAAGGGGCTCAGGCTGCCCAGCCTGCCGGCGACCCTCGATTACGTACGTGCGTGCGGCGTGACGGACACCGCCGAGTGGGAGCGGCGCTGGCACGAGATCAACGACGAGGTCGAGCAGCATGCCCTGCCCACCGGCGAGCCCGCGCGCACCGAGCCGGACGCGGCGGAGGCATCCCCTCGGCCACGCGTCGTGTACAAGGTCGCCGGTACCGCACTGGCGTTCGTCGTGGCCGGCGCGGCGTTCTTCTGGGGCTCGGGCGAGGTCGTGCCGGACGTACCGACGCGGTGCCGCTCGCCGCACACCTCCCCGCGCGTGCCGATCTCGATGCAGCCGTGTGTCGCGCTGACGGACGGCGACGTCGTCGCGTCCCTCGACCTGCGCGCGGTCGGCGCGGTGGACGGCGCGGTCGCCTACGTCTGGTTGCACAACGCCGCATCCCGCGCGCCGCTGGCGAAGACCCTCCGTACGTGCGAGCTCGGCGCGCTGAGGGGAGACCAGGCGCGTACGTGCGGACCGTTCGCGCACGAGGTGCCGCCCGGGCGCTACACCACGGCGGTCGCGGTGGAACCAGGCCCGCGCCGGAGCGAACCCCCGCAGTGGCGCCGCGGCGCGACGGGAACGCAGAGCCCGCAGCTCGACCTCACGCCCTAGGGGCCGGTGAGGTGGGCGTGGGTGGCCGACGCGAAACGCCCGGGGCGTCCCGCAGGCCGATCAGGGCGGTGACCGGGGCCAGAGCATGGCGGGCCGCCTCCCGCCTGGACGACGGAGCTCGGTCCGAGCCGTGCCAGGCCCAATTCGCGAGGGCTTCGCCGTCCGTTCAGGTGGCAGTCAGACAACTTCACAAACGCGGTATACCGTCGGAAATCGGATTGATCATCGAGTCTCGAAGCGAGTACCGCACCATGCGCAAGGTCCTGACCCTCACCATCGCCGCCGCCGTCACCGCAGTGTCCACCCCCGCCTACGCGGCCGCCCAACCCCCGCAGCGCTTCCCGCAGGAGGTCTACGGCGGGGCCTGGACGGAGGGGCACGTCCAGGGCATGGCGATCGACGAGCGGAAGGGGTACATGTACTTCTCCTTCACGAACGTCCTGGTCAAGACCGACCTCCAGGGCAACCTCGTCGGCTCCGTCAAGGGCTTCACCGGGCACCTGGGCGATCTCGACTTCAACGCGGAGGACGGCCGCGTGTACGGCTCGCTCGAGTACAAGGAGCAGGAGTCGTTCTACATCGCGATCTTCGACGTGGACCGCGTCACGCGCCCCGGCATGGACGCCCAGACCAGCGACGTGGTCAGCACGGTCTACCTCAAGGAGGTCGTGGCCGACTACACCGCCGACATGAACGGCGACGGCGTCTTCGACGGCAACGTGGCCGACACGCCCGACCACCGCTACGGCTGCAGCGGCATCGACGGCGTCGCGTTCGGCCCCGAGTTCGGCAAGAAGGGCGGGCCGCGCAGGCTGACCGTCGCGTACGGCGTGTACGCCAACACCGGCCGCCAGGACAACGACCACCAGGTCCTGCTTCAGTACGACATCCGCCAGTGGAAGAGGTACGAGCGCCCGCTCACCGAGAGCGCCCCGCACAAGAGCGGCCCCGACCGCGTGACCGGCAAGTACTTCGCCTACACCGGCAACACCAGGTACGGCGTGCAGAACCTGGAGTACGACGAGCACACCGGCGACTGGATGCTGGCCGTCTACCAGGGCTCCAAGCCGCAGTTCCCCAACTACCCCTTCTTCATCGTGGACGGCCGCGCCCGCCCGAGGACCGGCGACGTCGCCGGCCAGCCGCAGCCGGAGCGCGGCAAGCTGCTCACGCTGGCCAAGGGCGGCCTGCAGGACCCGGCCTCTGGGGTCAGGGGCTGGCAGTTCAACGGCGAGTACGGCCTGATCTCGCTCGGCCGCGGCCTGTTCTACGCGGCCGAGGCCGGCAAGGTCACCGAGGACGGCGTCTCCAAGAACACCGGCACCGCCCGCCTCTGGCGCTGGACCGGCCAGTCGCCGACCCCGTTCGAGCAGGTCCGCTGAACCCGCTGCGGTCTGTCTGGAATGACTGTTATGGTCATCCGTCTGACAGGAAACGGTCAAGAAATCTTCATGGGGGATCTATGCGGACCACCGGAAAGCTCGCGATCGTCGCGGCCGTGGTGGCGGGGGCTGCCGTACCGATGACGGCGCCGGCGAGCGCGCAGGCGAGCGCCGCCGGCGGCTGGGAGGCCTATCACGGCCTGACCACGAAGCAGAGCGTCGAGCGGGCGACCAGGCTGATGAAGCAGGGATACCGGCCGATCACGGTGAACGTCTCGGACGGGGAACGGTACGCCGCGGTCTGGGAGAAGGGCGGCTCGCCGGACCAGTACGGCATCTGGCAGGGCATGTCGGCCTCCGGGTACCAGAAGCGGTTCGACGCCGCGATGAAGCAGGGCGGGCAGCCGGTGTCCGTCTCGGCCACCGGGCCGGCCGGCTCGGCGGTGTTCGCGGCCGTCTTCGAGAAGAAGCGCGGCGCGTTCCTCGCCAAGTCGAACCTCAAGGGCAGCGTCTTCGCCGCCTACAACAAGCATGCGGAGGCCAACGGGCTGGCGCTGACCAGCGTGGACGCGTACGGCACCCCGGGTGACGTGCGCTATGCCGCCGTCTGGAGCGCCAACACAGGGGGCGAGTGGTACTACTCCTACGGCAAGAACAAGCAGCAGCACGCGGCCGAGTTCAAGGCCAGGAAGGCCAAGGGGTTCCGGCCGGTCAGGGTCGCGGTGGCGCCTGACGGGACGTACACGGCGGTGTGGCGCAAGGACGGCGTCAAGTCCTGGGCCCATTACGTGGACATGACCGCCGCCGACTACCAGGCCCGCACCACCGCACTCAAGGCGAAGGGCCTGCACCCGGTGCAGGTCAACGCCGAGAACGGCGTGTACGCCGCTATCTGGCAGTAAATCCGGATAAATCAGGTGCGGGGCGGCGGCGAGAACCCGCCCCCCGCACCCGCCATGTCGCGTCGCCCGCGCCCCCGCGCCGTGCGTCGCGGCACCGCTCCGCACCCCGGGCACCGCGCCGCACCTCGCGCGCCGTGCGGCGCCCCCGCGCCCCGCGCCGTGCGGCCCGTTCGGCGGCTACCGAGATGCGGGCCAGTGCTCCGGCCTTAAGGCCGGGGGTGAAGGCCCGCGCGGGAGGGCCGTCAAGGCCCGAGCGTGCTCTAACCCGCGGTGTCAGCCGGGCTCGCGCTGCGCTTCGGCGGCTTCCGCGACTGGCACCGGCACGATGGCGGCGACTCTGCGCCCCCGGTTGGTGATGTAGGTGATGCGGCCTCGGACAGCGGCGTCGTTGAGGACGTCCGCGAACAGCCGGCGCGCGTCGGCGACGCTCATCTCTTCCGACTCCATACGGGGCAGCGTACATGGACGCATCTTCATGTACCTAGCTGTACAATTGATCTGTGCAGCTCCGGTACAGGTTCCGCCTCTACCCGACGCCGAGTCAGCGTCAAGCGCTGGCCAGGGCGTTCGGGTGCGCCCGGGTGGTGTTCAACGACGGGCTGCGCCTGCGGCAGGAGGCTCGCGAGAACGGGCTGCCGTACATCTCGGACGGGAGCCTGTCCAAGCAGGTGATCACGCAGGCGAAGAAGACGCCGGAACGGGCATGGCTGGGCGAGGTATCCGCCGTGGTGCTCCAGCAGGCGCTGGCGGACCTGAACACCGCCTACCGCAACTTCTTCGCCTCGATCACAGGCAAGCGGAAGGGGCCGAAGGTCGCCCCGCCCCGGTTCCGGTGCAAGAGGGACAGGCGGCAGGCCATCCGCTTCACCAGGAACGCCCGCTTCACGATCACAACGGGCGGGAGGCTGCGCCTGCCGAAGATCGGCGACGTGCCGGTCCGCTGGTCGCGTTCGCTGCCCGCCGAGCCGTCCAGCGTGACGGTGATCAAGGACTCGGCGGGCCGGTACTTTGCCTCGTTCGTGGTCGAGACGGGCGACGAGCCGCTGCCGGAGACGGTCGCCGAGGTCGGCATCGACCTGGGCCTGACACACTTCGCGGTCTTGTCGGACGGCCGGAAGATCGGCAACCCGCGTTTCCTGCGTCGCGCCGAACGCCGGTTGAAGAAAGCCCAGCAGGCGCTCAGCAGGAAAGCGAAGGGGTCGGCGAACCGGAAGAAGGCCGTCGTCAAGGTCGCCAGGGCGCACGCCCGGGTGGCCGACGCGCGCCGGGACTTCGCGCACAAGCTCTCCACCCAGATCATCCGTGACAACCAAGCGGTGATGGTGGAGGACCTTGCTGTGAAGGGCCTGGCCCGCACGAAATTGGCGAAGAGCGTGCACGACGCCGGATGGGGCCAGTTCACGGCGATGCTCGCCTACAAGGCCGCCCGGTACGGCCGCACGCTCGTCAGGATCGACCGGTTCTTCCCGTCGTCGAAGCTGTGCTCGGCCTGCGGGACCGTCGCCGAGTCGATGCCGCTGAACATCCGCTCGTGGACCTGCCCGTGCGGCGCGGCCCACGACCGGGACGTCAACGCGGCGATCAACATCCTCACCGCTGGACGAGCGGAGAGGCTAAACGCCTGCGGAGGGACCGTGAGACCCGCCGCCTAGCGGAGGGGCAGGACCCAGCGAAACAGGAAGCCACAGAGGTGCCGTACGACGCGGCACGGGCTGAATCCCGGCCTTCAGGCCGGGGAGCGCGTCAATTCTTTAGGATGCGGACGTCGCCCGTGTCGCTACGCGCGACGATGGTGGCGTCGCTCTTGCGGTCCTGCTCGACCTCCGTTCGCCGGCTGCCGTCCTGGCTGACGGTGGTGACCGCGTACGCGCCCGACGGCACCCGAGCCGTCACCCGCCCGTCCTGTGACCGCAGGTCGAGGTCCTTGGGCCGGGTGGCGAAGGTGAGGTCGATGGCGCCGTCGGAGGTGCGGACGCGGACGTCGGGCGACTTCAGGTTGACGCCCCGCACCGAGCCCTCGGCCCGCAAGCGAAGGCGGCCGGATGAGCCGGTCACCTGGATGCGCTCGCGGCTGACGGCGTCCACGTCCTGGGCCAGGTCGTTGAGGACGACGCCGTCAGGGGCGTCGACCGAGAGCCGGACGCCGGGCGGCACCCTGACGTGGTAGCGGGCGCCGCAGTCGCCGAACACCATGGTGCAGTCGGCGCTGAGCCGCAGGGTGCCGTCGCGCAGGGACCACGCTGATTCGCCGGTGGCCGCCTTGCCGCGCAGCCACCGGTCGACCTTCACGGTGTCGCCGGTGCCCTGGAGCACGCGGACGCCGCCCACGGAGACGTTGATGGTCAGGGCGGTGCCCGTGTGCGGGAATGCCCTGGTCGTGTGGACGTCCTTGGCGTCCAGGTCGATCCCGCAACCGACGGTGGCCGCCGCCAGGAGCGTCGTACTTGCCGCAAGTGCCGCGATCTGCCTCATGCCCTCGATGCTGGCCGAACGGGACGCCAGGGCCATCAGCCGTCCGGCCGAACGAACCGCCGCGGGCATCGACCATTCGGCCAAAGAGGGTCAGAAAGAGGGTCAGAGGGCGGACAGCAGAGTCCTCACCTGTCCCAGGGGGTCGGGGCCGAGCGGCCGGACGGCGACCGTGGTGGCGCCGGCCGCCCACAACTCCTTGACGTGCGCCGCAGCCTGTTCGGGCGTGCCCTCGGCGACCGCCACCTCCGACGGCTCGACCCCGAGGAACCCGGCCTGCCCCTCGACAAGGGCCTGGGAGCCCGCGGTGGTGGCGCCGAGCCGCAGGTAAGCGAACACGACCAGCTCATGCGCGGAGGAAGCACCGATCCGCGAGACGTAAGGGGGCAGGTCGGCGGGCGCGATGCCCTCGGGCAGGATCGTGCCGTCGGCCACCCGCCCCGACAGCGCCAGCGAGCGCGGCCCCTTCACCCCGGCGAGCACGGGCGGCACGACGACGGGCGGGTGCACCAGCGAGACCCCGTCAAGACGTACCTCCTTGCCGGCGAGGGTGACGGTCTCGCCGCGCAGCAGGGCGCGTACGGACGTGATCGTCTCCTCCAGAAGGGAGAGCGGCGACGGGACGGCGGCGCCCACCTGGCGCATCCAGTCGCCCACCCCGTGGCCGATGCCGGCGGCCAGCCGCCCCGGGTGCAGCCGTGCGAGGTTGCCCAGCTCCATGGCCAGCAGCGCCGGGTTGCGCAGCGGCGCGGGCGTGATGCCGATGCCGACGCGCAGCCGGGAGGTGACGGCGAGCGCGGTGGCCGCCGCCGAGACGCCGCCGGTCCAGCCGAGGTCCTCGACGACCCAGAGGTCGTCGACGGACGTCTCGTCGAGCGCCCGCGCGAACGGGACGAGCTGCTCGGGCGGAAGGTCCCGGTCGTACATGACCGCGAGTCTCACGATGTCCTCCAGTAATAGCGGAACAACCGGCCGACCTCCGAGTATCCAGCACGGCGGAACGCGGCGGCAGTGGGGGCGTTCGCGACGTCGGTGGCGGCCACGATGCGGCGCGGGCCCTCGGCGGCGAGGGTAGGGGTGCCGTGCGCGAGGAGATCGCCGACGTAGCCGCGCCCCCCGGCCATGTTCTCGCACGCCTGTGCGCCGCGGACGGCACCGGGGCACCGGCGTCCAGCGGATTTCACCAGGAAAGGTGGAGTCAGGCGGCGCTGCCGAGCGCAGCGCGTGCCGCGTTGAGCGAATCGCTCGTCTCGAAATGGCGGTCGAGATGGGTGATCGTCAGCAGATGGCGGATCATTCCCGGCGCGACGACGAGGATCATCCGGCCGTTCATGTTCTGGATCATGTTGTACGCCGCCACGAGCACCCCGAGCCCGACGGAATCGCAGAAGGGCACCTCGGTCAGATCGACCACGAGATTGGGCGGGCCGGGGGCGGCCAACGCCTGCTCCAGCTCCGCGCGGAGCCTGGGCGCTCCGGCCACGTCGAGATCGCCCACGACGTGCAGAACCGTGCAGGGGTCCTCTCGCCAGCAATCGACCACCATGGGCCTCACCTGCCCGTCACCCGGATTGTTATACCTATTTCTTACATATGTTCTCCATTGCCGTTTTAGTGGTTGGTGTAACGCTCGGCTTGGCACTTGGGGTGGCCGTTGACTTCCGTTGCTGGACTTTCGGCTGGTCGCTGCCCAGAATCAGCTCGATGCCGTCGATGTCGGCCGCGCGCAGCTCGGCGCCTGGAATGGCGGTGGCGACCAGTTTCGCCGATTGCTCCATGCCTGCGCCGTACCTGATGAAGGTCTGTTTGTAGTCCTTCTTGCTGGTGTTGCCGGGCTTGCCGGGCACCTTGAACCCGTACGCGACGAGTGCCTCCTTCGTCCGCGCCGCCAGGCCGGTGATGAGCGTGCCGTTCTTGACCTTGAGCGTGACGTCGCCGGGCGCGAGCGCCGTCGGCTTGGCCGACGGCTTCGGGGACGTGGACGCGGTCGGCTTGGCCGGGTCCTCGTCCGCGCCGATCTTCCTGAACATCTCGCGGGCCGCCGCCTTGTCCCACAGCACCGCCGACTCGCCGGTGGGCGTCTTGAAGTCGACGTCGGCCAGCGGCACCTCGGCGAACTTCACGTCGCCCAGCGACACGTCGCGCAACTGCGTGGCCAGGCCCAGCAACCCGTCGTCGGGATCGACCTTCACCGTGCTGAGCGTCGAGTTGACGAACGAGGCCAGCTTGCCCGGGTTGGCCAGCGTGTCGGCGCTGAGCGCCCGGTTGAGCAGCGCCGAGATGACCTGCTGCTGACGGTCGATGCGGTCGAGGTCGGAGCGGGCGGTGGCGCGGGTGCGGGCGTAGCCGAGCGCCTGCACGCCGTTGAGCTGGTGGGTGCCGGCCGGGAGGTTGAGAGCGATCTTGGTGTCGTCGATCGGCACCGGCGTGCACACCGTGACCCCGCCCAGCGAGTCGACGACGTCGATGAAGCCCAGGATGTTGACCTCGATGTAGCGGTTGATCTCGAGCCCGGTCGCCGCCTCGACGGTCTGCTTGGCCAGCTTCGGCCCGCCGAACTGGTACGCCGAGTTGATCTTGTGGTCGCCCTTGCCGGGGATCGTCAGCCACGTGTCGCGCGGCAGGCTCACCACCGTCACCTTCTTGTGGTCCTCCGACAGGTGGATGACCATCATGGTGTCGGTGCGCTGACCGGCCTCGCGGCCCAGCTTGAGCCGGTTCTGCTGCTGGCGGGTGAGGTCGTCGCGCTTGTCGACGCCGACCAGCAGGATGTTCTCGGCGCCGCTCGACGAACGCGCCGTCACCCCGGCGTCGACCGTGCCGATCTGGCGCGGCGTCGCCCACACCACGCCCGTCGTCGCCAGCACGCAGGAGGACAGGAAACCAGCGAGTATGACGTTGCGGCGGCGGGCCTTGGCGCTCCTGCGCGGCTTTCGGGTGCGTGCGGGTGAGAGCTTGACGCCGCCGTAGGCGTCGCCGCCCACGAGCACACCGCCGTCCTCCTCGCCCGGGTCGCCCATCCCGTCCCCCTCTTGCTCACGCCGGAGTATCGGGCGTTGGATTGCCCTCCTGCCTCGGTCGTACAGTAGCGTGAGCCCCGCCATGAAGCAGTTCCCCGACTCGCCGCACGCGCCCGCGGAGACGCGCGGCTGGCCCCCCATCTCCGTCATCATGCCGGTCCTCAACGAGGAGCGGCACCTCCGCGAGGCCGTCGATATGGTGCTCGCCCAGGACTACCCCGGCGAGATCGAGGTCGTCCTCGCCGTGGGGCCGTCACAAGACCGCACCCAAGAGGTCGCCGACGCCATCGCGGCGGCCGACCGGCGGGTGACGGTCGTGCCCAATCCGACAGGACGTACGCCCAACGCCCTCAACGCGGCCATCGGCGCCTCACGCAACGGCATCGTCGCCAGAGTCGACGGGCACGCCATGCTGCCCTCCGACTACCTGCGCGTCGCCGTCGAGACGCTGGCCGAGACCGGCGCCGACAACGTGGGCGGCATCATGGCCGCCGAGGGCATCACACCCTTCGAACAGGCCGTCGCCTGCGCCATGACCTCGAAGATCGGGGTCGGCGCGGCGGCCTTCCACGTGGGCGGCACCTCCGGCCCTGCCGACACCGTCTACCTCGGCGTCTTCCGCCGCTCGGCGCTCGACCGGGTGGGCGGCTACGACGAGCACTTCCAGCGGGCCCAGGACTGGGAGATGAACCACCGCATCCGCCAGACCGGCGGGCTCGTGTGGTTCCAGCCCCGCATGCGGGTCACCTACCGGCCGCGGCCCAACGTCAAGGCGCTCGCCAAGCAGTACTTCCACTACGGGCGGTGGCGCCGGGTGGTGGCCCGCACCCACGAGGGCACGATCAACCTGCGCTACCTCGCGCCGCCGGCCGCCGTGCTGGCGATGCTGCTCGGGCTGGTCGTCTCGCCGATCTTCCCCCTCGGGCTGATCATCCCCGGCGGCTACCTGCTCGCCATCGTCGCCGGCTCCGTCCTCACCGGTGGCGGCCTCCCGATGAACGCCCGGCTCCGGTTGCCGCTGGTGTACGCCACCATGCACTGCTCCTGGGGCTGGGGCTTCCTGACCAGCCCGAAGAAACTCTCCCGCCCCCTTCGCTGACCCCCCGTACGCCAAGGACCCCGCCGCACTCCGGCGGGGTCCTTTTAGAGAGAATAGGGGTACGGCGCGCCCCCGCAACGGGACGGCGACGCGTCCACAAGAGCCCCACACCTCAAAGAACCCACGTGGTACGGCGGAGGATGGCGCCTTGCCCACCCCCACACTTCCTGCGTGGTACGGCGGATGATGGTCTTGCTCACCTCCACACTTGCTGCGTGGCGCGGCGGATGATGGCCTTGGCCACCCCCACACTTGCTGCGTGGTGCGGCGGAGGATGGTGTTGCCCACCCCCACAGCCCGAAGGGCCTGTTTTGTGCGGTGGGTGGTTAGGAGTCGGTGAAGTGGCGTTCTATGGCGGCGTCGAAGCGGGTCAGGGCGTCTGGGTACTCCGGGCCGAACAAGTAGCTGCGGAGCTTGACGCGGGCCCTGGCCAGGGTGTCCTCGCCGTCCAGGAACTCCGTCAGGCCCGACAGGTCGGCGTCGATGAGCATGCCCGCCTCCGTGCTCGGGTAGCGCTCGTGGAAGGCGGACTCCGGGAGGCCGGCGACGTTGGTGACGGCGTAGGGCTTCTCGCTGGCCAGGAAGTCGGCCACCACGCTGGAGATGTCGCTGATCAGCAGGTCGCACTCGTTGAAGCAGTCGTACAGGTGCGGCTCGGGGCCGGTGACGATGAGATGGCGGATGCGGGGTTCCTCTGCGGCGGCGCGGGAGGGGTGGCGGGCCTTCGACGCGGCCAGCTCCGCGGCCTCGATCATGGCGACGATCTTGCGGTGCGCCCGGGTCGCGGCCTTGTCACGCTGCCCGGTGAGCGGGTGCGGCTTGTAGATGACGCGCAGCGGCGGCTGGTGGTCGAGCAGCGCCCGCACGATGCGCGGCCCCATGGTGACGAGCGAGGTGTGGAACAGGTCGTCGTTCCAGCCCTCCCAGGTGGGCGCGTAGAGGACGGTCCGGTACGGCAGCCCTGGCCCCTTCGTCGAGATGCCCTCCAGCTGCGGCCTGCCGACCTCGTGGATGTTCTCGTCCCTGACGCCCACCTTGGCCCGCCGGTAGCGGTCGCGCCCGGCGGGCCCGGCCACCCACACCTCGTCGTAGACCCGCGAGAACGGGTTGAACGACGCCTCCTTGTCGCTGTCGCCGTGGTTGAGGAAGGCGCTGCGCAGGGTGGGGATGCGCAGCATGTGGACGTTCCTGCCGACGTTGGAGACGTACAGGCAGAGCTTGGCGCCGGCCAGGGCACGAAAGCTCATGAGGTCGGCCGACGACGGGATGCACACCATCGGCAGGCTGGTGCCCTCCAGGTGGGCGGCCATGCCGCGCTCGCGCAGGACGACGATGGCGCGGCGGCGGATGCGTTCGAGGGTGGGCAGCCACATCCTGGCCTGGTAGGCGGCGGCGGTGGCGCCGGAGAAGTACAGGATGACCTCGGGGGCGTACCGCTCGATCTGCTCGCCGACGACCTCCAGGACGCGGGCGCGGTCGGTGAGGGGCGCGGCGCGGCGGACGTACGGGATGAGCGCGAGCGCCCCGGCGAGCCCGGCCGCGAGCGCGAGGGCGGCTCCGAGCGTGGCGGGCGCGGCCCCCTGGACGGCGCCGAGCACGGGCAATGCGTCGAGGTAGAGGAAGACCACGCTGCGGCCGTCGCGCAGCGGCCCTGGCGGCAGCTTGGGGATGCGCAGCGCGGAGACGTCGAGGTTGCGGGTGGTGACCGGCATCCTGCTGAGCATCTGCCGCAGCCGCAGGGCGAGGCCGGTGTGCAGGGCGCGGACGCCGTGCACGGCGAGCATCCCGGCCGCCAGCGCCACGAACCACGGCGAGTCGGCGCCCGTCGTCCGCGCGACCAGCAGCAGCGCCAGGGTCTCGCGGACCGCGAAGCGCAGCGTGATGCCGAGGTGCACCTTGGCCAGCGCCTCGGTGAGGGGGCGGGCGGCGCGCGGTGCGGCGTACTCGACGGCGTAGGACGCCAGAGCTGCCGCCCCGAACAGCATCGGCGCCGGCCACAGGGCCGCGACCAGCAGGACGGGGTAGCAGCCGAGCAGTGCCGCGCTCACGATGAGTCTCCTCATGCGAACGCACGGTAACAAGGTGCGGGTCAAGCGCCGTCAACGCGCACGTCTATGACTTGCCCTGATAGGTCGGAGATGAGAATGTCCAGCGAGGTCTGAGCGACCAGGAGCGGAGAGGCACCGGTATTGACGCAGTTGACCCGGATGCCGTCAGAGGCCCATTCGAGGGCCAGCGCCCGGGTCAGCGCGGCCACCGCCGCAGCGCCGGAGGCGTGCAGCGCGCCCGAACCGGGCGGCACCTGGAACAGCAGGCTGCGCCGCAGGTGGGGCCGGGCGGCGCGGGCCACGTTGAGCGCGCCCAGGTGGAGGGCGGCGACCGCGTCGGCGACGGTCTCGCCGCCCGCCCGCGCCAGCTCGCCCCGATGGCCGGGCCCCGCCGCGACCACCACGTGATCGGCGGGGCCCACGTCGCCGAACGCCTTGGCCACGGAGTCGTAGTCCTCGACCCGCACCCCATCGGCCCTGCTCAGCACGCGGACGTCGGCCCCCTTCGACGGCACCGGCAGCGCCTCGCCCACCACGACCACGACCTGCCCGGCCAAGGCGTCGTCGCCGCCGCGCGGCACCGGCGCGGGCAGCTCGAAGAGCAGCTCGGCGATGTGCAGGTCGGCGGGATGGGTGACCTTGATGTTGCGCTCGCTGCCCGGCACCAAGTGGATCGGCACCTCGGGAAGGTAGCGCAGCACCACGCCGCAGTCGTCGGTGCCGCCGGCGAAGCCGGGATCGGCCATCGCCAGCTCGTAGGCCCGCCTGATCACCGACAGGCGGAAGCACTGCGGGGTCTGGCTGCGCCGCAGCCGCGACCGGTCGAGCACCTCGCCGATCACCTCGCCGCCGTCCTCAGGCACGGCCGTGAAGATCGTGTCGGAGCTCGGGATCGCCACGTTGACGGCCTCGTGGGTCTCCAGCGCGCGGACACAGTCCGTGATGATCCGGGGCTCCAGAAGCGGGCGTACGGCGTCGTGCAGCAACACGTTGCACTCCTGCGCGCCGATCGCCTGCAGGGCCCGCCACGTGCTCTCCGTACGGCTCGACCCGCCGTCCACGACCTTGCTCACCTTGCGGTAGCCGCCGGCCGCCACGATCTCCCGCACCCGGTCGGCGTATCCGGGCGTCATCAGCACCACGACCTCGTCGATCTCCGGCGCGCGCTCGAACGCGGCCAGCGAGTGCTCGATGATCGTCCGCCCCGCCACCTCGATGAGCTGCTTGGGCGTGGCCGCCCCGACCCGCTGTCCGACACCGCCCGCGAGGAGCACTCCGACCGATCGCAGCCGTGAATTCATACGGGCAGCGTAACGGTGCCGGTCCGTGATATCGCGTTGACCTGTCGCTACGCTGTGTCTACGCACCCCCCAGTCCACGCACTCCACCCCGACCGGGAGGAGACCTGCGCTTTGCCCGACTCATTGACCCGCGAAAGCACGGCCACGTCGGTCGTGCTGCTCGCCACGACGCCCGCCGGCAGGCTTCTCAGCGGCGACGGCACCCTGCTCGACCGGCTCAACGACCAGCTCGCCACCCTGCCCGTCCGCGAGGTGCAGGTGATGAGCGCGGGCGGCGGCCTCGCGGCCGACCTGCGCGGCATCGCCAAGATCGTCCGCACCACCACGGGCGCGGTGGCCGTGCTGCCCGCCGACCTGGTGGCCCACACCGAGGCGCTCGCGCTGCTCCTCGAACATCCCGCGCGCTGCACCGCCGCGCTCATCTCGCACGACGCGACCGCCGCCCCGATGCGCCCGCCCGTCCGCGTCGAGGGCGGCAAGGTCGTGGCCGCGGGCAGCTCGTTCCACCTCGTGCCCGAGTCCAACGCGACCTTCCGCGGCGTGCTGCAGGCCGGCGAGGCCGACCTCGGCACGCTCGCCGACGTCGCCGAGGAGCTGGCGGAGCTGGCGGAGGAGGGCAGGCTCGGCCCCGTCACCCCGGTGGAGGCGGTCGACCTGCTGCTCGTCGGGCTCGTCAGGTCGGGGGTGGGCGTGCGGGCGGCGGCGATCGGCTCGCTGCACGCCGACCGGGTCACCGGCCAGAACGCCGCCGACGCCGCCGTACGCCGGCTGGCCGAGGTCGACGAGGCCAAGGTCAGGCTCGACACCTCGGTCAAGGCCGACGACGGCTTCTTCGCCACCTTCTTCGTCTCCACCTGGACCCGCCACCTCATCAAGCCCGCCGTACGGCTCAAGCTCACGCCCAACACCGTCACCGGCATCTCGGCCGGGCTCGCGGTGCTGGCCGCCGTGTGGTTCTCGGGCGGCACCCGCGGCGCGCTCGTGCTGGGCGCGGCGCTGCTCTACCTGTCGTTCGCGCTCGACTGCCTCGACGGGCAGCTCGCCCGCTACACCCGCGGCTTCTCGCCGCTCGGCGCGTGGGCCGACGGCATGTCCGACCGGTTCAAGGAGTACGCCGTCTACGTCGGCCTGGCGGCCGGCTCCGCCGACCCCGGCATCTGGTACCTCGCCGTGGCCGCCATGGTCCTCCAGGTGGTCAGGCACGGCATCGACGCCACGTACGCGGGGGCGGTCGAGGACGGCGCCCGCGTCGGCGCGTCCTGGGGCCGGCCCACCCGCAGCCTGCTGGAGACCCAGGACGTGCGCCGCGCGCCGGGCGGGGTGCTCAAGCTCGCCCACCGGCTCGAACGCGACACGATCGCCCGCTGGCTGAAGAAGATGATCGTGCTGCCGATCGGCGAGCGCATGGCGCTGATCGCCGTCACCGCCGCGTTCTGGAACGCCCGCGTGACGTTCCTGGCGCTGCTCAGCTGGGGCGGCGTGGCCGCCCTCTACCAGCTCGCCGGAAGGATCGCGAGGTCGGCCAGGTGATATCGGTGCAGATGACCCCCGTACCCAACAGCACCGTCGTCGCCTACCGCGACGACGGGCCGCTCTCGCGCGCCATGGGCCTGCTCGTGGCCGGCCAGCTGCCGCCGCTGCCGCCGGTGCTCGCCGGCACGTTCGTGACGGGCGTGCTGCTGGTCATCGGCGTGGCGGGGGCCGACGGGCTGGCCGTGTTCGCGCCCGCCGTGACGCTGCTGCTGGCGGGCCCAGGCAGCACGCACCCGCACGACGGCAGGTTCGACTGGCTCGTGCCGCCGATCCTGCGGCTCATCGAGTACACCTTCATCGCCGCCTGCGGCTTCGCCAACGGCGTGCACCCCGTGCTGATCTTCGTGCTGCTCGGCGCGCTCGCCTTCCATCATTACGATCTGGTCTACAGGCTGCGTCAGCGCGTCTATCCGCCGCCGTGGCTGGCCACCCTCGGGCTCGGCTGGGACGGCAGGATGATGGCGATCTCGCTGATCGCCCTGTCAGGGTGGCTGAGCAGCGGTTACGTCGTGCTCGCGGTCTATCTCTGGGGCCTGTTCTGCTGGGAGAGCCTCACGTGCTGGCTCGCCGCACCCCGATCCGGGGTCGAGGCCGCCGAGGCGGGAACGCAAGACTGACGCCGGATTACCCGCACGGGGTCCAAAGACGAATACTCTTTGGGCCACGGAAGTCATGCCGACTGAGGAGTGCACGTTGCTGGGAATGGTTCTGGCCGCTGGGGCCGGACGACGCCTGCGGCCGTACACCGACACGCTGCCCAAGGCGCTCGTGCCGGTCGACGGCGAAACCACGATCATGGACATCTCGCTGCGCAATCTCGCCGAGGTGGGCCTGCGCGAGGTCGTGGTCGTCGTCGGTTACGCGGCGCAGGCCGTGCAGGAGCGTAAGGACGAGCTGGAGGAGCGCCACGGCGTCCGGCTCACCCTCGTGCACAACGACAAGGCCGAGGAGTGGAACAACGCCTACTCCCTGTGGTGCGCGCGCGACTACTTCGCCCAGGGCGTGCTGCTGGTCAACGGCGACACCGTGCACCCCGTCTCGGTGGAGAAGACCCTGCTGTCGGCCCCCGAGACGAGCGACGTGCTGCTCGCCGTCGACAACGTGAAGAAGCTGGCCGACGAGGAGATGAAGGTCACGCTGACGCCCGAGGGCGCGCTGCGGCGCATCACCAAGCTGATGGACCCGGCCGACGCCTACGGCGAGTACATCGGCGCCACCCTCATCCGCCCCGGCGCGGCCGACCGGCTGGCCGACGCACTGAAGACCACGTACGAGCGCGACCCCCAGCTCTACTACGAGGACGGCTACCAGGAGATGGTCGATCGCGGCGAGCTGATCCACGCCGCGCCCATCGGCGAGGTCGACTGGGTCGAGGTGGACAACCACGACGACCTGGCCAAGGCCCGCACCATAGCCGTCCACTACTGAGGGGGCGCGCATGCCGCTTCTCGCGAGGATGTTGCCGGCGCCCTTGACGATGGACGTCAGGCGGGGCGCGGTGGCCGAGCTCGGCGCCCTGCTGGCCGACAGCCGCGTGGCCACCTCCGGCCGGGTCGCCGTGGCGGTCGGCCCCGGCCAGGGCGACCACATCGAGAGTCTCATCGCGCCCACGCTGGGCGAGGCCGAGGTGTTCAGGGTGGCCGACGGCACGGTCGACGCGGCCGTCTCGCTGGGTGCCGACCTGCGCAAGGGCGCCTACGAGGTGGTGGTGGGCGTCGGCGGCGGCAAGACGATCGACGCGACCAAATACGCCGCGTCGCTGGCCGGCATCCCCATGGTGGCCGTGGCCACCAACCTGTCCCACGACGGCATCTGCTCGCCCACGGCCTCGCTGGTCTACGAGGGCGGCAAGGGCACGTTCGGGGTGCCGATGCCGCTCGCGATCCTCGTCGACCTCGACTTCGTGCACAGCGCACCGAAGTCGCTGGTGCGGGCGGGCGTCGGCGACGTCATCAGCAACCTGTCGGCGATCGAGGACTGGCAGCTCGGCAACGTCGAGCGCGGCGAGCCCATCGACGGGCTGGCCTGCTCGATGTCGCGCACCGCCGCGGAGGCGCTCATCGGGCGCAAGGACTCCATCGAGTCCGACGCGTTCCTGACCGTGCTCGCCGAGTCGCTGATCCTGTCGGGCATCTCCATGGTCGTAGCGGGCTCATCCCGGCCCGCGAGCGGTGGAGATCATGAGATCCTTCATGCCGTGGATCAGCTCTTCCCCGGCACCTCCAACCACGGCGAGCTCGCCGGCATCGGTGCCGCCTTCTGCTTCTTCCTGCGCGAGGACGCCGCCCGCGTCGAGCAGGTCGTCGGCTGCCTGCGCCGCCACGAGCTGCCCGTCGTGCCCGGGGACATCGGGCTGAGTGCCGAGCAGTTCGCCGAGGTCGTCGCACTGGCCCCGGCCACTCGCCCCGGCCGTTACACGATCCTGGAGCACCTGCGGATGCAGGATTCGGAGATTCGCGATCGGGTGGGGGACTATGTCCGGGCCTTCGGTAGCTGAGCTGAGGCGGGTGGCCCAGCCCGCGGGCCACCTGGAGCGCCGCAACGGCGAGCACTGGGCGGGCGTGCTCTACATGCGCCGGCTGTCCATCTACGTCACCTGGGCGATGACCAAGACGCCCGTCACGCCCGACCAGCTCACCTGGGTGATGACGGTGGCCGGCGTGGCGGCCGGGTTCGTGCTGGCGCTGCCGGGGCTGTGGGCGGCCGTGCTCGCCGCCCTGCTCATCCAGGTCTACCTGCTGCTCGACTGCTCCGACGGCGAGCTGGCCCGCTGGACGGGCAAGACCTCGCTCGCCGGGGTCTACCTCGACCGGGTGGGCGCCTACTTCGCCGAGGCGGCCGTGCTGGCCGGGCTCGGCTGGCGGGCCTCCGAGGTGCTGCCCGACTGGTACACCGTGCTCGGCTTCGCGGGCGCGCTCGGCGCCATCCTCATCAAGGCCGAGAGCGACCTGGTGGAGGTGGCCAGGGCCAAGGGCGGGCTGGGCGCGGCCACCGAGGCGGCGGCCGTGCAGTTCCGCTCGGGGCTGCTCGGGCTGGGCCGCCGGATCCTGGCGGCGACGCAGTTCCACCGCATCATGCAGCCCATCGAGCTGTCGCTGCTGGCCGTGGTGACCGCGATCATCGACGCGGTCATCGGCGTGCCGACGGCCACGCGGGTGCTCGTGGTGGCCTGCGCCATCGCCGCCGCCGTGCAAGTGGTGCTGCATCTGATCAGCATCATGGCATCGAGACGACTTGCTTGATCTCCACCGGAGACGACTTGCTTGATCTCCACCGGAACCGCCGAGGCGTCTTGTCCGTCGTATTGATCGGACGTCCGCGGTTCGGTGGGGGTTCACTGTCGGTTCCGATACGCTTAGCTTCACCATCCAGGACCATGCAGACCAGCAGACTCGGTGATCATGAAAGAATGCTCCGCTCGTGTTCTCAACGCGTCAGGACGATGATTCGTTGAAGATCTCGTGCGTCATCCTCACCATGGGCAACCGGGTTGCGGAGCTGAACCGGGCGGTCGATTCCGCGCTCAACCAGGTCGACGGCGACGTCGAGGTGGTGATCGTAGGCAACGGAGCCGACGTGCCCCAGTTGTCGGCGACGCCACCCGAGGGTTCGGCCGCGGTCGTGAAATCGATCCGGCTCGACCACAACACCGGCATCCCGGCCGGCCGTAACCGGGGCGTCGAAGAGTGCTCAGGCGACGTCGTGCTGTTCCTCGACGACGACGGCTGGTACGCCGACCAGAAGGTCGTCTCCCACGTGCGCGACCGCTTCGCCACCGAGCCCGACCTCGCGGTCATCTCCTTCCGGGTGATGGACCCCGACGGCGGCATCGGCCAGCGCCGCCACGTGCCGCGCCTGCGGGCCGGCGACCCGCAGCGCTCGTCGCCCGTCACCACGTTCCTCGGCGGCGCGTCGGCGATCAGGCGCTCGGCCTTCCTCCAGGTCGGCGGGCTGCCCGAGCGGTTCTTCTACGCCCACGAGGAGACCGACCTGGCCTGGCGGCTGCTCGGCGAGGGCTACCGCATCGAATACGACGCCGAGACGGTGATGTACCACCCGCAGGTGCCGCCGACCAGGCACACGGAGTTCTACCGCCTCAACGCCCGCAACCGGGTCTGGCTGGCCCGCCGCAACCTGCCGTGGCCGCTGGCCTTCCTCTACCTCACCAACTGGGTGGTGCTCACGCTGGTGC
Source organism: Nonomuraea sp. NPDC049504 (assembly GCF_040676845.1). NCBI lineage: Bacteria > Bacillati > Actinomycetota > Actinomycetes > Streptosporangiales > Streptosporangiaceae > Nonomuraea > Nonomuraea sp. NPDC049504. Next base: position 349,300 of record NZ_JBFAPT010000002.1, read on the forward strand.
GCGAGCGCGGCTCCTCGGCCGCGCTCAAGGCGTGGTTCTCCGGCTTCTTCGAGGGCCTGCGCACCCCGGCCGGCGAGCGGCGGCCGATGGCGTGGCGCACCGCGTGGCGCATGGTCAAGCTGGGCCGCCCGCCCATCGTCTGACGTTCACGGCCCGACGCTCACGGCCCGACGCTCGCAGCCCGACGTTCACAGCCGTCTGGCCTCGCCGAAGCACATCGCGGCGTGCGCGACCGTGCTGCTGAACATCGCCCGCTTGGGCAGCCCCAGCTCGCTCAGCTCCTTGGCGATGGGGTGGTTGCCCAGGCGGATCAGCGCGCCGCTGGGACGCACCTGGGCGCCGCGCGCCCGCACGGTCCACGGCACGACCCTGGTGAGGCCGTCGCGGTGCGTGTAGGCGTCGAGCGGCGCCATCACGCTCGCCCCCGGCACCGGCACGCCCGGTTTGACCAGAAGATCGAGCACCAGCCGCCCGTCCTTGCGCAGGATGCACCGCTTGTACGGCGACCGCAGCCGCAGCTCGATGTCGGCCAGCTCCTTCGGAAACCCCCACAACGACCGCCCGGCCTCCAGCGTGAACGTCTGGTCGACCGGCAGCCAGTGCACGAACACCCCCGCGTGCCGCAGCTCGCCAGGGCCCACGCTCGCGGGGACGCCCGGCCTGCGCACCAGGAAGGCCATGCCGAACTCGTGGTAGGCGTCGAGGTCACCGTCGCGGTAGTCGGCGAACACCAGCACGCACACGGCCTTGCCGGGCAGCACCTCGGCCACGTCGAGCCCGGAGTAGGCGATCACCGCCCGCGCGGCGTCGGCACGCACCGGGTAGAAGGCACTGCACACCTCGGCGTCCCTCACCCGCACGGGCATGTCCAGCGTCCGGCCCTGGATCAGATGCGATGCCATGGCACCAGTACATCAACCGCCACGTCCTGTGGCCATTCCCGCGCCGGGTGGCGTCCGGCTGTGTCGGGGCAACGGAAACCAGCCCGCGGCGCCATCGTGGCCCGCCCTGGACGGGCGCGCGGCCCACGTCTCGGCCCGCTGGACGAACGCGGCCGCGTGGTCGGGCCAGTGGTGGTGCAGGCGGGCCTCCACGTGCCCGAGCGCGCCCAGCTTCAGCCGCAGCGCCGGGTCCTCCTTGAGGTCCAGGACGGCGTTCAGCACCGCGTCCACGTCCAGCGGCACCACCAGCCCGCAGCCGGCCGGCTCGACCGTCGCCGCACCCTGCGGGGTGGTGATCACCGGCAGGCCGCGGCCCATGTAGTCGAGGATCTTGGTGGGCGGCGTGGCCACCGTGGCGTCGGCCAGCGACAGGCCCGCCAGCGCGCCCTCTGCCATGCGCAGGGCGTGGCGGAGCGGGACGTGGCCGTACCAGTCGAGCAGCCCCACCCGTTGCGCGTCGCGCAGCAGCGGGCGGACGCCGGGGGCGGCGGCGCCGATCAGGTCGAGCCTGATGCCGTGCGGCACCAGCCGCTCGGCCAGGCCGATCAGCTCCATCACGCCGCGCTCCACCGACAGGCGGCCGAGGTGCACGACCCTCGTGTCGCCCGGCGCCGGCGGGGCGGGGGAGACCAGGGTCGCCTCGGGCACCTCGGCGGGGGTGATCACCTCGTGGCGCCGGTGCGCGCGGGCCAGCCGCCTGGGGGAGACCTGCTCGCGTACGTCCCAGACGACGTGAGGACGCCGGTGGGGCAGCATGCGCAGCAGCCGGTGCTCGTGCACGATCAGCAGGTCCGCGCCCCGCAGGCCGCGTCTGAGCGCGGCCCGCGCGCGGCCCGGCGAGGCGAGGTGCGCCACGTCCACCGCGGTCAGCTCCATGGCGGGTGTCACGTTGAAATGGGTGAACGGCGCCACGTAGGTCACCTCGTGGCCCGCGTCGAGCAGCGCCCGGATCTGCCGGTGCATGATCCGGGCGTCCTCGGGATGATGGACGGTCGTGGCGACACATGCGCGCATGTGTCGATGCTCCGCGCCCACCCGGTCAACGGCGTTAATGCGGGGAAAACGATCGCTTAACTTCGTGAGGGGCGGCGATAGAGCCAGGTCAGGCGGGGTTCGAGCACCCACTTGAAGAGCGTGCGGGTCTCGGCCAGGCACAGGATGATGGCCAGCGCGAAACAGCTCGACGCGATCGCGAGCACGCCCAGCGGGCCGTAGAGCCACGGCACCGACAGCCAGCCCATCTCCTTGGCGATCAGCACCGGGATGCCGTGCAGCAGGTAGCAGTAGAGCGTGCGGGTGCCGAGGTCGGTGTACCAGGTCTCCTTCCTGGGCACCAGCGCCAGCACCGCGAAGCACATCGCCAGGGCGCAGATCAGCAGGCCCGTACGCACGCCCAGGCCCATCCACCAGGACAGGTGCAGGTCCTGGTAGCTGTTCTTGTAGTAGAACGGGCCGAGCGGCGACTTGGGCGCGATGTAGATGGCCACCGCCGCCGCGCCCAGCACGGTGAACACCGCGACGATCTTGATCCAGCGGCGGTTGAGCATCTCGAAGTGCTCGGGCTGCATCACGAGGCCGATCACGAAGAACGGCAGCAGGCCGAAGAAGCGGTCCATGCTGAAGTCGCCCGAGATCTGGGAGAACCCGGCGAACAGGTAGATCGCTATCGCCACCGGCACGGGGTATCTCATCCGCTTCCACACCGGTGTGGACAGGCGCCAGAACAGCAGGGCCAGCAGATACCAGTTGAGCCACGCCGGGTCGATGATCGTCAGGCTCCACTTCTGGCCCAGCGCGAAGCGGAGCGCGGCGTAGCCGACCTCGACGATGACGTACGGGATGAGGAACGTGTCGACCAGTTTGTTGGTCTTGGCGTTGGAGTTCCAGAAGTTTCTGGACAGGTAGCCGCTGATCAGCACGAACAGCGGCATGTGGAACGTGTAGATGAAGATGTAGGCCGCCCGCGCCGAGTCGGCGGCCAGCGTCGGCACCAGGGAGTGGCCGATCGGCACCAGGGCGATCAGGACGAACTTGACGTTGTCGAGGAACGGGTCGCGCTTGCGCTTCGGCTTTTCCGGCTGCTGCTGCGGCTCCGGCCGCTCCTGGCCGCCCGCGCCCGGCGTCGCCGCCGGCCGCTGCCCGGCGCCCGCTGCCACCGGAACGGCGGGCTGCTCGGCACGTCGGCCTGCGGTTCGCCCCGCGGGCCGGCCGGCCGGCTGCCCCTCGGGCTGTCCAGAGGGCACCGCCTGTCCCGGCTCAGGGCCCCCCGCCACCAGGACCCCGTCAGGCCCCGCGACCGGCTCCTTGGCCCGCCGCCCGCGCGGCGCCACGGGCTCGTCACCCGCCACGGCCCGAGCCCGCCTGCCCCCAGGGGCGGCGGCGTCGCGGCCTTGCGTACGCGGCTCGCCGATCTCGGGGGCGGCGGCGCGAGCCTGTCCGGCCTCGAAGCCACGGCCACGGGCCGGGCCGGCCTCGGGGGCCCGGCCGCGGTGTTGTCCTGCCTCCGCGCCACGGCCGTTGGCGAGCGGTGGGCCCGGGTCCGCGCGCCGGTCGTCGGCGAGCGGCCGGGCCGGCTCGGAGCCGTGGCCGTTGGAGTAGGGGTGGCCGGCGTCGGCGCCTCTGCGGCCGCGCGAGCGTCCGGCCTCGGGGCTCGTGCCGCGAGACCGGGGGGCGGGAGCGTCCGGGGTGATGGCCGGCTGGGGCTGCGTCAGCTCGCCTGGCGCCACCCCGTGCGGGTCGGTGGACTCGCTCCAGAAGGTCTCTTCCGGCAGCGGCCAGCGGGATCCCGTGTTGGCAGGTCCCTCCTCTTCGGGACGCCGCGGGGTCGTGGCCGGTCGGGAGGAACTGGTGTCAGACACAGAAGGAAGTCGCTCAGCTTCGCTCGGGGCCGGGGAACACGACGGCAGCGCGGTGATGGACTGTTGCGGGCCCGTTCAGCGCTGCGTCGCCGACCGCCACAGACTATCCCGCCTTCAGACTCCTGTCTCTCGTAGCGAGCCAGAACGGCTCGTTACACAGGGAACTTGGAGCCTCAGGTGCACACGTTCTTCTGCTCGGACGCGGTGATGGTGCTGTTGTTGACGCTGTCGGGCAGCTTGGTCACCTTGACCGAGTCGAAGTCCTCGCCGACCACGAGCTGGATCACCGGCGTGCCCTTCGCGGGCGCCCCGGCACCGGCCGTGGTGGCCACGGCCCCGGTGTACGGCTGCGCCCCGACCGCCTTCACCTTCCCGGACGCGGCCTGCGGCTTCGGCAGGACGGACCCGCCCAGAGTAAGGGCGTGGTCGGCGGCGGTCTCGGCGGTCTTGGAGTAGTGGATCTCGCTCTTGGCCAGGCTCGCACCGCCCGGGGCCTCGTAGTTGCCCAGGCCCACGACCGTGAAGCCCTGCTTGGCCAGCTCGTCGGCGACCTCGCGGGCCTTGCCGACGGTCTTGGTGCCGTTGAGCACCTGGACGCGCACCTGCTCAGGCTTGATCTTGGCCTTCGGCTTGGCCGGCGTGTCGGCGCCCGCCTCGGCGGTCTTGGTCACCTCGGTGTCGGTCTTGATCGAGGTGAACAGCTCGTTGGCGTCGGGCTGCTTCCAGACCACCCGGTTGGTGTCCTCGGGGTCGGGGACCCAGGGCACGGTGGTGAACTTGACGCCGTTGGCGGTCATCTCCTTCGCGCTCAGCGCGATCTGGATGAGCTGCTCGGTGTCGTTGGCCAGCTCGGGGTCCATGGTGACCGAGCCGGCCGCCGCGGCGATGAAGTCGCGCAGCCTGCCCACGTCGGTCAGCAGCTCGCTGCTGGTGGCCTTGGCGACGACCTTGCTGAGGAAGATCTGCTGGCGCTTGATGCGCTGAATGTCGCTGCCGTCGCCGTATTTGCGCAGGCGTACGTAGCCGAGCGCCTTCTCGCCGTTGAGCAGGCTCTTGCCGGGCGGCAGCACCAGCTTGGACGCCTTGTCGTTGACGCCCGACTTGAGGCAGATCTCGATGCCGCCGAGCGCGTCGACGATGTTCTTGAAGCCGCTGAAGTCCACCTCGACGAAGTGGTTGACGCGGATGCCGGTGAGGGTCTCGATGGTGGAGATCGTGCAGGCGATGCCGCCCGAGTTGTACGCCGAGTTGATCATGTCGCGGCGCGGCGGCATCTCCTGCTTGGTGGCCTCGTTCTTGCACTTGGGGATCTGCACCATGGAGTCGCGCGGGAAGCTGATCAGCCGCGCCTTGTCGCGGTCGGGCGACAGGTGCAGCAGGATGATCGTGTCGGTGCGCTTGCCGCCCGCGTTGGCCTCGCGGGCCAGCTGCTGGCCGTATCTCGCGTTGCCGGCGCCCGCGCGCGTGTCGGAGCCGACGAGCAGCACGTTGAGCGCGCCCGTGTCGGGCGGGCGCGGGTTGATGATGTCTTCCTTGACGCTCTTCTCGTTGATGTTGCCGAAGGCGTCGCGATAGGCGGTGTACGCCGTCAGCGCACCCGCCACCATGACCGTGGTGACGCCGATGCTCACGTACGCCAGCACGCGCATCTTGGTCTGGCCGCCGCCGGAGCCGCCGGAGCGGTGGCTGCGCGGGGGACGGTCGTCGGGCGGCGGTGGCGGCGGCGGGGCGGCGGCGGCCGCTCTGCGGGCCATCCTGCTGCCCGGCTGGGTGGCGGCCGATCGGCGGTCGTGCACGGAATCGACTACCGGCACGCTCCTGTAGTCAGTCATACGCCCCCGACCTCACTCCTTGCGCCGCCGGCATGGTCGCTCCGCGCCACGAGACTAGGTCACGTACGGCGTGCCACGGGTCATGAACGTGGGGAACGGCCGTGACCCGGGTGTGATGTTTCCGCCGCACAGCATACTCAGAGCCGGACATTGGGTGGAATATCATCGCCAAACTCTTTCTCCGCGACCAGGGCGTCCTCGCTCGTCACGCCCCCGGCCGCTTCGCTCTCGTTCGCGTCCTTGTTCGCGTCGTCTCCGCTCCGCGGGCCCGATGGCGAGGGCCGCCGCCAGACAGGCCACCGGCACGGCCGGCAGGACGTACCGGTAGTCGAACTCAGCGGCCGCGGCCGGCGTGATCAGCAGCACGACGGCCACCGACCAGGGCGCCAGCCAGGGCGGAGGCGTCGTCAGGCCGTTGCCTGGGCGGTCGCCCGCGCGTCTGCGGGCGATCGCCGCCACCGGTGGCACGAGCAGGACTGCCAGCAGCAGCGTGCCGGGCAGGCGCGCCACGCTCTGGTAGGCCCGTAGCCAGCCGGCATATGGCTCGACGATCTCCGTGCCGATCGCACCCTGCTCGTAGAGCTTGGCATACTCGGCGCCGACCTGCGCGGGATAGCGGCCAGGTGGCCCGGGGCGCTCGTCCGGGAACTGGTAGTAGCCGTAGATCTCGGCGTCCGGATAGACCGGGCGGTCCCAGCGGAACGTGCGGGCCAGCTCCGACAGCACCGACCCGGCGTAGTCGAGCGGCTGCTTGGTGATCGCCAGCATCGCGAACCTGCCCGCCAGGTCGTCGGTCTCCTTCGTGAACGTGATGCCGGGCCGCCGCACCAGCGGGGAGTCCTGGGCCCAGATGTACTCCTGCGAGGGCGGCCGCTGGTCGGGCGGGCGCGCGTCGCACAGCTCCCGCAGGTCGGGCGGCGGGTCCATCTCGGCGCAGTCGGCGAAGGACATCGTGCGGGCGTACAGGAAGACGCCGTTCGCGCCGATCAGGCCCACCCGCTGGTACGTGGCGTAGAACCAGGCCCCGTACGCGAGGAGCGGCACCAGCGCGACCGCCACCAGCACACCCGCCAGTCTGATCCGCCCGCGCAGCACGAACCAGGCCGCCAGCAGGACGATCAGCGGCTGCCCGACGGTCCTGGTCAGCGTGGCCGCCGCCAGCAGCAGGCCGATGCCCGCCACCGTCGCAGGGCGGGCCGTCGTGGCCAGCACGACCGCCGTCGCCACGAGGAACATGAAGAGCGTGTCCGAGACGAGCAGGTGCTCCAGCTCGATCTGGTACGCGTCCAGCAGCACAGGAACCGCCGCCAGCGTCGCCGCCCACCTGGGTGCTCTGCGCGCCGTCCGGTAGATCAGCACCCCGGTCGCCAGGCCCAGCAGGTGCTGCGCCACCGTCACCGCGCCGAACGCGTGCAGCGGTTCCAGCAGCTTGAGGAACATCGAGTAGCCGGCCGGGCGCACCAGGTCGGGGCGGGGCCTGAAGACGGTGACGATGTAGGTGTAGGAGTCGGGGAACCACAGCGCGGGCCGGTACCCCAGCATGGCGAGCAGCCGCAGCACGGCCCCGAGCCCCAGCACGGCGAGGAACCACCGATGCCGCCGCACCCGCTCCCGCACCCCGGCCCCCCTCCGCCGCCTTCCTGCCCGCTCCTCCGGAGGCTCGGCGCGCTGAGCCGGCTCGGTGCGTTGCCCATGCTCTTCCGCGCGCTGAGCCGGCTCGGTGCGTTGCCCCTGTTCCTCCGCGCGTTCTTCCGCGCGTTCTTCCGCGCGCGGACGCGGGCTCGCGGGTCGCGCGGGCTTTTCTGGGGGTGCGGGGTTCGCGGGCCTTTCGGCGTGCGGGTCCGCCATCAACGGCTGGTCCTTCCCATCTCCGGCACGTCGCGTACGCTACCGGCGTTTTCGCCTCTCCCGTGCCTCCGGGGCCTCTGGCGGCTGCCGTGGCCGCGAGGGGTGTGCGGGGTTGGATACGCTCGGTCTCCGATGGAACACGATCATCGTCCCGGCCGGTGGCTCGCCGCGCTGTCGGTGCTCCCCGCGCTGGCCGTGGCGGGCTGGTTGCTGGCCGGGCTGCCGCTGTTGCTGCTCGGCCGGTTCACGCCGGTGCTCGTCACCGTGCTCGGGGTCCCCATGGCGGTGCTGCTGTGCTGGGCGGGGACCCGCGGCCTGTGGGCCGGAGCGCTGCGGGCGGCTTGGTGGCAGCTCGGCGGGGTCGTCGGGGTGGCGGTGGCGTCCGGGGTGTTCAACGTGCTCCTGCACAGCGAGCAGCTCGCCGTCAGGCGTGATCCGGCCACCTACGCCCAGTACGCCGCCTGGATCGCCGCCCACGGCTCGCTGCCGATCCCGGCGCAGGCCGAGGCGTTCGGCGGGCCCGACGCGGGGCTGGAGTTCGACAGCGTCGGGTTCTACGCGGTGGACGGCGGGGTGTTGCCGCAGTTCATGCCAGGGCCGCCGATGCTGTTCGCGATCGGTGACTGGCTGGGGGCGCCGTTCGTGGTGCCGGCCGTGCTGGGCGCGCTCGCGGTGCTCACGCTGGGCGGCGTGGTGGCGCGGCTGGCGGGCGCGCGGTGGGCGGTGCTGGCGGCGACGGCGTTCGCGGTCTGCATGCCGGTCCTCTACACCTCGCGGACCACGTTCAGCGAGATCCCGTCGATGATCCTGCTGTTCGGCGGGCTGGCCCTGGCGTACGACGCGCTGGAGCGAGCCCGTGACGGCCGGCCGGGCCGGGGCACGGCGGGGCTGGCCGGGCTGGTGTTCGGGCTGGCGGTGCTGGTCAGGATCGACGGGCTGCGCGACGTGCTGCCGGTGCTGGCGTTCGCCGGGCTGCTGATCGCGCTGCGCAGGCTGGGCAGGCCGGTGGGGCGGCTCGGGCCGCCGCTGCTCGCGGGACTGGTCGCCGGGGCCTGCGTCGGGCTGGCGGCGGCGTATCTGCTGGCCAGGCCGTACCTCGACTATCTGAGCGGCTCCGTGCGGCCGCTGCTGCTCATCTGCGCCGCCGTCCTCGTGCTCACCCTCGCAGGTACGGCCGCCGCCCCCGCCCTGGCCCGGATCAGCCTGCCGGGCTGGCTGCCGAGGACCGGCGCGGTGCTGACCGTGCTGCTGATGGCCGCCCTGTACGCCCGCCCGTGGTACCAGACCGTGACCAGGGATCCGGCGAACCCGGAGGACTGGCGCACGTACGAGATGATCCGGCAGATCCAGCGCGCCAACGGCCTGCCGGAGGACGGCACCCGCCTCTACTTCGAGAACTCCCTGCACTGGCTCACCTGGTACGTCGGCCCGGCGACGCTCGCCCTGGCCACGATCGCCGCCGCCCTCCTGGTGCGCAGGCTGCTGCGCGACGGCTCGTCGTTCGCCTGGCTGCTGCCGCTCGCGGTGGTGGGCTGGACGACGGTCACGACGCTGCTGCGCCCTGAGATCACCCCCGACCATCCGTGGGCCGCCCGCCGCCTGGTGCCGGTGGTGATCCCCGGGGTGATCCTGCTGGCCGCGTACGGGCTGGCCCGGCTGCGCCGGCTCATGGACCGGCACGGCCCGCTGGTGCTGAAGTGGGGCACGGTGATGGCGGTGCTGCTGGTGCTGGCGCCGCCGGTGGTGACGTCGATCGGCACCGCGTTCACGCCGGTCGAGCGGGGTGAGGCGGCGGCGGTCGAGGAGATGTGCGCGCGGCTGCCCGACCGGGCGTCGGTGCTGTTCGTGGAGCGGGTGACCGGCGACCGGTTCGTCCAGGTCGTACGGGGAATGTGCGGAAAACCGGCCGCCAAGGTCAAGCGGGCGGGCACCGACGTCGCGCCGGAGCGCGAGGTGCGCCGCCAGATCGAGCGGGTGCGCGCGGCCGGCCGGGTGCCGGTGCTGCTGGGCGCCGAGGAGCCGCAGGTCGCGCCGTACGGGCGGCCCACGCAGGTGATGCGGCTGGTCACCCGGCAGGACGAGCGCTCGCTCATTGAGGCCCCCAATGCCACATGGTCACTGCGGATCAACGTGTGGATGGCCGTCGCTTGACCGGGATGGGTCACACTGGAAGGAACAGCCCTGGAACCGGGGGCACCCGGTGGAGTGATGTGCACTCGCCTTTCGGCGGGGCAGAGTAACCTCGACCCCCGTGAGCACGCCTGAGACCCCCAAGAGTGGAACCGCCGTGGAAGAAGCGCCGTACGTCACGATCGTCCTGCCCTGTTACAACGAGCAGGACCACGTCATCGACGAGGTGGAGCGCATCACCAAGGCGATGGACTCGAGCGGCTACACCTACGAGCTCGTCGCCATCGACGACTGCTCCACCGACGACACGCTGGCCAGGCTCAAGGAGGCCGCGCCCGACTATCCCCACCTGCGCATCCGCGCCTTCCACCGCAACGGCGGCTCCGGCACCGTGCGGCGCATCGGCACGCAGGAGGCCAGGGGCGAGATCGTGGTGTGGACCGACGCCGACATGTCCTACGCCAACGAGCGCATCCCCGAGCTGGTGCAGATCCTGGAGAAGGATCCCTCGTTCGACCAGGTGGTCGGCGCCCGCACCAGCGAGGAGGGCTCGCACAAGCTGCTGCGCGTGCCGGCCAAGTGGGTGATCCGCAAGGTGGCCGAGATGCTGGCCGGCCAGAAGATCCCCGACCTCAACTCGGGGCTGCGGGCCTTCCGCAAGTCGGTGGCGCGGCCCTACCTGCGGCTGCTGCCTCCCGGGTTCTCGTGCGTCACGACGATCACGCTGTCGTTCCTGATGAACCAGCACGACATCTACTACCTGCCGACCGACTACGCGAAGCGGGCCGGCAAGTCGAAGTTCAGCTTCGTCTCCGACGCCTACCGCTACATCCTGCAGGTGCTGCGGATGATCATGTACTTCAACCCGCTCAAGGTGCTCATGCCGCCGGCGCTGTGGCTGGTGGGCATCGGGTTCGTCAAGGGCGTCTGGGACATGATCGAGCACCCGTTCTACTTCCCCGCCAACACCGTCATGATCTTCCTGTCGGGCATGCTGATCGGGTCGGTCGCGCTGCTCGCCGACCTGATCGTGCGCTCGCGGGGAGAGTGACCGGTGCGCATCGCGATCGTCGGGCCGACGTATCCGTACAAGGGGGGCGGGGCCCAGCACACCACGGAGCTGGCGCACCGGCTGGCGGCGCTGGGCCACGACGTGGTGATCGAGTCGTGGCGCGCCCAATATCCGTCGTTCCTCTATCCGGGGCAGCAGACGATCTCCGCGCCTGAGGGCACCCCCTACGACAGGACCGTGCGCCGGCTCGACTGGCGGCGGCCCGACGGCTGGGTGGCCGCCGGGCGGCGGCTGCGCTCGGCCGACCTGGTCGTGCTCGCCGTGCTCAGCCCGGTGCAGGTGCCCGCCTACCTCGGCATCCTGTACGGGCTCAAGCGCCGCACCAAGGCGATCGCCCTGTGCCACAACGTGCTGCCGCACGAGCGCAAGCCCTACGACGAGCCGCTGATGAAGGCGCTGCTCAAGCGGGTCGACGGCGTGCTGGCCCACTCCGAGCAGCAGGCGGAGCTGGCCTGCGGGCTCACCTCCAAGCCGGTCAGCGTGGCCGGCCTGCCGCCCCACCTGCCCTCGACGACCGCGGAGCGCTCCGCCGAGGTGCACCGCAGGCTGCTGTTCTTCGGCATCGTGCGGCCGTACAAGGGGCTCGACCTGCTGCTGCGGGCGCTGCCCGACGGTGTTTCGCTGACCGTGGCCGGTGAGTTCTGGGGCGGGCTCGACGAGACCAAGGCGCTGATCGCCGAGCTGGGCATCGGCGACCGGGTCGAGCTGCGGCCGGGCTACGTCGCCGCGGGCGAGGTGCCGAGGCTGTTCGCCGCCGCCGACGCGCTCGTGCTGCCCTACCGCAGCGCCACGGCCAGCCAGAACGTCTGGCTCGGCCACGAGCACGGCGTGCCGGTGATCGCGACCAGGGTGGGCGCGCTGGCCGAGCACGTCACCGACGGCGTGGACGGCCTGCTGGTCGAGCCGAACGACGTGGGGGCCCTGCGCGAGGCGATCGAGCGGTTCTACGCCTCGGGCGAGCCCGAGAGGTTGCGGTCGGGGGTCAAGGCGGTCGATCCCGAGCCGTTCTGGTCGGCGTACGCGGGCACGCTGCTGGCCGCCTGACGGCCGAGCAGCACGAACAGCCCCGCGAGCGCCGCGTCGGCCAGCGTGAACGCCACCCGCGACACGATCGCCACCGCGAGCGCCGGCGGCGTGCCGATGACCGGCCCGAGCACGAGCACCAGCGCGCCCTCCCTGACGCCGACGCCGGCCGGCACCACGACGGTCAGGATGCCGGTGGCCCAGGCGAACGCGTAGGCGCCGGTCGCGATCACATAGAGGTCGGCGCTCCCGGCGACCAGCCAGATGTGCAGGCCGTAGACGAGCCAGCCGAGCGCCGTCCAGCCCACCGCCACCAGCACCGTACGGCCGGGCAGCACGCTCTCCAGCGGCTCCTTGCGCGCGATGCGCAGGGCCAGGTTGAGCCCCCAGGTCAGCACCTTGGGATGCAGGCAAACGATGATCACCGGCACCAGCAGCACGAGGTACCACGCCTGCCGCACCGCCTCCAGCGTTCCCAGCGTGGCCGCGGCGATCGAGATCGCCACCCCGAGGTTGATCACCAGGCCCAGCGAGATCGTCGCGAACGTGCGCCGCGGCGGGCTGCCGTGGTCGCGGCCGAGGTCCATCATCGCCGCGTACGCCCACACCGCACCCGGGATGTACTTCCCGAGCTGCCCCACGAACATGATCCGCCCGGCCACCCGCACCGGCACCCGCGTGCCCAGCCCCGCGAGGATCTCCCGCCAGGCCACCAGCATGAAGAACTGGCCGAGCAGCACCGAGCCGAAGGCTCCTAGCACCGCCCAGGGCGACATGCGCGCGAGCGCGCCGGTGGTCTCTTCCCAGTTGGCGGCCAGCCCGTAGCCCAGGAAACCGAGCGCGACCAGGGCGAGGAGGAGGCGCAGCAGGCGGCGGAGCATTGGCTCAGGTTACGCGCGGTACGCCTGGTAAAGCCAGACGACGACGGCCACCAGCGCCAGCGCCGCCAGCACCGCAGAGACGATCTTCACCACGCTGTACGGCCGCTCGCCCTGGACCTCCCCGCTCACCCCGTTGATCAGCACCTGGTACGTCCTGCCGCCGATGTCGCGCCGGCAGTCGCCCTCGATGGCCTCGGCCATGACGCCCTTCGCCCGGTCCATGCCCGCCCGCGGCTCGACGTCGTAGCGCAGGCTGTGGTGCCCGGCCACGTACGCGGGCGCGTACGGCACCGCCCGCCCGAGCGGCCACGGCTGCAGCGCGTCGAGGCGGTCGGCGGGGAGCCGGTGCGTGGCCGGGATCAGCACGTCGTCGACATTCCTGGCCACCCTGCCCTGTGCCGGGTACCAGCGGGTGCGCCGCTCGCGGCGGGTGACTCGCGCACGACGAGCCGGGCGCCCATCTTGATCTCGTTGTCGTGGCGGGGGAAACGCCAGACGAGGGTGTCGCGGCTGTCGTCCAGCCATTCGACGATGTCGATGAACTCGCCGCGAATCTTGTCGAGAAGTGCCACTATGCCCCCGTTCGTCAGCCCCCCGCCAGGTCGGACACCGTACCAAAGCGGTTTGACGTCGGATGGGCGCAGAGGTCGGTACGGTTGGGAGTCGTGGTGAAAGAACGGGTCGCGCAGCTCGAATACTCGGAGTTCCAGTCCGCCATGCTCGACGAGGAGAAGCGGCGGCGGAAGGCGGCGAAGATCATCGCCGTCCTCGAGCACTTCCACGGGCCGCTCGACGGGCTCACGGTGGGCGACGTCGGCTGCTCGGCCGGCTTCATCGCCGACGAGCTGGCGCGGGCCGGTGCCCGCCACACGCTGGGCATCGACATCGACGTGCCGGGGCTGCGCAAGGCGGCCGACCGGTTCGGCGAGCGGGTGGCGTTCGTCTGCGGCGACGGCACGGCGCTGCCGTTCCCCGACGGCTCGATCGACGTGCTGGTCTTCAACCACATCTACGAGCACGTCGTCGACCCCGACGCGGTGGTGGCCGAGATGCACCGGGTGCTGTCCGACGACGGCGTGCTCTACCTGGGGCTCGGCAACCGGCTCGGCATCATGGAGCCCCACTACAAGCTGCCGTTCCTGTCCTATCTGCCGCCGGCGCTCGCCGACCGCTACGTCCGCGCGTCCGGCCGGGCCGACCACTACTACGAGCGGTTCAGGACGCGGCGCGGGCTGCGCAAGATGCTGCGGGCCTTCCACATCTGGGACTACACGTTCCCCGTGCTCGCCACGCCGACCACGTTCGCGGGCGGCGAGCTGTTCCCGGGAGTGCTCGGCAAGGTGGTCAAGGCCGTCCTGTCGCGTACCCCGCGCGGAGTGCTCAAGCTGCTGCTGCCGGTCGTGCCGACGTACCTGTGGGTGGCGACCAAGCGGGCCCGCCGCCCGGTGGGCGCGCATCTGCCGCAGCCGCCCGAGCGGGTGCGGCCGCTGTGACCACCGACGAGGCCGCTTCCGAGGCCGTTCCCCGGCGCTCACCTGCTCGCCGGTTGGTGAGATACGGCTTCCTGGCCGTCGCGCTCGGCTTCGGCGCGTGGGCGGTGATCAGGGAGTGGGACGCCGTGGTGGCCGGGTTCGCCAGGCTGTCGGTCCCCGCGCTCGCCGGCTCGCTGGTCGCGGTGGTCGCCGCGCTGCTCGGAGCCATGCTGACCTGGCGCACCCTGCTGGCCGACCTCGGCTCGCCGCTGCGCCTGCGCCCGGCCGCGAAGGTGTTCTTCGTCGGCCAGCTCGGCAAATACATCCCCGGCACGGTCTGGCCGATGCTCGCCCAGATGGAGATGGGCCGCGACCTCGGCGTGCCGCGCCCCCGCAGCGCGACGGCGTTCTTCCTGATGATGCCCGTCCAGCTCGCCACCGGCCTGCTGGTCACGCTCGTCACGCTCGGCTGGGACCGCTACGGCTGGCTGCTGCTGTTCATCCCGCTGCTGCTCGTGCTGCTGGAGCCCAAGGTCGTCAACGCGGTGATCGGCTTCGCCCTGCGCAAGCTGAAGCGCGAGCCGCTCGAACGCTCGCTGACCAGGCGAGGCATGCTGACCGCGCTCGCCTGGGCGCTGGCCGGCTGGGTGGCCTACGGCGTCCACCTCTACTTCGTCGTCCCGCAGGGCGGCCTGGTCTTCGCGGTCGGCGCGTTCGCGCTGTCGTGGTGCCTCGGCATCATGACCTTCGTGATCCCCGCGGGGGCGGGTGTCAGGGAGCTGGCCATGGTCGCGGTGCTGGCCCCGCAGCTCGACCGGGGCTCCGCCATAGCGGTCGCCCTCGCCTCCCGGATCGTGATCATCGCCGGTGACCTGATCTGCGCCGGAACCGCCGGAATCGCAGCTCGTCGCGACTCAGTGTGATTTGGCCCACGATTTAGGGGAGGCTGGTCATAAGCTGAAATTTCAAGAGGGAGACGCCCGTCCCACGTTGATCTTGAGGGGAGAAGATCTTCGTATGCCTCGTGTGCTCGTCGATGCGGCGGCGGTCCCCGCGGACCGCGGCGCGCTGATCAGATACGTGGACGGGCTCGTGGCCGCGCTCGACCGCGCCGGCGCCGAGCTGTCCGTTGTCTGCCAGCGTTCCGAAGCCGAACGCTACCGCCGCCTCGCGCCGTCCGCCGAGATCATCCCAGGCCCCGTCGCCATCACCAACAGGGCCGCCAGGCTCGCGTGGGAGCAGAGCGGCCTGCCGCTGCTGGCCCGCAAGGCGGGGGCCGACGTCATCCACGCCCCCTACTACTCCATCCCGCTCGGCTCCGGCGTGCCGACCGTGGTGACCGTGCACGACGCGACCTGGTTCACCGAGCCCGACCAGCACGGCCCGCGCGCCTCCTTCTTCCGCTCGGCCACCCGCACCGCCGTCCGCCACGCCCGGCGCATCATCGTGCCGTCCAAGGCGACCAGGGACGAGCTGGTCCGCGTGCTCGCCGCCGACCCCACCCGCATCGACGTCGCCTACCACGGCGTGGACCTGGCGCAGTTCCACCCGCCGACCGAGGAGGAGATCCAGCGGGCGGCCACGAGGTGCGGGCTGCACGGCCAGCCGTACGTCGCGTTCCTGGGCGCGCTCGACCCCCGCAAGAACGTTCCCAACCTCATCCGCGGCTTCGCCGCCGCCGTCAAGCGGCTCGACCGGCCGCCCGCGCTGGTCATCGGCGGCGGCGTGCACGAGGACGACGTGGACGCCGCCTGCCGGGAGGTCGAGGCCACGGTCAGGGTGATCAGGCCCGGCTACCTCAGCGCGCCCGACCTGCCCGGCTTCCTGGGCGGTGCGCTCGTCGTGGCCTTCCCCTCGCGCGGCGAGGGGTTCGGGCTGCCGGTGCTGGAGGCGATGGCCTGCGGCGCGCCGGTGCTGACGACTCACCGTTCGTCGCTGCCCGAGGTCGGCGGCGACGCCGTCGCCTACACCGAGCCCGACGCCGACAGCATCGCCACCGCGCTGGGCGAGCTGCTGGCCG
This sequence comes from Nonomuraea sp. NPDC049504, assembly GCF_040676845.1. Lineage (NCBI taxonomy): Bacteria > Bacillati > Actinomycetota > Actinomycetes > Streptosporangiales > Streptosporangiaceae > Nonomuraea > Nonomuraea sp. NPDC049504. Next base: position 365,377 of record NZ_JBFAPT010000002.1, read on the forward strand.
CCCCCGAGCGCAGGCGGCAACTGCGGGAGGCCGGGCTCGCCAGGGCCCGCGAATTCACCTGGGACGTCTCGGCCGAGGCGCATCTCAGCTCCTATCAACGCGCGATCGAATAGTTCGGTAACCTCACGGAGTGATGGAGAGCTCTTTGCCAGACCTCGAGGCGATCCTCCTGGTCGGGGGGCAGGGCACGCGCCTGCGTCCGCTGACACTGGGCACGCCGAAGCCGCTGCTGCCGACCGCCGGGGTGCCGTTCCTGGCCCACCAGCTGGCGCGGGCGCGATCGTTCGGCGTGCGCCGGATCGTGTTCGCGACCTCCTACAAGGCGTCCATGTTCGAGCCGGCCTTCGGCGACGGCTCGGGGTTCGGGCTCACGCTCGAGTACATGACGGAGGAGACCCCGCTCGGCACGGGCGGCGCGATCCGCAACGCCGCGGAGGCGCTCACGTCGGGGCCCGACGACCCGGTGCTCATCCTCAACGGCGACATCCTGTCCGGCCACGACATCGGCGAGCAGGTGCGTCTCCATCGCGCGCGCGAGGCCGCTGTAACGCTCCATCTGACGGAAGTGGACGACCCGAGCCGGTTCGGCTGCGTGCCGACCGACGACGAGGGCCGCGTGACGGCCTTCCTGGAGAAGACGCCCAACCCCGTCACCAACCGCATCAACGCCGGCTGCTACGTCTTCACCCGCTCGGTGATCGACTCGATCCCGCGCGACGAGGTTGTGTCGGTCGAGCGCGAGACGTTCCCCGGGCTCATCGAGTCGGGGCGGCTCGTGCTGGGCTACGCCACCCGCACCTACTGGCTCGACGTCGGCACCCCGGCCGCGTTCGTGCAGGGCTCGCGCGACCTGGTGCTGGGCCGGCTGGCCTCGCCCGCGCTGCCCGGCCCGACCGGCGAATACCTGGCGCTCGACGGCGCGCGGGTCTCGTCCGAGGCGAAGGTGCTGGGCGGCACGGCCGTCGGCGCCGGCGCGGTGATCGAGGCGGGCGCCACGGTGGCCGGCTCGGTGCTGAGCGACGGCTGCGTGGTCGAGGCGGGCGCCTCCGTCACCGACTCGGTGCTCGGCCAGGGCGCGCGCGTCTGCGCCGGCACGGTGGTGCGCGACGCGGTCATCGGCGACGGCGCCATCGTGGGGCCCGGCAACGAGCTGCAGCACGGCGTACGCATCTGGCCGGGCGTCGAGCTGCCCGAGCGGGCGCTGCGCTATTCCAGCGACGTCTGAGCACGCGGCAGACTGGACGTGTGAAAGAGCGCAGGTGGGTGCCCGGCGGGCCGCTCGACGTCGAGCTGGCCCTGCACCCGCACCGCAGGGGCGGCGGCGACCCCACCTGGCGCAAGGGCAATGACGGCTCGGTGTGGCGCACGTCAAGGACTCCCGACGGGCCCTGCACGCTCCGGGTGAGCGTCGCGGCCGGCACCGTGCTCGGGCGGGCGTGGGGGCCGGGCGCCGACTGGGCGCTGGAGACGCTGCCCGCGCTGCTCGGCGCGGACGACGACCTGTCCGGGTTCAGTGTCCGGCACGAGGTGCTGGCCGAGGCGGTACGCAAGCATCCTGGGGTGCGCATCGGGCGGACCGGCCGCGTCATGGAGGCGCTGGTGCCCGCCGTGCTGGAGCAGAAGGTCGTCGGCAGGGAGGCGTGGCGGGCCTGGCGCTGGCTGCTGACGCACTACGGCGAGCCCGCGCCTGGTCCCGCGCCCGAGGGCATGCGGGTGGTGCCTGAGCCTGTGGTGTGGCGGCAGATCCCGAGCTGGCACTGGCACCGGGCGGGCGCGGAGGCCGTCCGCGCGCGGACCATCGCCACCGCGGCCTGGCACGCCGGCAAGCTGGAGGCGGCGGCCACCACGCAGGAGCTCGACCGGCTGCTGCGGGCGCTGCCCGGCGTCGGGGTGTGGACCTCGGCGGAGGTGCGGCAGCGGGCGCTCGGCGACCCCGACGCGGTCAGCGTGGGCGACTTCCACCTGGCCAAGCTGGTCGGCTACGCCCTGACGGGGGAGAAGACCGACGACAGGGGGATGCTGCGGCTGCTGGAGCCGTACGCGGGGCATCGGCACCGGGCGACCGTGCTGGTCTGGCTCACCGGGCTGCGCCCGCCGGCCAGGGGGCCGCGCATGCCGGTGCGCGACTACCGGTCGTTCTGAGCCGACCCTGGGTGCGTACGGCGAACTCAGGCCGACGTACTGTGCACCTTATGAGTTCTGACTCCGCGCTCCGCCGCGCCCTCGCCCGCGCCAGGGACGGCAAGACGCTCGACGTCACCGAGGCGACCGTCCTGCTGCACGCCCGTGACGGCCACCTCGACACGCTCCTCGACCACGCCTCCCGGGTGCGCGACGCCGGGCTGCGGACCGTCGGCCGCGAGGGGATCATCACCTACAGCAAGAAGGTCTTCATCCCGTTGACCCGGCTGTGCCGGGACCGCTGTGGTTACTGCACGTTCGCGACGGCGCCCCACAAGCTGCCCGCGCCGTTCCTCAGCCCTGACGAGGTGCTGGAGATCGCCCGGCAGGGGGCGGCGATGGGGTGCAAGGAGGCGCTGTTCACGCTGGGCGACCGGCCGGAGGATCGCTGGCACCAGGCGCGGGAGTGGCTCGACGCCCATGGCTATGACGACACGTTGTCCTACGTCCGGGCCATGGCGATCAGGGTGCTGGAGGAGACCGGTCTGCTGCCGCACCTCAACCCCGGGGTGCTGAGCTGGCGCGACCTGCAGCGGCTGAAGCCGGTGGCGCCGTCGATGGGCATGATGCTGGAGACCACGTCGCGCCGGCTCTATGAGGAGAAGGGGCAGCCGCACTACGGCTCGCCCGACAAGGACCCGGCCGTGCGGCTGCGGGTGCTGGAGGACGCCGGGCGCTCCAACGTGCCGTTCACCACGGGCATCCTCATCGGCATCGGCGAGACCGTCGAGGACCGCGCCGAGTCGATCTTCGCGATCAGGAAGGTGGCCAGGGAGTACGGCGGTGTCCAGGAGGTCATCGTGCAGAACTTCCGCGCCAAGCCCGACACCGCGATGCGCGGCCTGCCGGACGCCGACCTGCAGGAGCTGGCCGCCACGATCGCGGTCGCCAGGCTCGTGCTCGGCCCCCGCGTACGCCTCCAGGCGCCGCCCAACCTGGTGGACGCCGAGTACGAGCTGATGATCAGGGCCGGCATCGACGACTGGGGCGGCGTGTCCCCGCTCACCCCCGACCACGTCAACCCGGAGCGGCCGTGGCCGCAGATCGACGAGCTGGCGGCACGCACGCGCGATGCCGGGTTCGCGCTCAGGGAACGCCTGACCATCTACCCCGAGTACGTCCGCGCCGGCGAGCCCTGGCTCGACCCTCGCCTGTTCGCCCACGTCGCCGCGCTCGCCGACCCCGACACAGGCTTGGCCCGCGAGGACGCGGTGCTCGAAGGCCGCCCGTGGCAGGAGCCCGACGGCGGATTCGCCGCGTCCGGCCGGGTGGACCTGCACGTCGAGGTGGACACGACCGGCCGCACCCACGACCGCCGCGACGACTTCGACCACGTCTACGGCGACTGGGACGCCCTGCGCGAACGGCTCGGCACGGTCGCCGCCGCCACGCCCAGCGACGTGCGGCAGGCGCTGCGGCGCGCCGGGTCCGACCCGGCCGGGCTGACGGACGCCGAGGCCGTGGCCCTGCTCGGCGCCGACGGCGAGGCGCTGGACGAGCTGGCCGCCATCGCCGACGGGCTGCGCCGAGAGGCGGTGGGCGACGACGTCACCTACGTCGTCAACCGCAACATCAACTTCACCAACGTCTGCTACACCGGGTGCCGTTTCTGCGCCTTCGCCCAGCGCAGGACCGACGCCGACGCCTACACCCTGAGCCTCGACCAGGTCGCCGACCGCGCCGAGGAGGCGTGGGCGGCTGGGGCGACCGAGGTGTGCATGCAGGGCGGCATCCACCCCGACCTGCCCGGCACCGCGTACTTCGACATCGCGCGGGCGGTCAAGGAGCGCACGCCGGACATGCACGTGCACGCCTTCTCCCCGATGGAGGTCATCAACGGCGCCAGCCGGACGAACCTGTCCATCCGCGACTGGCTGGAGGCCGCCAAGGAGGCCGGCGTGGACTCGCTGCCCGGCACCGCGGCCGAGATCCTCGACGACGACGTGCGCTGGGTGCTCACCAAGGGCAAGCTGCCGGCCAAGGAGTGGATCGAGGTCATCACCACCGCCCACCGGGTGGGCATCCCCACCACCTCGACCATGATGTACGGCCACGTGGACAACCACCTGCACTGGGTCAGGCACATCAAGCTCATCCGCAGGCTGCAGGAGGAGACCGGCGGCTTCTCGGAGTTCGTGCTGCTGCCGTTCGTGCACACCAGCGCGCCCATCTATCTCGCGGGCGTGGCCAGGCCGGGCCCCACCGCGCAGGAGAACAGGGCCGTGCACGCGCTGGCCAGGATCCTGCTGCACGGCGCCATCGCCAACATCCAGTGCTCCTGGGTCAAGCTCCAGGACGATTTGTGCCGCCAGGTGCTCCAGGGCGGGGTCAACGACCTCGGCGGCACGCTCATGGAGGAGACGATCAGCCGGATGGCCGGGTCGGAGAACGGGTCGTACAAGACGATCAGCGAGCTGCGCGCGATGGTCGAGGTGAGCGGCCGCCCGGTCAGGCAGCGCACCACCGAGTACGGCGTCCCGAGCGCGGAGCGGCTGGCGGCCTCGGCGGCCAGCGACGGCGTCTGCCAGAGCGTCAGAAAGGTCCTGCCACTGGCCTAGTTGTAACATGTTCTAACAACGTCTTGCGTGCGCCAGGTGAGGCGCTGGGAGAATCGTCACTCCCCCGGGAGAGAGGTTCACCGTGCGGTTGGGTCGGCACCACGCCGCGCTGTCCCCCGAGCAGCGCCGCAGGAAGGCGTTCAGGCGCGGCATGCTGGCGGGGCTGACGGCCGTGGCGATCGTCGCGGCCGGTCTCGTCGTCGTCTTCGGCGGCGGCGGCCTGCTGTGCCGCACGCGAGAGCCTGTTCTGGTCGACGTCGCGGCCGCCGTGGACATCGCGCCGGCCGTCATGGAGGCGGCCGACGCGTTCAACGCGACCAAGACGGCCGCGGGTGGCCGGTGCGTGCTCGTCCAGGTGACCGAGCAGCCGCCGGCCACGGTCCTGCGCACGCTCATCGGCGACCGGGCCGGCGTACTGCGCGAGCGGCCCGACGGCTGGATCGCCGACTCCTCGGCCTGGATCAGGCTGGCCCGCCAGCAGGGCGCGAGCGCGCTGCCGGCCGAGGAGAGCGTGGTGGCCACCTCGCCGCTGGTGTTCGCCACGCGGTCGTCGCTGGCCAGGCGCTTCTCCGTGGGTGGCACGCAGATGAACTGGCGGATGGTCTTCCCCTCGACCGTACGCGGGCGGCTGGCGCCCACCGCGGACGAGCCCGACGTCGTCCGCGTGCCCGACCCCTCGCTGGCCGGCGCCGGCATCGCGACCGTGGCCGCCGCGAGGGACGTCGTCGGCTCGGGGCCCGACGCCGACAAGGCGCTGACCGCGTTCGTCCGGTGGGCGCAGGCCGGCTCCGCGCCCGACTACCGCAGCATGCTGGCCGCCGTGGACGACCGCACGTTCTGGCAGCGGCCCGTCGTGATCGTTCCGGAGCAGTCGGTCTTCCAGCACGGCCTGCGGCCGTCGGCCGACCCGGTGGTGGCGCTGCACCCGCGCGAGGGCACGATCAGCCTCGACTACCCGTACGTCGTGACCGCCGGCGACCCGGCGGTGGCCGAGGCGTCCAGCGCGTTCGCGGCGTGGCTGCGCGGCCCGCAGGCGCAGGAGATCGTCAGGCGGGCCGGGTTCAGGTCGGGCGACGGCCGCCAGGGCCCGATCTCGCCAGGCCCGCAGCTCCCCACCACCGCCCCCCTGACCAGGACGTCGGTCTCACCGGATGACATCGACGAGGCCCTGCGCGCCTGGAGCCGCCTGGCCCCCGCGACGAACATCCTCGTGCTGGCCGACACCTCCAAGCACATGGCCGAGCGGCTGAACGGCCGCCCCCGGCTGGACGTCGCCCTCGAAGCCGCCAAGATCGGCCTGCGGCTCTTCCCCGACTCCACGCACATGGGCCTGTGGGAGTTCGCCGGCGGCATCGGCGGCATCAAGGGCTACCGGCAGCTCGTCGGCCTCGGCCCGATCAGCGAGCCGGAGCGCGGCCAGGTCGTCCGCAAGGGCCGCCTCGACGAGCTGACCAGCACGATCACCGCCCATCCGCGCCGCGACAGCTCCCTGTACGACGCGGTGCTCAGCGGCTTCCGCAGGGTGACGAGCGACTACCGGGAGGAGATGAACAACGCGCTCCTGGTCATCACCGCGGGCAAGGACGACGGCGAGGGCGTCAAGCTGCCCGACCTCGTACGGCGGCTGCGCGAGGAGTGGGACCCCGACCGGCCCGTGCAGATCATCGTCATCGCCTTCGGCAAGGGCGTGGACCGCGACGGGCTGGCGCAGATCGCCGCCGCCACCAACGGCTCGCTGCACGAGGCGCAGGAGCCCGGCGAGATCATCGACGTGTTCCTCGCCGCGCTGGCCCGCCGCCTGTGCCACCCCACCTGCAAGCCGACGACCTGACCGTCAGCGGACGACGATGAAGTCGGCCGGGTCGCGGGGGGCGCGGTCGCGCGGCGGCGCGGCGGCGTGACCGACGGCCACGCAGCCCATCGGGTCCCACGACTCGGGCAGATCGAGCACCTCGCGCACCACAGGCCGGCAGAACATCGTGGACGACACCCACGCCGAGCCCAGCCCCTCGACGGCGAGCTGGATGAGGAAGTTCTCCACCCCCGCGCCCGTCGCCACCACGAACATCTCCCGCTCCGAGGCGTTGCGCCGGTCGTCGCGGTAGGTGTGGGAGCCCTCCATGACCAGGCAGGGCACGACCAGGTAAGGGGCGTTGCGCAGCACGTCGCCGCGCCTGACCCGCTTGGCGATCGACTCCTCGGAGAAGCCGTCGCCGCGCAGGTCGGCGATCCACGCCTCGCGCATGGCGTCGAGCAGCTTCGTCCTGGTCTCGGGCGACTCCAGCAGCACGAACCGCCACGGCGTCGTGTGGTGCGGCGCGGGCGCCGCGATGCCCGCCGCGACCGCCCTGCGCACCGCCGCCGGATCGACGGGCTCGCCGGAGAACTCCCTGATCGTCCGGCGGGCGAACACCACGTCACGCGAGCCGTGACGGAACAGGTCCTCGTCGGCCGGGCGCACCAGCGGACGGACGCCTGGCCCGTCGTCGTCGGTCACCAGATGGGAGAGCCCGCGCACGATCGCCACGGGGACGCCGTCGAGCTTGCCCTTGACCAGCTCGGCCGCGCTCGCGATCTCGTCGGCCAGCGCGGTGACCGTGGCGCTCAGCTGGTTGCCGTAGGAGTCGGCGCGGCCGCGGTAGTCGTCGAGCGGGCGCAGCCCGGCCACGCCGATCGCCACGTCGGTGAGGCCGTTACGCCAGGGACGCCCGAACGTGTCGGAGACGATCACCCCGGCGCGGCGGCCGAGGCCCGCCCTGATGCGCCGGGCCGAGGCGTCGGAGTCCTCGGGCAGCAGCAGCACCGTGCCGGCCTCGGTGTTGGAGGCGTCGACCCCGGCGGCGGCCATCACGAAGCCGTGGCGGGTCTGGGTGATGACGGTGTCGCCGCGCCGTGCGACCACCCGCGCCGTCTCCTCCGCGATCGCCGCCGTGCGGTCGGGCGCGTGGCGTACGCGGCCCTCCGCCTTGCTCACGATCTTGGACGTGACCACCACGATGTCGCCGTCGCGCACGTCCGCGCCGGCGAGCAGCGCCGCCACGTCGTCGCCCGGCCGCACCTCGCCGATGCCGGTCACCGCAATCACTTCGACGTGCTGGGGAGTGGTGGTCATCGGCTGAGCTCCTGAGCGAGGTCGAGTGCGGTACGGGCGATGCCGGCCGCGGCGTCGGCGTCGTGCATGAGGATCGGCCCGGCGACCACCTTGACGCCGTCGAGCGCGACCCCGGCGTCCTCCCCGGCCACCAGCCAGCCGTCGATCAGGTCGGCGCCGTACAGCTCGAGCACGGCCTGCGCGGTCGTCTCGACGCCGATGGCGGTCAGGCAGGCGTCGGCCATGCCGCGCACCGGCGCGCCGCCGATGATCGGCGAGACGCCGACGACGGTCTTGGGCAGCAGCGCCTCGCGGATGCCCGGCACCTGGAGGATCGTGCCGATGCTCACCACCGGGTTGGACGGCGGCAGCACCACCACGTCGGCCTGCTCGATCGCCTCCAGCACGCCCGGCGCGGGCTTGGCCGTGTCGGCGCCGACCAGCGCGAACGACTGCGCGGGCACCGAGGCGCGCAGGCGTACCCACCACTCCTGGAAGTGGATCGCGCGCCTGCCGTGCTCGTCCTCGATCACGACGTGGGTCTCGCAGCGGTCGTCGGTCATCGGCAGCAGCCGCACGCCCGGCTGCCAGCGCGCGCAGAGCGCCTCGGTGATCTGCGAGAGCGGGTAGCCGGCCTCCAGCATCTGCGAGCGCACGATGTGGGTGGCGAAGTCGCGGTCGCCGAGCCCGAACCACTGCGGCTCGACGCCGTACGCGGCCAGCTCCTCCTTGACGACGTGGGACTCCTTCGCCCTGCCCCAGCCCTGCTCCTCGTCGATGCCGCCGCCGAGGGTGTACATGATGGTGTCGAGGTCGGGGCAGACGCGCAGGCCGAACAGGGTGATGTCGTCGCCCGTGTTGCCGATGACGGTGATGGAGGCGTCGGGGGCGGCGGCGCGCAGGCCGCGCAGGAACCGGGCGCCGCCGATGCCGCCGGCGAGGGACACGATGTGCATGCGGACCAGTCTTCCACCGGCCCGCGGCGAGCCCGTCGCGGGATCTGTTTTGCAGGAGCGGTCCGCCTTATATGTCGAGGTATTAGCCGATTTGATAGGCAAGTGCTTTCTGTGACTCCCGGCGGCTGAGTCGGTGATGTGGCAAACTCCCTTCGGACCAATGGGTCTGATGGGGGTACTTGTGAGCAAACTTGACGTAGCCCGGCTGAAGGAGCCGGCCGCTTGGATCATGCTCGTCACCGGGTTGATCAGGGTGTTGCTGGCGATCGGCCACCTTCTGGTCGGGTCGTCGGCCCTGTCGTCGTTCACGGAACGCGCGGCCACCAACCTGTCGAGCCTGACCAACCCGGTGGTGACGGCGCTGCTGCTCGGGTCCGTGCTCCTGGTGACCAAGGTGGGCGAGCCGTCGCCCAAGGCCAAGCCCATCGCGTACGGCGCGGCAGCCGGTCTCGGCCTCGCCGCCCTGTTCGGCCTCGTGGCGTTCTTCGCCGGGCTGGCCGCGGGGCTCGGCGGGCGCGGCGTGATCGAATTCGTGCTGACCGGGCTGACCTCCCTCGCCCTGACCGCCATCGCCCTGGTCTACCTCCTTCCGCAGGTGCTGCCCGAGCGGCCGGCGGCGCAGGTGTACCACGGCCAGTTCGGGCCGCAGCCCGGCTTCTTCGACCAGCAGCCGCCGTACGGGCAGCCCGGCCAGCCTCAGGCGGGGCCCGGCCAGCCCGGTTTCCCGCAGCCCGGCTACAACCAGCAGGCCCCCGGCGGGCCCGGTTACGGCCAGCAGGAGCCCGCGTACGGCCAGCAGCCGCCCTCCGCGCCCGGCTACGCCCAGCAGCCGATGAGCGGCCAGCAACCGGCCCCCGGCCAGCCCGCTCAGCCCGGCCAGCCCGCCCAGAGCCAGCAGCCCGCCCAGCCCGCCCAGCAGCCCGTTCCCGGCCCGCACCCCGGCTATGGCCAGGAGCCCCCGTCAAGCCCCGGCTACGGCCAGCAGGACCCCGCGTACGGTCAGCAGCCGCCCTCCGCCCCCGGCTATGGCCAGCAGCCCCCTTCCACGCCCGGCTACGCCCAGCAGCCCCCTTCCACGCCCGGCTACGCCCAGCAGCCGATGAGCGGCCAGCAGCCCGTCCAGAGCCAGGAGCAGCCCCCCGCTCCCGCCTACGGCCGGCAGCCGCCCTCCACGCCGGGCTACAGCCCGCAGCCGCCGAGCTTCGGCGGCCAGCCGGAGCCACCTGCGGCCCCGCAGATCAGGGGCGCCCTGCCGGCCGCGCCGTCGGACCAGCAGCAGCCCGAGCCGTTCGCCCCTCAGAGCTTCGAGCAGCAGCCGGAACCGCAGCCGTTCGCCCCTCAGAGCTTCGAGCAGCCGGAACCGCAGCCCTTCGCCGCCCAGAGCTCCTACGCCCCCGCGGACACGGCGCCCGCGGTCCCGCCGGCCGGTGAGTACACCCCCGCCCCTTACGTCCCGGCCGACAGCCAGCCGAACGTCTACGGCCAGGCCGGCCAGAACCCGTACGCCCCCCAGGGGGACCAGAGCCCGTACGCTCCGCAGCCCGAGCAGAGCCCGTACGCGCCTCAGGCGAACGACCAGGCGTACCCCACGGGCGACACCGCGCCCAACGTCTCGTACCAGGGACAGAGCGCCTTCGACCAGCAGCAGGGCGGGCAGCCGTTCACCGGCTACTCGGGCCACGAGTTCGCCCAGCCCGCCTACCAGGAGCCCGACCCGCCCGTGGACCCGCGCTCCCAGCAGCTCATGGACGCCTACCAGCAGGCGGACACGTACCAGTCGAACGCCGGCGCCCCGCAGCCCCGCCCGTACGACGACCCGTTCGGCCACCCCCAGGGCGCCGGGTACGAGCCGCAGCAGGGCCAGTACCAGCCCACCCACCAGGCACCTGCGGCCCAGCAGGGGCAGTGGGAGAGCGCGCCTGCGGACTCCACGATGCGGCTGGACCAGTTCCAGCAGGGCGCGTTCGGCGATCAGCGCGGGCCGGGGGACGACCCCATCGACCCGACCGCCATATACACCCCCAATGAGCCACGCAGGTAACGGACCGGCAATGAACGACTAGAGAGAAGGTGGGCCACGGGCGGGCGTCTTTCCCGCCCTGGTACGGTTCCGACCGCTGAGAGTGTTGCACGAGCCAGGACGACGCCACGCGCACGGTGTCAGTCCGGCTTCGAACATGACATGCCGAGCACACCGGGGCGAGATCTGGTCTTTCCCCGGATACCTGCATGCCGCTTGACGCCGCGTACAGCACACGCGTGTAATTACAACCATGTTGTTACGCCTTCCCGTGGGTGGGTAATAAGGAAGGCGTCCATGGGGGGCTCCATTGCGGGCGGGCGGCAGGGAGGTGTGCAGTGACCGATCCGGTCATCGCACAGGAACAGCTTGACGCTGAAGAACTCGGCTGGCAGGAACGCGCCTTGTGCGCGCAGACGGATCCGGAGGCGTTCTTCCCGGAGAAGGGCGGCTCCACCCGAGAGGCCAAGAAGGTCTGCCGATCGTGCGAGGTCCGTGCCGAGTGCCTGGAATACGCACTCGAGCACGATGAGCGCTTCGGCATCTGGGGTGGGCTGTCCGAGCGGGAGCGCAGACGGATCAAGCGCCAAGCCGTATAGGACGACAAGGGGGGAAGGGGTCACGCGGAACGCCGTGTGACCCTTTTCGCATCTCTTGATCGGCTTGTCACTGTATGGTGGGCGCGCCTGATCATCCCCCCAGGAGCCCCAGCGATGTCACGTCCCTACGTCACCGCGATCGTCGTCGCTCATGACGGCGCGCGCTGGCTGGGGGAGACCCTGCGTGCGCTGATCAACCAGAGCCGCAGGCCGGACCGCGTGGCCGGCGTCGACAACGGCAGCAGAGACGGCTCCGCCGACCTGCTGGCCCAGGCGCTCGGCCCCGGCAACGTGCTCTCCCTGCCCCGTTCGACCGGGTTCGGCGAGGCGGTCGCCGAGGTGGTGGCGAAGCTGCCGCCCGCCGGGCGCGAGGAGTGGATCTGGCTGCTCCACGACGACTGCGCCCCCGACAGGCGCGCGCTGGAACAGCTGCTCACCGCCGCCGCCCAGGACCCCAAGGCCGCCGTGCTCGGCCCCAAGCTGCGTGACTGGCTCGACCGGCGGCGGCTGCTGGAGATCGGCGTGACCGTGGGCCGCACCGGGCGCAGGGACACCGGGCTCGAACCGCTGGAGTTCGACCAGGGGCAGCACGACGGGACGCGGGAGGTGCTGTCGGTCTCCACGGCCGGCATGCTGATCAGGCGGGACGTGTGGGAGCGTACCGGTGGGCTCGACCCGTTCCTGCAGATCTTCCGCGACGACCTCGACCTGTGCTGGCGGGTCCGCAACGCCGGGCACAAGGTGCTCAACGTCACCTCCGCCGTCGCCTGGCACGCCGAGGCGGCGGCCCGCAGGCGGCGGCGCATCACGGTCAGCGGCGACCACCCGCGCCGGCTCGACCGGCGCAACGCGATCTTCGTGGTGATGGCCAACCTGCCGTTCCGCGCCATGCTCTGGGCCCTGCTGCGCAACCTGCTCGGCTCGGCCTTCCGCACGCTGCTGTTCATCGTCAGCAAACAACCCGCGAACGCCCTGGACGAGCTGGTCGCGCTCGGCTCGGTGCTGGCGCATCCGTTCCGGCTGATGCGCGCGCGGCGAACCCGCCGAAACGGGCGTAAGAAGGGGTACGGGCGCATCAAACGGCTGATGACGCCCCGAGGTGCCACCTGGCGCCGGCTCACTGACATGGTGCAGAGCTTCCTCGCCGGCCAGGCGCCCGTGGACTCGGCCGGGCGGCACCACGTCGCCGCCGCCGACCCCGATCAGGAGGTCGTGCCGCCGCCCGACACCGGGGCCTTCCAGCGCTTCATCGGCCGGCCAGGCGTCATCCTCATGGTCGCGCTCACGCTCGTGACGCTGGTCGCCGGGCGCTCGCTGCTCGGCGGCGAACGGCTCGGCGGCGGCGCGCTGGTCCCGGTGATCGGCGGGGCCCGCGACCTCTGGGAGTTCTACACCGAGGGGTTCCACGACATCGGGCTCGGCTCGACCGCCCCTGCTCCTCCCTACGTGGCCGTGCTCGCCGCCCTGTCAACGCTGGCGTTCGGCAAGACGTGGGTCGCCGTGTCCGTGCTGTTGCTGGGGTCGGTGCCGCTGGCCGGGGCGACGGCGTACCTGGCCACCCGGCACGTCATCCCCGGGGTGCCGGCGCGGGCGTGGGCGGCGGGCACGTACGCGCTGCTGCCCGTCGCCACCGGCGCCATCGCGGCTGGACGGCTGGGGACGGCGGTGGTGTTCGTGCTCGTCCCCGTGTACGCGTGGCTGCTCGGCATCACCCTGCTCGCCGCCGACCGGCGCAGGGCGCGGCGGGCCGCGTGGGCGCTCGGGTTGTGGCTGGCGATCGGGACGGCGTTCGTGCCGCTGGTGTATCCGCTGTTCGCGGTGCTGGGCGTGCTCGGCGCCGTGGCCTTCGGCGGCACGTCACCGGCCGGCCGCCAGGTGGGCGGGCGGCTTCGCGGTGGGCGCGCGGCCGGGCGCGGGGGTGCTGGGCGTGGCTCCGGGCGCGGCGGTCCCGGACGGAATGGCTCTGGACGGAACGGCTCTGGACGGAAGGGCTCTGGGCGTGGGCGTTTCGGGCGGGGCCCGGGTGCGCGGGGTGGGATCGCGGTGTCGATGGTCATCGCGCTCGCCGTGCCGCCCGCGCTGCTGCTGCCCTGGCTGGCGAGCCTGGTGACCGACCCCGGCAGGCTGCTGCTGGAGGCCGGGCTGCACGACCCCGCGCTGGTGGACCAGGCGCTCGCCCCCGAGTCGCTGCTGGCGCTCAGCCCCGGAGGCCCCGGGCTGCCGCCGTACTGGGTGACGGCCGGGCTCGTCCTGACCGCGCTGGCCGCGCTGCTCATGCGCCGCCAGCGGATGATCGTCGCCATCGGCTGGGCCGTCGCCCTGTACGGCGTGCTGGCCGCCATCCTGGTCAGCCGCATCACCGTGGAAGGGGCGCGGGTCTGGCCGGGGGTGCCGCTGGCGTTCGCGGGGACCGGGCTCGTGGTGCTCGTGGGCCTGACCGCGCACCGGCTGCCCGAGCTGCGCGCCTCGGGCGGGCTGCGGCGGCTCGGCGCGGGCGCGGTGGCGGCCGTGGCGTTCAGCACGCCGCTGCTGGCCGCCGGGTTCTGGATCGCCACCGGCGTACGCGGGCCGCTCGTCGGCGACGCCCCCGACGTCATGCCGGCCCTGGCCGCCGCCCGTACCGTGAACGGCGAGCGCACCCTCGTGCTCAAGGGCTCGTCGTTCACCCTGCTGCACGGACGCGGCCCGCTGCTCGGCGAGTCCGAGTTACCCGCCGGCTCCCAGGAGCGCGCCCGAGTGGGCAACGCCGTGCGCGGCCTGGTCGGCGGCCGGGGCGGCGATGCGGCCACGCTCGCCCAGCAGGGCATCGGGATGGTCGCCGTCGCGCCGCCCGTACCGGCCGCGCTGGCCGCGACGCTCGACTCGCAGCCGTCGCTCGAACGCATGAGCCTGTCCCAGACGGGCGGCGGGTTGTGGCGGCTGGCCGAGCCGGTGACCCGGGTGCCCGCCCAGCCGGTCGGCGTCCTGCACACCATGTGGCTGTACGTCCAGGGCGCGATGGTGCTGGCCGTGACCCTCCTCGCGGCTCCCGGCCGGCGCCAGGAGGAAGGCGCTGAGGCGGGCGCCGTGGCACTGGCGGGGGCGTGATGAAGGCGTTCGTGGAGAACAGGTTCGGCCTGCCGGCCCTCGTCGTGGTCGCTCTGGCCGCCATGTACGGCATCGCGTACGTCACCAGGCCCGCGCCCCTCCCGCCCCCGCCGACCGGCCCCACCAAGGTGGCCGTCGAGTCCGTCACCACCGTCTGCCCCGGCGCCAAGGACCGCCGCGTGGACGTCTACCTGCCCGGCTCCCTCACCACCGAGACCATGGAGAGCGGCGGCCCGTACGTCACCAAGGGTCCAGGCGGCCTGGAGGCCGGCTACCTCACCCGCGCCACCTCAGGCGCCGCCCGCGGCCTGGCCGGGGTCCGCTGCACCGAGCCCGCCCCCGCCACCTGGCTGCTCGGACCCGGCCCGGCCGACGCCGACGTACGCCTGCACCTCACCAACGCCGACAAGGCGCCCGCCATGGCCGACGTGCAGGTCTACGCCGTAGAAGGGCTCGTCTCCGGCGACGCCGGGATCGGCCTGGAGATCAAACCTGGCGAGCACCGCGAGATCGACCTCAAGACCCTCGCGCCGTCGGCCGACGTGATGGCGGTGAGCGTCACCACCACGTTCGGGCGGGTGGCCGTGGCCGCCAGGACGGTGCTGGAGAGCGGGGGGGTGGACTGGCTGCCCGCGGCCGGTACGCCCGCCACCCGCGTCGTCGTCCCCGGCATCCCGAAGGGCGGCGGCCTGCGCCGGCTCCTCGTCGCCGCCCCCGGCGAGACGGACGCCGCCGTGCAGATCAGGGCGGTCAGCGAGGACGCCGAGTACGCGATGAAGGGCCGCGAGACCCTCGACGTCCCGGCGGGCACCGTCGCGGCCCTCGACGTCACGACCGGCATCGCCGGCTCCGCCGCCGCCCTCGTCCTCACCTCACCGACCCCCATAGTCGCCGGCGTGACGATCATCGGGACGGGCGAGAAGCCGGACGTCGCGTACACGGCCGGCACCCCCTCACTCGCGCTGGGCAGTGCCGTGGCCCGCAACACCACGGGCGCCCGTCTCCTCCTGACCGCCGTGGGCGCCGCCGGAAAGGTGCGGGTGCAGGTGGTGGGGGCCAAGGGCAAGGCGGAGTCGCCGTACGAGCTGGAAATCCCGGCCGACCGCACCCGAGACGTCCGCGTGAAGGCGAAGGGCGACTTCGCCGTGGTGCTCACCCCCATCGCCGGCGAGGTCTACGGCACCCGCCTCCAGGAGGAACGCCACAAATCCGGCACCCTCCTCACCGCCCAGCCCCTCGCCCCAGCTCGCACCTGGACCATGCTCCCCGCCCTCACGGACACCCCTCGCGTGGTCCTGCCATAACGGCGGCACGCGTATGGCACAAGTGTGCTGACGCTCAACATGAACTGTCGCCGGGGTCGAAGAGCAGCCCGGGAGGGAAGCCTTCCGGCGGGGGGTTTGCGCCACCGGCGGCGCGGGCTGGGCTGGAAGTGAAACCGCTGGTCGCCGCGCCTGGCTCGCCTCCGCAAGTGACGGAACAGGTATCCAGCATCGCACACGGTGACGACCCACGCCCGCGATACGCGGAGCCGATCGAGCGGGCGAGGAGGGCACTCCCAGCGCCGACCGGGCAACGCCTGTAGGTGGTCGCCGCGACGGAATCCGGGGTCAGCGGCGGTCGTCGTAGCCGGGGTCCACGGTTTCCGGGGCCAGGCCGAGCAGGGTGGCGACCTGTTCGACGACCGTGTCGTGGACCATGGCGCCCAAAGTGTCGCGGTCTCTCGCCCTCGCCTCCAACGGGCGGCGGTAGACCACGACCGAGGCGGGGGAGTGGCCGGTGGCGGCGTCGGCGCGGCCGAAGGGGATGGGGTCGGAGTCGAGCCCGGGCCCGTCGCCCAGCTCGCTCAGCGGCGGCACCTCCTCCACCGCGAACTCCACCGCCGACAGTTGCCGCTCCCACCGGGGACGCAGCCGGTCGACGGCGTCGAGCACGAGGTCGTCGAAGCGTTCGCTGCGCGACTTGGCCAGGGGGACGTGGGAGGGGGCGAGCGGGCCGCGGAGGCCGCGACCGTGGCGATCGCGCCGTCTGGGACCGCGCTTCTGAGTCACGTGTGCCAGTGTACGGGCCCGTTCAGCCGATGCCCGGGAGCGGTCGCGGGGTGTCCGAAAGGTGGGGGTGCCAACCGGGACGAACGTGATCTTCAGTGAAGATCGGAAGGGCAGGATTGGGCTGGTGGCGGGGTGGGGAAAGGCGGGAATGGAAGCGCGGGCGAAGGGCCGGAGGTCTCGGGGCATGTGGGTGGAAACGCTGCGACAGGTGTCCGAATTGTGGCGACACGCTCGTTAAGAGCGCTCAGGTAGTGGCGCCTCGCACTCTTACCAGATACGGTCCCTCCGTGAGCCCCGTCCGCCGCTGTTCCCGCACCGCCTGCAGCCAGCCTGCCGTCTTCACGCTCACGTACGTGTACGCCGACTCGACCGCTGTCCTCGGCCCCCTGGCGACGTACGCGGAGCCACACTGTTATGACCTGTGCGCCGAACACGCCGAGCGACTGACCGCCCCCCGCGGCTGGGAGGTGGTGCGGCTGCCCACCGACGGCGCCTCGCCCAGCTCCGACGATCTCGAAGCGCTGGCCAACGCGGTCAGGGAGGCCGCGCGACCGACGCCGTCGGGCGGTGGCGAGCCGGTCGGTCAGGGCGTCGAGGTCGGTCGGCGCGGGCACCTGCGCGTTCTGAGATCGGCCCAGCAGCACCGCGACCGGTAGGCTCCTTCTGTAAGGCGGAAACGACCTAGGGGCGGAGCTGGAGAGTGGGCGACCTCGCCAAGATCTTCAAAGCGTATGACGTTCGCGGGGTGGTGCCCGACGAGCTTGACGAGCAGACCGCCGAGGCCGTGGGGGCGGCGTTCGTCGAGGTGACCGGGGCCGGGTCGATCGTGGTCGCGCACGACATGCGCGAGTCGTCGCCGGTGCTGGCCGAGGCGTTCATCCGCGGCGCGCGTTCGCGCAGGGCCGACGTCGTGCACGCGGGCCTGGGCTCCACCGACCTGCTCTACTACGCCAGCGGCAGCCTGGGGCTGCCCGGCGTGATGTTCACCGCCAGCCACAACCCGGCCCGCTACAACGGCATGAAGATGTGCCGCGCGGGCGCGGTGCCGATCGGCGGCGACACCGGCCTGACGGAGATCCGCGACAGGGCGTCCGAGCTGCTCGCGACGGCCGCGCAGGACACGAAGGCCGGCTCGGTGATCGAGAAGGACCTGCTGTCCGGCTACGCCCACCACCTGCGCACGCTCGTCGACCTGAGCGGCATCCGCCCGCTGAAGGTGGTCGTCGACGCGGGCAACGGCATGGGCGGCCACACGGTGCCCGCGGTGTTCGACGGCCTGCCGATCGAGCTGGTGCCCCTCTACTTCGAGCTCGACGGCAGCTTCCCCAACCACGAGGCCAACCCGCTGGAGCCCCAGAACCTGCTCGACCTGCAGCGGGCGGTCGTCGAGAGCGGCGCCGACATCGGGCTCGCCTTCGACGGCGACGCCGACCGCTGCTGGGTGATCGACGAGCGCGGCGTGTCAGTCTCGCCGTCGGCGATCACGGCGCTGGTGGCCGTACGCGAGCTGGCCAAGGACCCCGGCGCGACGATCATCCACAACCTGATCACGTCGCTGGGCGTGCCGGAGATCGTCCGCGAGCACGGCGGCGTGCCGGTGCGCACCCGGGTAGGCCACTCCTTCATCAAGGCCGAGATGGCCCGCACCGGCGCGGTGTTCGGCGGCGAGCACTCCGCCCACTACTACTTCAGGGACTTCTGGTTCGCCGACTCCGGCATGCTGGCGGCGATGCACGTGCTGGCCGCGCTCGGCGAGCAGGACAGGCCGCTGTCGGAGGTGGCCGCCGCCTACTCCCGCTACCACGCCTCGGGCGAGGTCAACAGCGCGGTGTCCGACCAGGACGAGGCGCTGCGGCGGGTGCGTGCGGCGTTCGCCGACCGGGGCGAGTTCGACGAGGTCGACGGGCTGACCGTGACGGGGTCGGACTGGTGGTTCAATCTGCGTCCCTCCAACACCGAGCCGCTGCTCAGGCTGAACGCCGAGGCGGCCGACGAGAGCAAGATGACGGCGATCAGGGACGAGGTCCTCGCCATCGTGGGAAAGGTGTCAGAGTGAAGATCGACGACTGGCTGCTGGAGATCCTGGCCTGCCCGGCGTGCAAGGCTCCGCTGCGTGCCGAGCACGAGGCGGAGGAGCTGGCCTGCACGGGCTGCGGCCTGATCTACCCGGTCAGGGACGACATCCCGGTCCTGCTCGTCGACGAGGCCAGGAAGCCGTGACCTGGGAGCCGGAGCGGCTCGACGACCAGGGACACCTCACCGAGGCCGACCCCGGCGGCATGCTTCCGGCGGTGGCCGCCTCCGCGGCCCACATCCGCACCGGCCACCGCGTCGCGATCGAGGCGGGCGTCGAAAGGCTGGCAGGCCACGGGCGTCCGCGGGCCATCGTGGTCGCGGGCATGGGCGCCGCCGGCCTGGCCGGCGACATCCTGGCGGCCGTCGTCGGCAACGGCGCGCCGCTGCCGATCGTGACCGCGCGCTCCTACCAGCTCCCCGGCTGGGTGGGGGCCACCGACCTGGTCATCGCCGTCTCCGGCTCAGGCGACACCGAAGAGACGCTGGCCCTGGCCACCCAGGCGGTGCGCCGGGGCTGCTCGCTGCTCGGCGTGGGCCCGGCGGGCTCCCCGCTGGAGGCCGTGGCGCTGCAGGCGTCGGCCGTCTACGTGCCGGTGCCGGTCACCGGGCAGTCGCGGTCCAACCTGTGGCTGCTGAGCGTCCCGCCCATCGTGGCGGCCGCGGCGCTGGGGCTGGTGCAGGCCGACGCCGACCTGTTCGAGCGGGTGGCGCGCTCGCTTGAGGACATCGCGCACCGGTGCCGGCCCTCCAGCGAGTCGTTCATCAACCCCGGCAAGTCGCTGGCCCTCGACCTGGCCGAGACCGTGCCGATGGTGTGGGGGTCGTCGCAGGTGGCGGGGGTGGCGGCGTACCGGATGGTCTGTCAGCTCGCGGCTAGCGCGAAATATCCCGCCGTGCACGGCGAGCTGCCCGAGGCCGGCCACCATCAGGTGGCGGCGTTCGACGGGCCGCTGGCCGAGCGTGACATCTTCGCCGACACCTCGGGCCGCACGCTGAGGCTCGTCGTGCTGCGCGACGTCGAGGAGCATCCGCAGGTGACGCGGCTGCGCGAGGCGGCGCTGCGGCTGGCGGGCGAGCGCGACGTGCCGGTCACCGAACTGGCCGCCGAGGGCGTGCATCCGCTCGAACGTCTCGCCTCTCTCATCGCACTCGGCGACTACGCCAGCACCTATCTGGCGCTGGGATATGACGTCGATCCCGCGGCCGTATCCGCAATCACTGAGGTCAAAGCAAGAATTACCCCATAGGATCCTCTTTCAAGAGTTTGACGTGATCTTATGAGTGGAGAAGATCGGTGAGCGCGAGCGGCGGAACTAAAGCAATCATCGCGGCATTGTCCGCGAACTTGGCGATCGCCGTGGCCAAGTTCGTGGCCGCGGTCTTCACCGGTTCCTCGTCGATGCTGGCCGAGGGCATCCACTCGGTCGCCGACTCGGGCAACCAGGTGCTGCTGCTGGTCGGCGGCAAGCGGGCGGCCAGGGCCAGCACCCGCGAACACCCCTTCGGCTACGGCCGCGAGCGCTACTTCTACGCGTTCGTGGTGGCCGTGGTGCTGTTCACGATCGGCGCGGCGTTCTCCCTGTACGAAGGCATCCACAAGATCGGCGACCCGCACCAGGTCGAGTCGCCGATCTGGGCGTTCGCCGTGCTGATCTTCGCGATCATCGCCGAGGCGCTCTCCTTCCGTACGGCGGTCAAGGAGTCCAACCCGCTGCGCGGCAAGCAGTCCTGGATCAGCTTCATCCGGCGCTCCAAGTCGCCCGAGCTGCCCGTCATCCTGCTCGAAGACCTGGGCGCGCTGCTCGGTCTGATCTTCGCGCTGTTCGGCGTCACGATGGCGGTGGTCACGGGTGACGGCGTCTGGGACGGCATCGGCACCCTCATGATCGGCGTGCTGCTCGCCATCATCGCGGTCGTGCTGGCCATCGAGACCAAGTCGCTGCTCGTCGGTGAGGGCGCGTCCCCCGAGATGGAGACCCGGATCAGGGCCGCGCTGGAGAGCGCGCCCGAGGTGGAGCGGGTCATCCACATGCGTACGCTGCACCTCGGCCCCGAGGAGCTGCTGGTGGCCGCCAAGATCGCGGTCGAGCACAACGACACGGCGGCCGACGTGGCGCGCGGCATCGACGAGGCCGAGCGGCGCATCCGCGATGCGGTGCCGATCGCGCGGGTCATCTACCTCGAGCCCGACCTCGACCGGCTCCGCAGCACGAGCGGCTCCGCCAGCTAGCCACAGGTCAGCGCCGGGGCCTGGGGCCGAGCAGGCGCAGGGCCTTCTCCTTCTCGAAGTCGAGGGCCCGGCGCGGCGCCTGGATACGCCCGATCCGCACCCCCAGGTCCCGTACGGCCGCCGCCACCGCGGGCTCGCTCAGCACCCGCAGCGCGAACGCCAGCTCGGCCGGCGAGACGTCGAACCGTTTCTCCAGCTCCACCCCCTGCGCCACGGCGGCCAGCTCGTCGGGGCCGAACCGTCTGTGCGCCCCCTGCTCCCTGACGGGCGGGAGCAGGCCGAGCGCCTCCCGGTATCGGAGCATTCGCGGGGACATGCCGAGCCGCTTGGCCGCTTCGGTGATGCGCATTCTTACATTCTTACGTCAGATTCGGCCTTCTCGGCGTGCATCGGCGTACGAGCGCCGCCTAGACTCGTCGGCGTCAACCATCCTGTGACGCGAGGGGACACCCGATGGACTTCAAGGTCGCCGACCTTTCACTTGCCGACTTCGGCCGTAAGGAAATCCGGCTCGCCGAGCACGAGATGCCCGGTCTCATGGCGGTACGCAAGGAATACGCGGCCTCCCAGCCCCTTCGCGGCGCGAAGATCATGGGCTCGCTGCACATGACGATCCAGACGGCCGTCCTCATCGAGACCCTGGTCGCGCTCGGCGCCGAGGTGCGCTGGGTGAGCTGCAACATCTTCTCCACGCAGGACCACGCCGCCGCCGCCGTGGTGGTCGGCCCCGACGGCACCGCCGAGGACCCCAAGGGCGTTCCGGTGTTCGCGTGGAAGGGCGAGACGCTGGAGGAGTACTGGTGGTGCACCGAGCAGGCGCTCACCTGGCCTGACGGCACCGCCCCCAACATGATCCTCGACGACGGCGGCGACGCCACGCTGCTGGTGCACAAGGGCGCCGAGTACGAGAAGGCCGGCGCCGTGCCCCCGGCGACCGCCGACGACCCGGAGGAGTGGCACGTCATCATCGACCTGCTCACCCGCACGGTCGGCGCCGACAAGAAGTGGACGAAGATCGCCGAGAGCATCAAGGGCGTCACCGAGGAGACCACGACCGGCGTGCACCGTCTCTACGAGATGCACAAGAACGGCCAGCTCCTCTTCCCGGCCATCAACGTCAACGACTCGGTCACCAAGTCGAAGTTCGACAACAAGTACGGCTGCCGCCACTCCGTCATCGACGGCCTCAACCGCGCCACCGACGTGCTCATCGGCGGCAAGGTGGCCGTGGTCTGCGGCTACGGTGACGTCGGCAAGGGCTGCGCCGACGCGCTGCGCGGCCAGGGCGCCCGCGTGATCGTCACCGAGATCGACCCGATCTGCGCGCTGCAGGCGGCCATGGACGGCTTCCAGGTCACCACGCTCGACGAGGTCGTCGGCATCGCCGACATCTTCGTCACCTGCACGGGCAACTTCAACATCATCACCGCCGACCACATGGCGCGGATGAAGCACCAGGCGATCGTGTCCAACATCGGCCACTTCGACAACGAGATCGACATGGCCGGCCTGGCCAAGCTGCCCGGCATCGAGAAGCGCAACATCAAGCCGCAGGTCGACGAGTGGGTGTTCGCCGACGGCCACTCGATCATCGTGCTCGCCGAGGGCCGGCTGATGAACCTGGGCTGCGCCACCGGCCACCCCAGCTTCGTCATGTCCAACTCGTTCACCAACCAGGTGATCGCGCAGATCGAGCTGTTCACCAAGACCGAGGACTACCAGCTCGGCGTCTACACGCTGCCCAAGCACCTCGACGAGAAGGTGGCCAGGCTGCACCTCGACGCGCTCGGCGTCAAGCTCACCGAGCTGACCAAGGAGCAGGCGGCCTACATCGGCGTCCACGTCGAGGGGCCGTACAAGTCCGACCACTACCGCTACTGAGCGACCCCTTCTTCCTGAGCTCCGGGAGGTCCCCGCGCCTCCCGGAGCTCCCTGTTTCTTCGCTTCCGAGGCTGGCCATGGATCTCAGTGAAAGCGGCGAGCGGCAGATCTCCTGGGCCGCTCGTTCGATGCCGGTGCTGACCGCGATCGGCGAGCGGTTCGCGCTCGAACGGCCGCTCGACGGGCTGAAGATCGCGGCCTGCCTGCACGTCACCGCCGAGACGGCGGTGCTCATGGGAGCGCTGCAGGCCGGCGGGGCGGAGATCGCGCTGGCCGCGTCCAACCCGCTGTCCACGCAGGACGACGTGGCCGCGGCGCTGCGGTCGTACGGGATCGGGGTGCACGCCAGAGCCGGTGTCGATCGGGCGACCTACTACCGGCACATCCACGAGGCCCTCGACGTGGGGCCCGACCTGGTGCTCGACGACGGCTGTGACCTGGTCAACATCCTGCACACCGAGCGGCGCGACCTGCTCGACGGGGTGAGCGGCGGCTGCGAGGAGACCACGACCGGCATCATCCGGCTGCGCCAGATGGCGGCCGAGGACGCGCTGCGCTTCCCCGTGGTCGCGGTGAACGACACCCGGACCAAGCGCATGTTCGACAACCGGTACGGCACCGGGCAGTCCACC
This sequence comes from Nonomuraea sp. NPDC049504, assembly GCF_040676845.1. NCBI lineage: Bacteria > Bacillati > Actinomycetota > Actinomycetes > Streptosporangiales > Streptosporangiaceae > Nonomuraea > Nonomuraea sp. NPDC049504. The sequence goes on from NZ_JBFAPT010000002.1 coordinate 388,739, forward strand.
TTCGACGGCATCATGCGGGCCACCAACACGATGCTGGCCGGGCGTACGGTCGTGGTCGCCGGGTTCGGGTTCTGCGGGCGCGGGGTCGCCGAGCGGGCCAAGGGGCTCGGGGCTCGGGTGATCGTCACCGAGATCGACGCCGTGAAGGCGCTCGACGCCACCTTGCAGGGGTACGAGGTGCGGCCCATGGCGCAGGCGGCGCTGATCGGGGACGTGTTCGTCACCGTCACCGGCAACCGCGACGTGATCAGGGCCGAGCACCTGTCGGTCATGAAGGACGGGGCGATCCTGGCCAACGCGGGGCACTTCGACGTCGAGATCGACGTGCGGGCGCTGGACGAGCTGGCCACCGAGGTGCACCGGGGGGTGCGGCCCAACACCGACGAGTACGTCATGCCCGACGGGCGCCGCCTCCTGCTGCTGGCCGAGGGGCGTCTGGTCAACCTGACGGCGGCCGAGGGGCATCCCGCGGCCGTCATGGACATGTCGTTCTCCGCCCAGGCGCTCGCCGTGGCCTGGCTGGCGGCCGAACGGGCGGGCCTCGCGCCCGGCGTCTACGACGTGCCCGAGGAGATCGACCACGAGGTGGCCAGACTCAAGCTGGCGGCGGCCGGCATCGGCATCGACCTGCTGACAGCCGAGCAGGAGGACTACTTGCACTCCTGGCGCGTCGGCTCCTGACCGCGCCTACAGGGCGGCTTGCATTTCCCGCATGCGGCGGATCTCCGCGGCCTGGGTGACGCTGACGTCGCCGGCCAGTTCTTCGATTCTGATGTGGGTGCCGTTTGTCAGGACTTCCTCGGACATTTTGATCGCGCCGAGGTGGTGGTTGATCATGAGTTGCAGGAACTGGCGGTCGAAGTCCTTGCCCTTGGCCGCCTTCAGGGCGTCCATCTGTTCGGGTGAAGCCATCCCCGGCATGTTCTCGTGGGACGCGTGATGGTCGGGGACCTTCTGCTCCTGCTCGTGCAGCCACGTGGTCATGAAGGCGATCTCCGGCCCCTGCGCCGCTTTGATGCGGTCGGCGAGCGCCTTGAGCTTGGCCGACTCGGCGCGGTTGGGGGCGAGCAGTGCCATGTCCACGGCCTGGCGGTGGTGGACGACCATGTCCTGGACGTACTTGACGTCCGCCGCGTTGGGGGTGGCGGACGGTACGGCGGTGGCGGCCTCGCCCGGTGAGAGCGTCCTGGCCTGCTCGCCAGGCCGTCCGGGAGCGAGGACCGGAGCCGTCGAGTCAGCCCTGGGGGCCGGTGGGGTGGTGGAGCCGGCGGTGCACCCGGTGAGGGCCGCGATCAGGCCCACGATGACGACGAGCGCAGCGCGCACCCGACCTCCTGACTGATCTGGTCCAGATTGCGCACTCTAGGCGATAAGTCCCGAGATGAGAAGGGGTCGAAGCGCAATAAAATTTGACATCTTGGACGCTGGTCAGGTCACGCCCGAAAGGGTGAGGATGGCGTAGATTTATGCCCCCTTTATTCGGAGGTTCCTCCGTGTTCTCCCTCCGCAGACCCCTCATCCTGGGTGCGGCGCTGATCGCGCTGGCAGGCGTCGTAGCGCCGGCCCAGGCTGCGGACATCCCGGCTCCCGGCGAGATCGTCATGAGCCCGAACATCAAGCACGTCACGAACGTGCCCAAGCCGGAAGCCCTGGCCGACATCCACACGGACATGGCCTTCCAGGGCGACTACGCCTATGTCGGCAACTACTCCGGCTTCTCCATCTACGACATCAGGAACCCCAAGAAGACGTCGCTGGTCAGCTCCGTGGTCTGCCCCGGCGGCCAGATGGACGTCTCGGTCTACGGAAACCTCCTGTTCGGATCGGTCGACTCCTCGCGGAGCGACGACTCCTGTACCAGCACCGGGCAGAGCGCCACGATCAAGGAGTCGTGGGAGGGCATCCGCATCTTCGACATCTCCGACAAGACCAACCCGCAGTACCTCAAGTCGGTCGAGACCAACTGCGGCTCCCACACGCACACGCTGGTCCCCGACCGCAAGCGGCAGAACGTCTACCTCTACATCTCCTCCTACAGCCCGAGCGAGACGTTCCCCGACTGCAAGCCGCCGCACGACCTGATCTCGATCATCAAGGTGCCGGTGCGCAACCCGACGGCCGCCTCGGTGATCGCCACGCCCAACCTGTTCCCCGACGGCGGCTTCCCGGGTGTGCCCGGGTCGTACCCCGACAGCAAGTCGGCCACGACCGGGTGCCACGACATCACCGCCTACCCCGAGAAGGGCATCGCGGCGGGCGCGTGCATGGGTGAGGGCGTCCTGCTCGACATCCGCGACCCTGAGCGGCCCCGCGTGACCGCGACCGCCAGGGACGAGACGAACTTCGCGTTCTGGCACTCCGCCACCTTCAACAACGAGGGCACGAAGGTCATCTTCACCGACGAGCTCGGCGGCGGCGGCGCGCCCACCTGCAACGAGGCCATCGGCCCGAACAGGGGCGCCGACGCGTACTACGACATCGTCCGCGGCAAGCTCGTCTTCAGGGGCTACTTCAAGATCGCGCGTCACCAGGACGACACCGAGAACTGCGTCGCCCACAACGGCTCGCTCATCCCGGTCAAGGGCCGCGACATCATGGTCCAGGCGTGGTACCAGGGCGGCATCTCGGTGATCGACTTCACCGACTCCAGCCGGCCGAAGGAGATCGCCTTCTTCGAGCGCGGGCCCGACAACACCGCTCCCGCGCTGTCCGGCGGGTTCTGGTCGGCGTACTACTACAACGGCTACATCTACGGCTCGGACTTCAACCTGGGCCTCGACGTCCTCAAGATCAACGACCCGCGGACCAACAAGGCCAACGGCGTCAAGACGGACCGGCTGAACGCCCAGACGCAGACGTCGTACCCCGAGCGCGGGCACGGCCACGGCTACTGACCCCCTCCAGGCGGCGGGGACCCTCGGCGAGGGGCCCCGCCGCTTCCCCGTTCTCTCCGGTGACCCAGATATCCCCGTTCAAGGAGGCTCCCGAGTGTCCCTTTCGCGCCGTTCCATCGTGGTGGCGGCAGCGGCCACCGTGTTAGCGCTGGCGGGACTGCCCGCCGCCGCCGCCGCGGACATCCCGCCCGCCGACGCCGTGGTCCACAGCCCGAACGTGACCCACGTGCTGAACATCCCGAAGCCCGACCCCATCGCCGGCACCATCAACACCGACATCGCCTTCCAGGGCGACTACGCCTATGTCGGCAACTACGGTGGCTTCTCCATCTACGACATCAGGAACCCGAAGAAGGCGAAGGCGGTCAGCTCCGTCGTCTGCCCCGGCGCCCAGATGGACGTCAGCGTCTACGGCGACCTGCTGTTCACCGCCGTCGACTCCTCGCGCAACGACGACTCCTGCAACAGCACCGGGCAGAGCGCGACGGTCAAGGAGTCGTGGGAGGGCGTCCGCATCTTCGACGTCTCCGACAAGACCAACCCGCAGTACATCAAGTCGGTCGAGACGAACTGCGGCTCGCACACGCTGACCCTGGTGCCGGGCAAGGGCCGCGACAAGAACAAGAACGTCTACATCTACGTCTCGTCGTACCAGCCGGCCGCGAACTTCCCCGACTGCGCGCCGCCGCACGACAAGATCTCGATCATCAAGGTGCCGCTGCGCGACCCGGCCGCCGCCGAGGTCGCGGCCACGCCCGTCGTCTTCCCCGACGGCGGCAACGAGACGCAGCCCGGCCTGCTGCTGCCCACCAGCGGCTGCCACGACATCACGGTCTACGCCGAGAAGGACATCGCGGCCGGCGCCTGCATGGGTGACGGCGTGCTGTTCGACATCAAGGACCGGCTGAACCCGAAGGTCACCGCCAGGACCACCGACCCGAACTTCGCGTTCTGGCACTCGGCCACGTTCAGCAACGACGCCAGGAAGGTCGTCTTCACCGACGAGCTCGGCGGCGGCGGCGCGCCCACCTGCAACGAGGCCACCGGGCCGAACAGGGGCGCGGACGCCATCTACGAGATCGTCCGGGGCAAGCTCGTCTTCAAGAGCTACTTCAAGATCGCCCGCTACCAGGACGACAGCGAGAACTGCGTCGCCCACAACGGCTCGCTCATCCCCGTCAAGGGCCGCGACATCATGGTCCAGGCGTGGTACATGGGCGGCCTGTCGATCTGGGACTTCACCGACTCCACGCGGCCCAGGGAGATCGGCTACTTCGAGCGCGGGCCGCGCTCGGACGGCGGCGGTGGCGGCATCTGGTCCGCCTACTACTACAACGGTTACATCTACGGCGCCGACTTCAACGAGGGGCTGGACGTCATCAAGATCGACGACCGGCTCACCGACAGCGCCAAGCACGTTCGTTTCGACCGGTTGAACACGCAGACGCAGGAGTCGTACAAGGACGGGCACGGCCACGGACCCGGCCACGGACCCGGCCACGGCCACGGGCCTGGGCACGGCCACTAATAATGCCCCGTCCCTGACGTCCGCTGATCGCGCTCACTGAGGTGGCGCGAACCCGCCCGGAGCCGCCTGCGGCGGCTCCGGCGCGGGTGGCGGCGGAGGAGGCTGCCGCTCGGCCGGCGCCATCGGACCCGGCTGTGGGAACGGCGGCGCCGGCTGTGCCCCGGGCGGCGGCGCATATGGCTGCGGCCGCACGGGGCCGGGCTGCGCGTAGGGCGGGCCGGGCTGGGCCGCGTAGGGCGGCTGCGGGGCAGCGTACGGCTGCTGCTGGGCGAGGCCCATGCGTTGCGCGAAGCGTGCCTGCTCCCGCCGCCGGCGCTCGGCCAGGACGGCGCTCAGGTAAGCGTGCGGCGGCACCCCGGCGGGGGCGGCCGGCGAGACGTAGGCCGCCGTCTGGGTGGCGATGCGCACCCCCATCTCATGCTGGACCTGCGGCGACAGGTCGTGCCATCGCGCCAGGTATTGCCGGGCGGCATGCGCCACCTCGTCCGGCAGCTGCGACAGCTCAAGCGTGGCGGCCCAGGCCGCGAGCTGCGGCGGCATCATGACCTGCTGCGCCCGGTCGCGCGGCGGCCGGTCGGAGATCACGATCGTGCCCGCGAAGATGTCGCCGAGCCGCTTGCCCCGCTGCGAGATCAGCGACGAGATCAGTGCGGGCGCCCCCGACAACAGCCAGAACTCCAGCACGCCCGCCAGCCCCCTGAACAGCGCCTGGCGGAACCGCACGGGGCTGCCGTCGTCGCCGACCACCCGCAGCCCGAGTATCAGCTTGCCGATGCTGCGCCCCCTGGTGAGCGTCTCGACGGTCACCGGAAAGCCGACGAGCACCAGCACCACCAGCGTGATCATCGCGGCGCCGAACATGGCGAAGTCGGTCACCGCGGCGAACATGCCCAGCAGCGAGTAGGCGGCGAACAGCAGGAGGACCTGCACCACCAGGTCGATGATGATCGCCAGGGCGCGCGTGGGCATCTGCGCCACGCGTACTTCGACGACGACGGCATCCCCGGTTACGACCTCGGACATATGTGGAGCCTAACGGCTCAGCCGCGGTGATCGAGCGGCCAGAATGGTCGGGTGGACATCGATGCGTTCGTCACGGCACACCGCCCGGTCTGGGACCGGCTTGACCATCTGGTCAAGCACCGCTCGTCGCTGACCGGCACCGAGATCGACGAGCTGGTCGAGCTCTACCAGCGGGTGGCCACGCATCTGTCCATCGTGCGCTCGTCGTCCACCGACGCCATGCTCGTGGGGCGGCTCTCGGCGCTGGTGGCGCGGGCCAGGTCCGCGGTGACCGGCGCGCACACCCCCGCCTGGCGCGAGCTGACCCGCTTCTTCACCGTCTCGTTCCCCGTCGTGGCCTACCGGGCGCGGTGGTGGTGGCTGGCGAGCGCGCTGGCGTTCCTGCTGGTCTCGTGGGTGATCGCGGCGTGGGTGGCGGCCAACCCCGGCGTGCAGGCCACGATCGGCAGCCCCGACGAGATCGCCCAGCTGGTCAACGAGGACTTCGCCGACTACTACTCCGAGCACCCCGCCGCCTCGTTCGCGGGCCGGGTGTGGACGAACAACGCCTGGGTGTCGGCTCAGATGATCATGTACGCGCTGGTGCTGGGCCTGCCGATCCCGTACGCGCTCTACGCCAACGCCGAGAACGTCGCGGTCTCCGCCGGGCTCATGGCCTCCCGCGACAAGCTCGACATCTTCTTCGGCCTGATCCTGCCGCACGGCCTGCTGGAGCTGACCGCCGTCTTCCTGGCCGCCGCCGTCGGCATGCGGCTCGGCTGGACCGTCATCGATCCGGGCCCGCGCCGGCGGCTCGACGCGCTGGCCGAGCAGGGCAGGGCCGTGATGAGCGTGGCGCTGGGCCTGGTCGTGGTGCTGTTCGTGTCGGGGCTGATCGAGGCGTTCGTGACGCCGTCGGGGCTGCCCACGTGGGCGCGCGTCGGCATCGGCGTGCTGGCCGAGGTCGCTTTTCTCGCGTACGTGATCGGCTTCGGCCGGCGCGCCGCCCGCCGCGACGAGACGGGCGACATCGAACGGGCACCCGACGTCGCCCCCACCGCCTGACCCTTCCTGACCGCCTGACCCTTCCTAGAGGCGGCCGGCGGCCTTCAGCGCCAGGTAGGCGTCCGCGAGCGCGGGCGCGATGTCGTCCGGTGGCGCGTCCACGACCTCGACCCCGTGCCTGCGCAGCCGGGCCGTGATGCGCCTGCGCCCGAGCCTCGCCTGCTCGGCCGCCGCCGCGTCGTAGACCTGCTCGGCCGTGTCGCGGCGCTCGGCCATGGCCGCCACGCTCGGGTCGGACACCCCGGCCACCAGCACGAGGTGCCGCGAGGAGAGCTGCGGCAGCACCGGCATGAGCCCCTCGTCCATCGCCGCCGGGTTGAGGTCGGTCAGCAGCACGACCAGGCAGCGCCGCTTGGCCCGCGCGAGCACGGCCGCGACCATGCCTTGGGCGTCGGCCTCGACCAGCTCGGCCTCGATCGGCGCCATCACGTTGACCAGCGACGACAGCAGCTCGGTGCGGGACGCGCCGCTCACCCAGGCGCGTACGGCCCGGTCGTGGGCCAGGAAGTCCACCTGGTCACCGGCGCGGGCGGCGAGCGCGGCCAGCAGCAGGGCGGCGTCCATCGACCAGTCGAGGCGGGGCCAGCCGGGCGCGGGCGGCGCGTCGGGGCGTGCCAGCAGGCCGCCGCCGCCGGGCTGCGCCCCGGCCAGTGGCACGGGGGCGGCGCCCACCCGGCCCGCCGAGGTGCGTCCCGTGTCGAGCACGATGAGGACGCGCCGGTCACGTTCGGGCCGCCACGTCCGTACGACGACGTCGTGCCGGCGCGCGGTGGCCCGCCAGTCGATCGAGCGCACGTCGTCGCCCACCACGTATTCGCGCAAGGAGTCGAACTCGGTGCCCTGGCCGCGGACGAGCGCCGGGTGCTGCCCGTCGAGCTCGCGCAGCCGGGCCAGGCGGGAGGGCAGGTGCTTGCGCGACAGGAACGGCGGCAGCACGCGCACGGTCCAGGGGGACTGGTGACTGCCCTGGCGGGCGGCCAGCCCCAGCGGGCCGACCGAGCGCACGGTCACCGCCACCGACGACCGGTCGCCGCGCCTGGAGGGGGAGAGCGTGATGGTGATCTTGCGGCGTTCGCCGGCCGGCACGTCGAGGGGCGCCACCCTGGGAGCCGCGCCCGCGGAGGGCGGCCAGGCGTCCCTGAGCGCGCCGCGCACCCGCCGGCCGCCCGGGTTCTCCACCACCAGCTCCACGGTGGCCCGCTGGCCGAGCCGCAGCAGCGTGTCGCCCGAGCGGTGGAAGCGCAGCGGGCGTACGGCGCCGGCGAAGGCCAGGTCGATCACGATGCCGGCGGCCAGCAGCAGGCACACCCCGGCCAGCGCGGCCCCCGGTTGCGGCGCGAACAGCACCACCACGATCCCGATCGCCGCCAGCAGCCCGGCACGTCCGGTCAACGCCATCGGCACACCCGCCCTGCGAGTCCGGTGGCCGGCATCAGCGCGGGACCGGGACGGAGGCGAGGATGCCGTCGAGCAGGCCGTCGGCGGTCGCGCCCTCCAGCTCCGCCTCGGGGCGCAGCTGCACGCGGTGCCGCAGCGCGGGCCTGGCCAGCGCCTTGACGTCGTCGGGCGTGACGTACGCGCGGCCTGACAGCCACGCCCACGCCCGCGAGGCCGCCAGCAGCGCCGTCGCGCCTCGGGGCGAGACGCCGAGCTGCAGCGAAGGGGAGCTCCTGGTGGCGCGGGCGACGTCGACGATGTAGCCGAGCACCTCGGGCGCCACGTGCACGGCGGCCACCGCCTCGCGCCCCGCCGCCAGGTCGGCGGCCGACGCGACGGCCTTGACCTGCGACAGGTTACGCGGGTCGAAGCCGAGCGCGTGGCGTTCGAGCACCGTGATCTCCTGCTCGCGCGGCGGCAGCGGCACGGTCAGCTTCAGCAGGAACCGGTCGAGCTGGGCCTCGGGAAGCTGGTACGTGCCCTCGTACTCGACCGGGTTCTGCGTCGCGCACACCACGAACGGGTCGGGCAGCTCGCGCGCCGCGCCCTCCACGCTGACCTGCCGCTCCTCCATCGACTCCAGCAGCGCCGCCTGCGTCTTCGGCGGCGTACGGTTGATCTCGTCGGCGAGCAGCAGGTTCGTGAACACCGGCCCTTCACGAAACTCGAACTGCGCGGTCTTCGTGTCGTAGATCAGCGACCCGGTCACGTCGCCCGGCATCAGGTCGGGGGTGAACTGCACGCGCTTGAAGTCGAGCGACAAGGCGGCGGCCAGCGTACGGACCATCAGCGTCTTCGCCACGCCAGGCACGCCTTCCAGCAGCACGTGCCCCCTGCACAGCAGCGCGATGACCATGCCCGTCACCACCGCGTCCTGGCCGACCACGGCCTTGGACACCTCGGCGCGCAGCGCGCTCAGCGCCTCCCTGGCCGAGTCGCCGCCCTGCTGTGGCGCGCGGTATGTGCTGTCAAAGCTCACTGACGGTCCTTTCGATGGAGTCCAGATAGCGGGCCAGCGCCACCAGCCCCGCGTCGTCCTTCGGCGGCGGGCCGTAGAGCGCGTCGCCGACCAGGTGGGCGTCCTCGCCCGTACGGGCCGCGAGCGCGGCCACCACCTCGTGCCTGCCCGCGCCCGATGCGAGCCCCAGCCGGGGCGTCAGCCGGTCGATCGTGCCCGCGCGCAGCGCGTCCGCCGCACGTTCCCTGGCGCGCCTGGCGCGGTAGAGCCGGCCCCTGCCCTCCACGGTCTCGGCGGCCCTGACCACGACGGGCAGCTTCTCCGCCACCACCGGGCCGAGGCGGCGGCCCCGCCAGAACGCGGTGACCAGCACCGCGATGGCCGCCATGTAGATGGCCCAGCGGATGCTGCCCGGCATCAGGTCGTACATCGAGGCGCCGCGCTCGCCCGGCAGGGCGGACGGCGGCGGGGTCTCCGGGCGGACGACCCAGATGACCGGTTTGCCGGTGCTGACGAGGTTGAGCGCCAGCGCGGCGTTGCCGTCCTCGGCCAGGCGCTGGTTGGTCATGAACGAGCCGTCGCCGACGACCGTGATCGTGCCGCCGCCGTACGGGTAGCGCACCAGCGCGTGCCCGTCGTCGGCCGGGTAGCAGGCGGTCGCCCCCGACGGGCCGCGCAGCCGGAGGCCGCCCAGGTAGGCGCTGCCCGCCGCGGTCGCCGCCGGCAGCCCGCACTCGGGCTCGCGCGACCTGGTGCGGGCCGCTTGGCCCGGCTCGATCTGGATCCCCGGGGCGAGTGCGCTCAGGCCCGGCACGGCGCCGACGATCACCCGGTCGCCCGGGACCCTGGCCAGGGCGTACTGGTCGATGAAGGTGGTGTCGGTGACCAGCAGCAGCCGGTCGCCCGCCGCCCCCTTGGCCGCCGCGGCCTCCGCGGTGTCGACCCGCTCGACGGTCACCCCCTGCTTGCGCAGCAGCTCGGCCAGCGCCTTGGAGCCGGACAGCGAGGTGTCATCGGGGTCGAGCGGCCGTGACGGGCCCGAGTCGCCGGACAGCAGCACGGACAGCACCCCGAAGAGCACCGCGATGATCCCGAGCAGCACGAACAATCGCCCGGCCCGCCAGGCGGAGCGCGCGGTCGGCGAGGTGGAGTAGGACGTGCCTGGGGTGGTGAGGCTCACGGGCGAGCCCCCGTCGGTCCAGCGGGACCCTCAGGGCCGGCGGGGCCCATGGGGCCAGGGCCGGCGGGGCTGTCAGGGCCGGAGGGGCCATTGAGAGTGTGAGAGCCGGTCGAGCCGGTCGAGCCGGTGGGGCCGGTGGCGGCCGTTACCAGGGCGACCGGGCGGGCTTGGCGAAGGCGGTCGTCCAGGCTCGCCATCGTCTCGTACGCCTCCCTGGTGCCCGCCACCCCGCCGTAGGTCACGTCGTCGAACGAGCGGGCCGCGGCGGCGAGTTCCCCGGCGAAGGCGGGCAGCGCCAGGGCGGCTTCGGCGGCGAGCTCGTCGGCCGTGCGCCCGGGCAGACCGTCGACCAGCGCGCGTTCCTCCAGGTCGCGGGCGATGGCGCGGAGCCGTTCCTGCAGAGCCTCCGTCCAGCGGCCCTCCGCGGCGAGACGCTCGGCGGCCTGGCGGTGCTGGACCGCCGTCATGGCCTGCGCGCCGAACAGGGCGCCGTCAGGCGCGGTGTTGCGGCGGGAGGACTTGCGCAGCCGCCAGCCGATCAGCGTGATCACGCCGAGGATGATCGCCGTGATCACGATGGCCGCGATGACGCCGCCCGTCGTGCCGCCGCCGGTGGCGACGTCGATGATGTCGCCGAGGAACTGCGTGACCCGCCGGTAGATCAGGTCGAGCAGCGGCTCCCTCGCGTAGTCGGGGTGGAGGAGCTCTTCCGCGGCCCGCCGCGCTGCCTCCTCCCGATCGATCGGGCTCACGACCGCGCGGAGTTGCTCGGGTGCCACAACTCGTCGGCCGAGTCGTGCACCCAGCCCTGGCGCTGCTGCTCGATGGCCGCCGTCTGCAGCACGAGGTCGAACGCCTCACTGCGCATGCGGCGGTCGGCGTACAGCAGGCCGGACACGCCGGCTTCGAACGGGTAGGTCAGCATCGAGCCGAGCATGGTGCCGAGCGCCAGCAGCACGGCGGCCAGGACGGTGGTCGCGATCGAGTCGGCGCCGAGCATGCCGAACAGGGTGCCGGCCATCGTGAACGGCACGGTCAGGATGCCCGCCACGAGCCCGACCAGCAGGGTCGTGAGCAGCAGGATGCCGAACACCCGCCAGAAGTCGCCGGTGACGAGCTGCCACGAGCGGCGCATGGCGTCGATGGGCCCCCGGCCCTCCAGCACCACGGCGGGCGAGGCGAACGCGAAGCGGGTCCTGAAGAACAGGTAGTAGCCGACGTACAGGATGAGGAACAGGATCGTCGCCCCGAACAGCCACCCGAGGTCGGACGCGCTGGCGTTGAGCGCGAGCGCCACCATGATCAGGGTGAACACGATCAGCGGCACGATCATGATGACGGCCATCAGCCCCACCACCCCGAACAGCGCGGGCACCCGGCCCTTGACGAGCCGCCAGGCCTCGCCGGCGCTGAGGTTGCCGCCGAAGACGGCCCGGCCGAGTATGCGGGTCAGCACGCCGGTCAGCAGCGTGACCACGACGAACTGCACGGCGTAGGAGATGAGTGTGCCGCCGTATTGGCCGATGACGCCGTAGACGCTGTTGAGCTGGGCCTCGGCGGCGCCGGTCGGGTCGTCGAGCGCGACGCGGGTGGCGTCGATCACGAACGCCTGCCCCACGGCCAGCGGGACGGCGGCGATCAGGGCGGCGATGGCCGACAGGCCGAGCACCGCCTTGGGGTTGGACCTGATCAGCTTGATCGTGCCGTCGAGGATGTCGCCGAGGCCGAGCGGGCGCAGCGGAATGATGCCGGGCCGCAGCGCCGGCGGGTGCGGCATGTGAGGGCCGTAGGGCGGCTGCTGCCCATAGTGCTGCGCGTACTGTTGCCCGTATTGCTGCCCGTGCTGCTGGTACGGCGGGGGCGGCGGATAGGGAGCGTGCGGCCCTTGCGGCGCCTGCTGGTGCGGCGGACCGCCATGGGGCCCCTGGTGCGGCGAGCCGGGCGCGGTCCAGGGGGAGGCCGGCGGGGCGCTGTAGGGCGGGGGCTGTTCGGCCGACCAGCCTGATGGCGTCTCGGGCGTGGGACCGTGACCGTCTGACATATCCCAATCCTGGCATGCGGGGCCGAGGGTTGCGTCACGGAGCGGAATCGCCGCCTCATCTTGACCACATTGGCTGACGAATCGGGGCAAGGTTCGCGTCCAGGGATGGCCGAAAGTCGCCTTGTTACCGCAGACTGAGATTGCGGTCGCGGGGGCGGACCTAAAATTCGCCTTTTGTAGGGCTCAGGTCACACTCATGGGTCGACCAAGGGTAACCTTCAGCGATCGTGCGGGTATGTCCCACAATGCGTAGAACGAATGAGGGGCCATGAAAGGTCGCGTGCTGGTCGTCGACGACGACGCCGCTCTCGCCGAGATGCTGGGGATCGTGCTGCGAGGGGAAGGCTTCGAGCCGTCATTTGTCTCCGACGGCGACAAGGCCCTCGACGCGTTCCGGGATACACGCCCGGACCTGGTGCTGCTCGACCTGATGCTGCCGGGAGCCGACGGCATCGATGTCGCGCGCAGGATCAGGGCGGAGTCGGGGGTTCCGATCGTCATGCTCACGGCGAAGAGCGACACGATCGATGTGGTGCTCGGCCTCGAGTCGGGCGCCGATGACTACATCGTCAAGCCGTTCAAGCCGAAGGAGCTGGTCGCCAGGGTGCGGGCGCGGCTGCGCCGCACCGATGAGCCGACCCCCGAGATCCTGCAGATCGGCGACATCACCATCGACGTGGCGGGCCACTCGGTCAAGCGCGGCGAGGAGACCATCAACCTCACGCCGCTGGAGTTCGACCTGCTGGTGGCGCTGGCCCGCAAGCCGCGCCAGGTCTTCACCCGCGAAGTGCTGCTCGAGCAGGTGTGGGGCTACCGCCACGCCGCCGACACCCGGCTGGTCAACGTCCACGTGCAGCGGCTCAGGGCCAAGATCGAGAAGGACCCCGAGCACCCCGAGATCGTCGTGACGGTCCGTGGCGTGGGCTACAAAGCCGGCCCGGCCTGACCCTCGTTCCGCTCCGCCATGCCCCCGACGACGAGACCTAGAACCCGCAGACGGACGCTTCGCCAGATCCTCGGCGGCGTCCGCCGGCGGGTTCGGCGTGCGGCGGGCAGGACGCGGAGCGTCTGGCGGCGCTCGCTCCAGCTCCAGGTGGTCACCAGCACGCTGGTGATCTCGGTGATCGTCGTGGTGGTGCTCGGCACCTTCCTGTACGGCCAGATCTACCGCTCGGTCGTCGACAGCAGCACCCAGTCGGCCACCAACGAGGCGTTCACCGACCGGTTGCAGATCGCCGACGCGCTGGCCCCCGAGACCGACGACCCCGCCCAGTCCACCGACTCCGGCAAGCAGGGTGTGGTCAACCGGCTCGACGAGGTCATGAACACCGTCGCAGGCACCGGCGAGGACGGCTCTGGCAAGCGCTACGACGTGCTGATACTCAACCTGACGACCCCGGGGGAGTCGCGGGCGTCCGGCAACGTCGTGCCCGCCAACGTGCCCGAAGGGCTGAAGCAGAGCCTGCGGCGCAACATCAAGAACCACCGCTTCGACAAGACGGTCGCGTCGATCCAGACGATCAAGTTCTCCGGCGAGAGCCAGCCGAGGCTCACGTTCGTGGTGGTCGGCGCCGTGCACCAGCCGGACGGCCGCAACTACGAGGTCTACCACTTCTTCCCGATGACCGAGGAAGAAGAGATGCTCTCCAACGTCCGGCTGGCCATCGTCGTGGTGGGGCTCGGGCTGGTGATGCTGCTCGCCGCCATCGCGTACCTGGTGGCCAGACAGGTCGTCACCCCCGTACGCCTGGCCCGTCAGGCCGCCGAGCGCCTCGCCGCCGGCAAGCTGGACGAACGGCTCAAAGTGCGTGGCGAGGACGACCTGGCCAGGCTCGCGAACTCGTTCAACGAAATGGCCGCCAACCTCGCGCTCAAGATTCACCAGCTCGAAGAGCTCTCCCAGGTGCAGCGGCAGTTCGTCTCCGACGTCTCCCACGAGCTGCGCACCCCGCTCACCACCGTCCGCATGGCCGCCGACCTGCTCTACGACGCCCGCGAGGACTTCGACCCCATGGCCTCGCGCTCGGCCGAGCTGATGCAGGCCCAGCTCGAACGCTTCGAGTCGATGCTGGCCGACCTGCTGGAGATCAGCCGCTACGACGCCGGCGCCGCCACCCTCGACCTCGACCCCGTCGACATCCGCGACGTCGTGCTGCGCGCCATCGGCGACTCCGAGGCCCTCGCCGAGCGCCACTCCACCCGCTTCGAGCTGCGGCTGCCCAACGAGCCCTGCATGGCCGAGATCGACAACAGGCGGGTCGAGCGCATCCTGCGCAATCTGCTGTTCAACGCCATCGAGCACGGCGAGGGCCGCGACATCGTGGTCACCGTGGGCGCCGACCGCGACGCCGTCGCCGTCGCCGTACGCGACCACGGCATCGGCCTCAAGACCGGCGAGGAGACGATGGTGTTCGACCGGTTCTGGCGGGCCGACCCGTCGCGGGCCCGCACCATCGGCGGCACCGGGCTCGGCCTGGCCATCTCCCGCGAGGACGCCACCCTGCACGGCGGCTGGCTCCAGGCGTGGGGCCAGCCCGGCGAGGGCTCCCAGTTCCGGCTCACGCTGCCGCGCACGGCCGGGGCCGACCTCAAGGGCTCGCCGCTGTCGCTGGTGCCGCCCGAGATCGAGATGCGGCGTACGTGGCGGACCTCCATGACGCCCGTGCTCCTGCCCGCCTCCGCAGACGGGGCCGGTCATGACGAGGACTAGACGGCTGGCCGCGATGGCCCTGCTCGCGGTCGTCGCCGTGCTGGCGGGGTCCGGGTGCTCGGTCATCCCGGTGAGCGGGCCGTACACGGTGAACGACGAGGGCGCGGGCGACCCGCTGACCAAGCCGTTCCAGCGCATGATCGCCATCGGGCCGCAGCGGGCCTGGGGGCCCATGGAGACGTTCAGGGGCCTGCAGAGCGCGATGGCCGCCTACCCCGAGGACCCTGCCGTCCTGCAGCAGTACCTGACGCCGCAGGCGCGGCAGAAGTGGAGCGCCGCCGGGCCTGTGACGGTCATCGAGGACCTGTACGAGGTCGTGCCGCCCGCCTCGATTGACGGCACCGAGCCCACCATGAAGATCACCGTCAAGGGCCGGTGGGTGGCGCAGATCAACGAGGACGACTCGTACAAGCCGACCGCCGGGCCCTGGTCGCAGGACTTCGAGCTGGTCAGAGACCCGGGCGGCGGCTTCCGGGTCAACAGCCTGCCCCAGGGGCTGCTGCTGACCGCCGCCGACGTCGCCCGCGCGTACCGGCCGACCAACCTCTACTACCTCGGCCGCGACGGGCAGCCGCCGCTGGTCGTCGACCGCGTACGCCTGCGGCTCAAGACCACCGAGACCTACGCGCAGACCGTGCTGAAGCGGCTGCTCAAGCCGCCGACCGAGGCCCTGCGCGGCGCGGTCACCACCGGTTTCCCGCCCGGCAGCGCGATCGAGTCGATCCGCTCGGGCGAGGAACGCGTCGTGATCAACCTCTCCGGCGACTTCGACGTGCTCGACCTGAGCGCCGAGGACGCCCTGCGCGCACAGATCAGGCACAGCCTCAACAACAACGAGATCGCCAAGGGCCGCATCCTCGAGGTCCAGGTGGACGGCGAGCCGTACATCACCGACCGCCCCAACACCGAGGACAGCTGGCTCGGCGACGGCGGCGAGCGGGCCTACTACGTCAGCCGCGGCGCTCTGCACTACCTCGGCCAGGACGGCGCCGCCGGCGCCGTCGCGGGGGCGGCGGGCGAGCAGCGCGACGGCTACTCCGACTTCGCCGTCTCCAAGGACGCCGGCGGCGTCTCGGTCGCCGCGCGCACCTCCACCGGCGTCTCGGTCGCCGGGCTCAGCCCCGACGGGCGCTGGCAGCAGGTCATCCAGGGCGCCGACCTCACGCCGCCGACCTGGCGCAGGGACGGCACCCTATGGACGTACGACCGCAAGAACGCCGACCTGCTGCGTTACGACCCCAAGAGCGGCCGGGGCCCTGACATCGTCCCCACGCCCAAGCAGCTCGTCGGCCTGAACATCACCGGGCTGCGCATCGCCAGGGACGGCGTGCGCGTCGTGGTCACCATCGACGACGAGACCGTCCAGATCGGGGCGCTCATCGGCGAGGGCGGCGGGGTCGAGCTGGGCAACCTGCAGTCCCTGACCACCACCGAGGGCAGCGACCAGATCACCGACGTGGCCTGGGCCGACGACCTGCGGCTGCTGGTGCTGGTGGAGAGCAAGGCCGGGCAGATACTCAACGAGATCAACGTGGGCGACGGACAGACCAGCGGCGTGCCGCTCAAGGACCGCGTCACCTCGCTCGCCGCCCTCAACGATCGCATCCTGGCGGCGGTCGGCAGCGGCGGCGACGCCAAGATCCTCGAGCTCAACCAGGACCGCCAGACCTGGACCGCCAAGATCGAGTCCGACGCCGCCGAACCCCTGTTCCCCCTGGGCTGACGACGCGCTCTCCGCAGCGGAATTGTCGGTGGCGGGGGGCATGCTGGGCCGCGTGCTGAGCGACGTACTCGATCTGGTGTTGCCCGCCTCCTGCGCGGGGTGCGGGGCGAAGGGGGCGTCGTGCTGCGGCCGCTGCCAGGCCGCGCTCACCGCCGCGCCCGCGCGGCGGGTCCCCGTGCCGGCGCCGGCCGGCCTGCCCGACTGCTGGTCGGCGGCGCCGTACGACGGGGTGGTCCGCAGGATGATCCTGGCCTACAAGGAGCGGGGAGCGGTCGCGGTGGCAGGGGCGCTGGCGGACGCGATCGCGCTCACGGCCGTGATGGCGCTCGGGCGGGTGCGGGGCGGCTTCGCGGTGGTGCCCGTGCCCAGCTCGCGCCGGGTGCGAAGAGGAAGGGGGCACGACCCCGTGGGGCGGCTGGCGGTGCTGGTGGCGGCCCGCCTGCGGGCGTCCGGGCTGGCGGCCGAGGTGTGGACGGGCCTGGGGCAGGCGCGCGGCGTGACCGACCAGTCGGCCCTGAGCGGCACGGAGAGGGCCGCCAACCTCGCGGGGTCCCTTGAGGTCCTACACGCCGCGAGAACGCCTCCAGGAGCCTTTGCGCTGCTCGTGGACGACATCGTCACGACGGGGGCCACGCTCGCCGAGGCGGCGCGGGCATTACGAGCGGCGGGCGTGGGAGCGCCGCTGGCCGTGACCGCCGCCGCGACACGCCGAAGATCTTGAAGATTATTACGGTCACCGTCCGTGAGAAAAGATCGTTTTCACCAACCGCCCATGAGGTCACATGTCTCTGTCCTGTCACCCCTGTGCCCCACTCCGGACACACGGGACCTGCTTCCGCACAAGGGATCCCGACCGGTTGGCCCATGCATCGCACGTCGCTTACCCACCCAGGGAAAACCACGGAAAGTGATCCTTCGGGCAAGGCTCCGGCTGACATTCGTGCTGGATGCGGATAGCGTTCTGACATGGCACCCGTTCGGGTCCGTGGTTGCGCAGGGTCGGGGTCCCCGGCTCTGCTAGCCGATGCCAGCCGCAGGCAAAACGGTCCACGTAAGGCGACTCTTTGTCGACCGATCACGGTGCGGCTTAGGGGTAAGTCCTGCCTTCCCGGGGGTCCAGATGTCCCCCGTCAGAAGAGAAGGGCAGTAGTGGCGACAGCGCTGCGAGACCCTCAGCAGGCGAATGTGGGGTCGAAGACCAGGTCGGCCGGGCGGGTGCCGCCCGAGATCCCGGTGACGCGACGTCGGAAAGGGGAACGGTGAGAGAAAGGCGAACAGTGCACCCCGTCCGGCGCACCCGTCGTCGGGCGCTCTTGCTCAGTCGTTAGACCGAAGGGGGGCTGTTGCATGGACATCATCGTCAAGGGCCGGCACACAGGAGTGAGTGAACGGTTCCGCGACCACGTGACGACCAAGCTGGCCAGGATCGAACGTCTGGACAACAAACTCATCCGGGTCGATGTGGAGGTGTCGAAGGAACGCAACCCGCGTCTCGCAGGACAGCGCGAGCGCGTCGAGCTCACCATTCACTCGCGAGGGCCCGCGATCCGCGCCGAGGCGTCGGCCGACGATCGCTTCGCCGCCCTCGACCTAGCCCTCGACAAGCTGGAAGGCCGCCTCAGGAGGCTCGCCGACCGGCGCAAAGTCCATCACGGCAACCACTGCCCGCCCTCCGTGGCGGAGATCACCAGGACGCTCCCAGGCGCCGTCGAGCCGGCGCCGCGCACCCAGACCGCCGTCCCCCAGCAGGCCGAGGCCGAGCAGGACGAGCGGCAGGAGAAAAGCGATCAGCTCTACGACGACATCGTCCCGATCGAGATGGACGGCGACGGGCCGCTCATCGTCCGCGAGAAGTTCCACCGAGCCGAACCCATGACCATCGACCAGGCCCTGCTGGAAATGGAGCTGGTAGGACACGATTTCTACCTGTTCCGTGACAAGGAGAGCGGGCAGCCGTGCGTCGTCTACAACAGACGCGGGTACAACTACGGCGTGCTGCGGCTCGTAGAGCCCTGATCGCGCGCTGAAAGATCTTCTCGACCACCCGAGAACCGCCGGGTACATGCCATCATGGCGGTTCAACGGCTCTGGCCCCCCGACGAGGAGGAGACGTGAGCGAGCTCAGTCAGGCGCAGGTGAGCGAGCGAAACGAGGGAATGTCAGGCGCGAGGCGGATCAAGGAGGCCTCGTGACCGAGTCTGGCGAGTCCCGCACACAGGCGAGCGAGCCGATCCGCGTGCTGATCGTGGACGATCACGAGCTGATCAGGCGGAGCCTGGCACTGGCGCTGGCCGCGGAGCCTGACATCGAGGTGGTCGGTGAGGCGAGCGACGGGCAGGAGGCGGTCGAACTGGCCGATCGCCTCATGCCCGACGTCGCGCTCATGGACGTGCGCATGCCCCGGCAGGACGGCATCGAGGCCACGAAGGGCATCAAGGCCTCCGTCCCGAGCACCCGGATCATCATGCTCACGGTGAGCGACGAGGAAGAGGACCTCTTCGAGGCCATCAAGGCGGGAGCCACCGGCTACCTGCTGAAGGACGTCCAGATCAACGACGTACCCGCCGCGGTGCGGGGCGTGCACGAGGGCCAGTCGTTAATCAACCCGGCGATGGCGGCCAAGCTGATCAGCGAGTTCGCCAACATGAGCCGCAAGGAGGCCGAACGCCCGCCTCAGCTGCCCGTCCCCCGGCTCACCGACCGGGAGATGGAGGTGCTGCGGCTCGTCGCCAAGGGCATGAACAACCGGGAGATCGCCAAGCAGCTGTTCATCTCCGAGAACACGGTGAAGAACCACGTCCGCAACATCCTCGACAAACTGCAACTGCACTCGCGGATGGAAGCCGTGGTCTACGCGGTACGCGAACGCATGCTGGAAATCACCTGACCCCACCCGCCACCCCACCCCAGCGACCAGACCGCCGGCAAGCGGCGCCTGCCCCCTCCAGCAGCGTACGCACCGCATGCCGCCTCCCGGCGAGCACCACACCCGGTCGAGTGCGCGTCCGCTGAGGTCACGTTGTGCGTGGCTGGTGCGTCCCGCCTGCGCACGCCCTCGCCTTTGGTCTCGTCCGCGACACCGACGAGCCGACACTTACCTGCTATGCCCGGTGGTGCAGCCCAGTCCCTGAGGTGCGGCTGTGTGGCCCTGGGGTATGCAGCCCTACCCGTGACGCGCCACAGGGCTCGGCGGGTGGGGTCAGGGGGTGTTGAGGAGTGAGAGGAGTTCTGGGTCGGCGCGTTCGACGCGTACGTTGTCGCAGCCGACCCATGAGGCGGCTGACCACAGGGCCTCACGCATGGCGTCGGCCCACTTTCCTGCCGAGAGGCCCGGTTCGAGGCTGAGCTGGCGAGCCACCAGGGTCGAACCTTCCCGTGCCGGGTCGACTCGGCCGATCAGGCGGCCGCCTGCGAGCACGGGCATGGTGAAGTAGCCGTGGACGCGCTTGTGCTTGGGGACGTACAGCTCAAGGGTGTAGTTGAAGCCGAAGACCCGCTCGGTGCGGCCCCGATGCCAGATCAGGGAGTCGAACGGCGACACCAGCGTGGTGCGGTGGCGGCCGCGGGGCTCGGCGGCCAGGGCGGCCGGGTCGGCCCAGGCGTTGGGCCGGCCGCGCTTGCCCGGCCAGCCGGCGACCGTCACCGGCACGAGCCCGGCCGCGCCGCTGTGGAGGGCCTCGTCGAGGATCTCGCCGAAGCGGCCCCTGACGCGGATGAAGTCGGTGAGGTCAGTGCGGTTGGCGACGCCGAGGCTGCGGCCCGCGATGGCGGTCAGGCGGGTGATGCACTCTTCGTCGGACGGCTCCTCGGCCAGCAGCTCCGGCGGGACGGCGCGTTCGGCAAGGTCGTAGACGCGGCGCCAGCCGACGCGCCGGGTGCAGACCAGCTCGCCGATGTCGAGCAGCCACTCCAGGCCGATCTTGGAGTCGGACCAGTCCCACCACGGGCCGCCGTTCTTGGCGCCGCCCACGTCGGACGTGGTCAGCGGGCCGAACTCGCGGGCCTGGTCGAGCAGCTTCTCGACCCCGTCGGGAACCTCGTGCCAGCGCTGCTTCCGACGCCGGTAGGCCCGGCGGCGGAACGAGTAGAGGGGCCAGTGCTCGATGGGCAGGAGGCAGGCGGCGTGGCACCAGTATTCGAAGCTGAGCGCCGGGTCGTGCCAGTAGGCGCGCTCGACCGCCGGCCGGCCGACCGCGCCGAGCCTGGCGTAGGCGACCAGCTCGTGGGAGCGGGCGAGCACCGAGATGGTGTCGAGCTGCACGGCGCCCAGCCTGCGGAGCATGGTGTGCACCCCGCCCTTGCGCGCGTCGGCGCCGATCAGGCCCTGCGCGCGGAGGATGATGCGCCGGGCCTCGTCGGGGGTGAGGTCGATGACGTCGCTCATGTCTGCGGGTCCGTACGGCGATGCATGCGAGCAATCTAGCGGCGCCCACCGACAAAACCGCCCGCCCTGCACGGCGGAGCCTCTGGACAACGAGGTCGGCGTCGACACGCGATCGCCATGGGATCGGGACCCGTAAGCCGGTCCGGCGCGGTATGCCGGCCCCGAGGCTCGTAAGCCGGTCGGGCGCGGTGTGGCGCCCCGAGGCTCGTGAGCCGGTCGGGCGCGATGTGGCTCGCGGGCCGCCGGAGTCGGGGGGAATGGGATGGTTTGGGTTAGGGGGACACGCCCGGGTGTAGACGTAAAGGTCAGGATATGGAAACGGCGGGCGGCCCGGTGATCGGGCGCCCGCCGGACGATGCCTGCGTCAGCGGTGATCCTCGGCGCGCATCCCCACCCGGGGCGCGTCGATCACGACGTCGGTGAAGATGTCGAAGACGAGGGCGAGGATTCCGCCGACGACGAACACACCGGCGCCGATCCAGACGACCGTCCAGTTGTCGGCCGTCAAACCGAAGCCGGCGACGACCGTTCCCACCAGCATCACGGTCACCGCGAGCCACGAGGACGCGCGCCCGCCGTGGCTGCCGAGATGCTCGGTTTGCTCCGACTTCTTCCCCTCAACCATGACTAATCCTTCCTTTGCCGGAAATCCCGCAATTGGTGCGAGCCGGCTCTCCACCGGCATACCCTCTGCCTTCCCCCCATTCTCCCAGACCCGTTCCGTGCCCTCGTCGGCACGGTGGCTGTGTCTGGTTGCGGAACCGCCTACGATGGCAGGCGGGGAAGTTTGTCTCGGCCTCTCCTCCTGGCGGCGCCGCCGGGGTAGACCTGCGAGGAGCTTTACATAAAGTGGCAGCCATTCTCGACAAGATCCTACGTGCCGGCGAAGGCAAGATCCTGCGCAAGCTCAAGCGGATCGCAGACCAGGTCAACTCCATCGAGGACGACTTCACGAGCCTGTCCGACGCGGAGTTGCGCGCACTGACGGACGAGTTCCGCCAGCGCCACGCGGACGGCGAGAGTCTCGACGACCTCCTGCCCGAGGCGTTCGCGACCGTGCGCGAGGCGGCTCGCCGCGTGCTCGGCCAGCGGCCCTACGACGTGCAGATCATGGGCGGCGCCAACCTTCACATGGGCAACATCTCCGAGATGAAGACCGGTGAGGGCAAGACGCTGACCTGTACGCTGCCGTCCTACCTCAACGCGATCGCGGGCAAGGGCGTCCACGTCATCACGGTCAACGACTACCTGGCCAAGCGTGACGCCGAGACCATGGGCCGCGTCCACCGCTTCCTCGGCCTCGAGGTCGGCTGCATCGTCTCCGGCCAGCAGCCCGACGAGCGGCGCAAGCAGTACGAAGCCGACATCACTTATGGCACCAACAACGAGTTCGGCTTCGACTACCTGCGCGACAACATGGCCTGGACGCTCGACGAGTGCGTGCAGCGCGGCCACTTCTTCGCCATCGTCGACGAGGTCGACTCGATCCTCATCGACGAGGCCCGCACCCCGCTGATCATCTCCGGCCCCGGCGAGCAGTCGGGCAAGTGGTACCAGGAGTTCGCCAAGATCGTGCCCCGCCTGCGCAGGGGCGTCGAGGCGAAGAACCCGGGCGAGGAGAGCACCGGCGACTACATCGTCGACGAGAAGAAGCGCACGGTCGGCATCCTGGAGTCGGGCGTCGAGAAGGTCGAAGACTGGCTCGGCATCGACAACCTCTACAAGCCCGAGCACACCCACCTGGTCGGCTTCCTGAACAACGCGCTCAAGGCGAAAGAGCTGTTCAAGAAGGACAAGGACTACATCGTCGCCGACGGCGAGGTGCTCATCGTCGACGAGTTCACCGGCCGCATCCTGCACGGCCGCCGCTACAACGAGGGCATGCACCAGGCCATCGAGGCCAAAGAGGGCGTGAAGATCAAGGACGAGAACCAGACGCTCGCCACGGTCACCCTCCAGAACTACTTCCGCCTCTACGAGAAGCTGGCCGGCATGACCGGTACGGCGACCACCGAGGCCAACGAGTTCCACCAGACGTACAAGCTCGGCGTCGTCCCGATCCCGACCAACCGGCCGATGATCCGCAAGGACCAGCCCGACGTGGTCTACAAGACCGAGGACGCCAAGTTCAACGCGGTGGTCGAGGACATCAAGCAGCGCTACGAGGCCGGCCAGCCGGTGCTCGTCGGCACCACCTCGGTCGAGAAGTCCGAGCGGCTGTCCAAGGCGCTCAAGCGGCGCGGCGTGCCGCACGAGGTGCTCAACGCGAAGAACCACGCGCGCGAGGCGTCGATCATCGCCGAGGCGGGCCGCAAGGGCGCCGTCACGGTCGCCACCAACATGGCCGGTCGAGGCACCGACATCATGCTCGGCGGCAACTCAGAGTTCCGCGCCGACCTGGAGCTGCGCCAGCGCGGGCTCGACCCGGTCGAGACGCCGGAGGAGTACGAGAAGGCGTATGCCGAGGCGCTGGAGAAGGCGCGGGCGGCGGTCAAGGCCGAGCACGACGAGGTCACCAAGCTCGGCGGCCTCTACGTCCTCGGCACCGAGCGCCACGAGTCGCGCCGCATCGACAACCAGCTCCGCGGTCGTTCCGGCCGTCAGGGCGACCCCGGCGAGTCGCGCTTCTACCTGTCGCTCGGCGACGACCTCATGCGCCTGTTCAACTCGGCCAGGGTCGAGATGATCATGACGCGGCTCAACATCCCCGACGACCAGCCGATCGAGTCCGGCATCGTCTCCAAGGCCATCGCCTCCGCCCAGCACCAGGTCGAGCAGCAGAACTTCGAGATCCGCAAGGACGTTCTGAAGTACGACGAGGTCATGGACCGCCAGCGCAAGGTCATCTACGCCGAGCGCCGCCGCGTCCTCGAGGGCGCCGACCTGCACGAGCAGGTGCGGGGCTTCATCGGCGAGGTGATCGAGGGCTACGTCCAGGGCGCCACCGCCGAGGGCTTCGCCGAGGAGTGGGACCTCGAGAAGCTGTGGAAGGCGTTCGGCGAGCTCTACCCGGTCAGCGTCCGCATCGACGACCTCGTCGAGGAGGCCGGCAACCGCGAGGAGCTGACCGCCGAGCTGATCAGCGAGCGGGTCAAGGCCGACGCGCTGGCCGCCTACGACCGGCGGGAGGAGGAGTTCGGCCCCGACACCATGCGTGACCTCGAGCGCCGGGTGATCCTGTCCGTCCTCGACCGCAAGTGGCGCGAGCACCTCTACGAGATGGACTACCTGCGCGAGGGCATCGGCATGCGGGCCTACGCGCAGAAGGACCCCAAGATCGAGTACGCCCGCGAGGGCTTCGAGATGTTCTCCGCCATGCTGGAGGGCATCAAGGAGGACTCCGTCGGCTTCCTGTTCAACCTCGAGGTCGAGGTCCAGGAGAACCCGATCGTCGAGGAGGAGGACGCCGCCATCGCGGAGACGCGCTCGATCATCGCGCGCGGGCTGCGCGGTCCGCAGCGGCCGGCCGAGCTCGAGTACACGGCGCCGGGTGAGCAGGGCGACGTCGAGCACGTGAAGGTGCGCACGACCTCCGAGGAGCGGGCGGCGTACGGCAACGTCGAGCGCAACGCGCCCTGCCCCTGCGGGTCGGGCAAGAAGTACAAGCGCTGCCACGGCGACCCGAAGAACGCCGCCTGAGCCGGTAAGGCGACCGAAGAACCCCCGCTCTTGCGAGAGCGGGGGTTCTCGCGTTCTCCGGCGGTCTCGATGCCGGTTCAGGCCCGCTGCTCGCTGCGGCGTTTCTCCGGCGTTTCTCCGGCGTTTCTCCGGCGGTTTCGACGTCGGTGCGGGCCCGCTGCACGTCGTGGCGTTTCAGGCGGTTTCGACGTCGGTGCAGATCCACTGCATGCCGCGGCGTTCCAGGCGGAGGGCGAGGACGTGGTCGCGGGTGGTGCAGTGGATGACCGTGCACAGTTCGAGGGCGCCGTCGCGGGGTTCGGTCAGGTGGACGCGGCCGGCGAACGGCGGGCGGTCGCTGTTGTACATGCGGCCCGCCTTCACCAGGCCGCGGTAGGCGCTGTCGGTGAGCCGGTCGGCGACGCTCTCGGGCGGGCGACGGCCGGCCAGCACCTCGGCCACGGCCTGACTGAGGTGGCGCAACCGGCGCTCGTCGGGCGGCGTGCCCGCCGGGCCCCACACCATCGGAGGGCGGTCGAGGGCCAGGGAGCCGTGCGTGCTGGGGCCCTCGTCGTACGGCGCTGCGGCGATGGGGCTGAGGGCCATGCGAAACCTCCAACTCAACGGCGAAGAAAGAATCGTTATAAGGAGTTTTCGGTCCGGCCGAAGAATACAAACGCCACCAACTTCGGCGGGTGGGGGTGGGGTATGTCCGCCGATGCGGCGGAAGTCGGCAGGAAGTTGGAGTGGTTCTGGGGCGGGCTTGATCATTTGCGGGCAGCGACCCCGGCATATGAGAGCGTCCCCAAAGGTTTGGGTCCAGCAGGTCAGGGAGTTTGCGCGGTGTCCTTATCCGGGGTATCCGGTTCGCGGCCGGGAGTCGGCAGGTCGAGGCGGCGGATGAGGACCGCGAAGAGGGCGTAGTAAAGGACGAAGTAGAGCACGCCGAACGCCAGGATCAGCGGCACGCCGTGGGTGTTGGACTTGGTGGCGTTCAGGGCCAGGTCGATGGCGCCGCCGGAGAACGTGAAGCCGAGCCTCGCGCCCAGCTCGGCCATCAGGGCCATCGACAGGCCGGTCAGCAGCGCGTGCAGGACGAACAGCACGGGCGCGACGAAGATGAACGCGAACTCCAGCGGCTCGGTGATGCCGGTGACGAACGCCGTCAGCCCGGCCGACAGCATGATCCCGCCGACCGCCTTGCGGCGATGGGGTGGCGCGGCCCGCCACATCGCGATGGCCGCGCCCAGCAGGCCGAACATCATGACGGGGAAGAAGCCGGTCATGAAGATCCCGGCGCCCTGCTCGCCGGCGAAATAGCAGTTGAGGTCGCCTGCCGCGTCCCTGGTGGCGCCGTGCACGCCGGCGTGGCACTCGGGGAGGGTGAACCAGACGATGGTGTTGAGGAAGTGGTGCAGGCCGATGGGGATGAGCAGGCGGTTGGCGACGCCGTAGATGCCGGTGCCGGCGGTGCCGTTCGCCGACAACCAGTCGCCGACGTGTGAGAGCCCGTCGCCGATCGGGCGCCACACCAGGCCGAAGGCGACGCCGATGAGCAGTGCGGCGACGGCGGTGATGATGGGTACGGCCCTGCGCCCGCCGAAGAAGGCCAGCCAGGATGGCGGCTTGACGCGGTGGAAGCGCTGCCAGAGCAGGGCGGCGGTGAGGCCGATGACGATGCCGCCGAGGACGCCGGTCGGGTTCTGGGCGCCCAGGTCGAGCGCGGGGGTGCCGTCGTGCAGGGTGACGGCGACCTTGGCGTAGACGGCGCCGTGGCCGGCCTCGAAGAACAGGGTCTTGGTCACCCGGTCGAACACCAGGTAGCCGACCAGGGCTGCCAGGGCCGTGGAGCCGTCCGACCTGCGGGCGAACCCGATGGCGACGCCGACCGCGAACAGCAGCGGCAGGTTCTCGAACAGGGCGCCGCCGGCCGCCGCCAGCACGCCGGCCACGGGGAGGAGCCAGGGCAGGGTGCCGCCGAGCCCGTCCGCGCCGAGCAGGTCGGGCTGGCCGAAGCGGAACAGCAGCCCCGCGGCCGGCAGGACCGCGATGGGCATCATGAGCGAGCGGCCGATGCGCTGCAGCACCGCGAACGCCGCGGACGACCAGGCGGGCGGCACGGCCGTCGATCACCCCTCTTCCCGCGCCGGCCTCACACGCCCGGCTCGCGTCGCGGGGGATCGCCGGTTTCCTGGCCTGGGGGAGAACGGGGGAAACGCCGGCAGGTCCCGCCCGGGCGCGGGGTGCCGGGGAGGGGCTGGGACGCCGTCAGGTCTCGCCGGGGTGGGGCTGGGATGCCGTCAGGTTTCGCCGGAGTCGACGTCGGGCTCGGGTTCGCGGCCGGGGGTCTGGATGTCGAGGCGGCGGATGAGGAAGGTGAAGACGGCGTAGTAGAGGACGCCGTAGACCGCGCCGATCGCCAGGATGCCCGCCAAGTTCTCGGTGTTCGACTTGCTGGCGTTCAGGAGCAGGTCGAGCAGGCCGGCGGAGAAGCCGAAGCCGAGCTGGCCGCCGATCAGGGTGGTCACCGCCATCGCCAGTCCGGTCAGTACGGCGTGGACGACCAGCAGCAGCGGCGCCACGAAGATGAACGCGAACTCGATCGGCTCGGTGATGCCGGTGACGAACGAGGCGAGCGCCGCCGACAGCATGATGCCGCCCACGGTGGCGCGCCGGTGCTTGGGCGCCGCCCGCCACATGGCGAGCGCGGCGGCCGGGAGGGCGAACATCATGATGGGGAAGAACCCGGCCATGAACTCGCCGGAGTGCGGGTCGCCGCCGAAGTAGCAGTTCCAGTCGCCGCTGAGGACGCGGCCGTTCACCTCGCACTGCGGCACGACGTACCAGACGACGGAGTTGGCGAAGTGGTGCAGGCCGAGGGGGATGAGCAGCCGGTTGATGAGGCCGTAGACGCCGGTGCCGATCGGGCCGATGGAGGCGAGCGCCTCGCCGGCGTGGCTGATCCACTCGCCGATCACCGGCCACAGCCAGCCGAAGAGCACGCCGATGAGCAGCGCCGCGATGGAGGTGATGATCGGGACGAAGCGCCGCCCGCCGAAGAACGCCAGCCACGCCGGCAGCTTGATGCGGTGGAAGCGCTGCCAGAGCAGCGCCGCGAGCAGCCCGATGACGATGCCGCCGAGCACCCTGGTGGGGTTCTGGAGGCCGTAGTTGATCATCTCCTTGATGCCGTCGGGCTGGACCTCCTTGATCAGGACGGTCTCCCTGATGTCCGAGCCGGCGAACATCACCTTCGTCACCCGGTCGAAGACGAGGTAGCCGACGACGGCGGCGAGCGCGGTGGAGCCGTCGGACTTGCGGGCGAACCCGATGGCGACGCCGACGGCGAACAGCAGCGGCAGGTTCTCGAACAGGGCCGCCCCGGCTGCCTCCAGCACCTCGGCGACCTGGCTCATCCAGGCCAGCCCCGCCACGTCGGCCAGGCCGCCCGGCTCCGCGCCGTTGGCGCCGAGCATGTCGGGCTGGCCGAAGCGCTGCAGCAGGGCGGAGGCGGGCAGGGCGGCGATGGGCAGCATCAGGGAGCGGCCCAGCCGCTGGAGCACGCTCATCGTGCGGGCGAACGGCGATGGCCGGGCGGCGGTGGTCTCGTTCACCGGGCGTTCCTCCGGAGGCATCTCTGCCGGGGACTGGGGGGTCGTACGGCGCGGCGAACCCGGGCCGGCGTCAGCCCCGGCGGGCCGGCCCCTCCAGGAGGGTGCGCAACTGGTAGCGGTCGGCCCGGTAAGTGGACACGCCCAGCTCAGCGCACACCCCGCCGGAGAACGACCGGCGCTGCAGCAGCAGGACGGCGCCGCCCCGGGGGAGCTTCAGCAGGTCGGCGTCGCTGGGGTCGGCCAGGCCGCCGTCGATGGTGAGCTCGCCGGCGTCCATGACGAGCCCGTAGCGGCGCTCCAGCAGCTCGTACAGTGATTTATCCGACAGATCGTAGTCTGCCAGGTCGGGTGCGAGCTTGACCGGGATGTGCGCCCGCTCGATGGACAGCGGCTCGCCGTCGGCCGTCCGCAGCCGCTCGATGAAGTGCACCTCCTCGCCCGGCTGGATGCCCAGCTCCTTGGCCAGGTGGGCGCTGGCACGCACCACGCGGCGGTCGAGGTCGCGCGAGCCGGGGATCATGCCGCGGGCCCGCATGTCGTCGGTGAACGAGGTGAGCTGCAGGGCCAGCTCGATCTTCGGCCGGGCGACGAACGTGCCCTTGCCCGGCACCCGGTGCAGCCGGCCCTCGGAGACGAGGTGGTCGACGGCCTGGCGTACGGTCATCCTGGACAGGCCGAAGCGCTGGCAGAGCTCGCGCTCGGACGGGATGGCCGCGCCGATGCCGAACTCGTCGCTGTCGATGAGGTCCAGCAGGATCTCGCGAAGCTGGAAGTATTTGGGCACCGGGCTGTCCGGATCGATGTGCGCCACGGATCCTCCCCTCGTCTCCGTCTGGGCTATGAGCTATGGTTCGTACTGGTCTAGTCCGGACTAGACCACCATAAGACGCAAAAGACGGTCAAGTCTGAAACCGCATGAGTTGAGGGAAGAGCGCGAGATGACCACCAAGATGCGCAGCGAGATCGCCGAGCAGCCGACCGCGTTGCGGAACACTCTGGACTCCCTGCTCCCCAAGGCCGGCGAGATCAAGGCTCTGGGCGAGCAGACCCGCCAGTTGCTGTTCATCGCGCGCGGCACTTCCGACAACGCCGCAGTCTATGGGCGCTACCTGGTGGAGGCGCACGCCGGGCGGCTGGCGGCGCTGGCCGCGCCGTCGATCGCGACGACGTACAAGCGGCGGCTCGACCTCGACGGCGTGCTGGCCGTCGCGATCTCGCAGTCGGGACGCACCGAGGAGATCGTCGAGACGCTGAGCTGGGCCAAGGACTGCGGGGCCAGGACCGTCGCCGTGACGAACGGCGGTGACCAGAGCCCGCTCGCGCAGGCCGCCGACGTGGCCCTGTGCACCGTGGCCGGCGAGGAGAAGGCGGTGCCGGCGACCAAGACGTACACGACGCAGCTCGCCGCCCTCGCGGTGCTCGCCATCGGGCTGGGCGCCGACGTGGACGTGGACGACCTGCGGCGGGTGCCCGAGGCCGTCGAGAAGCTCATCGCGGAGCCCGGCGACCTGGCCGCCGTCGTCGAGGGGCTGCTGGACAAGCCGGGCGTGGTCGTCTCCGGGCGCGGCCTGGCCTTCTCCACGGCGCTGGAGACCGCGCTCAAGCTCAAGGAGGCCTGCTACCTGCACGCCATGGGCCTGTCGTACGCCGACCTGCTGCACGGCCCCATCGCGGTCGTGGACGAGGACACCCCGGCGCTGCTGGTCGCCTCCGAGAACAGCCCGACCCTCCAGGGCACCGTGGCGCTGGCCGAGCGGGTGGTGGCCGCGGGCGCGGCGGCGTACACGATCGGCGGCGGCAGCGCGCTGGCGCAGGCGGGCACGGCCGCGCTCAACGGCCCCGACCTGCCCGAGTGGGTGGCCCCGATGGGCCTCATCGTGCCGGGGCAGCTGCTCACCGAGGCGCTGGCCCGCCGGCTCGGCGTCGACCCCGACGCGCCGCGCGGCTTGAACAAGGTCACCCAGACCGACTGATCTAGCCTGGTCGGAGAGGTGACCCGAGGGAGGACCTGATGGCGGCGGACGTGAACGCGATCATCGCCGCGCTGGGCGGCGCCGGCAACATCATCGACATCGAGCCCTGTATCACCCGCCTGCGTACGGAGGTGCACGACGCCTCGAAGGTGGACCAGGCGGCGCTCAAGGCCGCGGGCGCGCACGGCGTGATGGCCACGGGGAACGTGGTCCAGGTCGTCGTCGGGCCGGAGGCGGACACCATGGCCAGCGACATCGAGGACATCATCGGCTAAGGGCGAGATCATGACGACTGTTCTCGCCCCGGTCGAGGGGGAGGCCGTGGGGCTGGCAGCCGTGCCCGATCCGGTGTTCTCGGCGGGCATGGTCGGCCCGGGAACGGCGATCGACCCGCTCAGGGGGCCGGGCGAGGCCCTGGCCCCCATAGCCGGAAAAATCATGAAACTGCATCCGCACGCGTACGTCATCGTCGGCGACGACGGCAAGGGCGTGCTGGTGCACCTGGGCATCGACACCGTGCAGCTCAAGGGCGAGGGTTTCGAGCTGTTGGCGTCGGAGGGCGACCGGGTCGCGGCCGGTCAGCCCGTGGTGGCCTGGGATCCCGCGGTCGTCGAGGCGGGCGGCCGGTCGCCGGTCTGCCCGGTCGTCGCGCTCGACGCGCTGTCCGGCGCGGTCACCGGGGTCACGCTGGGGGCGGTGCACGCCGGGGACCAGCTCTTCGAATGGGCCTGAGCGCGCGGTTTCCGACTTTAAGCGCAGTTTCGTGCCCAATGGGGGAATAAGAGCGGTCCGGGGGGATGAACGGTCGTCGGCGGGGTCGCCGGACCCGTCACAATATTGTCGGTCGTCCGTTTTGGTGGCGATCGTACGAAGGTCCGGCTGGTCTGGACCGGCACAGAAGGAGGAACGACGACAATGGGTGAACGCAAGGTCACCGTGGCGGCGGAGGTAGGGCTGCACGCCCGGCCCGCGGCGACGTTCGTCCAGCGGGCCAAGCAGGCGCCGATGGACATCACGGTCGAGAAGCCGCACGGTGGCGGGCCGGTCAACGGCAAGAGCATTCTCGCGATCATGGCCCTCGACGTCAGGCAGGGCGAGACCGTGGTGATCTCCGCCGAGGGCGAGGGATCGGAAGAGGTGCTCGACGAGCTGGCCACGATCGCCAGTACGCCATGAACCTGCGGGGGGTGGGGGTCAGCCCGGGCATCGGGCACGGACCCTCTTTCGTTCTGACCGTCTCCGTGCCCGAACCCCCCGAGGGCGCCACCTACACCGGTGAGGCGGAACAGGAGAAGGAGCGTGCCATGGTCGCGCTCCAGCAGGTCGCGGGCGAGCTGGAGGCCCGCGGCAACCAGGCGGGCGGCGAGGCGGAGGAGATACTCAAGGCCCAGGCGCTGATGGCCGAGGACCCCGGGCTGGTCGTGAAGGTGCGCTCACTGATCGACCGCGGCCTGGCCGCCCCCAGAGCGGTCTTCGAGGCCTTCTCGAAATACCGGGACGTGCTCGCGGGGTCCGGCGGATACCTGGGCGAGCGGGCCGCCGACCTGAGTGACATCAGGGACCGCGTGATCGCGCTGCTCTACGGCCAGGCGCTGCCCGGGCTGCCGGTGGCGCCGGAGGAGCCGTACGTGCTGGTCGCCAGGGACCTCGCGCCCGCCGACACGGCGCTGTTGTCCAGGGACGACGTGGTCGCGTTCGTCACCGAGGAGGGCGGCCCGACCAGCCACACCGCGATCATGGCCAGGTCGATGGGGGTGCCCGCGGTCGTGGCCTGCCCCGGCGCGACCCGTATCCCGCCGGGCGTCGAGGTGATGGTGGACGGCACCTCCGGCGAGGTCCGCGTGGCGCCGGAAGAGGCGGACGTGGCCGACGCGGTCGGCGCCGCCTCCGCCCGCCAGGCCGCGCTCGCGACCTGGACCGGTCCAGGCGCCACCGCCGACGGCCACCCCGTGCCGCTGCTGGCGAACATCGGCGGCCCGGCCGAGATCGACGCCGCGCTGGCCGCGGGGGCCGAGGGCATCGGCCTCTACCGCACCGAGTTCCTCTTCCTCGACCGCGCCGAGCCGCCGTCGATCGAGGAGCAGGAGCGGGCCTACCGGGCCGCGCTCGACGCCTTCCCCGGCGGCAGGGTCGTGGTGCGCACGCTTGACGGCGGCGCGGACAAGCCGCTGCGGTTCCTGCCCACGCCGGCCGAGCAGAACCCGGCGCTCGGTGAGCGGGGCCTGCGCCTGTTCAGGCGCGCGCCCGAGGTGATGGACGTCCAGCTCCGCGCCCTGGCCACGGTGGCCGTCCCCGAGCTGCAGGTGATGGCGCCGATGGTGGCAACGGCCGAGGAGGCCACCTGGTTCGCCAGGGAGTGCGCCGACAAGGGCCTGCTCGACGTCGGCGTGATGATCGAGATCCCGGCGGCCGCGCTGCGCGCCGCCGACGTGATCTCCCAGGTCGACTTCGTCTCCGTCGGCACCAACGACCTCAGCCAGTACGCCTTCGCCGCCGACCGCGGCCTGGGCGCCGTCAGCGGGCTGCACGACCCCTGGCAGCCGGGGTTGCTCGACCTCGTCGCGCTGGTCGCCGAGGCGGCCTCGCGGGCGGGCAAGCCGTGCGGGGTGTGCGGGGAGGCAGCCGCCGACGCGGCGCTGGCCTGCGTCCTGGCCGGGCTGGGGGCCTCGACGCTGTCCATGGCGCCGTCGGCGCTGGCCGGCGTACGCGCCGGGCTGGCCGCGCACACGCTGGAGCAGTGCCGTACGGCGGCGCAGGCGGCCAGGGCGCAGCCGTCGGCGGCCGACGCCCGAGCGGCGGCCCGCGTGCACCTGCCGGGGCTCGCCAGGCTCGGGTTGTAGGTGCGCTGAGAGCGAGCGCGGGGTTCGGGCGCGTCGTCCGATGGATACCTTTGGAGTCATGCTTCGACGGATCGGTACGACAGGGCTCCTGGTGATCGCGCTCACCGCGTGCGGCGGTGGCGGCGGAACGGCGGGGGCCGAGCCGACCGGAGGCAAGGCCGCCCCGCCCGCGCGCACCACCACGTCCGCGGTCCCGTCGGCGGCCCCGACGCCCGCTCAGAGCGAGGTCCAGCGGGTGCTGGGGCGGCTGACCACCGAGGAAAAGGTCGGCCAGCTCTTCATGCCCGTCCTCTACGGCACCACGGCCGGCTCCGCCTCTGGCGAGAACCAGGCGCGCTACTCCGCGCGCACCCCGGCCAAGGTGATCGCGAAATACCATCTGGGCGGCGTGATCCTCTTCCCCCACAACGTCAAGAGCGCGAGCCAGGTCGTCGGCCTGACCAACGGCCTGCAGCGCGCCTCGGCGAAGGTGCCGCTGATCATCGGCACCGACCAGGAAAACGGTCTGGTGTCGCGCATGTCGGCGCTGATGACGAAGTTCCCCGGCGCGGGCGACATCGGCGACACCAAGGACACCGGCCTGGCCCGCCAGGTGGCCAAGGCGACCGGCGAGGAGCTGCGGGCGCTCGGGGTCAATCTCGATTTCGCGCCCGTCGCCGACGTCAACGTCAACCCGCGCAACCCCGTCATCGGCCGCCGCGCCTACGACGACGACCCCAAGCGGGCGGCCAAGATGGTCGCGGCGGCGGTCAAGGGCTTCGGCGAGGCGAAGATCGCGGCCACCGCCAAGCACTTCCCCGGCCACGGCGACACCAGCGTCGACAGCCACACCGGGCTGCCGATCATCAAGCACACCAAGGCGCAGTGGGAGCGCCTCGACGCGCCGCCGTTCAAGGCCGCGATCGACGCGGGCGTCGACGCGGTGATGAGCGCCCACATCGTCTTCCCCAAGCTCGACCCGTCGGGCGACCCTGCCACGCTGTCCAAGCCGATCCTGACCGGCCTGCTGCGCGAGAAGCTCGGCTTCAAGGGCGTGATCTCCACCGACGCGCTCAACATGGCGGGGGCGCGCAAGAAGTACGACGACGGCGAGGTCGCCGTGCGGGCCGTGCTGGCCGGGGCCGACCTGCTGCTCATGCCCAACGACCTGCCCAAGGCCTACAAGGCGGTGCTGGCGGCGGTGAAGTCGGGCCGCATCTCCGAGCAGCGACTCGACCAGTCGGTCACCCGGCTGCTGACGCTCAGGCACAAGCGCGGCTTCCTGACCGAGGCGCCGGTGGCCTCGGCGGCGAAGGCGTTCGACGTGCTGCGCTCGTCCGCGCACCGCAAGCTGGCCGCCAAGGCAGGCGGCTGACCGGAGTTATCGGGCTTTTCCGGACGCTCTACCCTAGAACGATGGTTACGGGTGTGCTCATCGACTGGGGTGGGGTGCTGACCACCAGCCTGTCCGACTCCATCGCGCGCTGGATCGCCGCCGACCGCATCGACGCCGACCGCTACTACACGGTGATGCGCGAGCTCATCGACCACGCCTACCGGGGCGGGAACGGCGACAACGTCGTCCACGCCCTCGAAAGGGGCGAGATCGACGGCGCCGCCTTCGAGCGCGACCTGGCCGCCCGGCTGCTCACCGTCGACGGCGTGCCGCCGGTCGCCGAAGGGCTGCTGGAGCGCATGTTCGCGGGCTTCGACCGGGTCGAGGCCATGTACGACATGCTCCGCGACGTCCGCGGCAACGGCGTGAAGACCTGCCTGCTGTCCAACTCGTGGGCCAACACCTATCCCCGCGACGACTGGGACGACCTCTTCGACGCCGTCGTCATCTCCGGCGAGGTCGGCATGCGCAAGCCGGAGGAGCGCATCTTCCGCCACGCGCTCGACCTCGTCGGCCTGACCGGCGCCGACTGCGTGTTCATCGACGACATCGAGGCCAACATCACCGCCGCCCGCGCGCTCGGCATCAACGGCATCCACCACCGCGACGCCGCCACCACCATCGGGCACCTGGAGGGCCTGCTGCGTCTCACCTTGCGGAAGTAGCCCATCACCACCGTTGTGACCAGGACCATGAGTAAGGTGGCGATCGGGCTCCCGCCTGAGCGAGCCCCGCACGTTTGGAAAGGTTCGTCATGCGCGTCTATCTGCCGTCTACTCTCCCGGCGCTGGCCTCGGTGCTGAAGGCAGGAGAGGTGGGCCCGGCCCCGCTGACCGGCTACGCGGTGACCCCCGCGCTGATCGAGTGGTACGCATCGGGCGACACCGAGGAGCTGGAGTACGTCGCGCTCACCGAGGCCGCCCGCGCCTCGCTGCGGATGCTGGCCGCCGACCGCGCCGACGGCGTCGACGCCCCCGCCCGGCGGGTGGTGATCGCCGCCGAGGTGCCCGAGGGCGCCGTCTCCGCGGGCGCCGCCCTGGAGGAGCGCGGGCGCGTACGTCTCGCGCAGCCGGTGCCGATGACCAAGGTGGCCGCCGTGCACATCGACGACCACGACGCGGAGCCCGACATCGAGGCGGCCGTCGCCGCGCTGCCCGCCTCCGACGCGGGCGACGACGACGCCCGTTTCACCGTGGACGGCGCCGAGGCCCACGAGCTCATGTGGTACGCGACCCAGGAGATTCCTGACCTTCTCGGTTGATAACGGGAAGATCACGGCTCGTGCGGCTCGCGCCTATGTGTCGTCACATCACGCTAAGGTCACGACGCAGCACGGTATGTCGCACTGAAGGAGTCGGTTCCACGTGAAGCGTCGAGTCTTGGCGGTCGCCATCGGAGCGATGGCCGTCCTGGCCAGCTCACCCGCAGCAGTCCAGGCAGCGTCCTACGACCACAAGGACCCGTACAAGTCGGGGTGCGGCAGCACGGCACGCGCCGTCCGGTCGGCCAAGATCGTCAGCCGGGTCAACGGCGAAGTGGGCACGATCAAGCTCATGTGGTCGAGCAGGTGCCAGACGAACTGGACGGAGGTCAAGACCGGCACGTCCATGACCGGCACCGTCAAGGTCTACACCGCCGACGGCCGCACCGACTCCTTCCGCTTCAAGAAGGGCAACGGCGGCCGCCACTGGGGCAACATGCTGAAGGCCAGGGGCATCTGCGCCTGGGGCAGCGTGAGCGTCCAGTGGAACGGCGGCAGGGGCGGCCAGAACGCCCAGGGCACGACCAGCAAGGCCTGCGGCTGATCTGAGGCTGACCTGCGGGACGCGCGGTCGACCGGCGAAACGCCGGGCCGACCGGCAGGACACCGGGCTGATCGGCTTCGCCGGTCGATGACCCGCTTGCTTCGCCCGTACGGGCCGGGCCGGTGCTTCCCTTCGGAGGCGCGGCCCGCCCCGTGCGGGCGCCGTCGTTTCGGGGAGGGGCAGCATCGGAATGTCATAGCGGGCATTTAGGCTTGGGTCCGACATGACACAGCACATCATCTGGGACTGGAACGGCACCCTTTTCCACGACATCGACGCCGTCGTAGGGGCCACCAACGAGGTCTTCAAGCCGTACGCGCTGCCCGCACTCACCGCCGACGGCTTCCGCGCGGTCTACACCCGCCCCATCTGGGTCGCCTACGAGCGCATGCTCGGCCGCCCGCTCACCGAGGGCGAGTGGGAGCGGCTCGACCAGGGTTTCCACGAGCACTACTTCCGGCTGGCCGAGGTGTGCCGGCTGGCCACCGGCGCCGAGACGATGCTCGCGGCCTGGACCGGCAGCCAGTCGCTCTGCTCGATGGCCCCGCACGCCCACCTGGTGCCCAAGGTGGACTCGTTCGGCATCACCCGGCACTTCACCAGGATCGACGGCCTGCACGGCGCCACCGGCGGCGAGAAGGCCGCGCACATGGAGGAGCACATCAGGGCGCTGGACGTCGATCCCGCCCAGGTCCTCGTGATCGGCGACAGCGTGGACGACGGGCTGGCCGCCCGCCACGTCGGCGCCAGGGCCGTGCTCTACACCGGCGGCATGACGACCAGGCAGGAGCTGGAGAGCACCGGGTTCCCGGTGGTCGATCGGCTCGCCGACGCGCTCGACCACATCTGACGGCCCGTCCCTGACGGCCGTCCCTGAAGGCGGGCCGTCTCGCCGTCCCTGAAGGCCGGCCGTCTGGCCGGCCGTCTTCGGCGGCCGGTCATGCCGGAATCCACGTGGTGAGGATGCCGGACGCCGTGATGGCCTACTCTGCTGCAGAGATCCTTCAGGAGGCCGCCATCAATCGCCTTGTGCTGTGGAACGTCGACCTGACGCTGGTCGACGTCGCCATCGTGACCAGAGACGCCTACGCCGAGGCGTTCCGCGTCGTGACCGGGCGTCCGCTCGTCAAGCTCGTCCCTCCGCTCGGCCGCCCTGACTCCGAGATCGTCTTCGAGACGCTCGCCGTCAACGGGATCGTGGCCGAGGACGACCATCTGCCCAGGTTCCTCGCGGCGCTGGCCACCGCCTTCGCCGACCGGCGTGGTCGGCTGGCGAAGGAGGGGCGCATGATGGCCGGGGCCAAGGCCGCGCTCAAGGCCGTCTCCAGGCTCGACGGCGTCGCCCAGACCGTGCTCACCGGCACGATCAAGAGCAACGCCGTGCTCAAGCTCAAGGCGTTCGGGCTCGACAAGCACATCGACTTCGAGCTCGGCGGCTACGGCGAGGAGGTCTACCCCAAGGCGACGCTGCTCCAGGTCGCCCAGTCGCGGGCCAAGCAGCGGCTCGGCACGCCGTTCACCGCGGCCAACACCGTCGTGATCGGCGACTCCACGCGTGACGTGCAGGCCGCCAAGATCGGCGGGGCGGCGATGATCGGCGTCGCGTCGGGCCGGTCGATGGCGTCCGAGCTGCGCGACGCCGGGGCCGACGTGGTGCTGCCCGACCTGTCCGACGCCTCCGAGGTGGTGGCGGCGGTCGCGGCCCTGACCGCGCCCCTGGACAGCCGCGCGGTCTGAGCGTCCCACGCGGCATGGGAAGACCGGCTGATCCCCGAGCCGGCGGGGTCCGTGCGTGCCGGGGTCAATCGAGGGCTTCGAGGAAGCGGGCGGCGATCGGGGCGGCGACCGCCGATCCGGCGCCGCCGCCCTCCACGATCACCGAGAACGCCACGTCCCCCTTGTAGCCGATGAACCATGAGTGCGCGGGCGGCTCCTTGCCCGAGCCGTACTCCGCGGTGCCGGTCTTGCCGGCCGTCCCCGACGGGAAGCTGACGCCGTGCGCGGTGCCGTCGGTGACCACGGCGGGCATGAGGGCGCGCAGCGCGTTCACGACGCCCTTCTCCAGCGGGCGCGGTGTGTCGGGCTGCTCGCCGGGGATGCGCTCGCCGGTGACCAGCCGGGGCGGGATCCACGCGCCCGAGGCGATCGCGGCGGCCACCGAGGCCATGTTGAGCGGGCTGGCCAGCACCCTGCCCTGCCCGATGGCGGCGGAGGCGAGGTCGGTGTCGTCCTTGGGGTCGGGGAACTCGGCGCGTACGGCGGGCACGCCCGGCGTGATCGGCGTGCCGAAGCCGAAGCTCCTGGCCACCTCGGCGAGCCGGCCGCCGTTCAGCCGGTCCACGCTGAGCTGCCCGAACGTGGTGTTGCATGAGTGCGCGAACGCGTTCTGGAAGGTCAGCGTCCCGAAGTCCTCGTAGCCGGCGTTGTGGAACGGGAAGCCGCCGATGTTCTGCTCGGCCGGGCAGGTGACCCGCTGCCCCGGCTGGATGCCGCCGGCGACCAGCGCGGAGGCGGTGACCACCTTGAACGTCGAGCCGGGCGGATACTTGCCCATGAGCGCCCTGTTGAACCCGCCCGGGGCGTTGACCACGGCCAGGATCTCCCCGGTCGAGGCCCGCAGCGCGACCAGCGAGACGGGCTTGTCCACGCCCTTGAGCGCCTGCGCGCCGGCCCGGTGCACTTTGAGGTCGAGCGTGGTCTGGATCGGCTGCTCGCCGCCCGTCTCCCCGGCCACGTTCCGCAGCAGCTCATCGCCCCGGTAGAGCCCGATGACAGTGTTCCCGCGCGCCGTGAACCGGTCGGGAAAGGTCTGCTTCATGCCCTCGACGAGCTGCTGCACGGAGCCGGGCGCCGACGGGTCGTTGACCTGGGTGCCGTCGGCGGCGAGCACGCGTACCGGCTCGGCGTCGCGCTTGACGGCCCGCAGCGACAGGCCCTTGCGAAGCTGCGGGTGCATGGTGGCGGGCGTCCACGCCACCTTCCACGTACGGTCGCGCTCGACCAGGCGCAGCCGCCCGGTGTAGGCGAGGTCGCGCGGCCCGGACAGCGCGGCGCGGAAGGCGATGACCTCCTTGCCCTCGCTCGGGCCGCGGCGCTCGAAGTGCGCGGCGGTCAGCTTCAGCCCGGTGCGGAAGTCGCGGTGGGCGCGCTCGAAGTCGGCGGGCGGGTCGGCGACCAGGTTGCGCATGGTGGCGTAGTCCTGGGCGCTCCAGGCCGCCAGGTAGTGGTCGGCGGTCTCCTCGGGCGAGCCCTGGGTCCGCATCATCCAGACGACGCCGCCCGCCACGACGACCGGGACCAGCAGCCCGGCCACGATCCAGGGCCATCGCCTGCGGCGACGCCTGCCGTAAATTCTCCCCGTTTGTGGTGCCATGCCGCAGAGAACACCAGATGGCAAGTAACGGTGTCCAATATTGATATGAGGGACGCGTAGTTATAAAAGTGGATATATTGGCTGGTCATGGACCTTGTCCGGCACCTGCGCTACTTCATCGTGGTGGCGGAGGAACTGCACTTCGGCAACGCGGCGATCCGGCTCGGCATGGCCCAGCCGCCGCTCAGCCAGCGCATCAAGCGGTTGGAGGAGGAGCTCGGCGTACGGCTGTTCGACCGCTCGGCCCGCCAGGTACGCCTCACCGAGCAGGGCAGGCTGCTGCTGGGCGAGGCCCGCGCGATCGTCACCCGCGTCGACCGGCTGCACGAGCTGGCCAGGCAGGGCGGCGGCGCCGTGCTGAAGGTCGGCGTGCCGCCCGACCTGGCCGCGTCCGTGCTGGCCGCCCTGATCGCCGCCTTCCGCGCGGCCAGCCCCGACGTACGCGTCGCGCCCGCCGAGATCTGGACCGCCGACCAGGTGGCGGCCCTGGCCGACGGCACGATCGACGTCGGGCTCGTCCGCCATCCGATCACCGCGCCAGGTCTGCGCTTCGGGCAAGTGCTCGTGCAGCCCCAGGGCGTGCTGCTGGCCGACAGCGACCCGCTGGCCGCCGTGGGCGAGGTGCACCTGGCCGACCTGGCGGGCCGCGAGCTGCTGCTGCCGCCCCAGGAGGGCGAGCCCGGCTGGCGGGGCGAGGTGCTGGCCGAGTGCCGCCGCCACGGGTACGTGCCCGCCCAGGTCCATGACGGCGCAGGACTCGGGCTGGTGCTGGCCGGGGCGGCGGTGGCGTTCGGGCCGAAGGTGGAGCTCCCGGGGCTGGCCTGGCGGCCGCTGCTAGGCTCGCCGATCGCGAGCCGGGTCTCCACGGCCTGGCGCACGGCGACGGCCGCGACCACCGACTTCGCGGCCGTGGCCGTACGGACGTTGAAGGAGAGCGCCGGGATGACCGAGCAGGGCTCCGCGCCCCAGCGGCGGGTCAGCCGCAGACCGGGGATGCTGGCATGACCCCGCCCGACTTCGACGCCCTGTTCACCCGCGCCGGGGTGACCGGCTGGCTGTGCGCCGCCGACGTCGACACCGGCCACGAGCTCGGCCACGGGCCCGACGAGCTGCTGCCGACGGCGTCCATGTTCAAGGTGCCGCTGCTGGTGGAGTTCTGCCGGCAGGCCGACGCCGGGCTGCTCGACCCCGCCACTCAGGTCACGGTGCCCGCTGAGGGGCGCATCCCCGGGCCCACCGGGATCGCCGCGATGCTCGACGACGTGACGATCTCGCTGCGCGACCTCGCGTACCTGATGATCGCGGTCAGCGACAACACCTCGGCCGACACGCTGCTCGACCTGATCGGGTGCGACGCGGTCAACGCCATGCTGGACGGGCTCGGGCTGACACGGACCCGGGTCGTGCAGGGGGCGGGGGAGGGCAACGCGCGCATGCGGGACGACACCGGGCACGGGTGGCCGTACCTCGATCCCGAGGACATCGCCCGGCTCAGCGCGCTCGACCCGGCGCACACGAACCGCAGCACGCCGCGCGAGATGGTCCGGCTGTTCGAGCTGATCTGGCGCGACGAGGCCGCCTCCGCCGAGTCGTGCGCGTGGATGCGCAGCGTGCTCAACATGCAGGTGTGGCCGCACCGGCTGGCCTCCGGCTTCCCGTACGACGACGTCGCCGTCAGCGGCAAGACCGGCACCTACCCGACGCTGCGCTGCGAGTCGGGCGTCGTGGAGTACCCCGACGGCCACCGATACGCGGTGTCGGTCTTCACCCGGTCGTTCAGCACGGCCCTGATCCAGCCGCGCGCCGACGCGGTGATCGGCACGGCCGCGCGTATGGCGGTGGACCACCTACGGAGGTAGCAAGTTATGGGGAACGCCGGGTATGACATTCCTCCGTACGGGCGACAGGATGATGACATGGTTGCTGAGGGCGAGCTTCTCTGGGAGCCGGGCGACGAGGTGGTCGCGTCGGCCAGGCTGACCCGCTATCTGAGGTGGCTGGGCAGGTCAGGCGGTTACGAGGACGCGTGGCGGTGGTCGGTCGAGCACCCCGGCGCGTTCTGGACGTCGATCTGGGACTACTTCGAGGTGATCGGCGAGCGCGGCGACGGCCCCGTGCTGTCGGGCACGATGCCCGGGGTGACCTGGTTCGAGGGCGCCTCGCTCAACTACGCCGAGAACGCCCTGCGCCACGATGAGGGCCCCGGCCTGATCTTCGTCAGCGAGGACGGCGGCCGGCAGGAGCTGAGCAGGGCCGAGCTGCGTGAGGAGGTCGCGCGGGTGCGGGCCGGGCTGGTCAGGCTCGGTGTCGGCCGCGGCGACCGGGTGGCCGGCTACCTGCCCAACATTCCGCAGGCGCTGATCGCGTTCCTCGCCACCGCCTCGCTGGGCGCCGTCTGGTCGGCGGGCTCGCCCGACTTCGGCGTGCCGTCCATCGTCGACCGGTTCAAGCAGATCGAGCCGAAGGTGCTCATCGCCGTCGACGGCTACCACTACAACGGCAAGAGCTTCGACCGCTCGGCCGCGGTCAACGAGATCGCCGCCGCGCTGCCCTCGCTGCGGGCGACCGTGTGGATGCCCTACCTGGCCGCCGCGGAGGAGGGCAGGGCGCCGCAGCAGGCCGAGCCGATCGGCGGTCACGCCGCCGAGGTGCCGCACGGCCAGGTGATCGGCTGGGAAGGGCTGCGGGCCGAGGAGGGGCCGCTGGAGTTCGAGCAGGTGCCGTTCGGCCACCCGCTGTGGATCCTCTACTCCAGCGGCACGACCGGGCTGCCCAAGCCGATCGTGCACGGGCACGGCGGCGTGGTGCTCGAGCACCTCAAGGCGCTCACCTTCCACCAGGACCTCGGCCCCGGTGACGTGTTCTTCTGGTACACCACCACGGGCTGGATGATGTGGAACTACCTCATCGGCGCGCTGCTGGTGGGGGCCACGCCCGTGCTCTACGACGGCTCGGCCACGCATCCGTCGCCGGCCGCCCTGTGGCGCATCGCCGCCTCGGAGGAGGTGACGTACTTCGGGGTGGGGGCGCCGTACATCATGGCCTCACTGAAGGCGGGGCTGCGGCTGGAGGGGTTTGAGCGGCTGCGCGGGGTCGGCTCGACCGGCTCGCCGCTGCCGCCCGAGGGCTTCGCCTGGCTGGCCGGGCAGCTTCCCGGCACGCCGCTGGGGTCGTTCTCCGGCGGCACCGACGTGTGCACGGGGTTCGTCGGCGCCACGCTGCTGCATCCCATCAGGGCCGGCATCATCCCGTGCCGGTCGCTGGGGGCGAAGGTGGAGGCGTACGATCCGGCGGGCGAGCCGGTGATCGGCGAGGTGGGGGAGCTGGTGCTGACCCAGCCGATGCCGTCGATGCCGGTCCGCTTCTGGAACGACCCCGAGGGGCGGCGCTACGCCGAGAGCTACTTCGACGTCTACCCCGGCGTCTGGCGGCACGGCGACTGGATCAAGATCAACGAGGATGGCGGCTGCGTCATCTACGGGCGCTCCGACTCCACGCTCAACCGGGGCGGCGTCCGCATGGGCACCAGCGAGTTCTACCGGGTGGTCGAGCGCTTCGAGGAGATCGCCGACAGCCTCGTCATCGACACCGGCCAGCTCGGGCGGGAGGGCCGGCTGCTGCTCTACGTCACGCTGGCCGAAGGGGCCGAGCTGACCGAGCCGCTCGAACGCGAGCTGCGCGCCACCCTGCGCAGGGAGCTGTCGCCGCGCCACGTGCCCGACGAGATCCGGGTGGTGCCCGGCATCCCGCGGACGCTGTCGGGCAAGAAGCTGGAGGTGCCGGTACGCAAGATCCTCCTCGGCACGCCCGTCGAGCAGGCCGCCAACCCCGACGCCATGGCCAACCCCGAGGTGCTGCGCCACTTCACCGGCTCTT
The DNA here is from genome assembly GCF_040676845.1 of Nonomuraea sp. NPDC049504. Classification (NCBI taxonomy): domain Bacteria; kingdom Bacillati; phylum Actinomycetota; class Actinomycetes; order Streptosporangiales; family Streptosporangiaceae; genus Nonomuraea; species Nonomuraea sp. NPDC049504. Next base: position 432,135 of record NZ_JBFAPT010000002.1, read on the forward strand.
GAGGCCGAACAGGGGCAGGCACGCCTCCAGGTTGTGGAGCTCGAAACCGGGCTCCTCCCGCCAGTCCTCCCTGTCCATGCGGAAGCGACGGGTGACGACCGGCTTGCCCTTGCGGTTGTGCAGGGTCGTGCCGTCCTCCCGGTAGCCGAGCTTGCGCGTGACGGCCAGCGAGGAAGGGTTGTCCTCGAACGCCTCCGTCACCGCCGACCTCGCGCCCAGACCGGCGAAGGCGAAGTGCAGCACGGCCTTGCGCATCTCGGTGCCCACGCCCTGCCCCTGGAAGCGCCTGCCCAGCCAGGAACCGGTCTTGACCTCGCCGAGCACGGGGAAGTCGGAGGCCATGACGCCCTGGGTGCCGATGACCTGGCCCTCGCGGACGACGACGAACTCGATCGCCCAGTCGTCCTCGCTGAAGCGGTTCCACGTGCCGAAGTGGAACTGGATCGTGCGCCTGGCCCGCTCGGCCGGCTCGCCCTCGGTCCACGGGAAGAGGAACGGCATCTGCCCCTCGTCGTGGACGCCCTCTGCGGCGCGGTCGCCCAGCTCGTCGAGGTCATCGAGGGACGGGACGCGGAGGGTGAGGTGGGGCGTGGCGATCGAGAGCTCGAAGAGCGGCCAGTTGCGCATGGCACGGGATGGTGCCAGACGCCCTGGCGGCCGCGCGACTCATTTTTCCGACAAAAGGGTATTTTCCTGAATCTCGATATTAGCCACGTCTTTTCCTCAACAAAACCATGAATTCTCTGCTGTCTGGGTAGGCGTCGATTTATGACGATAAAGCTTCAGACATTCACCGTTCTCGCTCTGTCCGCCGGCGTCCTTCCCTTCATCGCGACCCCGCCGCCCGCCGCCGCCGTCACCGTCCGTCCCGCCGCCCCGCCACCCGCGGAGAGCGCCGAGCGGCCGGCGAGCGAGGAGACGGAGAAGGTCGAGAAGGTGGAGGAGGTCAAGAGCAAGCCGGTGCTGCTGCGCCCGGGGCACAGGGGCGAGGCCGTCCGCTCGCTCCAGCGCAAGCTGCACAGGGGGCGCTACTACTTCGGCCGGATCAACGGCGTGTACGACGAGCAGACCAAGTTCGCCGTCTGGGCGTTCCAGAAACACAAGCGCATGATGCCGAGGAAGGAGGTCGGGCCGAAGATGCTGGCGGCGCTGGACAAGCCCGTCAGGCACAAGGTGCTGGTGCCGGGCGGCGCGCCCGACCGGGTGGAGATCGACCTGCGCAACCAGTTGCTGACCGTCTATCGCGACCGCAGGCCCGCGCTGATCTCGCACGTCTCCACCGGCGCCGAGGTGCGCTACTGCGAGAACGGGCGGTGCGGCAACGCCATCACGCCGACCGGGGACTTCCGCGTGCTGCGCCGCGCGCCCGGCTGGACGACGGGGCCGCTGGGGTCGATGTACAACTCCCTGTACTTCACCGGGGCCATCGCCATGCACGGCTCGACGAAGGTGCCGCTGCGGCCGGCCTCGCACGGGTGCGTGCGGGTGCCGCTGGAGACGTCCAAGCGGCTGTACCAGATGGTGAAGATCGGCGAGCCGGTGCACGTCCGGGGAAAGATTATGTGACCCGCCTTACGGTGAAATTTCTCGAAATATCGGGCTATTCTTCCCCGAGTCATCGCGCCATTCCCGGCGCGGACGTCCGGGCAAGGCTAAGCCCGGCGGGGCGCCGCGCCTTTCTCGGGTGCGTTCCCGATGAGAGGCGTGAAACCCGCCGGGCTCGTCAGCTCACGCCGTGCCGCCCACCCGCGAGATGCGCGGGATGCCGCCCACGCGGCCCAGGCGCGGCACGCTGTCCCCTGCCTTCTTCAGCACGCCGTCCTTGACCAGCCGCAGCGGCGAACCGACCGGCTTGGGGCCGTCGCCGGTGGTCTGCGCCAGGCGCAACGCCAGCGCCGGGCACATGTCGACCGCCCGCCTGGCGTCCTTGGCCATGAAGCCGGGGATCTTCCTGAACGACGGGAAACCGTAGTCGTCCAGGTCCACGAACTCGGGCAGCAGATGCGCGCACAGGCCATGGCCCTGGCAGCGTGACCAGTCGACCTCCAGCCGGTACTCGGGCTCCGGCTCGCGCTCCGGCATCGGCAGCACGCCGCGTACCGGACGGCCGCAGGAGCCGTGCTCCAGGTGGATGGCGATCTCGTCCTCGAACGCGTCCAGCGCCGACAGCACGAACTTGGCCGTCCCGTCGGGGTGGAAGCAGGCGCCGCGGCGCTCCACGACGCGTACGGCGCGGCGGACCGCGTCCACGGAGCCGGTGCCCTCGGCCAGCGCGCAGATGGCCCTGGCGACGTCGGGCAGCCCGAGCCGGCAGGGGCCGCACTGGCCGGCCGACTCGGCCGCCAGGTACGAGGCGACCCTGGCCGCCTCGCCCAGCGGGCAGGTGGACTCGCCGAGCGGCACGATGATCCCTGCCCCCAGGGTCGCCCCTGCCGCTTTCATGCCCTCGCGGGAGATGACGGCCGTCTCGACCGCCTCGGCCGACAGCCACGCGCCGTGATAGCCGCCGATCAGCACCCCGTCGCCGGCCTCCGCCTCGCACAGGGCGAGCACGTCGGCCAGCAGGGTGCCGGTGGGCGCCTCGATCACCGCGCCGTTGGCGGCGCCGCCGCTCACGGTGAGCAGGATCGTGCCGGGCTCCTTGGTGGTGCCCACTTCCGCGTACTTCTGGGGGCCGTACTCGGCCAGCAGCGCGAACTGCGCGTACGTCTCCGTGTTGGACAGCAGGGTCGGCAGCCCGTCCACGCCGCTCTGCGCGGCCCGCTTCTTCCTGCCCGGCGGGATGCCCTCCTCCCCGTTGACCGCGCGGACGAGCGCGCCGCCCTCGCCGGAGATGAACCGTTCCTTGATCCCGACCACTCTGATCGGGACCCGGCTCTCGGCGCCTCCCGAGACGTTGGCGGCGCGGCGCTCGGCCACGGCGGCGGCGACGGACGCCTCGGCGACCTCGCCGCCGGCCGTGGCGACGACCACCTCGCGGGCGCCCAGCGCCTCGGCCGCCAGCACCGCGCCGTCCAGCACGAGGTGCGGGTTGCGGGTCAGCAGCATGGCGTCCTTGGAGCTGGCCGGCTCCCCTTCCGCGCCGTTGACCAGGACGACGCTCTCGCCGGTGCCGGCCGAGTCGGCCACCGCCCGCAGTTTCCTGGCGAAGGGGAAGGCCGCGCCGCCCCGGCCCCGCATGTCCACCTCGTTGGCGTACGAGATGAGCTCGCCCAGTTCGCGTGGCTCCACGAGACCGTGGAGCGTGCGGTGGGCGGGCAGGTCGAGACGGCGGCAATGGTCCAGCCCGGCGGTCAGCCGGGCCGGACCCATGCGCAGCACCCGTGGGACGCGGGCGGGAATCACGAAGCCTCCTGGACGAGTGCGAACAGGGTCATCCCGCCTCCCGGTACCTGCGCCTGGCCTCGGCGAGGCTGACCGGCGCGTCGGCGCGGGCCGCCGCCGCGGCGGGCTGCCTGCTCTTGCCGGGGGCCTTGGCGGCGGGCCGTTCCGCGGGCACGCCCATGGGCGCGGCGGAGGTCACGGCGGGCCCCTCGATTCTTTCCGGTACGACCGGCGGCCTGCGGACCGTGGCGAGCACGCGCACGACCAGCGCACCGCCGACCGCCGCCATGCTGGCCACGTACGACCAGGCCACCCAACCGGCCGGCGGGCGGCCGGCCGTCAATCCGTGCATGATGCCGATGGGCCAGGCCAGGTACGCGGCGGAATGGAGGATCCGCCACATCCATGGCCTGCTCCGTACGGCGAAGCGACCTCTCAGCATCCCCGTCGCCACGGCCACGACCATGAGGTCGAAGGCCAGGGTGCCGAATCCCACCCAGATCCCGGCGATGGGCACGACCGCCGCCCCCGGCGGCACGTGTCCCAGGCTGATCATCAGCGAGATGTGCGTGATCAGGTACGCCAGCCCGATGAGCGCGGTGGCGCGGTGCGCGAGCTGGGCCCTGACCCGGTTCGCCGGGGACAGGAAGACGCGTTCGGTGGTGAGCAGGCCGAGCGCGACGGTCGCGGTCAGCAGCACCAGGGCGAACACGCCCGCGTAGAACTCGAGGAAGCCCACCCCTTGGCCGAGCAGCGCGATGCCGCGTTCCGTCCTGGTCAGCGCGAACGCCGATAACAGGACGGCCGCGATCGAGGCGCTCGCCCCCAGCCGGACCTTCCTGGTGTCCAGCAGAGTGGGGGCGTGCCTGGGGTGTCGTCTGTGGAGCATCTATTTCCCTCCAAGGTCGGGTGAGGGTGCGACTCGGAAGGCTGGGAGCCCGATGATCCGGGCGGACGGTCAGCTCAGCACCGGCGGCCCTGGTTGATGCAGTTGACGACGTTCTGCATCAGTCTGTCGGGCATCACGTTGACGAAGTCAGCGTGGTCGGTGACCGGGTTGTGCTTCTGCTCCGGGAAGGCGTCCAGGGCGAACGAGGGTCCCTGCGGCACCGCGTACGTGAGGGTCATGCGAAGTGCGGGTACCGCCCTGGTGCCCTGCGGGCAGGCGCCATTCTGGTCAGGGAAGACGATGTGCGTGCGGTGGTTGGCGCTGTCGGTGTTCTGACCGTCCCAGCAACTGGGGAAGTCCAGGATACGAACGACCTGGCTGCCGCGCGGGCAAAGCGGATATTTGTCGGTGGCTATGCGATTTTGGAATCCCGTGCAAGTCCAGGCCGAGCGGGCGTTGGCGGTGCCGTTGGTGGCCGCCTTGGCGTCGCCGGTGATGATCCGCAGGAACCTCGGCATGGCCACGACCCTGGAGTTCGCGTTGCCGCGGAACTGCAGCTGCACCGAGCGGGCCCGCAGCACCTGGCCGACGTTGCCGTCCGGGTCATCGGCGTTCGCCTCAGACCTGCGGTCCCTGATGACCGGCCAGAAGTACGTGGACTGGTCGTTCAGCCGGCAGGTGGTGCCCGCCGCCGCCAGGCTCTCGTCGGTCGAGAACGCGTCGGTCGAGAGGTTGCCCACGTAGTCGTGCAGGTGGTGCGCCCCGTTGCTCACGCCTGGGGCGACGATGAAGTTGTCGGGGTTGTTGTGGCCGTCGCGGTTGGTGCCGCACTGCGCGGCGAACGTGCCGCGCGAGCCGCCCCTGCCGATGCCCGCGTCGAGGCGGCGCGGCTGGACCTGGCGGATGTCCACGAAGTCCTGCACGAACGGGCCTAGGCCGGCGCAGGGGTCATCGGCGGTCGGGGAGGGAGAGGGGCTCTGTGACGGGTCGGCATCGCCGTTGTCACCGCCGTCGTCGCCGCCGTTGCCATTCCCGTTGTCGTTCCCGGTTCCGTTGTCGTTGCCGTTCCCGTTGCCCGGGTCGTTGCCGTTGTTTCCGCCGTTGTCCCCGTTGTTACCGCCATTCCCGTTGTCGCCGTTGTTGTTCCCATTGTCGGCTCCATCGTTATTTCCGCTGCCGTTGTCGCCATTGTCTCCGCTATTGTCGCCATTGTCCGGGTTGCCCTGGTTTCCGGTCGGGCTAGGGGTCGGGCTGGTCGATCTGGTCGGCTGGCGGCGGCGCGAGAAAGTGGTGGGGTTGTCCTGGTCGTCGGGGGACTGCGGGTCCACCGCGACGCTGCCGCCCTGCGGCGCCTGCTGGTCCCTGCCCTGCTGGTTCCTGCCCGGCTGCTGGGACTGCCGCCCCTGAGGTGACTGGCCACTCTGTGCGGGGTCGCAGGGCGCGGCGACCGCCGGCCCTACGCCGATGACGGCCGCGGACACCAGGCCGGTCGCCGCCACGGCCAGCGCGGACACGGCCGCGGCCATGCGTCTGGATCTCCTCATGTGCGTTTCCTCTTTTCAACCGCCATTGACGACGGGTGGAGCGGGTGAGGGCGTGGGGGCTTCCGGAAGCCGCTGATGATCCACCAGACCCGTGGACTCCAGGTACGCCATGTGGCGCATCACGTAGTTGATGCCTTCCTGGGCCAGCTTGCGTACCTCGGCATTGCGGGTCCCGGACCGCACGCCCGCCACGACGGAGAACACCTTTCCGTGCGCGTCACGCAACAGGTTGGCGAAGTCCTTGTCGAAGGCGGGGCCGCTCTCCGCCGCCAGCTGGGCCATCCAGCGCTGCTGGTCGGGGTTGGGCTCGTCGGGCAGGGCCACGCCGAGCTTCTTGGCGGCCTGGCGGACCATCAGGTCGAGCTCCTTGTGCTCGTCCTTGAGCAGCTTCCCGACTTCCTTCACACGCTGGGACTCGGCGCGGGTCTGGGCGTACTCGCCGACGGGCATCTCCCAGAGGCCCGCCTGGCGTACCTTGATGAGCAGATCGACGTCGGCGGCCGTGAGCGGGCCCGACGACCGTTGCGTCCACTGGGCGGACGCGGGGTCGATCGCCGGGGGCATGACCAGCGCGATCGTCGCGGCGGCGGCAACCACGAAGCCGCCGAGCATGAACAACTCGCCGCGCAAAAGCCTGTGCATGGTCGGAGATACGCGGGCGTACCCGCCAAGGTTCACGTATGGTCGGAGATAGTTAGAAATGACTGGAGTTATCGGAGTGGCTACCGCTTGGATAACGAAGGTGTAAAGATGTGCCCCGTGCTAGGTCACCTCGACGGCAGGTTCGAGAGTGCGGATGCCGAGGCGGAGCACCGCATCGCGGTGCTTTACCAGGAGTTCGGCGGCCCTCTGCTGCGCCACGTACGCAAATCAACAGGTAACGACCTTCAGTGGGCTGAAGACGTCGTGCAGGAGACGATCGTCAGGGCCTGGCGAAACTCGGCAAGACTGCAATGGGAACCGAGCCTCATATGGGCGTGGCTGCTGACCGTGGCCCGTCGCATAGTCATTGATGGTCGTCGGCGGAAGAGCGTCCGGCCGCAGGAGGTCGAGCCGCCTGAAGTCGACATGATGTCGGTTCCGGATGGATCGGAGCGAGCGTTATCGGCGATGGTCGTCGCTGACGCGCTGCGGTCCCTGTCTCCGGAACACCGCGAAGTCATTGAGCAGACCTACCTCCGAGACCGTACGATAAGTGAGGCGGCGGAGATTCTGGGGATCCCGCCGGGCACGGTGAAGTCCCGGCTCTACTACGGGATCCGGGCTCTCCGTGAGCTGCTGCGGGACAAGGGGGTAGCCGGCTGATGCACGAAGAGGTGGCCGCCTACGTCCTCGGCGTCCTCGATGAGGAGGAGCACGAGGCGTTCGAACGCCACCTCGAAACGTGCGAGCGCTGTCAGGCGGAGCTGGTCGAGCTCGCCGAGGTGCCAGGGCAACTCGACGAGCTCAAGAACGACCCCTCTTCGGCCTCCGGCGACGACCCGCCGATGTCCTCCATGTCACGTTGACGTTTATCCCCTTTTCGGGTGATATCGGTAGGGCAAGGCGTCACGCCCGGCCGCACGTGGCCGGGCGGTCAGGGGAGGTGTTCGGTGGGCATCGACGGTGATGCGCCCGGCCCTCCACGCCGGCGGTTCGGCGAGGAGGGCGGTCTGCTCTCCTACGGCGACTACCTCCGCCTGCCCGAGCTCCTCGACCAGCAGCGGCCGCAGTCCGCGGCCCCTGACGAGTTGCTCTTCATCACCACCCACCAGGTCCACGAGCTGTGGTTCAAGCTGCTGCTCCACGAGCTGGAGTCGGTGCGCTCCGCCATGTTCGCGGGCGAGCTGTGGCTGGCCAGGCACCTGTTCAGGCGGGTGCACGCGGTCGAGCGGGTGATGGTCGAGCAGATCGAGGTCCTGGAGACGATGACCCCGCAGGACTTCCTGGCCTTCAGGGCCGGCCTGGCGCCCGCGAGCGGGTTCCAGTCGGTCCAGTTCAGGGAGCTGGAGTTCCTGTCGGGGCTGAAGGACGAGCGCTATCTCAACTCCTTCAGGCACGCGAGCGAGGACGAGCTCGCCCGGCTGCGCCGCAGGCTCACGGAGCCCACGCTGTGGGATGCTTATCTGACCGCCCTCTCCCAGCGTGGCCTGCCGGTCTCCGACAGCGAGATCATGGACTCGCTGCTGGCCGTGGCGAGGGACCGCGGGTCTTACGACGACCTGTGGCAACTGGCCGAAGACCTGCTGACACACGACGAGACCGCCGCGCTGTGGCGGATGCGTCACGTCCAGATGGTCGAACGCCAGATCGGCACCAAATCGGGCACAGGCGGCTCGACCGGTGCTCCCTACCTGCGCGGCAGAACCCGCCTGCACTACTTCCCGCTGCTGTGGGAACTCAGGGCCTGGCTATGAACAGCCATGGCGAACCCTCACAAAGGAGTGAGAGCGAAATGCCGCTCGACGAGGCCAAGGATGAGCTGCTCCAGCGAGCCGCGGAAAGATGCGCGGCGAGCAGTGGGCACATGAGCGCCGAGGAGGCGCTGTCCTTCCTGCGGCTCTACTACCGACACGTCGCGCCGGAGGACCTGCTCGACCGCAACCCCGTTGACGTCTACGGCCCCGCGATGTCCCAGAGGCAGCTCGCGGAGGTCCGCCCCCAGGGCAGGGCGGTGGTCCGTGCCTACACCCCCACGATCGAGCAGAACGGCTGGGACCCTGGCCACTCCGTGGTCGAAGTGGTGACCGACGACATGCCGTTCCTGGTCGACTCCGTCGCGATGGAGCTCGACCGCCACGACCTCGGCACCCACCTGGTCGTCCACCCCCAGATGCGGGTGCGCCGCGACATGACCGGCCGCATGCTCGGCCGCGGCCAGGAGGACGTCACCGGCCAGATGCTGGTCGAGTCGTGGATCCACATGGAGATCGACCGGCAGTCCGACCCCGAGGTGCTCAAGCGGCTCGAGGCCGACCTGCTGAAGGTGCTCGCCGACGTGCGCCACACGGTCGAGGACTTCGCGAAGATGCGGGCGCTGGCCGTACAGACCGCGGAAGACCTGAGCATGAACCCGCCGCCGCTGGAGCCCGCCGAGGTCGAGGACAGCCTCGACCTGCTGCGCTGGCTCGCCGACGGGCACTTCACCTTCCTCGGCTACCGCGAATACCGGCTGGAGCACACCGACGAGGGCGAGATGCTGCGGGCGCTGCCCGGAGCGGCGCTCGGCATCCTGCGCGACGACAAGGCCGGGTCGGAGAGCTTCGCCGCGCTGCCCCCCGAGGTGCGGGCCAAGGCGCGCGAGAAGCAGCTCATGATCATCACGAAGGCCAACTCCAAGGCCACCGTGCACCGCGCCAACTACCTCGACTACATCGGCGTGAAGCTGTTCTCGCCCGACGGCGAGGTGATCGGTGAGCGGCGCTTCCTCGGCCTGTTCACCCACGTGGCCTACAACGAGTCGATCTCCCGCATCCCGGTGCTGCGCCGCAAGCTGGCCGACGTACTCGACCAGGCCGGGCTCGCGCCCGACAGCCACGACGGCAAGGACCTCATCGAGATCCTGGAGACCTTCCCGCGCGACGAGCTGTTCCAGACCTCCATCGACCAGCTGCTGCCGATCGCGCTCGGAGTGCTGCGGCTGCGCGAGCGCAAGCAGGTCAAGCTGTTCCTGCGCCGCGACGACTACGGCCGCTACATCTCCTGCCTGGTCTACCTGCCGCGTGACCGCTACACCACCAAGGTCCGGCTGAAGATGCAGGAGGTGCTGCTCAAGGCGCTCGGCGGCACGTCGCTCGACTACAGCGCCATGATCGGCGAGTCCGTGCTGGCCCGGCTGCACGTCGTGATTCGCGGCGAGCGCGGCAGGCAGCTGCCCGCGCCCAGCGTCGACGTCGAGGAGCTGGAGGCCCGCCTCGCCGCCATCACCCGCTCCTGGGAGGACGACCTCGCCTCCGCGCTGACCGAGATGACCTCGGAGGAGGAGGCGCCCACGCTCATCAAGCGCTACGCCTCCGCCTTCCCCGAGGGCTACAAGGCGGACTTCCCGCCCAAGGTGGCCGTGGTCGACCTGCGGCGGCTCGAAGAGCTCGTCGAGGCGGGCGACGGCGACAAGGTCGGCATCAACCTCTATGAGCCGTACGACGCGATCGAGGGCGAGCGGCGGCTGAAGATCTACAAGATCGGCTCGCCCATCTCGCTGTCCCGCGCCCTGCCGCTGATCCAGCGGCTCGGGGTCGAGGTCGTGGACGAGCGGCCGTACGAGGTCGACCGCGACAACGACCCGCGCACCAAGAACGCCTGGATCTACGACTTCGGGCTGCGCTACACGCCGGCCGACGGCGTCGGCAGGGACGAGTTCAAGCGGCTCTTCCAGGACGGCCTCAACGCCCTGTGGACCGGCCGGGTGCAGGCCGACGACTTCAACGCGCTCATCCTCAGCGCCGGGCTGACCTGGGAGCAGGTCGAGATCCTGCGGGCCTACGCCAAATACCTGCGGCAGGCCGGCAGCACGTTCTCGCAGCCGTACATGGAGGACGTGCTCAAGGGCAACGTCAGGGTGGCCAGGCTGCTGGTGCGGCTGTTCGAGGCCAAGCACGACCCGCGGCGCGGCGAGGACGTCAGGGTCGATCTCGTGGAGGCGCTCAACGAGGAGATACTCGGGGCGCTGGACGAGGTGGCCTCGCTGGACGAGGACCGCATCCTGCGGGCGTACCTGGAGATGATCCAGGCCACGCTGCGCACCAACTACTTCCAGACCGTCGACGGCGTGCGCAAGCCGTACATCTCGCTGAAGTTCGACCCGCAGGCCATCAGCGTGCTGCCGCTGCCCAGGCCGAAGTACGAGATCTTCGTCTACTCGCCCCGCGTCGAGGGCGTGCACCTGCGCTTCGGCAAGGTCGCGCGCGGCGGCCTGCGCTGGTCGGACCGGATGGAGGACTTCCGTACGGAGATCCTCGGCCTGGTGAAGGCGCAGATGGTGAAGAACACCGTCATCGTGCCCACCGGCTCCAAGGGCGGATTCGTCGTCAAGCGGCCGCCCAAGTCAGGCAAGCGGGAGGACCTGCTCGCCGAAGGCGTGGCCTGCTACCGGATGTTCATCTCCGGCCTGCTCGACGTCACCGACAACCTCGTGGACGGCAAGGTCGTGCCGCCGCCCGACGTCGTCAGGCACGACGGTGACGACACCTACCTCGTCGTCGCCGCCGACAAGGGCACCGCGACGTTCTCCGACATCGCCAACGGCGTGGCCAAGGAGTACGGCTTCTGGCTCGGCGACGCCTTCGCCTCCGGCGGCTCCATCGGCTACGACCACAAGGCCATGGGCATCACCGCCCGCGGCGCGTGGGAGTCGGTCAAATACCACTTCCGCACGATGGGCGTGGACGTCCAGACGACCGACTTCACCGTGGCCGGCATCGGCGACATGTCGGGCGACGTGTTCGGCAACGGCATGCTGCTGTCGCAGCACATCCGGCTCGTGGCCGCCTTCGACCACCGGCACATCTTCGTCGACCCCTCGCCCGACGCCGCCCGCTCCTACGCCGAGCGCCGCCGCCTGTTCGAGCTGCCGCGCAGCTCGTGGGAGGACTACGACGCCAAGCTGATCTCCCCGGGCGGCGGCGTCTTCCCGCGCACCGCCAAGTCCATCCAGATCACCCCGCAGATGCGCGAGGCGCTCGGCATCCCCGCCGGCATCGCGTCCATGGCGCCCAACGACCTCATCAGCGCCATCCTGCGGGCCCCCGTCGACCTGCTGTGGAACGGCGGCATCGGCACCTACGTCAAGGCCAGCTCCGAGTCCCACACCGACGTCGGCGACAAGGGCAACGACGGGCTCAGGGTCAACGCGTCCGAGCTGCGCTGCAAGGTCGTCGGCGAGGGCGGCAACCTCGGCTTCACCCAGCTCGCCCGCATCGAGTTCGCGCTCAACGGCGGGCTGGTCAACACCGACTTCATCGACAACTCGGCCGGCGTCGACACCTCCGACCACGAGGTCAACATCAAGATCCTGCTCGACCAGGTCGTCCGCGACGGCGAGCTGACCGACAAGCAGCGCAACCAGGTCTTCACCTCGATGACCGACGAGGTCGCCGAGCTGGTGCTGCGCGACAACAAGGCCCAGAACGTGGTGCTCGACGCGGCCCGTACGCAGGCCGTCGACATGCTCCACATCCACGCCCGCTACCTGCGCAAGCTCGAACGCGACGGGCTGGTCAACCGGGAGCTGGAGTTCCTGCCGTCGGACAAGACGCTCGCCGAGCGGCGCCAGGCCAGGCTGGGGCTGACCTCGCCCGAGTTCTCGGTGCTGCTCGCCTACACCAAGCTGGTGGCCGACGCCGAGCTGCTCGGCTCCGACCTCCCCGACGACCCCTACCTGGCGTCGTGGCTGGTCGACTACTTCCCCTCCGCGCTGCGCGAGCGGTTCAGGCCGTACATGGACAAGCATCCGCTGCGCCGCGAGATCATCACCACCCGCGTGGTGAACGAGCTGGTCAACTCGGCGGGCACCACGTTCATGTACCGCTTCGGCGAGGAGACCGGCGCGTCCACGCCCGACATCGTGCGGGCCTACCTGGTCGCGCGCGAGGTGTTCGACCTGCCCGGCTTCCACCGGGCGGTGGAGTCGCTGGACAACGAGGTCGACACCGCCACCCAGATCGCCATGCTGCTGGAGGCACGCAAGCTGGCCGAGCGGGGCGCCCGGTGGCTGCTGGTCAACCGGCGGCCGCCACTCGACCTCGCCGGGTCGGTCAGCTTCTTCGACAAGGGCGTCAACGGGATCATCGGGCACATACCCAAGCTGCTCACCGGGCCCGACCTGGCCGCCTTCGAGGAGCGCCGCGACGCGTTCGTGGCCCGCGGGGTGCCGGACGACCTGGCCGAGCGGGTGGCCGCGATGGTGCCCGCGTACTCGACGCTCGACCTGGTGGAGATCTCGTCGCTGACGGGACGCCCGGTCAACGAGGTGGGCGAGGTCTACTTCGACCTGGCCGACCGGCTGCAGCTCTCCCGGCTGCGCGAGCGCATCATCGCGCTGCCCCGCGACAACCGGTGGAACTCGATGGCCCGCTCGGCGCTGCGCGACGACCTGTACGCCGCGCACGCCTCGCTGACCCGCGACGTGCTGGCCCACAGCCGCCCCGGGCTGTCTCCCGAGGAGCGGCTGGCCCGCTGGACCGAGGGCAACTCGGCGGCGGTCGCCAGGGCCAGGCAGACGCTGTCGGAGATCTGGGAGAGCGACAACTTCGACCTCGCCACGCTGTCGGTCGCGCTGCGCGCCATCCGTACGCTGGTGGCCGCCAGCAACCTGCCCCACACGGAGGCCTGAGAAGCGCGGGGGCGGGCTCGCCGGCCCGCCCCCGCCTACTGTCCTGACGCGCGGGTGAGCGCCCCGTCGTGGGCGATCACGGGCGCGGGCGCCGGCTTCGTCAGCGGCGGCACGGCCGTGGCGTATTGGTGGGTCTCGGTCAGCTTGAGCGAGCGGCGCAGCACCGGCGAGCTGATCGCCCAGCGCGCCGAGTCGGGCACCGGGATGTAGTCGTCCTCGGCCGTCTTCGTCTGGGTGGACGTGGTGCGCGACAGCGAGTATTGGATCAGCGCGCCGCCGTCCTCGGTGCGCAGGGCGTAGACCGGGAAGTTGTCGGCGCTGAAGATCGAGTCGTAGCTGAACCCGTCGCTCTTGGCGCTCTCGCGGCGCTCGGCGATCTGCTCGGCCACCTCGGTGGTGTAGGGGCCGGCCGCGAGCAGGCCGTCGGTGACGCCCGCCTTGCCCGTCTCGGCCACGCTGGCGTGGACGGGGCCGATGAACTGCGGGCTGATGGTGACGCTCTTGTCGTCGGCGGCCACGGCCGTGGCGTAGCCCTCGTCGTCGAGCTCGATCGGCGGCAGCTCCTGGCCGGGCAGCAGCTCGGCCGCCGAGCTGAGCCGCCAGCGGTCGAACTTGACGAACGTCAGCAGCGTCGGCGCGTCGTCGCGCGTCACCAGCACGCTGAACCAGGGCGAGCCCGCGCCCTCGTCGAAGCGGGGGACGTAGAACGTGGGCGAGCCCCACTGGTGGCGTGGCGGGGTGTAGCCGGAGGAGAGGTAGGCGGCCTGGATGAGCTGCCACTGACCGCCCGTCGTGATGTCCTGCACCTGCAGCAGCCGCCCCTGGAAGTCGCCGGGCACGTTGCGCAGCAGGTCGTCGGTGCGGATGTAGGCGGCGAACTCCTCGGCCGCCTCGGCCTGGGTGACGGCCGGCGGCTCGGGCGACTTCGACGGCGTGGAGGTGGCCGCGGCAGGGGTGGAAGGGGCCGGGCGGGCATCGCCGGAGCAGGCGGTCACCGCGGCGAGGAGGCCGGCGGCGAGCGCCAGCACCTTCCGCCGACCGTATGCACGCACCTCGCCATGTTATTCGGGCCCGCGTGGGTCGCGTACCCTTGGGAGACGTGGCAGGCATCGATCCGGCAGAAGAGATCAACGAGCTTCGGGGCACGCTCCGCAGCATCCAGGACGTGCTCGACCTCGACGCGATGCGCAAGCAGATCGAGGAGCTGGAGCAGCAGGTTGCCGCCCCCGACCTGTGGGACGACCCCGAGCAGGCCCAGAAGGTGACGAGCCGGCTCTCCCACCTCCAGGGTGAGCTCAACAGGGTCGACGGCGTCGCCAGGCGCCTCGACGACCTGGCGGTCCTCTATGAGCTGGCGGCCGAGGAGGCCGACGACGACACGCGCGCCGAGGCCGACAAGGAGCTCGAGTCGCTGCGCTCCGACATCGGCGCCCTTGAGGTCCGCACGCTGCTGTCGGGCGAATACGACGCCCGCGAGGCGCTCATCACGATCAACTCCCAGGCCGGCGGCGTCGACGCGGCCGACTGGGCGGAGATGCTGCTGCGCATGTACCTCCGCTGGGCCGAGCGCAAGAACTACGCGACCGAGGTCTACGACACCTCCTACGCGGAGGAGGCCGGCATCAAGTCGGCCACGTTCACGATCAAGGCCCCCTACGCCTACGGCACGCTGCGCGGCGAGCACGGCACCCACCGGCTGGTCCGCATCAGCCCCTTCGACAACCAGGGGCGGCGGCAGACCTCGTTCGCCGGGGTCGACATCGTGCCCGTCGTCGAGCAGACCGACCACATCGACATCAACGAGGACGAGATCCGCGTCGACGTCTACCGGTCGAGCGGCCCGGGCGGCCAGGGCGTCAACACCACCGACTCCGCGGTGCGCATCACCCACCTGCCGTCCGGCATCGTGGTCTCCTGCCAGAACGAGCGCTCCCAGCTGCAGAACCGCGCCACGGCGATGAACGTGCTGCAGGCCAAGCTGCTGGAGCGCAAGCGGCAGGAGGAGGCCGAGAAGATGTCGGAGCTGCGCGGCGCCTCCACCACCTCGTGGGGCACGCAGATCCGCAACTACGTACTGCACCCTTACCAGATCGTGAAGGACCTGCGCACCGGCACCGAGGCCGGCAACCCGTCAGCGGTGCTCGACGGCGACCTCGACGAGTTCATCGAGTCGGAGATCCGGTGGATGCGGCGCCAGGAGTCAGGCGCCGAGCAATAGGTGCTCGGCCGCCAGCGTCAGCAGGAGCAGGGCGACGAGCAGCAGGCCGATGAGAGCGGGTGACAGCCCGGCGAAGCCGTGGTTGTGCATCCGCTCCCGGTTGGCGCGGCACAGGGGGCAGCGTCCCTCGATCACGGGGTGGGCGCACTGCGCGCATACGAGGTGTTCGCAACTCATGACAGCCCCAAGTCTAGCCGCACAATCGTTTTGTTTCCGTTATGGACGTTCCATGCCAGTCTTCCCCCTAGACTGTCGTCTGGCCAATCGGAACGTCGATCATCAGTAAAGAAGACGTAACCGATGGTCGCCCGGCGGGAAGTGGGCATATGCCACCCTCGCTTCCGTCCTGACCCCTAGACTGGCATGCCGTGATGCTCTCGTGATCCATTTCGATAATGTCACCAAGGTCTACGCGAACCAGAACCGGCCCGCCCTCGACCACGTATCCGTTGACGTGGACAAGGGTGAGTTCGTGTTCCTCGTCGGTCCCTCGGGATCAGGCAAGTCCACGTTCCTGCGTCTGGTCCTGAAGGAGGAGCGGCCCAACTCCGGCGCGATCCACGTCGCCGGCAAAGACCTGGCCCGCCTCTCCAACTTCAAGGTGCCGCACCTGCGCCGCCGCATCGGCTGCGTCTTCCAGGACTTCAGGCTGCTCCCGAACAAGAACGTCTACGAGAACGTGGCGTTCGCCCTCGAGGTCATCGGTAAGCCGCGGCGGTTCATCCGCAAGGTGGTGCCCGAGGTCATCGAGCTGGTCGGCCTCGAAGGCAAGGCGCACCGCATGCCCGACGAGCTGTCCGGCGGCGAGCAGCAGCGCGTCGCCATGGCCCGCGCCTTCGTCAATCGGCCGATGATCCTGCTGGCCGACGAGCCCACGGGCAACATCGACCCCGCGACGAGCATCGGCATCATGAAGGTGCTCGACCGCATCAACAGGACTGGCACCACGGTCGTCATGGCGACGCACGACGCGGCCATCGTCGACTCCATGCGTAAGCGTGTCGTGGAGCTGGAGGACGGCAAGATCGTCCGTGACCAGTCGCGTGGCGTGTACGGCCAGGCGTACTGACAGGGAGCTGCAGACAAGACATGCGGGCGAATTTCATCTTCTCCGAGGTCTGGATCGGCCTCCGTCGCAACCTGACCATGACGATCGCCGTGATCATCACGGTGGCGGTCGGCATGGCGATGCTGGGCGTCGGTCTGATGATCAACACCCAGATCGGCCTGATGAAGGGCTACTGGGACGACAAGGTCGAGATCTCCGTCTTCCTGTGCAAGAAGGGGACGGCCATACCGGACTGCAAGGGCAAGGCGGTCACGCCCGCGCAGATCAAGGCGCTCGAGACGCACATCAAGGGCACCAAGGGCGTCAAGGAGGTGTTCTTCGAGGACGAGGCCGACGCCTACCAGAACTTCAAGCAGTCGTTCTCGTCCACGAACAAGGCGCTGGTCGACGCGACCAAGGTCGAGGACCTGCCGCAGTCCTTCCGGATCAAGCTCCAGGACCCCGACAACTACCAGCCGGTGATCCAGGCCGTGACGGGCCAGCCGGGCGTGGCCCAGGTGATGGACCAGAAACAGCTCATCGCCCCGTTCTTCGCCATGCTCGACAAGCTCGCCTTCGCGGCGCTGACGGTCGCCATCATCCTGGTGCTCGCGGCGGCGCTGCTGATCGGCAACACGGTGCGGCTGTCGGCGTTCAACCGGCGCCGTGAGACGGGCATCATGCGGCTGGTCGGCGCCTCCAACCTCTACATCCAGCTGCCCTTCGTCATGGAGGGCGTCATCGCCGGCCTCGTCGGCGGGGTGTTCGCGGCGGTCATCCTGATCTGCGCGAAGGTGTTCCTGTTCGAGGAGATCGTCGGCTTCTTCGGTGGCGCGACGGCTCAGCTCGGCTGGAACGACCTGGCCCAGACGATCACCATCACCATGATCATCGGTGTCGTGATCTGTATCCTGGCCTCGTTCGTGACGCTACGTCGCTATCTGAGGGTGTAGCGGTGCGCATGGGCGCCGGGCGCCCCGGTCGCCGGTAAAGTCGAAGCATGCCACGTGAGACCGGGCGGAAGGTCATCGCCCAGAACAAACGTGCTCGGCACGACTACCACGTCGAGGACACTTTCGAGGCGGGTCTCGTGCTGCAGGGCACCGAGGTGAAGTCGCTACGCGAGGGCCGCGCCTCGCTCGTCGACGGCTACGCCATGATCGACGGCAACGAAGCGTGGCTGCTCAACGTGCACATTCCCGAATACTCGCAGGGCACGTGGACCAACCACACGGCCCGGCGCAAGCGCAAGCTGCTGCTGCACAGGAAAGAGATCGACAAGCTCGCCGCCAAGACCAAGGAGGGCGGGCTGACGATCGTGCCGCTGACCCTCTACTTCAAGGACGGCAGGGCGAAGGTCGAGATCGGCCTCGCGCGCGGCAAGAAAGACTGGGACAAGCGGCAGTCGCTGGCGGAGCAGCAGGCCAAGCGGGAGATGGCCCGCGCGCTGCGCTACCGCAACCGATGAGACGGCGGCACTGCGACCGATGCGATCGATGAGAGGCCGACCGATGCGGCGCGCCCGCCGCATCCTGGCCGCGACCGCCACGCTGGCGGTCGCGAGCACCACCCTGACCGGCTGCTTCGAGGAGTCGTCGCCGCACGACGCGGTGCGCGACTTCCTCGTCGGGTGGCAGTCGGAGGACTACGAGCTGGCCGCCGGCCGCACCGACGGCGATCCCGCCAAGGTGCGCAAGGCGCTCGAGGATGCCAAGCTCGAGCTCGACGCCGCCTCCTTCCGCTTCAAGATCACGGGCATCAGCGTCGCCGGCGACGAGTCCACGGCCGACTTCCACGCCGAGGTCGACCTGGGGGAGAACAACCCCCTCTGGGAGTACGAGAGCAAGCTTCCGCTCCACCTGGTCGACGGCGCGTGGAAGGTCCGCTGGTCGCCCTCGGTGCTGCACCCTCAGCTCAAGGAGGGCCAGCGCTTCGCGGTCGACACCGAGCCCAAGCCGCGCCAGCCCGTCCTCGACCGGGCCAACGACCCGCTGCAGAGCGACACCGTCCTCTACGTCGCCGGGGTCGTCCCCGACAAGCTGGGTGAGCGGGCCGAAGAGGTCGTCGCCAAGCTGTCCGACGTCACCGGCTACGCCCAGGACCGGCTGCTGAGCCGGGTCAGGTCGTCGCCGCCCGACAAGTTCGTGCCGCTGGTGACGTTCGGACGCTCGCGCTACCAGTCGATGCAGGCCAAGCTGGGCGCGATCGACGGCATCGAGATCGACGCGCAGGAGCAGCCGGTCAACCCCGACGCGCCCCGGCAGATCGTCGGCACGGTCAGCGCGCTCACGCCCGAGACCGAGCAGAAGCTCGGCGGGCCGCAGCGGGCCGGCGACTCGGTGGGCAGGAGCGGGCTGCAGCAGGCGTACCAGGACTATCTGACGGGGTCCACCGAGACGAAGGTGATCACCCTCGACCTCAAGACCGGCCGGCAGGTCGCGCAGCTCGAGGAGTGGCCCGGGCGGCAGAACGTCTCGGTCAAGACCACGATCGACCGCACCGCGCAGGCGTCGGCGGAGCAAGCCGTGGCCGAGACCCAGACCAGCGCGCTGGTGGCGGTGCAGCGCGACACCGGCGAGATCCTCGCGGTCGGCACCAAGGGGCTGCACCAGGAGCGCCACGCGCTGGCGGGCAAGTTCCCGGCCGGCACGGCGTTCTCCATCGTGGCCGCCGACGCGCTGCTGAAGGAGCAGGTGAGCCCCAAGCAGCGGCTGGCCTGCCCGCAGGAGCGCACGGTGGGCGGCGCCAAGTTCGCCAACGCCGCCCACAGCACGCCGCTGCCGGCGTCGGCCACGTTCCAGGAGAACTTCGCGAAGGGCTGCGTGACCGCGCTGGCCTCGCTGGCCCGCCGCGTCTCGGCCGAGGGGCTGCTCAAGAGCGCGCAGACGCTGGGCCTGGAGCAGCCGTGGCGGCTGCCGCTGAAGTCGTTCAGCGGCAAGCTGCCGAAGCTGTCCAGCGACGCCGACAAGGCCAAGGCCATCGCGGGCCAGAACGTCCAGGTGAGCCCGCTCAGCATGGCTCTGGTGGCCGCGGCGGTGGCCTCGGGCACCTGGCGGCCTCCCGTGCTGGTGACCGAGCCCAAGACGCCCGACGCGACCGCCACGGCGCCGCCGGTCACCCAGCCCGCGCCGCAGCAGCTCGACCCGAAGGTACGCGCGACCCTGCAGACGATGATGCGGGCCGGTGCGGCCGGCACGCCCGCGCAGGCGGGCAAGGGCAAGGTCTACGGCATCGCGGCCACCGCCCCCGAGGGCATGACCTGGTGGGTCGGCTGGCAGGGCAACGTGGCGATCGCGGTGCTGGCGAAGAACCACGACGCCAGGGCCGTGGCGGGCGACTTCTTCGCGGGCCTCGCGAACTGACGCCGCCGCATGACGCCGCCGCATGACGCCGCCGCATGACGCTGTGAACGGTGCCGCTCACGGCGCTGTGAGCGGTGCTGTGAGCGGTGCTGTGAGCGGCGCTGTCGGCGGTGTTGCGGACTGAGTGTGAAAATGTCCGGACGGTGAGCAACCATCCGGGTGGCCGGTCGCGTCTTACTGAGTGACTGGGCCCGCTCGGGGGTTGCGGTCCCAGTCGCCGTGATGAGACAGGACTTCATCTCGGGGGAAGTCCTGCCGTCCGGACCGGCTCGACCCTGCCGGTCGGCCCCCGGGAGCACGTGCCTCAGTGCCGGGCTCCCGGGGGTTTCGGCATGTATGGGGGTGGGGGCGCCGTGGGAATTAAGTTGGCGCCGAGGGTGTTGTCCGATGTACATTCCTGTTGCGCCGTCCCTCGCGGGGTCGGCGGTGACGGTTGACAACTGCACAGGGGGTGACTGGCTTCGACTTTGGCCTTGCAAGCCAGGTGAAGCGGGCCGAGGACTGCGGACATAACCTCGTTAATCCTGTGACCGCAAACAACAAGTGCCAATTCCAAGAGCACTGTGGCTGCCAGGGACTCCCTGGCGCTCGCTGCCTAAGCAGCGAAACCACTGTCAGCCCGGGAGCGCCTTCGGCCCGGGGTCTGGCATCGCTAGAAGGCTCCACCGCTCGACCCGGCCACGGGGAAGAGCGGGAAATCAAACAGTGGCTGAGCCCGTCGGCGACTCGCCTGCGTGATCGCCGGGGCTGAGAAAAGCACAGCAGGCTGCGCCCGGAGAAGCCCTGACTTGGGGTTGAAGGACGCGGGTTCGATTCCCGCCACCTCCACCAGTCTCGCGACAGGCCCGGTTCCCGTAGGGAGCCGGGCTTTCGTGCGTTTAAGGACCGGTCTGGTCACAGATCTGCCACTCCGTCACTACTCATTGCACTACGTGTGCCAAGGTGTTGCTCTGACATTTTCCTGTGCTGGAGTGGGGTTGAAGCGTGTCAAGGTTCGACTGGCGCCATTCGGTGTTCGCGCCGCTGGTGGGGCTGCTGGTGTCAGCGGTTTTGCTGATGACGGGGATGGTCCGGCAGCTGCTGCAGTTCGTGGGGGCGACCACGGCGCCGGGGGCGGCAGAGCTGGTGGTGACGCTGATCTTCGCGGTGTTCTTCACCACCGTGCTGCGGATCGTGCGGGCCGTGCCGGACATCCGCCGCGAGGCGGCCGCGACGGCGCGCGCCGAGGCCAGCGTGCAGTCGGTGCGGCCGAGCGATGACACGCTGGTCGGCAAGCGGCTGCGGCTGTTCAGAGAGGCCGCGGAGGCCGGTGGCGACGCCGAGGCGGTGCTGACCGCCCGCTCCGCGCTCGACGACGGTGAGATGGCCAACAAGCACCACATCGACCACGCGCTCATCTGGGCACTGCCGGTCTTCGGCTTCATCGGCACGGCCCTCACCATGGCCGCGATGGTCGGGTCGTTCTCCAGCGCCCTCGACAGCCGTGGCGACCCCGGCGTGCTGATCACCGCGCTCAAGCAGCACGTGCTGCCCGAGCTGGCCTCCGCGTTCGGCGTCACCATGATCGCGTTGTTCCTGAGCGTGCTCGCGTTCGGCGCGATGACGCTGATCGAGCGGTCGGAGCGGGCCAGCGTGGCGGCGGCCGACGAGGTGTTCCTCATCTACCTGGCCCGGCTGCCCGGCGGCAAGGGCGCGGCGCCGGCCGCGCCCGCCGGGTCCGAGCTGCGCGGCCTGACGCAGGAGCTGGCGCAGTCGCGGGACAGGACCGAGGAGCTGATCAAGGGGCTGGACGCGCTGCGCACGGCGGTCGAGCGGCAGAGCGCCGCCGAGAGCAAGCCGCAGAAGTACACGCTGGTGAGGGAGCAGTGAGGAAGCAGGCCAGCCGGTCGTTCGCGCCGCCGCTCGACCTGCGGTTCATCGACCTGTTCATGGCGATCGTGCTGGCATTGTCCTTCGTGGCGATCATGCTGACGGTCGTCGCGCGGATGCTGCCCACTGAGGAGTCCGCGCAGCCGCCGCGCCGCCAGCAGACCATCGCGCAGCTCGAACGCAAGCTTGAGGAGTCGGAGCAGGCGCGGCGGGCCGCCGAGGCGGAGCTGCGCGCCACCAAGGAGCAGATCTCCGAGCAGACCGCGTTCGCGCTGCCGTGGTGGCTGATCGGGTTCTGCGCGCTGCTGGGCGTGCTCACGGTGTTCATGAACTGGCGGGTGCGGCTGTGGAACAAGGGCAACCTGCCGCGCTGGTGGACCTGGGCGCTGGTGACCGTCGTGGTGGCGGTGGTCACGGTGGTGATCAGGGAGCTCAGTGACGGGCAGGGCTACCTGCTGCTCGCCGAGATCCCGTGGTGGGCGGCCGACGTGCTCTGCCTGGGGCTGCTGCTGGTCGCGTACGTGCTGATCACCGACATCCGCGACAGGCAGGCCAAGCTCGGAGAAATCAAGGCGAGATACACGCCGGATCGGTAGTAGGGTTCCGGACGGGCTGGCCGCGGGACTCCGGTGCGACTTCCGGAAACCGCCTATACCGCGACTCTTCGCAGCTCGCGCCCCCATTCCCCGGCCAGCTCCGCGACCGCCCCGGGGAGCCATGGAGACCTACGCCGACCTGATCGAGTGCGAGGACGTGCTGCTCTTCGCCAACGCCGCGATGACCGCGACCGGCCAGCGCGAGTTCCACAGCGACGCGGGCCGGCAGCGCCTCTCGCTGAGCTTCCTGCACGACTACATCCACACCAACTATCCCGATCTGTACGCCGCCACCCTCGCCCTCGACATCAACGACCACAACGCCGCCCTCATCATCGCGGGGCTGCTGCGGCGCAAGGGCGGCGTGGGCCACGAGGCGCGGCTGATCGCCTGGCGGCTCGGCCGGATGAGCCCGCCCCGCGTCTACCGGCTCTTCAGGGAGCTGCGGCGGGCGGGCGTCAACAACCGGCGCACCCGCGCGCTCGTCCGCGACTGGCTGGCCGCCCGGCCCGACCTGGCCTTCGACGCGGTGAAGTACCGGGCGGGGGTCAAGGCCGCGGTCCGGCACGCGCACCTCGAGCTGCCGGGGGAGCTGGGCGACTTCCTGTTCACGCCGTTCCGCCGGGCTCACTACGACACGCCCGTGCTGGAGGCGTGGCGGCGGGCCCACTACGACAAGAACGCCCTGTACGAGCTGCCGTACACGGTGGCCGAGGGCTTCGCCGCCCGCCACGGCATCGACAGGGCCGCGTTCCTGGAGGCGATCGCGCCCCGGCTGACCCGCTTGGAGCGGTTGCGGCTGAGCGGGGCCGCCGAGCGCGCCGGCACCGGCACCGGCGCTGATCTGGCCGCGCTGCCGCTGGTCAGGGTGGCCTCCTACGTGCTGTCGCTGGCGGCGGACGTCCGCGAGCGGCGGCGCGACGAGTTGGTCGCGGCGCTGCGGGCGTCGGCGGCCAGGGCGGCGGGGTCGCGCGCCGGCACCTGGGGGAAGGTGGCCGCGGTGCTGGACGACAGCTTCTCCTCCTTCGGCTCGCCCGAGAAGCGCCGCCGGCCGCTCGCGGTCGCGCTGGCCTGCCACCACCTGCTGGAGGCGCTGGCCGGCGACTACCGCGCCCTGTGGCTGTCCGGCCGCGCCGACCCGCTCAAGGTCCGCCCGTCCGGGCCCACCCCGCTCGGGCGGCGCGTCATCGACGCCCTTGAGCAGCGGCCCGACCTGCTCGTCATCGTCTCCGACGGCTGGGACAACGCGCCGCCCGGCCTCGCCTCCGAGGTGCTGCGGGTGTGGCGGCGCAAGCTCGACCCGGCCGGCGAGGTCGGCATCGTGCACCTCAACCCCGTCTACGACGCCGAGCACTTCGAGGTACGGCGGCTGTCCCGGGTCGTGCCGACCGCCGGCATCAGGGACGCCGAAGACCTGCCCGCGCTGGTGGAGCTGGCCAGGTTCGCGGAGGGGCGGAGCGGGGCGGCCGAGCTGCGGGCGTACCTGGCGGAGCGGGCGGCACCCGCGCTGGAGGCACGATGATCGACCTCACCGGGCTGGAGACGCGGCCCGCCCAGACCTGGGGCGCCCTGCGGCTGGTGCCGCTCGTCCGCCGCACGCCCATCGAGGACCTGCGGCTGCACGCCAAGGTGTACGGCGACGAGCCCACCGTGGTCGCGCTGCCCGACAGGTCGCTCTACACCGCGTACGTGCCGCACGCGTTCGTCGCGTCGTGGACCGGCGACGGCACCCCCGCGGCGGCGTACGGCACCCAGCTCGGGCAGCCGCTGCGGCACGTGCCGATCAGGATCAGGCGCAGGATGGCCCGCAGGGCCGACGGGAACCGCCTGCGCTTCCTGCCGCTGCACCTGGCCATGGAGGGTTTCCTCGCGCTCTGCTTCGGCGGCCCCGAGCTGGCGTGGGAGGAGTGGTCGCGCGAGGCGCTGCGGCACGGCCTGTCGCCGCGGATCGAGGAGGCCTACAGCGGGGCCGAGGTGCGCGGCCTGGAGGACGCGCTCAAGGTCTTCGAGATCCATCCCGGTCAGTGCGGGCTGCTGCTCTACGCCGGTGACACGCTGGCCTCGGCGTTCGTGGTGCCGCATCCCGAGGACTACCGGGCGCTGCACCCCACGCTTGTCCGCGACATGTACGGCGACCTCATCCACGAGTACGCCCTGTTCTTCCCGGCGCGCGACTTCACCGGCACGCTCGACGCCGCCGCGATCTCCTCACTGGCCGATCTGCGGGCCGCGGCCGTCCGCGTCGAGCGGGAGTGGGCCGGTTTCCACGACTCCGTGATGGCGGCCGGGCTGCTCCGCGCCCCCGCGCGGGTGCAGGAGGTGTACCGGATGGGCCGGTTCACGCTGAGCCGGTTCCTGCCCGCGTTCGAGCGCAAGGCCGAGAACCACATCGGCGAGATGATCAGCGACGGCGAGGGGCGTACGGCGTATCTGAAGACGTTCCGGCTGTCGGAGGCGCAGGTCAGGCGCGGCCACCTGCTGAGCGAGCTGGCCGCGCACGGCTGGCACATGGGCGAGACCGCCGCCGCGCTGGGCGTCAGCGAGCCATTGCTGGGGATGCGGCTGCGGCGGGCCGGGTTCGGGCACCTGCTGCGGCAGGACGTGCTGGACGGCTACCGGAAGGCGCTCAATGACGGCACCCGGCGTACTCGTCGAGGCGGAGCAGCATCGCCGCCAGCATGAGCGGGAACATGCCGACGTGCGAGACGAGCATGAGCACGTCTCCGTCGATGACGCCCGTCCACAGCAGCGGGAAGAGCGGCACGGCCGGGGCGAACATGATCGCGCACATCTCCAGCGTGGGCGCCCAGCGGTGCCCGCGCACCCGCATCCAGGCGCCCATGCCGATGGACATGTCGAACGCCATCGCCAGGTACCAGAGCTCGGGCTGCTCGGCGAGGGAGACGCCGAGGCCGGCGGCGGAGCGGAGCATGCCGATGAGGAACATGCCGGCGAACATGGCGATGATCATCTCGACGTAGTGGAGGGCGAACCTGCCCCAGCGGCGCCCCGTGGGCGTGGTGGTGGTGGTCGTCGTCGTCATGCCTCGACTGTCGCCCCCAGCGGTGGCGGGGCCCAAGGGAAGCCGTCCGGCAGGTCCGGATACTTGGGTTCCTTGTCCTTCGGACCTACAGTCGTGCCATGGATCGACGACGGTTCGTCGTGGTGGCGTACGAGGCGGCCGAGCTGCTCGACATCGCCTGCGTCACCTCGACGCTGGAGAGCGCCAACTGGCACGGCGCGTTACCGTACTACGAATACCGCGTCGCCACCCCCGGCGGCCATCCCATCACCACCGGCACCGCCCTCCGGCTCGACGCGCAGCTCGCCCTCGAACGCGTCACCGGGCCGCTCGACACGCTGCTGGTCTCCGGCGGCATCGGCCACGAGGACGCCGCCGCCAACCCCCTCGTCGTCGCCCACGTCAGGCGGCTGGCCAGGGAGAGCAGACGGGTGGCCTCGGTCTGCACCGGGGCGTACGTGCTGGCCGCCGCCGGGCTGCTCGACGGCCGGCGCGCCACCACCCACTGGAAGGAGGCGCACGTGCTGGCCGGCCGTTTCCCCCGGGTGACCGTCGACCCCGACCCGATCTTCATCCGCGACGGCAACGTCTCGACCTCCGCCGGCATCACCGCCGCGCTCGACCTCACCCTCGCCTTCGTCGAGGAGGACAACGGCCCCGAGCTGGCGAGGACCGTCGCCAGGAACATGGTCACCTACCTCCAGCGGCCCGGCAACCAGGCCCAGATGAGCATGTTCGTCGAGCCGCCCTCGCCCGCCAACAGCCTGGTCAGGCGGATCGTCCAGCACATCTCCACCCACCTGCGCGACGATCTCGCCACCGCCACCCTCGCGGCCGAGGCCGGGGTCAGCGAGCGGCACCTCACCCGGCTCTTCCTCAAGCACCTCGGCCAGACCCCCGGCCGGTACGTCCGCCAGACTCGCACCGAGGCCGCCGCCCACCTGCTCGCCACCACGTCGCTGCCGATGGCCGCCGTCGCCACGCGCTGCGGGTTCAACTCGGCGGAGACGCTGCGGCAGGCCTTCATCGACCGGTACGGCATCTCGCCGTCCCGCTACCGCCTGTCCCAAGCCGCCGGGTGAGTGCCCGGATCTGGCTAATGTGTCTGCGATGAACGACGACCGGGTCATAGGCGGGTACGCGCTGCGGCGCCTGCTCGGCCGGGGCGGCATGGGCGAGGTCCACCTCGCCACCACGCCGACCGGCGGCCTGGCCGCGATCAAGCTCATCGACCCCGCCCTGGCCAGGGATCCGGCCTTCCGGCGGCGCTTCGAGCGCGAGGTGGCGGCGGCGCGGCGGGTGGCGCGGTTCTGCACCGCGCCCGTGCTGGACGCCGGCCTCGACGGCGACGTGGCCTACCTCGTCACCGAATACGTCAAAGGGCCCGATCTGGCGCGGGCCGTGCGTGAGCAGGGGCCGCTGTCCGGCGGCAACCTGGAGGCGCTGGCCGTCGGCATCGCCACCGCACTGAGCGCCATCCACGGGGCCGGGGTCATCCACCGCGACCTCAAGCCGGCCAACGTGCTGCTGTCGCCGCTCGGGCCCAAAGTGATCGACTTCGGCATCGCGCAGCTCGCCGGGCACGACAGCCTGGCCAGCCAGGCGATGCTCGGGACGCCCGCGTTCATGTCGCCCGAGCAGGTGCGCGGCGAGCCTCTCACGCCCGCCGCGGACGTGTTCGCGTGGGGCGGGGTGATCGTGTTCGCCGGTACGGGACGGCTGCCGTTCGGCGGCGGGGCCCCGGCGGAGGCGCTGTACCGGATCACGCAGGATGAGGTCCGGCTGGACGGGCTGGACGAGGGGATCCAGGGGGTGGTGCGGCGGGCCCTCGCCAAGGATCCCCGGGTGCGGCCATCCGCTCAGGAGCTGCTGGCTGATCTGGTCGGGGGGACGCGGCTGGCGGCGGCCACCGAGGTCGTGGAACGCACATGGACCGGCTCCGTCCCCATGCACCCGGCCACGGAGGCCGCTGGTGATGCCGCCGGCCGATGGGGTGATGCTGAGCCGCTGGGCGCTAGGGATGGTGGTGCCGGAGGCTCTCCGGTCCTCAAGGCCGGCGCGCTCTCTGGGCGAGCGCGGAGGCGGCGGTGGCCCTGGGTGGTGGCTGGTGGGGCGGTGGTTGCCGGGGTCGTTGCGGGCGTGATGCTGCCTGGGGTGCTTGCTGCGCCTCGGTGGCCGTATGAGGCCGGGTTCGAGGCTTGGGACACCGGGGTGTCCGAGGGCGGGAGTGCTCGGCAGGCCGGGTCCGGTTATGAGTTGAGCGTCAAGCCTGGGTGGCGGTTGTGGAAGTCGGCGCCCGTGGCGGAGCCGCAGGAGGGTGTGGTCGTCAGCGCCACCGCCAGGCTTCGAGGTGGGGCCGGTGCGTATGGCGTGTGGTGTCATGGGTCGGCTCGGTCGGGTGATCGGTACGAGTTCGGGGTCGACGGCACGGGCAAGGTGTCGATCGTCAAGCGCCGTACGGGCACCGACGGCGTCACCCTCTATGGGCCCGCTGCCGTGCCGAAGACGGCCGCCTACCGGGTCGTCGCCGAGTGCGGGAGCGGTGGGGACGCGGTCGGGCTGCGGCTCTGGGTGAACGAGCAGTTGGTCGCGCAGGTGTCCGACGGCGACTCCCCGTACGGGCCTGGGGAGGCGGGTGTGCATGCGGCGTCCGCGCCCGGCCAGACCGTCCACGTGAGCTTCGAGTCGTTCGCCGCCAGGCCGGTGGCCGGCACGTGAGCGTGCGCTTCGGCCTGCTGGGGCCGCTGCGGATCGACGGTGGGCAGCCGCCGGGTCCGGCCAAGCACCGTACGCTGCTGGCCGCCCTGCTGCTGTCGGCGGGCGAGCAGGTGCCGGTCGAGCGGCTGCTGTCGGCGGTGTGGGACGACCGGCCGCCGGCTTCGGCGGAGTCGGTGCTCAGGGTGTACGTCAGCGCCTTGCGCAAGCTGGTGACCGGGATCCGTACGGTGGCCGGTGGTTACCTGCTCGACGTCGAGCCGGACGACGTGGACTGTCACCGGTTCGAGCGGCTGGTCGCCGAGGCGCGGCGGGCGCGGGCGGCGGGGCAGGTGGCGGGGGCGGCCGAGGTGTTCCGTACGGCGCTCGGGCTCTGGCGTGGGGAGGCGCTGGCCGGGGTGGAGTCGTCGGTGCTGCGCCGGGCGTACGGGGTGCCGCTGGAGGAGCTGCGGCTGACCGCCGTGGAGGAGCGAGTCGAGCTGGACCTGCAGCTTGGCAGGGGCGCCGAGGTGGTGGGGGAGCTGCGGGCGCTGACGGGTGCCCATCCGTTGCGGGAGCGGGCGTGGGTGCGGCTCATCGACGCGTTGCACCAGGCGGGGCGCAGGTCGGAGGCGCTGGGGGCGTACCAGGAGGCGCGGCGGACGCTGGTGGACGAGCTGGGGCTGGAGCCGGGCGACGAGCTGGTGGCCGCCCACCGGCGGGTCCTCAATGGCGATCATCCGGTGGGTCAGGGCGGCTTCCCGGCTGGTCAGGGCGGGTTTCCTGGCGGTCAAGGCGGCTTCCCCGCTGGTCAGGGCGGGTTTCCCGGCGGTCAGGGCGGCTTCCCCGCTGGTCAGGGCGGGTTTCCCGTCGGACATATGGGCTTTCCTGTGGGTCCGGGTGGCGGGTGGGTGGATGAGTTGCCGCCGGATATTTCGGACTTTGCTGGGCGGCGGCAGGTGCTCGACTGGATTGCGCGGACGGCCGCCGATAGCGCCGGCGCGCCCGTCCACCTCGTGCTGCACGGTCCGCCGGGGTGTGGGAAGTCAGCGGTGGCCGTGCATGCGGCCTCCGCGCTCGACCGGCCCCACGGTCGCCTGTACGCCGCGCTCGGCTCCCGCCCGCCCAGTGCGGTGCTGGAGGATCTGCTGCGCTCGCTCGGCTGCCCCGACGGCGCGGTGCCGCCGGGGCTGGACGACCGGGTTCGCCTCTACCGCAGCACGACCGCCCGCCGCAGACTGCTCGTCGTGCTGGACGACGCCGCCGACGAGGCCCAGGTGCGCCCCCTGCTGCCCACAGGGCCGGGCAGCATCACCCTGGTCACCAGCCGGTCGCCGCTGGCCGGGCTGGAGGCGGCGCGGGCGTACGAGCTGGGCCTGCTCGACGAGAATGAGGCCGTCGCGATGCTCGCCGGCGTGGCAGGGGCAGAGCGCGTACAGGCCGAGCCTGAGGCCGCGCTGCGCATCGTCAGGCTCTGCGGTCACCTGCCGCTGGCGCTGCGCATCGCCGGCTCGCGGCTGGCGAGGAGGCCGGGCTGGACGCTCGACCACCTGGCCGGGCGGCTCGGCGACGAGCGGCGCAGGCTCGACGAGCTGAGCGCGGGCGACCTCGCCGTACGCGGAAGCCTCGCCCTGGGCTACCGCGGCCTGCCCGACCCCGAACGGCTGCTGCTGCGCCGCCTGGGCGCCCTCTCGGCGCGGGACTTCGCGCCCTGGGTGGCGGGCGCCGACCTGGAACCGCTGGTGGAGGCCGGGCTGCTGCAGTCGCGCGGGCTCGACGAGGCAGGCCAGGAGCGGTACGGCTGGCACGACCTCACCCGCCTGTACGCCGCGGAACGCCTGGCCGGGGAGGACGGCGGTCCAGGCCCGGTGCTGGCCTCGCTGGCGGGCGAGATCCTGGAGCGCACCAGGCAGGCCAGGGCCGCGCTGCTCCCGGCGGAGCCGGGCACCGGCCGTACCGAGGTGCGCCCGCCCGCCGCCGGTCTGGAGACGGGCCGGCTGCGGCAGGAGGCGCGGTGGCTGAGCGCCGAGCGCCGCTTCCTGGTGGCGACCGTGCACGACTTCTTCCGGGTTGGTCTGTACGAGGCCGCCTGGCGCCTGGCCTTCTACCTGACGCCGCTGTTCGCGCTGAACGCCCACCACGACGACTGGCACGCCACCACCGCCACCGGCCTCGACGCGGCGAGGGCCGCCGGGCATCGGGAGGGCGAGGCGCTGCTGCTGCGCGGCCTGGCCGACCTGCACAGGGCCGAGGGGCGTACGGAGGCGGCCGCGGCGGCGTTGCGGGCGGCCCAGCCGCTGGTCGAAGGGCTGGAGCTGGCCCGGGTCACGCTCAGGCTCGGCCTGGTGCACGCGGCGCGTCCCGGCGGGGGCGGCGAGGCGGAGCGGGCGTTCGTCCGGGCGTTGCAGGTCTTCGAGGAGCACGGCGACCGGCGGGGACGGGCGGACGCGTTGCGCGCGCTCGGCGCCCTGCGCGGGGACGAGGGGATGCTGGGGGCGGGGCTGGCGGCGTACGAGGAGCTGGGTGATCCGCGCGGTGCGGGGGAGGCGCTGCTCGACCTGGGCAGGCTGCACCTGCGGGAGGGGCGGATTGCGCGGGCGCGCGAGTGCGTGGAGCGGCGGTTGCGCGTCAACCGGCGGCTGGGCGACCGGCTGCCGGAGGCGGTGGCGCTGCTGGTGCTGGCCGAGGTGCTGACGGCCGCGGGCGACTTCGACGCGGCGGTTGAGACCGTTATGAGAGCTATGGCAGAGTTTGACGCCCTTGGCGATGGCCAGGGCAGGGCCGAGGCGGAACGGCTCGCACACGAGCTTCAGAAGCGGCGTGAACTACGCAGGTGACGCGACTATGCGGATACTGAACGCCGCCTCCCTAAGGTGAGGCCCACAACCCCCGACGACGAAGGTGACCACACGATGCGAAAGTTGTTCGCGCCGGCTGTCGCGGCTCTCGCGCTGGCGGGCTGCGGCATGATCCCCGGCCCGCCCGGCGCCGGTGGCGGCGAGGAGCGGCAGACGCAGACCGCCGCCCAGGAGCCCGCCCAGCCGACCCAGACGCCCACCCAGGCGCCGACCCAGACGTCGACCGGGTCGGCCCAGCAGGCGCCCGCCCAGGACACCACCGTGATCGCCACCCGCGAGGCCAAGACGGGCGCGGGCGACATGTACGGCGCCGCCCGGGTCGACATCACCTCCCTGCGCCGCCAGGGCAAGACCGTCAGCCTCACCTGGACCGTCACCGCGACCGACGGCAAGGTCAACCTGCACAACGGCATGGGCCGGTCGGCGCTCGACTTCACCGTCTCCAACGTCTCCCTGATCGACCCCGTCAACGCCAAGCGCTACCGGGTGGCGCGCAACGGCACGAGCGAGGACGCCGAGTGCGTGTGCTCGGGCACGCAGGGGCAGTTCCTGGAGTCGGGCGAGGCGTCCACGCTGTACGCCGTCTTCGCCGCACCGCCGCCCGACGTCACCAAGGTCAACGTCGAGATGCCGATGATCGGCGTGCTCAGCGATGTTCCGATCTCTTAGCGTCGCGCTCGCCGTCACCCTGCTGCCCGCGCTGTCGCCGACGCACCCGGCGACGCCCCCGCCCAGCGTGCCCGCCGACGCCACCGGGGTCGTCGAGGACCTCGTGCTGCCCGTCGAGGACATCATCGGCGAGGTCGAGTCCATGGACGGCACCGAGAGCGAGACCACCCAAGGGCGCCAGGTGACCGTGGCGGTGACCAGCGACGTGCTGTTCGCGCTCGACAAGTGGCAGCTCGCCGCCAAGGCGCGCGACCGGCTCGCCGAGGTGGCGCGCAAGGTGCGGACGGAGGGGGCCGGCGGGGTCGTCAAGATCGAGGGGCACACGGACGACCAGGGCACCGACGCCTACAACCGTAGGCTGTCGCTGCGCCGCGCCCAGTCGGTCGAGCGGGCCATGCGCGGGCTGCTCACCGACGCCGGCGTGACCCTCCAGGCGCACGGGTACGGCGAGAGCCGCCCCAAGCTGCCGAATGTGGTGGACGGCAAGCCGGTGGAGGCCAACCGCGCCAAGAACCGCCGCGTCGAGATCATCTTCACCGCCGAACAGTGACTCTCCCGGGTCACTCGGCGGGCTCGCGCATGGCGGGATCGCTGGACACCACACCCTTCTCCTGCGCCGCACCCCCTCTCCACGCTGAACTCCCTCCGCTGCGCCGCACCCCCTCCTGCGCCGCACCCCCGGTGGTCCGGGCTCAGTCGGCTTGGAGTTCGCCGAGGGTGACGGTGACGGTTTGGTCGGTGCCGTCGGCGCGGATCAGGGTCACCTTGGCGCGGGCGCCGGGCCGGAGGGTGGTGATGATCTCCGCCAGGGCGGCCATGGTGTTCGTGGGCTTGCCGTTGATCGAGGTGATCACGTCGCCGGGCCGGATGCCGGCCTTCTCGGCGCCGCCGCCGCGTTCGACGCTCGCCACCCCGACCCCGGCCGGCTGGCCGTCCGAGCCGATGACCGTGCTGCCGCGGATGCCAAGGGCGGCGCGGTGGCTGTTGGTGACCTTGCCGTTCTTGATGATCTGGCGGGCGATGTCGGTGGCCGTGTTGCTCGGGATGGCGAAGCCGATGCCGGGCGCGGCGCCGCCGCCCAGTTGCGGGTCGGTGGCGGCGAGGGTCGGGATGCCGATCACGCTGCCCGACAGGTCGACGAGCGCGCCCCCGCTGTTGCCCGGGTTGATGGCGGCTGAGGTCTGGATGGCGCCGGCGATGGTGGCCCCGGGCGAGCCGGGGTCCTGGGGTTCGCTGACCGTACGGCCGAGTGCGGAGACGATGCCGTCCGTCACGCTGCCGGACAGCCCGAGCGGGTTGCCCATGGCCAGCACGATCTGTCCGACCCGCACTTTGGACGAGTCGCCGAACCTGGCCGGCCGCAGCCCGTCCGCCTTGTCCACCTTGATCACCGCGAGGTCGCCCGCGGCGAACGACTTGACCAGCCGGGCCGACCGCGGCGCCCCGCCCGTGGCGATGGTGACGGTCATCTGCGTGGCCTGGCCGACGACGTGGGCGTTCGTGACGATGTGTCCGCTGCGGTCGAGCACGATGCCCGAGCCGAGCCCGACCTTCGTGTTGATCTGCACGATGGACGGCAGGACGTCCGCGATCACCTTCTCGTACGCCGCCTCCAGGCTCTGCGGCGAGACGGGAGGGGACGTCGTCGGGGACGGCGACGTGGGCATGGTCGCGGTGGGGGTGGTGGCGCCCGTCGTGGACGGGGGAGGGCCGCAGCCTGTCAGCAGCACTGCTGCGGCGGCCAGTCCTGCGGCGATCTCCCTCATGACAAGGTGAACTGCCCAGCTCACCCCGAAAGATACGCCTCCCTGACGTTTCTCCTGCTGAGCTTGCCGGTCGGGGTGCGGGGCAGCGACTCGCGGTACTCGATCACCCGGGGGTGCTTGAGCCTGGCCAGACGGGGCGCGCAGTGGCGCAGCAGCTCGGCCGTGAGCTCGTCCCCCGCGCTCACCCCGGCGGCCGGCTGTACCAGGGCCACCACTTTGTGCCCCCACTCCGGGTCGGGCACCCCGATCACCGCGACGTCGGCCACCGAGGGGTGTTCGAGCAGCGCCGCCTCGACCTCCGCCGGGTAGATGTTGACCCCGCCGGAGATGATCAGGTCGGTACGCCGGTCCAGCAGGAACAGGTAGCCGTCCTCGTCCAGGTAGCCGATGTCGCCCGGCGTGTACGCGCGTCCGCGCATCGTCGAGGCCGTCTTGCCCGGGTCGCCGTGGTACTCGAACCGGTTGATGCCGCCGATGTAGACCAGGCCGGGGGAGCCCGGCGGCTGCTCCTCGCCGTCCTCGCCGATGATCGTGAACGTCATCCCGTCCAGCGCCCTGCCCACCGTGCCCGGCCTGGCCAGCCACTCCTCCGACGAGACCATGGTCGCCACCGCGGCCTCCGTGGAGCCGTAGTACTCCCACAGCACCGGGCCCAGCCAGTCGATCATCGCCTTCTTCGTGGCCGGCGGGCAGGGGGCGGCGCCGTGGTAGAGGTGGGTGAGGGACGACAGGTCGTACTTCTCCCTGTCCGGTACGTCCAGCATGCGGTGGAACATGGTGGGCACCATGAACGCGTTCGTCACCCGGTGCCGCTCGATCAGCTCCAGCGTGGCGGCGGCCTCGAACCGCTCCGGCGCCACGATCGCGTGCCCGAACTGCAGCGCCATCATCGCCTGGCCGTACGGGGCCGAGTGGTAGAGCTGCGAGCACACCAGGTGGACGCCGTCCATCGGGAGATCGAAGTGGCGCCAGCTCTTGCGCATGAGGATCGGATAGAGCTCCTCCGGCGTCAGGTCCAGCAGGCGGCGGCGGACGCCTTTGGGGCGGCCTGTCGTACCGGAGGTGTAGAGCATCATCGAGCCCGCCTTGCGGAGCGGCGGTGGCGTGGCGGGCCGGCCTTCGATCAGCTCGGGCACCGTGAGCGCGTCCGGGGAGATCACCGCCTTGGCCTGGCAGTCGGCCACGATGTAGTCGATCTCCTCGGTGGTGAAGTGCCAGTTGACGGGGACGAGGTAGACGCCGATCTGGTACGTCGCCAGCATCATCGTCAGGGCGTCGAGCCCGTTCTTCAGCACGGTCACCACGCAGTCGCCCGGTCCCGCGCCGCGCGAGGTCAGGCCGTTGGAGGCGCGGTTGACGCGGTCCAGCAGCGCGCCGTAGGTCGTGCCCTGGTCGCCGAGGAGGGCGGGGCGTTCTGGGTCGTGGGCGGCGATCTCGTAGAAACCCCTCATGTTCGCTGACATTACAGAATTAGATTCTGCTGGGGGAATAGAGGAAATATCGTGCTCGTCGGTGACGTAACCTCATGGCCATGGCGGACGACGGCGAGCAGACACCTACGTATGACCCACCCACCACCCCGTTCCGCAAGATCGTCCTGCCCGCCGAGGAAACGGTAAAAATCCCCCTCCCGACCCCCGACACCAAGCCCCCCGCCCCCACCAAGGACCCCAAGTCCTCCGCCAAGGACTCCGGGCCGGCGAGGGATGCGACTCCGGGCAAGAGCGCCGCTTCGGCGAAGGGCGCGGCACCGAGTAAGGGCACGGCACCGAGTAAGGGCACGGCGTCGGGTGGGGCTGCCGCCCCGGCCAAGGGCGCTGGTTCTGGGCAGAGCGCTGGAGCTGGAGCGGCCAAGGGCGCCGCACCGGCTAAGGGTGCCACGCCAGGCAAGGAGGGTGGGCCGGGCAAGGGTGGCAGGCCCGCTAAGGACACTAAGGGTGCGACGCCGGGCAAGAGCACGGTCTCGGGCGGTGGCGCGGGGTCGGCTCAGGGTGCTGCGTCGGGCACGGGTGCGGCCTCTGGGAAGGGCGCGGGTCCGGCTCAGGGTGCTGGGGCGGGCAAGGGCGCGGCCTCTGGGGCCGGGTCGGCTCAGGGTGCTGCGGCGGGTAAGGCCGCGGGCTCTGATGGAGGACGGCCGAGCGGTCCCGAGCCAGGCACGGCCCCCGCCAAGGGTGCTGGCTCCGGGCAGAGCGCTGGGGCGGGCAAGGGGACCGGGTCCGGGCAGGGGGCTGGTGGTTCGGCTGCGTCGCAGGGTGTTGCGGCGGGGGCTGAGGCCGGGCAAGGGGCTGCGGCTGAGGAGGTTTTGGGGCGGCGTTTGGCGCCGCGTTCGGTGCCCTCGCAGGATCTTGGGCGGAAGGTTGCGCCCATCACCAAGCCCGATGCCAAGCCGGTGCAGGGTGTGCCGCCTTATGCGCCGCCTAGGCCGGGCTCGGGGCCGAATCCGGTGCCGCCCGGTGCCGGACCTACCCCCGTGCCGCCGGGTGTCGGGCCGAATCCGGTGCCGCCGGGTGTCGGGTCTCATCCAGTGCCGCCGGGTGCTGGGCCGAATGTCGGGTCTGGGCCGCGCTCGGGGCCCTATCCGGGGCCGCCGCCGGGGTCTGGGCCCCAGTCAGGGGCCCATCCGGTTCCGCTGCCTGGGGCGGGGCCGCAGTCGGGGCTCCATGCGGGTCCGCCGCCGGGGGTGGGGCCCTATGCAGGGCCCGGGCCGCAGTCAGGGCCGAATCTCGTGCCGCCGCCCGCGTCGGGGCCGAATCCTGTGCCGCCGCCCGGGGCTGGGCCGTATTCCGGGTCTCAGCCGCACTCGGGGGGCAATTCCGTCCCGCCGCAGGGGGCGGCTCTTCACATCGGACCTGGGCCGCATTCGGGAGCAAATCCGGTGCCGCCGCCGGGTCCTTATGCGGGGCCGATGCCGGGCTCAGGGCCCAATCCCGTGCCGCCTGCGGGGCCGGGGGGCGCGGCCGTTGGTGGGCAGGAGCAGCGGTTCGGGCAGCCGGGGGTGCGGGCGTTGGTGCCCCCGCCGCCCAAGCGGCGCGGGCTCGGGGATATTCCGATCAAGGTGATCTACCTGTTCGGGGCCATTCTCGCGACGGTTCTGGCTGTTCTGCTGGTGTTCGTGGTGTTCTCCGGGGATGTGCCGAACCGGGAGCAGGAGCAGGTCGTGCAGGTGGCGCCGGTGCCTACGACGCCGACGCCGTCCGCGTCCGCGAGCCCGACGGCGACCGAGACGCCGATCGTGTTGCCGCCCGTCCCGGCGAGCAAGAAGTACGCCGCGTTCCCCGGCACGGCGTCCGCGGTCACGGGGACGATCACCGACAAGAAGTCGGGCATCAGCTACCCGAGGCTGGCCGCGCCGTGGGCGGCGAAGTCGTTCTCGCCGTTCTCGATCGCCCAGCGCATCGGCAAGGTCGCGGTGCCGCACACGGTGGTCGCCTCGGCGATGCTCCCGGGTGACGCGCCGGAGAAGAAGCCGTCGTCGAACGCCGACTACCGGGCGATCGCGACGCAGGCGGCCCGCTGGACGATCCGCACCCAGTATCCGAAGGGCGCGACGCTGGACGAGTGGACGGCGTCGAAGAAGATCCCGGTGGGCAAGGGCTGGACGCTGGGCTACAAGGTGACGTTCACGTCGGGCGGCAAGAAGCAGGTGGCGCAGGCGATGGTGACGGTGGTCGAGGTGGGCAAGACGAAGCCGGCGATGCTGATGGCGTCGATCCCGGAGGCGAACAAGGCCCGCTGGCGCGATCTGAACACGCTCGCGGAGCAGGTTCGTCCACTCTGACCGAGAGGCAGAAGCATCCTCTAGAATATGGTTCTGGGCATGACTCGGACCTGGCTGGAGGATGAGTAATGGCGATCGGTTTGAGCGAGGAGCACGAGGCGCTCCGCGAGTCGGTGAGCGGCTGGGCCGAGCGGAACATCCCCTCGGAGCTGCTGCGCGCGGGCAGCGAGGGGCGTCCGCCGTTCTGGGCGGGCCTCGCCGAGCAGGGGCTGCTCGGCCTGCACGTGCCCGAGGAGCACGGCGGCTCCGGCTACGGCCTGCTGGAGGCGGCCGTCGCGATCGAGGCGCTGGCCGAGCGGATGGCGCCGGGCCCGTACGTCCCGACCGTGCTGGCCAGCGCGGTCATCGGTGCCTCGAAGCGCCCCGAGCACCTGGAGCAGTACGCCGACGGCACCCTGACCGCCGCCGTCGCACTGACCGGCAATCTGACCGGCACGCGCACGGAGGACGGCTCGCTGGTCGTCTCCGGCACCGCCGAGCCCGTGCTGGGCGGCTCGCTGGCCGACTCGCTCGTGCTGCCCGTCACCACCGACGACGGCGAGGAGTGGGTGCTGGTCGAGGCCGCGTCGGCCACCGTCACCGAGCTGAAGTCGCTCGACCTCACCAGGCCGGCCGCCAAGGTCGAGCTGGACGGCGTCAGGGTGCCCGCGTCGGGCATCCTGGGCGGCGTGCAGCGCTCCGACGTGCGCGGCATCGCGGCGATCCTGCTGGGGGCCGAGGCGGCGGGCCTGGCGTCGTGGTGCGTCACGGCCGCCTCCGAGTACGCCAAGGTACGCGTCCAGTTCGGCCGCCCGATCGGCCAGTTCCAGGGCATCAAGCACAAGCTGTCGCGCATGCTGGTCGCGCTGGAGCAGGCGCGCGCCACGGTCTGGGACGCCACCCGCGCCGAGGGCAAGGAGCTGGAGTTCGCCGCCGCCGTCGCCGGGGTGATGGCCCCCGACGCGGCCGTGCGGTGCGCGAAGGACGCCGTCCAGACGTTCGGCGGCATCGGCTACACCTTCGAGCACGACGTGCACCTCTACTACCGCCGCGCGCTCACCCTGCGCGCCCTGCTCGGCTCGTCGGCCGAGTGGGCGGGCACGGTGGCGGAGCTGGCGCTGGCGGGCGTGTCGCGGGAGATGGAGATCGACCTGCCGGAGGGCGCGGAGGAGCTGCGCGAGTCGATCCGGGCCGAGATCGCGGAGATCGCCGGGCTGGAGGGCAAGGAGCAGAAGCGGGCGCTGGCCGAGCGCGGCTTCGTGATGTCGCACCTGCCGAAGCCGTGGGGCCGCGGCGCCAAGCCGCTGGAGCAGGTGCTGCTCGCGCAGGAGCTCAAGGCCGCCAAGGTACGTCTGCCCAACATGATCATCGGTGCCTGGGTGGTGCCGTCCATCGTCGCGTACGGGACGCCTGAGCAGCAGCAGCGCTTCCTGCCCAAGACGCTCAGCGGCGAGATGATCTGGTGCCAGCTGTTCTCCGAGCCGGGCGCGGGCTCCGACCTGGCCTCGCTGCAGATGAAGGCGGAGAAGGTCGAGGGCGGCTGGAAGCTCAACGGCCAGAAGATCTGGACGTCGGTCGCGCACGTCGCCGAGTGGGGCATCTGCATCGCCCGCAACTCCAGCGAGGGCTCCAAGCACGAGGGCATCACGTACTTCCTGGTGGACATGAAGGCGCCGGGCGTGACGGTCAGGCCGCTGACGGAGATGACCGGCGAGAACCTGTTCAACGAGGTGTTCCTCGACGACGTGTTCGTGCCGGACGACCTGGTCGTGGGCGAGGTGGGCCAGGGCTGGAAGGTGGCGCGCAACACGCTGTCCAACGAGCGCGTGTCGCTGTCGTCCGGCTCGGGCGGCACGGGCGCGTCGGTGCCCGACCTGCTGGGCCTGGCCGGGCGGCTGGGCAGGGAGCTGACGCCGGCCGAGAAGCAGCGGGTGGCCGAGGTGGTCTGCGAGGGCCACTCGATCAACGCGCTGTCGCTGCGGGTGACGCTCAAGCAGCTGGCCGGCAGCGAGCCGGGCGCGGACGCCTCCGTACGGAAGCTGCTGTCCACCTCGCATGCGCAGCACGTGTCGGAGACGGCGGTCGAGCTGCTCGGGACGTCCGCCGTGGTCGCCGCGGACATGAAGCTGGGCGACGCCGGCTACTGGAACAGGGCGGTGCTCGCGACCCGCGCCATGACGATCTACGGCGGCACCACGGAGGTGCAGCTCAACATCATCGGCGAGCGCATGCTGGGCCTGCCGAGGGACCCCGAGCCCGGCAAGTAGTGGGAGAGACGCCCGGTCAACCCAGGGGGATGGCCGGGCCGTCCTCGTCGGGGGCGGGGCGGCCGATCCTGATCTCGCCCACGCAGGCGTCGGGGCCGAGCGAGCGCAGGAACAGGTCGGCTCCCTGGCCGTGGACCTGGGCGTACGTCGTGCCCAGGTCCTTGCCGGCGGCGGCCTGCGCGTGGCCCGGGCCGCCGAGCCGGACCGCGAGGGTGGTCGGGGCGGCGTTCAGGTAGGAGATCTGGGCGGTGTGGACGCCGCCGGGCAGCGGCGCGGGCAGCCGGAAGCGCACCTCATCGGCCCCGACCGGTACGCACGTGCGCTGCGGCACCCGCAGCCCGCGCACGGTGACCGGCCGCAGCCGACCGCGCGCGTCGAAGGTCAGCGGCTCGCGCAGCGGCCCGTTCAGCGCGTCGACCCAGGTGACCGGCCACGGGCGGGGCACGCCGAGGAGCTTGGAGTGCCGGGCGTACTCGTGGAAGAAGACGGGCGCGGCGACCTCGGGCGGCACGTACGTGTCCAGCACCACCGTCCCCGAGGGCACCTGGGACAGCGCCCGCTCGGCCGTCCGCACGTAGTCGCGCACGGTCCGGCCGAGCGGCCGGTCGGCGTACGCGGCGACGGACCAGACCGAGCCGGCGGCGACGACGGCGGCCAGCGGCACCCAGCCGAGCCGCCACCGGGGCAGGGGCCGTGACCAGGGACGTTCCTCGCCGTCGAGCGGGATGAAGGCGAGCCCGGCGGCGAGCGCCATGACGGTGGCGGTCGCGGCGAGGTAGCGCAGCTCGTGGCCGAGCACGCTGGGCCCGAGCACCTCGATCCGGCCGAGCAGCACCGGCACCACGTCGGCCAGCAGGAAGTAGAAGAGCAGCGTCAGCCAGGCGGCCCAGGCCCGCCGCCGATGCCGCAGCGACACCGCCACCACGATCGCGGCGACCGCCGACCCGGCCCAGACGAGCGGCTCCGGCGTGGCCGCCATCGCGTAGTCGTCGCCGATCGGCCGCCACTGCCAGGGCCCGCCCAGCGCCGACGGCACCAGCGCGCGGACGCCGAGCACCCACGCGAACTCGGCCGCCGTCCCCGCATCGGGCAGCTCGGGCGTCTGGGTGGCGTCGTTGAGCTGCACGGAGCCGTAGAGGCCGGTGAAGAAGACGGCCGCGTACGCGGAGAGGATCACCGCGTACGGCACCCAGGCCCGCCACAGCCGCCACCATCCGCGCGGCGCCAGCCAGAAGACGGTCACCACCAGCATCAGCACGGGGATGAACGCGGCCTTGACGAAGAACAGCAGCCCGAACACCGTCCACGCGCACGCCGCCAGCAGATGCCGGGCACGCCCATGACGCACGTAGAGCACGTGGGAGGCCAGCGCCATCGGCAGCGCGAGCTGCAGCGGCAGCGTCTCCAGCACCGCCGCCCACCACGACAGCGACGGCACGGTCATCGGCGTGATCAGGTAGAGCCCGAGCGGCACGAGGATCGCCGGCCGCGGACCGAACAGCACCCAGAGGAGCCGCAGCATCGCCAGGCTCGCCCCGGCCTGCAGCGTCATCGTGGTGGCGTGGGCGAGCAGCTCGTTGTAGCCGCCGAGCCTGGCCATCGCCCACGAGATGCCGAAGCCGCCGGGCAGCAGGTGGCCGACGTCCACCCACATCAGGTAGTCCCAGGTGAGGCCGCTCTCCTGGCCGCGCATGATGTAGTGGAAGTCGTCCTGGCGGAAGAACGTCCGCCTGACCAGCTCGTACTTCCACACGAGCTGCACGGCGACCATCACCAGGCCGGCGGTCAGCACGGCGTCGCGCTCGCGCAACCGCTGCCACATGGTCGTCATCCCCGTCCTCCCCCGGGCGCAGCGTAATCACGGGACCGGCCGCGAAGGAATGATCGTGTCCCGGTTGTGATGTCATAGCGGGATGTCTCACCCCGCCCGTGCCGGGCTTTCCGCCGCCCTGCTCGGGCTGGTGCTCGGCTGCGTGGCGCTCGGCCCGGCGCTGGGCTGGGGGTTCGTGCTGGTCCAGGACATGGTGTTCGTGCCTGAGCCGGAGTTCTCGCGCTTCACGTTCGGGCTGGCGGGCGGGGCGGCGCGGGTGGTGCCGAGCGACGCCGTGGTGACCGCGCTGGCGCAGGTGCTGCCGGCCGAGCTGGTGCAGAAGGCGATCCTGCTCGGGATCTTCGTGCTCGGCTGCTCGGGGACGGCGCTGCTGGTGCCGTCGGACTCGCTCGGGCCGCGCCTGGTGGCGGGGGCCTTCTACGTGTGGAACCCGTACGTCGCCGAGCGGCTGCTCATCGGGCAGTGGGCGCTGCTGCTCGGGTACGCAGGGCTGCCCTGGGTGGTGCGGGCGGTGTGGTCGGGGCGGCGGCTCGCCCTGGCGATGCTGCCCGCCGCCGTGGGCGGGTTCGCGGCGATGACGGTGACGGCGATCACCGCGCTGCCCGCCGCCGTGCCGCGCCCGCGAGTGGTCGCCAAGGTGGCCGTGGTGCTGGCGCTGTTCAGCCTGCCGTGGCTGGTGGTGACGGCGCTGCGGCCGTACGGGATCGAGGGTGACCCGGTGGGGGTCGCGGCGTTCGCGGCCAGGGCGGACACGCCGTTCGGCGCGGTGGGCAGCCTGCTGTCGCTGGGCGGGATCTGGAACGCGTACGCGGTGCCGCCCGGCTACGAGAGCCTCGTCGGCGCGGTGGCCAGGCTGGTGCTGACGCTGGTGGGGGTGGTCGCGTTCCTGCGCAGCCGGTTGCCGGACAAGTGGGGGCTGGCCGGGGCCGCCGCCGTCGGGCTGGCGGTGGCGTCGGTGGGGGTGAGCGGGCCAGGGCGGGCGGCGTTCGAGTGGCTGATCGGCGTGTGGGGCGGGTTCGGGGTGTTCAGGGACGCCCAGCAGTACGTGGCGCCGCTGGCCCTCGTGGCGGCGCTCGGGCTGGGGCTGCTGACCGAGCACGTGGCGGGCCGCAAGGCGTGGGTGGGCGCGCTGGTGCTGGTGCCGGTCGCGGTGCTGCCGACCCTCGCGTGGGGCGCGCTCGGGCGGCTGGACGCCGTGCGCTATCCCGACGGCTGGACGGCCGCGCGCGAGGTGATCAGGCGGGACCCGGAGCCGGGCGAGGTGCTGGTGCTGCCGTTCGAGTCGTACCGGCGCTTCCCGTGGAACGGGCACCGGGCGGTGCTCGACCCGGCCCAGCGCTTCTTCGCGGTGGCGGGGCGGCGGGTGGTGACCAACGACGCCGTACGGGTCGGCGGCCTGGTCGTCGGCAGCGAGGATCCCCGTGCCCAGGAGGTAGAACGCGTACTAGTAGGACCTTCGCCGGACCTCCGCGCAGCAGGATTTCGCTACGTGATAGTCGACGCGGGGACAGTTGGGGAGCGCCATCGTTTCGACGTGTGGCTACGGAGCGCGAAGGTCCTGGTCGATACCGGTGACCTGCGCTTGTATCGGTTCGACGGCCAGGTGGCGGCCCGCTGACCTCGATCGGTACCCTCGTCA
The DNA here is from genome assembly GCF_040676845.1 of Nonomuraea sp. NPDC049504. Taxonomy (NCBI): domain Bacteria; kingdom Bacillati; phylum Actinomycetota; class Actinomycetes; order Streptosporangiales; family Streptosporangiaceae; genus Nonomuraea; species Nonomuraea sp. NPDC049504. Next base: position 474,797 of record NZ_JBFAPT010000002.1, read on the forward strand.
ATGGCTTTGTTAGAGTTTCGCCTAGCTACTTCCCAGTAGCAAGAATTGGTTCTAAGTTTGGGGACGCCCGCACCACCCGCCCGCTTCAGGAGGAACCCCCGTGATCAAGATCCTCTTAGCAGCGATCATCGGCGTCGCCGTGGCGGCACTCGTGGCCACGGTCACCACGGTCTCCTTCACCGGCGCCACGGCCACGCCGGTCAACCAGCCGCTCTACAACTACGGCGACCGGTAACCCCAAGCGCCATGGCACCCTCTCCGCTTGGGGGCGAGGGGGCGAGCCGGCGACCACTGCTCGAGATCGTCATTCCCGCGTACAACGAGGAAGGACGACTACCCGGGGGGCTCCTGCAGCTGTGCGCGAAGCTTGCCCGCATGCCGTTCCCCACCTCCGTCATCGTCGTGGACAACGCCAGCACCGACCGGACGGCCGAGATCGTCTCGGACTGGCCGCGCGGCCCCGTTCCCGTCCGGCTCGTCCGGTGCGCGACCCCCGGTAAGGGCGCCGCCGTCCGGGCCGGGCTGCTCGGCACCACCGCGCCCTTCGTCGGCTTCTGCGACGCCGACATGGCCACCGACCTCGACGCCATCGACCATGCGCTCGGGCTGCTGCTGTCCGGCGAGCGCGTGGTGATCGGCTCGCGGGCGCACCGCGACTCGCGCGTGGAGAACCGGCACAGCCGGATCCGCGAGCTGGGCGCGTACGGCTTCCGCGCACTGGCCGGCGCGCTCGTGCGCGGCGTCAGCGACACCCAGTGCGGGTTCAAGTTCTTCGACGGCGTGCTCGCCCGCGAGACCGCCGGCCTGCTGCGCACGCCCGGCTTCGCCTTCGACGTCGAACTGCTCGCGCGCTGCGTCGAGGCGGGCGGCCGGGTCAGGGAGATCCCCGTACGCTGGCGCGACATGCCGGGGTCCCGCTTCTCCCCGGCCCGGCACACCTTCGGCATCGTGCTGGAGCTGGGCCGGATCTGGCTGCGGCTGCGCACGAAACCCGGCTCCGCCGCCCGGCCGGCGTGGGAGCCGCCGCTCGACCCCGTCGGATATCCGTGAAGATCGCCGTCGTCAACTGGCGTGACCCCTGGCATCCCCAGGCGGGTGGCGCCGAGACCTTCGCCTGGGAGTCGGCCCGCCGTTTCGCGCGGGCCGGCCATCAGGTGTGGTACGTCACCGCGCGCGCTCCAGGGCAGCGCCGCCGCGAGCGGGTGGAAGGCGTGTCCTTCGTGCGGATGGGCGGGGTCTTCACCGTCTATCCGCTGGTGCTGGCCTGGCTGCTGCTGCGCAGGGGGCACTTCGACGCGGTGCTCGACTGCCAGAACGGCATCCCGTTCTTCACCCCCTGGGCGGTGCGGCGGCGGACGCGGGTGGTGTGCGTGGTGCACCACGTGCACGACCGGCAGTTCGGGGTGCACATGCCGGGGTGGCTGGCGGCGTTCGGGCGGTTCCTGGAGGGGCCGGTGTCGCGGTGGAGCTACCGGCGGCACGCGAGCGTCGCCGTCTCGCCGTCCACCGCGCTCGCCATGCGCGAGCGGCTCGGGTGGCGCGGGCCGGTGCACGTCATCCCGAACGGGGTCAGTGTCGCTCGACCCGGGCCGGTCGCGAAGAGCCCTGAGCCGCGGGTGGTCTGCCTCGGGCGGCTGGTCGCCCACAAGCGGGTGCCCCTGCTGCTGGACGCCGTCGCCGAGTTGCGCTCGCATCGGCCCGGTCTGGTCGTGGACGTCATCGGCAGGGGACCTGAGGAGGACGCTCTGCGGGCCCGGCTGCCCGAGGGCGTCACGCTGCACGGCTACCTGCCCGAGGACGACAAGGCGCGGCTGGTCGCGCGGGCGTGGCTGCACGTCAGCGCCTCCCAGGGGGAGGGCTGGGGGCTGAGCGTGCTGGAGGCCGCCGCGCTGGGCGTGCCGACCGTGGCGTTCGACGTGGACGGGTTGCGCGATGCCGTACGGCCTGGTGAGACCGGGTGGCTGCTGCCCGAGGGGACCGGGCTGGCCAAGGGGATCGCCGCCGCACTCGACGAGCTGGACCACACTTATGCCGTGAAATGTCGGGAATGGTCTGACCGCTTCTCCTGGGACCGCACCGCCGACCGCCTCACCGCCCTCCTGCGCGGCGACGACCCCGGCGCCGACCCCGCCTTCGGCGGGCTGAGCGGTGGCCCCGGCGCCGGCGGTGGCGCCCCGCGCGAGAGGCGCGGTGGCGAGCCCGGCTCCGGCTGGGAGCGGCCATGACCCCGGCCGCCAGGCCGCCCGCGACCGGGCGGATGAGGACGCTGCTGCCCACCCGGCTGCCCACCGACAAGCTGGTGGCCGGGCGGCGGACCGGGGCGGGGCGGCCGGTCGGGGAGGCCGCGCGGCGCCGCCTGTGGCTGCTGCTGTGCTGCTTCGGCTTCGGCCTGCTCGCCTTCACCACCCGGCCGGGCCACCTCATCTCCGACACCAAGATGGACCTCGCGCTCAACCCGGTCGGCTGGCTGGAGCGCGCCGCCCACCTGTGGGACCTGCAGCACTTCGGCCAGCTCCAGAACCAGGTGGCCGGCTACATCTTCCCGATGGGGCCGTTCTTCGCGCTGGGCGAGCTGGCCGGCGTCGAGCCGTGGGTGACGCAGCGGCTCTGGCTGACGCTGCTCATGTGCGTGGCCTTCCTCGGCGTCGAACGGCTGGCGGGGTGGCTCGGCATCGGCTCGCCGGGCACCAGGATCGCGGGGGCGCTGGCGTACGCGCTGGCTCCGCGCACGCTGTCGATCATCGGCGAGATCTCCGTCGAGTGGCTGCCCGCCGCGATGCTGCCGTGGATCCTGCTGCCGCTGCTCACCGCGTCGGAGACCGGCCAGCGGGCGCGCGGCGCCATCAGGTCGGCGCTGGCGGTGGCGCTGTGCGGCGGCGTCAACGCGGTCGCGGTGCTGGCCGTGCTGGTCGCGCCCGTGCTCTACATCCTCACCAGGCCGCGTCCCGTGCCGCGCTGGCGGCTGCTCGGCTGGTGGTCGGGCGCGGTGGCGGTGGCCACCCTGTTCTGGTCGCTGCCGCTGCTGCTGGTCGGCCGGTACGCGTTCTCGTTCCTGCCGTACACCGAGACCGCGGGGACCACGACGGCCGTCACCTCGCTCACGAACGTGCTGCGCGGCGCCTCCGACTGGGTGCGTTACCTGCCGCTGAACGGCGTCCTGGAGCAGCCGCCGGGGTTCAGGATCGCGACCGCGGCCTCGATGGTCGTCGTCACGGGCGTGATCGCGGCGCTCGGGCTCGCCGGGCTGGCCCGCCGCGACCTGCCGGCCAGGGGGTTCCTGGTGGCGGTTTTCGTGGTCGGCGTGGTGGCGCTGGTCGCCGGGCACGCGGGCGCGCTGGAGCCGGTCACCGCCGAGCCGGTGCGCTGGCTGCTCGACGGGCCGCTCGCGCCGCTGCGCAACCTGCGCAAGTTCGACCCGCTGGTCCGGCTCGCGCTCGCCCTCGGCCTGGCGCACCTGCTGGTCAAGGCCAGGATGCCGGTCCGTACGGTGGCCGTCGCCGCCTGCGCAGCGCTCGTCGTGCCCGTCTTCAACCAGGGCCTGGCCGCCCCCGGCGACTTCGAGGACGTGCCCGCCCACTGGCGCGAGGCCGCCGCCTGGCTGGACACGAACGCGGGCGACGACGGCGTGCTGCTCGTGCCGGGCGCCAAGTTCGGCGAGTACGTCTGGGGCCGCCCGATGGACGAGCCGCTCCAGGCGCTGACCACGGCCCGCTGGACCACCAGGAAGATCGAGCCGCCCGGCTCGGTCGGACTGACCCGGCTGCTCGACGCCATCGACCAGCGCCTGACCTCCGGCCACGGCTCAGCGGGCGTGACCGCCGTGCTGCGGCGGCTCGGCGTGCGCTACCTGCTCGTCAGGAACGATCTCATCCGCCAGAACCTCCAGGGCGCCTGGCCGTCGCGCGTCTACGAGGCGCTGCGCGAGTCGCCGGGCATCACGAAGGTGCGCTCGTTCGGCGAGCCGGTCGGCGACAGGGAGACCGACGACGCGGTCAACGCGCTCGACCCCGCCTTCCCCGCGCTCGACCTGTACGAGGTGCCGGACGTCGCCGGCCTGGTCACCGTGCGCCCGGCGGCCGACGCGCTGGCCGTGCGCGGCGGGCCCGACTCGCTGCTCGCGATGGGCGACCTCGGCCTGCTGGGCGACGAGCCGGTGCTGGTCAACGGCGACGCGGGCACCCGCGAGGCGCCCTCCGTGGTCAGCGACGCGCTGCGGCTGCGCGAGCGCTCGTTCGGCGAGTTGCGGACGAACTGGTCACCGACCCTCACGGCCGACAAGAAACGCGACTTCGACGGGGTCAGGGCGCTGGACCTGCTGGAGAAGGGCTGGCTCGACGAGGCCGCGGTCGCCGAGTACGACGGCATCGCCGGCATCAGCGCCTCCTCCTCGGTCGCGGACCCGTACGCGCCGGCCGGGATCAGCAGCGCGGGACGCGGCCCGTACGCGGCCATGGACGGCAACACGAAGACCGGCTGGGAGAGCGATGGCACCAAAACCTCGCAGGGCGAGTGGCTGCGGGTTGACCTGCGGGGACGGATGCGCATCCCGTACGTGAACGTCATGTTCGCGCCCGACCTGCTGCTCGGCCAGGCGGTCTCGCGGGTGGCGGTGGAGACCGAGTCGGGCAGCCTGGTGCAGGACGTCGCCCGTACGACGGACCCGCAGCGGCTGCGCGTGCCGGACGGGCCGACGAGCTGGGTGCGGCTCAAGGTGGCCGGCACGGCGTCGGAGACGTGGACGTACGGCCAGCGCATCGGCGTGGTCGAGCTGTCGATCCCCGGCGTCACGGCCGGTCGCACGATCCGGCTGCCCGGCCAGGGCGGCGACGCGTACGTCATGGACCGCGGCCTCGACGAGCGGCCCGCCTGCATGCGCAACCCGCAGCGCTGGGTCTGCAACGAGGTCGCGCTGGCCGAGCAGAGCGAGGAGACCGGTTTCGACCGGACCTTCCGCGCCGATGCGGCTTCGAGCGTGACCGTGCGCGGAACGGCGGTCCTGCGGGACTCTGAGCTGATCGACCGCTACACCCGCATCCGTGCGGACCTGACCACGGTGACCGGCTCGTCCCAGCTCAGCGATGACGCCGTGGTCGCGCCCAGATCGGCGTTCGACGCCGACGACAGCACGACCTGGATCCCCGACGCCGACGACAAGGAGCCCACGCTCACCGTGGCGTGGAAGGGCAGGAAGACGATCTCCCGCGTCCAGATCGGCCGCCCAGGCGGCGATCAGGCGCCGCTCGACGTGATCGTCACCGGCGACGGCGGGGCCGTGCGCGGCGGGCGGGTGGACGAGCACGGCCTCCTGACGTTCAAGGCGATGAAGACGAGCCGGCTCAAGCTCCGCTTCACCCCCTTCTCCCAGCGGCTGCAGGTGACCGAGCTGGTCATCCCCGGCGTGGACCCGGTGGGGCGGCCCGCCGACGTGCCGCTGCGGCTGGCGTGCGGGTTCGGCCCGACCATCGAGGTGAACGGCCGCAGCGTCCCCACCCGGGTCACCGGCACCCACGCCGACCTGCTCGAACAGCGGCCGGTGCGGATCACGGGCTGCACGAGGGCGCCGCTCGCCGCCGGGGACAACCGGGTGCGGGTGGCGGGCTGGGACCCGTACGCGATCGACGCGCTGGTGGTCGGGGCGCTGCCCGAGCGGCCCGCCGGCGTGGAGGGGTCGGCCGTGCCGAGCACGTGGACGCCGTCGCAGCGCGAGGTCGCCGTCAGCGCGCCCAAGGACGCCTTCCTCGTCGTCAACGAGAACTTCAACGCCGGCTGGCGGGCCAGCATCGGTGGCGAGACGCTCAAACCGGTCAGGATCGACGGCTGGAAGCAGGCGTGGGAGCTGCCCGCCGGCACCTCGGGCACCGTACGGCTCGACTACCTGCCCGACCGGCTCTACCGGCTCGCGCTCCTGCTGGGGCTGGCCGGGATCGCGCTGCTGGCGCTGGCCGCCCTGGTGCTGCGGGGGCCGCGGCCCGAGCACGTACGCGAGACCGCCCCCGCCTCGGCCGCCCGGCTGTCGCGGCCGCGTGCGCCGCTCGTGGTGGTGGCGGCGCTGGCGTTCGGCGGCTGGACGGCGAGCTGGCCCGGCATGCTGGCGGTGCTCGGCGCGGTGCTGGTGACCCTGCTGCTGCGGGCCAGGCGGTGGCCCGCGCATTGGGCGGCGGCCGGCGCGTTCTGCGTGGCGGCGCTGTCCCTGGCCGCCGGCATGACGCTGCGGGACTACGGGATCGACGTGGAGGTGCTGATGGACCCGCTTATGGACCACGTGCCGCAGCTCGCGTCATGCGCGGCGGTCGGCGTGCTGTTCGGCCAGCTCGTCACGGAGCCGGCGCGGCCGGCAGCGCCGCGCGAGCTGCCGGCGGCGAGGCAGGTGCTGACCGGTGTCGGCTGAGCTTGAGCGCGCTCACCTCGATCAGGTGGTAGCTGCCGACGCTGAGCAGCATCGTCACGATGAACGAGATCACCGCGACGCTGGTGAAGTCGGCCTGGAACGGCTGCGCGCCGGTCAGCTTGAGCTGCAGCGTGATCACCGGCGCGTGCCAGAGGAAGAAGCTGTAGGAGATGCGGCCCAGGTAGCTCGCGACGGGGTTGCCGAGCACCCGGTTGCGCAGCGAGCCGGGCCTGGAGGCCAGCGCGAACGGCGCCACCAGCAGCACCGCGACCGCCGTCTCCAGGCTGAGCCGCCACAGCGACTGCCCCAGGGTGGGCAGCACGAGCGTGCGCGGGCCGGCCAGGTCGGTGCTGAGCAGCGCGTACAGCAAGCCGGCCAGCACCAGCAGCTGCGGGGCCAGCGAGTCGATCACGCGGCTGTGCCCGATCCACACCGACAGCACCGCCATCGCCATGCCGCAGCCGAAGAACGCCAGGTGGTACGGCAGCAGCAGGGCCAGGTCGGGCTGCCCGGACAGCCGGGCGACGACCACGGTGACCACCGAGATGAGCGGCAGCACCGCGATGCCGGCGAGCAGGCGCACCGGACGGTTGCCGCCGCGCGCCCACCGGTGCAGCGCCCAGCCCAGCACGGGGAGCAGCACGTAGAAGGACATCTCGATGGGCAGCGTCCACATCTGGTAGAGGCCGTCGGGCGTCGGGTCGGCGGGGAAGAAGTTCTGCGCGAGCAGCATCCACTTCAGCCAGCCGGTCCAGTCGTACGACGCCCACGCCCACAGGGCGAGCGCGCTCACCAGCCAGTAGACGGGCATGACGCGCAGCACCCGGCGCCACAGGTAGCCGAGCGGCCGGGGTCGTGGCGTATCCTCGATCATCGCGCGCGCCCACGGGCGGTAGAGGAGCAGGCCCGACAGGAGGAAGAAGATGGGGACCGCGATGCCCAGGCGGCTCATCAGCCAGTGGAGCATGCCGTCGCGGTACATCACGCCGGTGTTGCTCCCGACGTGCAGCAGCCAGACGCCGAGCGCGGCCACCGCGCGGATGCCGTCGAGTGCCGCGTCCCTGCCCTTCATCGCTGCTCCAATGTCCCGTCGCCGATTGCGGCAACCACGATAGAACCTGTTTCTATCGATTTGGTTGCGGTGGTTTGCCCGCCGCTGACGGGCGTCACCCCCTGTCATACTTTGATGCTCGACGATCGCACCGAACGACAACATGTTCTACAATGCGGAGGCCTCGATGGGTCGCATCTCAACGCTCGTCCTCATCGGGTTCGGGGCTTTCTTCATCGCGCTGGCTCCGCTGCTGAGATTCTGGGCGGCGGACCAGATCATCTCCGCGCCGGCCGACCAGTTCGGCATCTCGCGGCTGGAGGCCAAGAACGCCCAGTACTTCTCGCTGCAGGACCTCAAGGTGCTCACCGGTGACCTCGACATCATCGTCACCACCCGCGGTGATGTGAAGGAGGCCACCAGTGACCGGGTGGTCTGGGACGAGGCCACGGTCGTCAACGACGTGACCAACAAGCGGCCCCAGATCGACATCTCCGAGCGGCGCAGCGCCTTCGACCGCTACACCGGGGTGGCGCTCAACTGCTGCGGGTCCAGCGTCGAGAAGGCACCGGTCACGCTGGAGGGGCAGGTCTACAAGTTCCCCTTCGACGTGGAGAAGAAGACGTACAAGGTGTTCAACGCCACCGCGCAGAAGGCGTTCGACGCCACGTTCGTCCGCGAGGACAAGGTCAACGGCCTGCCGGTCTACGTCTTCGAGCAGACCGTGCCCCCGACCAAGACCGAGACCCGCAGCGCGCCCGCCAACGTGCTCGGCATCACGGGCACCACCGGTGACGTGCAGGTCGACCGCTGGTACGACGGCAAGACGACGTTCTGGATCGAGCCGGTCACCGGGTCGCCGGTCCGGCAGGAGGTGCAGCGGCACGAGGTGCTGAAGACGCAGGACGGCGTCGAGCGCTCGGCGGCCTTCATCGCGACCGCGAAGATGACCGAGAAGACGGTCGACGACCTGGTCAAGGGCGCCCAGGACGGTAAGAACATGATCAACCTGCTGCGGAACACCATCCCGCTCGTGCTGCTCGTGATCGGCGTCGTGCTCGTCGTGGCCGGCGTCATCGTGGGACGCCGCGCCCCGGCCGAGTGACCTCTCCATCAAGGGCCCGTTCGCTTGAACGGGCCCCTTTTCTTTTGACCTGACACCCTGACTGGAACCGGTTATATATGTAGGTTACTCGCCGGTACCAGACGAAAGGTTCTAGCCTAGAACGCGTTGCAGTTCGCCGCTTTCCAGACGTATTGTCGGGCCATGCGGACACGCGTCACGGACATGTTCGGAATCGAGCTCCCGATCTTCGCGTTCAGCCACTGCCGGGATGTGGTCGCCGCCGTCAGCAAGGCCGGCGGCATGGGCGTGCTCGGCGCGCTCTACTTCACCCCGGAAGAGCTCGAGATGGAGCTCAAGTGGATCGACGACCACGTGGACGGCCGGCCGTACGGGGTGGACGTCGTCATGCCGGCCTCGTACGAGGGGGCCGACTTCGCGCCGGAGGAGCTGGTCGGCCGGCTCCAGACCATGATCCCCGACGGGCATCGGGCGTTCGTCGAGGGCCTCCTGGCCAAGCACGGCGTGCCGCCCCTGTCCTCGGACGCCGACCCTGGCCGGGTGCTGCTCGGCTGGACCGACGCCACCGCCCGCCCCCAGGTCGAGGTCGCCCTGCGTCACCCCATCGCGCTCCTGGCCAACGCGCTCGGGCCGCCGCCCGCCGACGTGGTCGAGCTCGCCCACGCCCACGGCGTCAAGGTCGCCGCCCTCGCCTCCACCCCGCGCCACGCGCTCAAGCAGGTCGAGGTCGGGGTGGACGTGGTGGTCGCCCAGGGCACCGAGGCCGGCGGGCACACCGGCGAGATCTCCACCATGGTTCTCATCCCGCAGGTCGTGGACGCGGTGGACGTACCGGTGCTGGCGGCGGGCGGCATCGGCAACGGCCGTCAGATGGCCGCTGGGATGGCGCTCGGGGCCGAGGGCGTCTGGACGGGCTCGATCTGGCTCACGGTCGAGGAGGCCGACACTCCGGAGATGGCCCGGCGCCGCATCCTCGCCGCCACCTCCCGCGACACCGTCCGCTCCCGCAGCTGGACCGGCAAGCCCGCCCGCCTGCTCAAGAACGAGTGGACCGAGGCATGGGAGTCGGAGGAGTCGCCGGGCACGCTTCCGATGCCGTTGCAGTTCATGCTCGTCTCAGACGCTCTGCGCCGCATCGGCCGCTCGGACGCCGCCGAACTGGCCACCTTCCCCGCCGGCCAGATCATCGGCGTCATGAACCAGGTCAAGCCCGCCAAGGACGTCGTCTTCGACCTGGTCTCGGAGTACGCCGAAGCACTGGACCGCCTCCAACGCCTCACCTCCGACTGACCTCACACCGGCACGACGGTGACCATGCTCTCAAGTCCCACGAAATCGTCCGTTTTGCGGGTGTAAAGCGGGAGTCCCCGGCTGGAGGCGATCGCCGCGATCATGAGGCCCATGCGCCGCGGCCTGGGATCCCGCTTGGCTGCGAGTGTGAGGGCGACCAGGCTGCCATAACGGGCCGCGGCCTTGGAGTCGAAGGGAAGCGGCTCGAAATCGACGGCGGCGATGCCGAGTTTTCCATGCGGGCGGCCCGGGACGCTTCGTCCTTGGCCATGGTCACGCCTTGGTGCAACTCGGCGAGCGTGATGGCGGTGAGTTCCGGCTGCTTCGGAAGGGCCTCGGGCGAGATCTTCGCGAGGTCGATGTAAGAGCGTCAGCGGCCCTGGTAGAAGGCGGGGCGTTTTTCGCGGAAGGCGCGGGTGCCTTCCTTGGCGTCCTCCGAGCCGATGACCGGCCAGCCCAGCTCGTCCGAGACCTTCAGGGCGTCCTGCTCCGGGAGGCCCAGCGTGTCGCGGTAGGTGCGGAGGATGGCTTGGACGGCCAGGGGGCCCGAGCTTGCCACGTCGTCCGCCAGTTCGCGGGCCACCGCCAGTGCCTGGCCGTCCGGGACCACGCGGTTCACCAGGCCCATCGACAGAGCCTCCGCGGCCGTGACGGCGCGGCCGGTCAGCAGGAGGTCCATGGCGTGGCAGTACGGGATCTGGCGGGGGAGGCGGACGGCGCTGCCGCCCATCGGGAACAGGGCGCGCTTGGCCTCGAAGAGGCCCAGGGTGGCGGACTCGGCGACCACGCGCAGGTCGGTGCCCACCAGGAGTTCGGTGCCTCCGGCGACGGCGTAGCCCTCGACCGCGCAGATGATGGGCTTGGTCGGCAGGTCCTCGCGGAGCAGGCCCTTCCAGTGGAAGTTCGGGATCTGGGCGGCCCTGGCCTGGACGTCCGGGTCGGTGGAGGGTTGTCCCATGGCCTTGAGGTCGGCGCCGGCGCAGAACGTGCCCTCGGCGCCGGTCAGGATCGCCACCCGGATGCCGGGCTCCTCGGAGGCGTACGCCCACGCCGACGCCAGGCCGATCAGCATGTCGGAGGAGAGCGCGTTGCGGGCCTCCGGCCGGTTCATGGTGACGGTCAGGACGTGCCCGTCGCGTTCGATCCGGCAGTGCGGCGTGCTGATCGGCAGGAGCTCCACGGGTGCCTCCGAAGTCGCTAGATCAAGCGCTTGCTACGAACTTTGGCCCAGGATACGCTCCCACCAGCAAACGAGAACAGGTTCCTGTTTTGCCCGCCCACAGCTGAGGAGATCAGATGGGCACGCTCGGTTTCTGGAGGCTCGCGCAGGCGGATCCCGAGTGGGTCGCGGCCGTGGACCCCGACGGCACCCAGCACCGCGCGGGCGACCTCCTCGCCCGCTCCAACCGCCTCGTGCACGGGCTGCGCGCGCTCGGTCTGCAGCCGGGCGACGGCATCTGCGGCCTGGTGCCCAACGGCGCCGACGGCCTCGTCCTCTATCTGGCGGCGCTGCAGGCGGGCTGGTACTACACGCCGGTCAACTGGCACCTGACCGGGCCGGAGATCGCGTACATCGTCTCCGACAGCGAGGCCAAGGCGTTCTTCGTGCACCCGCGCTTCCTCGCCGAGGGCATTCGCGGCGCCGAGGCCATCGCGCCCGAGCGGCGGTTCCTGACAGAGGGCGAGGCCGGCGGGTTCTGTCCGATGAGCGAGCTGACCGGCGGGCAGCCGGACACCGCGCCGGAAGGCCGCACCGCCGGCGCCACCATGCACTACACCTCGGGCACCACCGGCAAGCCTAAAGGCGTCAGAAGGCCGCTCAGCGGGATGGATCCGGACGACGCTGCCGAGCTGATGACGTTCCTTCTCACGTTGTTCGGCATGACGCCGGGCCGGCCGAACGCGCACCTGGTCACCTCGCCGAGCTACCACACGGCGGTGACCCAGTTCGGCGGCTCCGCCCTGCACATGGGGCACACGCTCGTCTACATGGACAAGTGGGACGCCGAGGAGATGCTGCGGCTGTGCGAGCGGCATCGCGTCACCAACTCGCACCTGGTGCCCACCCACTTCAAGCGGCTGCTGGCGCTGCCGGACAAGACGCGCACCGCGTACGACCTGTCCTCACTGCGCTGGATGATCCACGCCGCCGCGCCCTGTCCCGTACCGGTGAAGTGGGCGATGCTCGACTGGTGGGGCGACTGCGTGTACGAGTACTACGCGGCCACCGAGGGCGGCGGCACCATCGCCACGCCCGAGGACTGGAAGGCCCACCCCGGCACGGTCGGCAAGGCCTGGCCGATCAGCGAGCTGCTCATCGTGGACGACCAGGGCGAACCGGTGCCCACCGGCACCCCCGGCACGATCTACATGAAGATGATGGGCGCCACGTTCGAGTACAAAGGCGACCCCGACAAGACCGCCGCGAACCGCCTCAAAGACCACTTCACCGTCGGCGACATCGGTTACCTGGACGAGGACGGCTTCCTCTACCTGTGCGACCGCAAAGCCGACATGATCATTTCAGGCGGGGCCAACATCTACCCGGCCGAGATCGAGAACGAGCTCATGGTCCACCCCAAGGTGGCCGACGTGGCCGTGTTCGGCATCCCCGATGAGGAGTGGGGTGAGCAGATCAAGGCCGTCGTCGAGCCCGCGCAGGACACCGAGCCGGGCCCCGAGCTGGCGGCCGAGCTGCTGGCCTCGCTGGAGGGCCGCCTGGCCAGGATGAAGTGGCCCAAGAGCATCGACTTCATCGCCGAGATGCCCCGCGAGCCCAACGGCAAGCTGCTCAAACGCAAGCTCCGCGCCCCGTACTGGGAGGGACACGACCGTGCCATCTGATCCGCTGGTCGCGCAGCACGTCCTGGAGTTCCCCGGCGGCTACACGCGTACGACGGGGCCGGTGATCGGCCGGTTCCTCAGCGAGTTACGCGCCCGCCGCCTGGTCGGCGTGCGTACGGCGGAGGGCCGCGTCCTGGTGCCGCCCCTCGAGTACGACCCCGCCACCGGCGAAGCCGTCACCGGCGAGTACGTCGAGGTCGGCCCGGCCGGCACGGTCACCACGTGGGCCTGGGTGGACGAGCCGCTCCCTGGACACCCGCTCGACCGCCCCTTCGCCTGGGCGCTGATCCGCCTCGACGGCGCCGACACCGACCTCGTGCACGCCCTCGACCCCGGCAACCCCAAGGCGCTGCGGCAGGGCATGCGGGTCTGGCCGGTCTGGCGCGAGCAGCCCAAGGGCCACATCACCGACCTGTCGCACTTCGTCCCCGAGGTCACCCAGATCGTCTCCGACGTGCGCGCCGAATACCGCCTCCAGGCCGGCGGCGCGCTGCGGGTCTTCCTCGAAGGGGTCGAGCGCGGCGTCCTCCTCGGCGGGCGCTGCGAGCGCTGCGCCAAGGTGTACGTGCCGTACCGGGCGGCGTGCCCCGAATGCGGCAGCGCCCTCCCGGACACCTTCGAAGTGCCCGACACCGGGACGATCACCACGTTCGCCATCAACAACCTGCCCGACCCCCGGGCCCCGCAGGTGCCGTTCGTGTCGGCGTACATCCTGCTCGACGGCACCGACATCCCCATGATCGCGCTGGTCGGCGACGTGCCCGCCCACGAGGTACGCCAGGGCATGCGGGTCAGGGCGGTCTGGGTGCCCGAGAGCGAGCGCACGGCGTCCATGGCGAACATCCGCTGGTTCGCCCCCACCGGTGAGCCCGATGTGGAGCTGTCATGAGAGATGTGGCCATCGTCGCGTTCGCCCAGACGCGGCACACCGATCACGACACCGGCCTGAGCGAGCCCGAGCTGATCACCCCGGTCATCAACGAGATCAAGGAGCGCACCGGGCTCACCAGGTTCGGCTTCACCTGCTCGGGCAGCTGCGACTACCTCGCGGGAGCGCCGTTCTCGTTCGTGTCGGCGCTCGACGCGCTCGCCGCCTGGCCGCCGATCTCCGAGAGCCACGTCGAGATGGACGGCGCCTGGGCCCTGTACGAGGCGTGGGTCCGCCTCCAGCACGGCGACGTCGACTCGGCGCTGGTCTACGGCTTCGGCAAGTCGTCGCTCGGCGACCTGCGCACGATCATGACCCTGCAGCTCGACCCCTACTACCTGGCTCCGCTCGGCCTCGACCAGCTCTCCTACGCCGCGCTCCAGGCCGCCGCCGTCGGTGCCGACCCCGGGGAGCTGGACGAGATCGTCCGGCGGAGCAGGGCGGACGGGCGCGGCAACCCGTACGCGCTGGATCTGCCCGAGCCAGAGCCGGGCGGCGAGGACCACGCCGTGCGGCCGCTCAGGAAGATCGACGTGCCGCCCGTCACCGACGGCGCGGCGGCCGTCGTGCTCGCCGCCGGCGACCTGGCCAGGCAGCTGTGCCCCAGCCCTGCCTACATCACGGGCATCGCCCACCGCATCGAGCCCCACTACCTCGGCCTGCGCGACCTCGCGCGATCAGGCTCGGCGGCCGACGCCGCCCGTGCCGCCGGGGTCGCCAAGGGCCCGGTCGAGGTGGCCGAGCTGCACGCCCAGTTCCCGCACGAGGAGGTCATCCTGCGCGAGGCACTGGAGCTCGGCAACGACACCCTCATCAACCCCTCGGGCGGGCCGCTCGCCGCCAACCCCGTCATGGCCACCGGCCTCATCCGCATCGGCGAGGCCGCGCGGCGCATCCACGACGGCGCCGCCCGCCGCACCGTCGCGCACGCCGCCGCCGGCCCCTGCCTGCAACAGAACCTCGTGACCGTCCTGGAGGCCCGATGAACAGGTGCGCGGTCATCGGCGTCGGCCAGACCCGCTACACGACCAAGCGGCGCGACGTCTCGCTCGCCGGGCTCGTCCGCGAGGCGGCGCAGCGGGCGCTCGACGACGCCGGGCTGACGTTCAAGGACATCGACGCCGTGGTCGTCGGCAAGGCGCCCGACCTGTTCGAGGGCGTGATGATGCCGGAGGTGTACCTCGCCGACGCGCTCGGCGCGGCCGGCAAGCCGCTGATGCGGGTGCACACCGCGGGCAGCGTCGGCGGCTCCACCGCCATCGTCGGCGCCTCGCTCGTCCAGGGCGGCGTGCACGACCGGGTGCTCGTCGTCGCCTTCGAGAAGCAGTCGGAGTCGAACGCCACCTGGGCCCTGTCCACCCACCTGCCCTTCAGCTCGTCCCTCGTGGTCGGCGCGGGCGGCTACTTCGCGCCGCACATCCGCGAGTACATGCGCAGAACCGGCGCACCCGGGCACATCGGCACGCTCGTCGCGGTCAAGGACCGGCTGAACGCGCTGAAGAACCCGTACGCGCACCTCAAGATCCCCGGCATCGACCAGAAGATGGTCGAGTCGACGCCCATGCTCTGGGAGCCCATCCGCTACCTGGAGACCTGCCCCTCCAGCGACGGCGCCTGCGCGCTCGTGCTGGCCTCGGAATCGGCCGTCACCGGCACGCCCGCCTGGGTGCACGGCACCGCCATGCGCTCCGAGCCGATCTTCCGCGCCGGGCGCGACACCGTCAGCCCGCAGGCCGGCAAGGACTGCGCCGCAGACGTCTACCGCCAGGCCGGCATCACCGACCCGCGCAGGGAGATCGACGTGGCCGAGGTCTACGTGCCGTTCTCCTGGTACGAGCCCATGTGGCTGGAGAACCTCGGCTTCGCCGCTGAGGGCGAGGGCTGGAAGCTCACCGAGTCGGGCGCCACCGCACTCGACGGCGACATCCCGTGGAACGCCTCGGGCGGGGTGCTGTCCAGCAACCCCATCGGGGCGTCGGGACTCATCAGGTTCGCCGAGGCGGCGCTGCAGGTGCGCGGCATGGCCGGCGAACACCAGGTGGACGGCGCCCGCACGGCGCTCGGCCACGCCTACGGCGGGGGAGCCCAGTTCTTCGCGATGTGGATCGTCGGACGGGAGAGACCCTGATGGAGTTCAACCACGCTGACCTGTTCGAGGGGCTCGCGGACACGATCGGGGAGCGCACGGCCATCGTCTGCGGCGCTGAGCGGCGCACGTACGCCGAGCTCGAGGCCGAGGCCAACCGGCTCGCCCACTACCTCATGGACCTCGGCATCCAGCCGGGACAGCACGTCGGCCTGCACCTCTGCAACGGCGTCGAGTACGTCGCCGGGCTGCTCGCCGCGCTCAAGATCCGCGCCGTGCCGATCAACGTCAACTACCGCTACGTCGAGGCCGAGCTGCTCTACCTCTACCGCGACGCCGACCTGCGGGCGCTGGTCTACGACGTCGAGTTCGAGCCCCGGGTCGCCGCTGTCGCCGGGCAGGCGCCGCTGCTCGACCACCTCATCGCCGTGGGCGGGCCGCCCTCGATCGGCGGGGCCGTGACGTACGGCGCCGCTCTGGAGCGCGGCCGGCCGGACCGCGGCTTCCCCGCCCGCTCCGGCCAGGACCTCTACATCATCTACACCGGCGGCACCACCGGCTTCCCGAAGGGCGCGATGTGGCACGTCGAGGACCTGTTCATGGGGTTCGGCGGCGGCAACCCGTACGGCGAGCCGCGCGCCACGCCGCAGGAGGTCATCGACGAGGCGGTCAAGGCCAACCCGATGGTGATGATGGCCGCGCCGCCGCTCATGCACGGGGCCGCGCAGATGGCCACATTCATCGCGTTCTGGATGGGCTCGACCATGGTGTACGTCCGCAAGTTCGACGCCGCCGATGTCCTGCGGACGATCGAGCGGGAGCGCGTCACCACCGTGAACATCACCGGCGACGCCATGGCCAGGCCGCTCACCGATGAGCTGGCGACCGGCTCGTACGACGTCTCCTCGCTGTTCGTGATCAGCTCGACCGGGGCGATCCTGTCCGGCGCCGTCCGCGACCGCCTCCAGGAACTGCTGCCGAACGTCATGATCCTCGACAACTTCGGCTCCACCGAGTCCGGCTACACCGCCTCCGGCGTGGCCGGCTCCTCACCCGAGAAGGGCCTGCGCTACCAGCCCAACTCCGTCGTCAGGCTGGCCGTCCTCGACGAGGAGAACCGGCCCGTCGAGCCCGGCTCAGGGCAGCTCGGCACCGTCGCGCGGTCGGGCTGGGTGGCGTTCGGCTACTACAACGACCCCGACAAGACCGCGCGCACGTTCGTCACCTCCGACGACGGCACCCGGTGGCTGCTCACCGGCGACCTCGCCACCGTCGAGAAGGACGGCACGGTGAACGTCTTCGGGCGCGGCTCCCAGTGCATCAACACCGGCGGCGAGAAGGTGTTCCCCGAGGAGGTGGAGGCGGTGCTCAAGGGGCATCCCGGCGTGTTCGACGCGGTGGTTACCGGGGTGCCGGACGAGCGCTGGGGCAACCGCGTGGCCGCCGTCATCGAGCCGCGGCCCGGGGTGCCGGTGACGCCTGAGGAGCTGGACGCGCACTGCCGGACGCTGCTGTCGGGGTACAAGGTGCCTCGGACGTACGCGTTCGTGGACGAAATGGTCCGCTCTCCGGCCGGTAAGGCCGACTATCGGTGGGCTCGGGAAACCGCAGAAAACGCCTGAAAACCTTCGCCTGAGCTGGGTCCGGGGGCGCTCGGCCTGGCTCAGGCGGCGCGACTGGCTCGGCTCAGGTCGTGTGGCGTAGTTCGTCCTGGAGGGCCTGGGCTTCGGCCGTCCCGCCGGCTTTCTCCAGGAGGGTCAGCCTGCGCCGCAGAACGTCACGGAGCAGGCCGGCGGGGGCGTCGTCATCGGGGAGGCCGCGCAGCAGGTCGGCGGAGACGCGCAGCGCGGCGTCGGCGGCGTCGTTCCGGCCCAGCTCCTGCTGGCACATGCCGAGCCGGGCGTGCGCGACCGCCCGTGACAGCGGGTCGCGGGTCACCTGCGTACCCCGATGGAAGACCAGCCCGGCCTCCAGCGCCCGGCCCGCCTCCATGAGCGCGTCGCCCAGCATGAGCATCGCCCTGGACAGCAGCCCGGCCTGCATGGGGTTGCCGGGCGAGAACCGTTCGAGCGCCGCCACCGCCTCCCGCAGCGGCTGCACCGCCTCGGCCGACCGCTCCCGCATCCTGAGCGCCCCGGCCAGCGTCAGGCACGCGCCCGCCCTGCTGGTGTGCAGGGCCTGCGCGTTCGTGCCCGTGGCCAGCAACTGGTCGTAGATGGTGATCGCCTCACGCGCCCTGGCCTCCGCCTCGGCGCCGTCGTCCAGGCCGAGCAGGGGCAGCAGCTCGGAGCTCTGCGCCAGCGAGTCCGCCAGAATCGCCCGGTACGTCAGGTCGCCAGGCATCTTCCTGGCCGCCGGGATCAGGCCCTCGACCAGCGTGTTCGCCTCGGCCAGCGCGCCCAGCATCATGTGGCACCTGATCAGCCGCTGGGTGGCGAGCACCTGCTGGACGGTGCCCGGCTCGTGGTGATCTGCGGCGATCCGAGCGTACTTGGTGGCCTCCTCAGGCCGTCCCTCCGCCAGCAGGTCGTCCGCGATGAGCGCGGCCGTCTCGGCGGCGGCCTGCGGCTCCGGCAACCGCCTGAACAACGTCAGTGCCTCCACGAGGTGCGCCAAAGCCTCCCGTTCCCGCCCGAACACCCTCAGCACCCGCCCGCGCACCTGGATCGCCCGCGCCCGCACCAGCGGCAGCTCTCCACCCGCCTCCTCGGCACGGTCCACCTCGGCCAGTGCCCACGCGATCGCCTCCAGCGCCGCCTGCGGCCGGTCGAGCGCGGCCAACGTGGACCCGAGCCGCGCGAACACCGCCGCCGCGACACCCGGATCATTCAGCTCATCGCACAGATCAGCGGCCCGCTCGCAATGCGCCAACGCCTCCACCGCCCGCCCCTGATCGAGCAGCGCACCGGCGTAGTGGTGCAACGTCTCGGCCAGCGGACGCGGATCACGCTCATCGAGCAACGCAATGGCCTGCTCAAGCACGGGCAGTGCGGGCCGCGCGGCGGCGGCGAGGCCGTGGCCACGCGGTACCCCAGCGGCGGCGAGGGTGGCGAGGGCGTGGCCGAGAGGTTCGCGGTGGGCGGGGGAGACGGCGGCGAGCCCTCGATGGACGCGTACACACAGCTCGGCCACCTGCACCGCGCTCGCGACGTCGCCCGCCCGCGCCGCCGCCGCGCCGAACGCCGTCAGGCACCGGCCGTACCGGTCGTGGGCGTCCGTCCCGCCTTCCGCGCTGAGCGGCACCTCACGTTCAAGCGCCTCGGTGAACGCGGTCAGCGGCCCCACCAGCCCGCCGACGTCCACAAGGTCATGATCGTCCCCGTCGGCGAACCGACCGGCAGTCGCCAGCACCTCACCCGCGAACCCGGAAAGCGCCCCGATGAGCGCATCGAGCGCATCCGCCCCGGGCAGCGGACGAATACCGAGAATCCGCGCATACAACACAACCCCCGCCGCCGGCCCCTCCTCCTCCACCCGCAACCGCGCCAACCGCACCAGCGCCAGCACATGCACACCCATGAACTCATCCGGCACCCGCCCGGCGGGGCTCCCCCTGAAGGTCGCGTCCGGGGTCTGAGCGGTGAGGGTTGCCATCGCGGTGGTGCCCTCGGCCAGGCGGGCTTCGGCGGCGTCGGGTTCGTGCAGGTCGGCGAGGCACAGGCCGGCCAGCTCCAGGCAGGCGGCGGAGAGGAGCCGTTCGTCGTCGCCGCCAGGCGCGGGAAGGAGGCCGAGTGCGCGGTCGACGGAGGCCAGGGCGCCCTCCGCGTTCTGGCGGGCGAAGCGGATTCCGGCCTGCAGCCGCAGGGCGCCGGCCAAAGCCGACGGGCGGGCCGCGCCTTCGGCCACCAGGGACGTGTACAGGTCGACCAGGCGGTCGGCCGCCGCCTCCGCGTCCGAGGGGCAGTCCGCGCGGGACAGGGCGACGGCTTCGAGGATGAGCAGTTCGCCCAGCTCGGCCTGGGCGCCCGCCTGCGGGCGGCTCGCCTCGATGGCGGTGAGCAGGTGCGGGATGGCCTCTTTGTACCGTCCAAGACCCACCAGCGAACGGCCCAGCGCCGCCGCCACCATGCCCACGGCGATGGCGTGCGGGGCGGCGGGCGCGGCATGACGTTCGAGCAGCTCGGCCGCCTGCATGGCCAGCGCGAACCCCTCCCCGGCTCGCCCCGTGTCCGCCCAGACCCGGGCAAGGTCCGCCTGCGCCGACAGGTACGCATGGATGCGCTCGATCTCCGGCGTACCGGCGCGTTCCACCGCCTCCCTGCACTCGGCGAGCCGCCGCTCCGCCCTGGCCACCGCCTCCTCTGGCCGGTCGAGCACCATCCGCAGCAGCCACGGCTCGTCGGCGGGCCGGTCCGCCTCTCCGCCCCTGCGCAGCCGGGCCCGCATCTCGGGGCCGTACCGGCGGTAGGAGGGGTCCTCGACGCTCAGCACGTCGTACAGTTCGGCCGCCATCTCCAGTTGCGCCGGCCCGTCGGCCGTCCGGCCCAGACCGTCCAGGCAGAGGCCGAGCAGCCGCCGCCCCCTCGCCTGGGCCGCCATGTGCCCCTCGGACGCCTCCACCGGCACGGCCATGGCCTCCTGCAACGGCCCGAGCGCGTCCTCAGGGCGGTCGTCGGTCAGCAGCAGCTCGCCCAGGTCGAGCAGCCGGTCGGACAGGGCGGGCCGGTGCTCGGCGGGATCGAGCGTCACGAGGGCCCGCAGGTTCCGTACGGCCTCCGCCGCCGCCCTGATGGCCGCGTCCAGGTCGTCGAGCCCGGCGTGCAACCTCGCCACCAGGCCGGCCGCCGACGCCAGCATCGCCCGCAGCCCCGGCTCCTCACCCGCCAGCCCCCGCAGCCGCGCCACCGCCTCACCCGCCGGAACGAGCGCTTCGGCCGGCCTGCCGTTGCCCTCCAGCCAGGCGGCGACAAGGTGCAGCCGCTGCGCCACATCCCGATGCGTCGGCGCGACGCCCCTGACCGCCGAGGTGACCGCCACCGCCAGGCAGGCGGCCAGCTCAGGCAGCACCTCAGCCGTACCGACCTGGTCGAACGGCATCAGCGGCTCCGGCCCCGCCACCGCCTCATGCCCCGCCCCCGCACCCCACCCCGACCCACCCGCACCGGTCCCGGTGAGCCCGCCCCGCCCGGCCCCACCCAGCTCGCTCGCGCTTGCTCCAGCGAGCCCGCCCCCAACTGCCCGACTTTCGCCCGCCCCACCGGAGGCACTTCCACCTGACCCGGTGAAAGCCCTCTCGCTGCCCGCGTGCGTCAGGCCGCTCTCACCGGGCGGAGTGGGGTTGCCGGCGCTTGCTCCGGTGGTGCTGGTGCCTGGGGTGGCGAGGCCGCCTGGGCCGGCGTGGGCGTTCCAGGTGGGGCTGGGCTGAGGGCCTGTGCTCGTCCCGGTTTTGGCGAGGGTGAGGAGGGTGGTCAGGTGGGAGGCGAAGCCGGGGTGGCCGCCGGCGCCTTCGAACGCCGTCACCGCCTCCTCCAGGCGGCCGCTCTCCAGCAGCGCGCAGGCCACGTTGTACTGGGCTCGGGCGGCAGGCCCCGCGTAGCGGGGGTCGTCCTCGGCGAGGAGATGGAAGCGGGTCGCCGCCTCCTTCGCGGGCTTGATCGCCCCGCCCGCCTCGCCGCCCAGCAGCAGGTACGCCCCCAGCCCGAACAGCGCCTCCGCCTGCCCCACCGCGTCCTCGTACGGGGGAGCGCCGGCGTACAGCTCCACGGCCTCCGCCGCCGCCGCGACCGCCTCGCCCACCCTGCCGACGGCCGCCAGCCCCCGCGACCACCACGCCAGGGCACCGGCCAGCGCGACCCGTTCCCCGGTCGCGCGCCGGTGCCGCACGGTCAGCTCGGCGAGGGTGACGTCCAGCGCCCGCAGGCCGAGCCCGCCGTTGCGCAGCCCAGGGCCGGCGTTCCCCGGTTGCGCCACGGGGAGGGCGGCCACCGCCTCGGCGAGCTGCCGGTCCCCGCCGAACAGGACCAGCGCCGCGTTGACCGCGTCGCCCAGCCCGCCGCCGGGATCGCCCACGGCCGCCGCGACCAGCCGGCCGATGCGGCTGGCGATCAGCGACCACAGCGCCGCCCTGACCCGTTCGCGGCCGGCGGCGAGCCGCAGCACGTCGAGCATCCGTACGAGATGCGCCGTCGTCCGTGCCTCGTGATCGTGGACGGCGAGGACGAGCGCGTCAAGATCCTCCGTCCCGTCCAGCAGCTGCTCACCCACCACATCGAACCCGTGGGCCGGCACCCCCACCCGCCCCGACCACCGCGCCACCTCCTCGGCCACCCCGCCCTGCCGGTCCACAGAGGCGGCGTGCGCGGTGGCCGCGCCACCGATGTGGGTGGTGGTGTCAGGGCTTGTCGTGTCCGCGGCGGCGCTGGGGTGTGCTGAGGCTGTGGAGGGGGTGCGGGCGCGGATGCTGGGGACGGTGGTCAGCAGGGCGGGGAGTTCGTCGGGGCGGGGGGTGGTGAGCAGCAGGACGGCCACCGCCTGTCGTCTTGCCGAGTGGCCGAGCCGCTCTGGCCCGCCCGGCCGCTGGTCGCCCAGGTCGCCGAACCACTCGAACCTCTCCCATGGAGGGGCGATCGCGTCACCGTGCTCGTCCAGCTGGGGTTGGGGAGCGGTCGGCTGATCGTCCTCGGGGCGGGGCTGCCATAGCTGGGACCAGCGGGCCGACTCTCGGGTCAGGAAGCGGTCGATCAGGGTTGCGCCGCTGACCGGGGAGTCGCCGTCCAGATGTAGTAAGGCCGCCAGGTGGACGTGGAGGGGGAGGCCGTATTCCGGGTCGTCGAGGCGGGGTGGGGTGGGGAGTGCGGCTTGGCCTGGGGCGAAGGCGCGCATGGCGGCCAGGGCGTGGTCTTCCCGCTCGGGGAGCGTCAGCGGGTGGGTGTTGAGCTGGATTCTCGTGGTGTTGAGGCGTCTCAGACGGCCGCCGGCTGCTGTGTCGAGGCGGCGCCACCAGTCGGGGTCGCCGGGTTCGCGGGCCACCAGCAGGAGTCGTATGCGGGGGTTGCGGCCGTGTTGGGCCAGGCGGCGGATCAGCTCGCCCACCAGCGGGGCCGATGGCTCCGGGCCGTCCAGGACGACGAGTGTCGGTCTCGAAGCCTCCAGGCGGAGCACCTGTCCGGACGGAGGTGTTCTCAGGTCGCTGGGTGGTGGTGCGGAGAGTATGGCTGCGAGGGTGTCCCGTGGGAGGAAGCCCGCGTCCCATCCGGCCGAGCCCAGCTCCGCGCACAGCTCGGCGGCCAGCCGGGTCTTTCCCGTGCCGCCTCGCCCGGTCAGTACGGCGATCGACAACGCCGCCGCCTCCGCGGCCCACGCGTGCAACTCCGCGAGCGGCGCCTCCCGGCCCAGGAACGGCACCACGGCGTGCCGAGCCATCAAGTCCGCCCAGTGGCCGTGGCCGCGCACCGAGGCAGGCGGGGGGACGACCGGTGCGGCCAGGACGTCCGGGACAGGCGGTGCCGGTGAGGGGTTGCGGGCAGGGGGCGGTGGTGCGGGGAGGGCTACGGCGGGGGTCAGCAGGGTGGCAAGGGCCACGGCGGGAGGGCCGGGGATGGTTTCGAGGCGCCAGGGGGCGACGCCGGTCAGGTCGCGGAAGCGTTCGTCGGCGAGCAACGCGGTCACCGGGACGACGTCGAGGCGGCGCGGCGCGTACCCGATGACCACGCCGACGATCTGCCCGGCCGGTTCGGCGAGCAGCGCGGCGCCGGGCAGTCCGTGCCAGAGCGCCGCCGGGCGGGTCTCGAAGCCGGGGCTGACCACGCGGGCCGTCAACGTCTTGGACACGGCGCTCGCGGGCGGCTCCACCAGCCCGGACACCGTCTCAGGCGCGCGGGCCCCGCCCCGCTCCCCGGCCTGCCCGTAGCCGGACGCCGCGCAGCGCGCCGTCGCCCCCGTGACGCGGCCCCAGCGCGTGTGCTCGATGTCGGCCAGGGTCGCCCAGGCCGGTTCCGGTACGCGCAGCAGCACCGCGTCCGCGCCGCGCCGGCCCCGCCACACCGGCTCGGCCGGCAGCCAGCGGTCCGACCACGCCGGGCGTACGTGGCACGGCCCGCCCGCGTCCACGACCTGCCCGGAGGTCAGCACGAGATCGGCACCGATCGCGTACCCCGAGCCGGTCACGCCGACGACGTCGTCATGACCGGAGAAGACCTCGGCGACCCGTTCGAGCCCGAGGCTGTGCGGTGGCGTGTGCATGGGTCCGCCTATCAGCTACGTCCCGGCGTGCCTTCCCCCTGATCAGCGGCTGATCTAACTCACTATCGCACTATGGCCCGGAAATTTCCCGGCTTGTCACGCCTTCTCCGTCGTGAGCCACGCCGCCATCCCCAGGTACACGAGCCCGCTGCCCACGTCCAGCCGCCGCCGGGCACGGGCCGACCCGCGCAGCCGGCCGGCGAGGGCGGAGGACAGCAGCGCGTACGCACCGTCGGACGCCACCCCGAGCACCACCCACAGCAGCCCGAGCAGCAGGATCTGCGGCCCCACCGGCCCGGCCTCCGGGTGCACGAACTGCGGCAGGAACGCCAGGAAGAAGATGGCCGTCTTGGGGTTGAGCACGTTCACCACGAACCCCTCCCAGAACAGCCGCCGCCGCGTCTGCACCGGCAGCTCCACCGGCGTGTCGCCGGTGGAGCCCTTGCGCATGAGCTTGCGGACGCCGAGCCAGAGCAGGTAGGCCACGCCGACGTACTTGACCACGGTGAACGCGGTGGCCGACGCGGCCAGCAGGGCGCTGATGCCGAGCGCGGCGGCGGCCACGTGGACGAGGGAGCCGGCGTGCACGCCGAGCACCGAGATGATGCCCGCGCCCCGGCCTTGGGCGACGCTCCTGGTGACGATGTAGAGCACCGCCGGTCCCGGGACGATCAGCAGCCCGAGGGTGGCCGCGCAGAAGAGGGCGAGGGTGGTGATGTCCGGCATGAGGCCATCGTAGGAACGGCGTCAACGACTTTTCAGAGGCTCTGGGTGAGGGCGGTGAGGAGGGCCTGCGTGGCGGGCGGGTGGGGTGGTTCGCCGTAGACGGCGGCGTACACGTGTCGCACCGAGCCGGGCACCTCGCGCGCCCGCACCTCGGGATGGCGGTGGGCGGCGAGCGCGAGGCCGGGCAGCAGCGTCACGCCCAGCCCGGCGGCCACCAGCGCCTGTACGGCCACGATGTCGTCGCTGGTGAACCCGATGCGCGGCTCGAAGCCGGCCTTCGCGCACACGTCGAGCAGGTGGCTGCGGCACCGGTCGCAGCCCGCGATCCAGGAGGACCCGGCGTGGTCGGCGGGCGCGCCGGGCTCGTCGGCGGCCAGCAGGAAGCTGGGGTCGTCGAGCAGGTGGACGAGGTGGAGGCCGTTGTCCTCCGGAGCGGTGTCGTCGTACCGGAAGATGACGGCGACGTCGACCCGCCCGGCCCGCAGCAGCCGCAGCGCCTCGGGCGGCTCCACCTCGGTGAGCTGGAGCCGCAGCCCGGGATGGGCGTCGGCGAGCAGTGTGGCGGCCTTGGGGATGAACGTGCCGAGCGCGGAGGGGAAGGACGCCAGCCGGACCCGCCCGGACCGCAGCCCCACGTGCGCGGCGAGCTCCTCGGCGGTGGCGTCGAGGCGTTCGATGATGTCGGCGGCCCGCTCGGCGAGCAGCCGGCCCGCCTCGGTGAGCCGGATGCCGCGCCCGGCGCGCTGGATGAGCTTGGCGCCGGTCTCGGCCTCCAGCCTGGCCAGGTGGTGGCTGACGGAGGGCTGGGAGTAGTGCAGCTCCTTGGCGGCTTCGGTCAGCGAGCCCTTACGGGCGACCGCGAGGAGGACGCGCAGACGAGCGACATCCAGCATCCATCAAGCATATCTATCGATCAACCACAAGACATCTGTTGGACCTATCAGTCGAGGTGAGGGACCGTGGAAGGGAAGGCAGCGGACGGACCTCGGCAGGGGGTTCACCATGAAGACCGCCACCATCACCAGACCAGGTCTGGACGTCCTCGTGAGGGGCGTGTCGCGCATCGTCGCCCGCGGCCTGGGCGCCAGGCCGACCGCCTTCGCGGTCGCCGACCTGCTCCGCGACCACCTGCCCGGTCTCGACGTGCTCACGCCGGACGAACGCGAGGGCTCGCCAGGCGGCTACGTCTCGCACGTCCTGCACGCCGAGGACCGCTTCTCGATCTGTGGCGTCGTCTGGCGCCCCGGCCAGGAGACCCCGGTGCACGACCACGTGTCGTGGTGCACGTTCGGCATCCTGAGCGGCATCGAGTACGAGATCCTCTACCGCGACATGGGCGACCACCTGATCGAGATCGGCCGGGCCGCCAACGACCCGGGCGAGGTCAGCGGGTTCGCCCCGCCCGGCGACATCCACAGGGTGCGCAACACCAGCGACGAGGTGGGGGTGTCGCTGCACGTGTACGGGGCGGACGTGGCCAGGCTGGGCAGCAGCGTCCGCCGCGTGTACGACCTACCCGTGCGTTAGACCCCGAGCGCCGACGGCAGGCTCAGCTCGTGCAGGAACAACGCCTCCGTCGTGGCGACCCGGCGCAGCTCCTCAAGATCGACCCGCTCGTTGGGCGCGTGGATGGCGGCCTCCTCGTCCTCCGCCCCGAACAGCAGGATCTCGGCCGCGGGGAACTGCTTGAGCAGGGTGCTGACCAGCGGGATCGAGCCGCCGGCGCCGACGTCCCTGGGCGGGCGGCCGAAGGCGCGCTCCATGGCGCGGTTGAGCGCCGAGCGGGCCTTGCCGCCGGAGTCGGCCTGGAAGCCGGCGCCCACGGTGTGGTCGCCGAACGACACCCGCACGCCCCACGGCGCCACCTGGCGCAGGAAGTCGGCCACGGCGTCGATCGCGGTCTTGGGGTCGCTCGCCGGAGGCACGCGGACGGTCACCCTGGCCCGCGCGACGGGCTGGACGGCGTTGATGGCGCCGGAGACGGTCGGCACGTCGAGGCCGGTGACGGTGATCGCGTACGACGACCAGAGCCGGTCGGCCAGCGACCCCGACCCCACGAGCGAGACGCCGTCGAGCACTCCGGCCGTCCTCCTGAACTCCTCCTCCGACGGCCCCTGCCCGAGGAACGACCCGCGGGGCAGGCCGGGCACGCGCACGTCGCCGTTCTCGTCGTGCAGCGCGGTCAGCATGCGCATGAGGGCGGCCAGCGCGTCGGGCGCGGCGCCGCCGAAGGACCCGCTGTGCACGGGCTCGCGCAGCGTGCGCACCTCGATGGTGAACGCGGCCATGCCGCGCAGCGAGGTGGTGACCGCCGGGTCGGCGACGCGCGGGTTGCCGGTGTCGGCGACCACGATGGTGTCGGCGCGCAGCAGCTCGGGGTTGCGCTCGACGAACGCCTCGAGGCGGTCGCCGGCGTATTCCTCCTGGCCCTCGATGATCACCTTGATGCCGACGGGGAAGTTCCCCTGGAAGGCGCGCAGGGCGGTGACGTGGGAGATGACGCCTGACTTGTCGTCGGCGGTGCCGCGGCCGTAGAGGCGGCCGTCGATCAGCGTCGGCTCGAACGGCGGCGTGCGCCACGCGGCGGGGTCGCCGGCGGGCTGCACGTCGTAGTGGGCGTACAGCAGCACGGTCGGCATGCCGGGCGGGGCGGGGGCCTCGCCGTAGACGGCCGGGAAGCTGCCTTCGACGGGCACCTGCTGCACGCGCGGCAACCCGGTGGAGCGCAGCAGCTCCTCCGTCATCTTGGCGGCGGCGAACACCGGCTCCTGCGGGTGCCCGGGGAAGGCCACGGAGGGAATGGCGGCCAGCCGCTTGAGCTCCTCGACGGCCTGCGGCATCGCGGCGGAGACAGCGTTCTCGATCTGTTCAGGAGTCACGGGACGGTCCCCCGGGGGTCGTTCTCAACAGTCGCGCCCGTCACCGGGCGCTCACGGCAGTTTCGGTCTCATTGGACCACAACCGGTCCTGTCCTGCGGAAACAGGACAGGTCGCGGTCCTGACCCGCGGGCTAATCTACCTGCGGATTTCGTCGTGGTTACATATGGGTTCTGCGGATCCCGATTTTCCTGCATATTGCTGCGACCGATTCGCTTGGCAACTCCGCAGGTGAACGTGCAGACTGTGGGGAGTTCAGACACGAGGGAAGATAACCATGACGCAGCCGGAACTCGACGTCCTGAGAGCCGCGCAGGACAACCTGTGGTTGCACTTCACCCGACACAGCGCCTACGAGCAGTCCGAGATCCCCACCATCGTGCGCGGTGAGGGGTCCTACATCTACGACATCCACGGCAAGCGCTACCTCGACGGTCTGGCGGGGCTCTTCGTCGTCCAGGTGGGTCACGGCCGGCAGGAGCTGGCCGAGGCCGCCGCCAAGCAGGCACAGGAGCTGGCGTTCTTCCCGCTCTGGTCCTACGCCCACCCCAAGGCGGCCGAGCTGGCCCAGCGGCTGGCCGCTCACACCCCGGGCGAGCTGAACCGCGTCTTCTTCACCACCGGCGGCGGCGAGGCGGTCGAGACCGCGTGGAAACTCGCCAAGCAGTACTACAAGCTCGTCGGCAAGCCCCTCAAGCACAAGGTCATCAGCCGGCAGATCGCCTACCACGGCACCCCGCAGGGCGCGCTGTCGATCACCGGCATCCCGGCGTTCAAGCAGATGTTCGAGCCGCTCGTGCCGGGCTCGGTCAGGGTGCCCAACACCAACCACTACCGCGCCGACGAGATCACCGGCGTCCCCGGCATGACCCCCGAGCAGTACGGCCGGTGGGCCGCCGACCGGGTGGCCCGCGCCATCGAGATGGAGGGCCCCGACACGGTGGCCGCCGTCTTCGCCGAGCCCGTCCAGAACGCCGGCGGCTGCTTCCCGCCCCCTCCCGGCTACTTCCAGCGGCTGCGCGAGATCTGCGACGAGTACGACGTGCTGCTCGTCTCCGACGAGGTCATCTGCGCCTTCGGCCGCCTCGGCACCATGTTCGGCGGCGAGAAGTTCGACTACGTGCCCGACATCATCACCTGCGCCAAGGGCATGACCAGCGGCTATTCCCCGATCGGCGCCATGATCGCGCACGAGCGGCTGTTCGAGCCGTTCAAGGACGGCGACACCATGTTCGCCCACGGCTACACCTTCGGCGGCCACCCCGTCTCCGCCGCCGTCGCGCTGGCCAACCTCGACATCTTCGAGCGCGAAGACCTGCTCGGCCACGTCACCGCCAATGAGCCCCGCTTCCGCCAGACCCTCGACGACCTGCGCGACCTGCCGATCGTCGGCGACGTGCGCGGCTCCGGCTACTTCTGGGGCATCGAGCTGGTCAAGGACAAGGCGACGAAGGAGACGTTCGACGCCGAGGAGTCTGAGCGGCTGCTGCGCGGCTTCCTGTCGAAGGCGCTGTTCGACGCCGGCCTCTACTGCCGGGCCGACGACCGCGGCGACCCGGTCATCCAGCTCGCGCCGCCACTGATCGCCGGGCAGAAGGAGTTCGACGAGATCGGCGAGATCCTGCGCGGCGTGCTCACGGAGGCGTGGGCACGGCTATGACACCCTTCCATCCGGTACGACGACGTGCCGGTTCCCGAAAGGAACCACCGCAATGAAGATCGGCGTCCCAGCCGAGGTCAAAAACCACGAATACCGTGTCGCCGCCACTCCGGCGGGTGTGCACGAGCTGGTGCGCAACGGGCACGACGTCTCCGTACAGCGGGGCGCCGGCCTGGGTTCGCAGATCACCGACGAGGAGTATCTGGCCGCGGGCGCCAAGATCATCGACTCCGCCGACGCCGTGTGGGCCGAGTCCGACATGGTGCTCAAGGTGAAGGAGCCCATCGCCGAGGAGTACCACCGGCTGCGCGAGGGGCTGGTGCTGTTCACGTACCTGCACCTCGCCGCCTCCAAGCCGTGCACCGACGCGCTGCTCGAGGCCCGCACGACCGGCATCGCGTACGAGACCGTGCAGGTGGGCAACGCCCTGCCGCTGCTCGCCCCGATGTCCGAGGTCGCCGGGCGGCTGGCGCCGCAGGTGGGGGCGTACAACCTGATGCGCTTCAACGGCGGCAGGGGCATCCTGCCGGGCGGCGTGCCCGGCGTCGCGCCCGCGAAGGTCGTCGTCATCGGCGGCGGCGTCTCGGGCCTGAACGCCGCGCAGGTCGCCGTCGGCATGGGCGCCGACGTCACCGTGCTCGACACCAACATCGACCGGCTGCGCCAGATCGACGCCATCTACCAGGGCCGGCTCAAGACGGTCGTGTCCACCTCGTACGCGATCGAGCAGGAGGTCCTGCGGGCCGACCTCGTCATCGGCGCGGTGCTCATCCCCGGCGCCAAGGCCCCGACGCTGGTCTCCAACGACCTCGTCTCCCGGATGAAGCCCGGCTCCGTGCTCGTGGACATCGCCATCGACCAGGGCGGCTGCTTCGAGGACTCGCGGCCCACCACCCACGCCGAGCCCACCTACAAGGTGCACGAGTCGGTCTTCTACTGCGTGGCCAACATGCCCGGCTCGGTGGCCAACACCTCGACGTACGCGCTGACCAACGCGACCCTGCCGTACGCGGTCAAGCTGGCCAACCTGGGCTGGCGCGACGCGCTCAAGAGCGACCCGGGGCTCGCGGGCGGGCTCAACACGCACGGCGGGCGGCTCACGAACGAGCCGGTCGCGCAGGCGCTCGGCCTGCCGTACACGCCGGTCTCCGAGGTTCTCTGAGTCAGCGGACCCCGAGGCGGCGGCGCAGGTCGCGGGCCGTGGTCAGGACGTGCTGCAGCTCGCCCTGCCCCGGCCACGGCGAGCTGCCGGGACGCAGCAGCGTGCCGCGCACCGACGCCAGGTGCTCCACCGCGCTGAGATGCACGCCGCTGCGCGCCACCAGCCACGCCACCACGTCGGAGTGGTCGTGCAGCGGCCGGGTGACGACGTCCCACGTGCTCAGCACCTCGGCCAGGTCGGCCACGGCCGGCGGCTCACCGCCGCCGCGCCCGATCGCCGCCGCGGCCAGCTCGGCCCTGGCCGTCAGCTCGGGCTCGGCCGGTCGCGCCCACGCGGGCGGCGGCGGGTCCGACAGCCACGCCTGCGCCTCGCCGTGCTCGCCCGCAACCGACAGCAGGCCGCCCAGCTCGACGGCGGCCTCGTGGTGCCCCGCCTGCGCGGCCTGGCGGAACCAGTGGCGCCCGCCCGCCAGGTCGCCGAACTCGGCTATCAGCAGCAGCCCGTAGTTGTAGGCGGCCTCGGCGTCGCCGCCCGCCGCCGCCCGGCCGAACCAGTGGCTGGCCGCCGCCGTGTCGCCCAGCTCCACGCAGACGAACCCGGCCATCCGCTGGTCGCACGCCCGCCCGGCGGCGGCCGCCTGCTCGAACCAGCCCCGCGCCGTGCGCAGGTCGCCCCGAGACAGCGCCACCCCGCCCAGGCGCGACGCCGCGCCGGGATGCTCGCTGCGCGCGGCCAGCCGGTAGTACGCCTCCGCGCCCTCGGGGTCGCGGCTCGCGTCGAGATAGAGACCCAGGCAGTACGCGGACTCGGCGTGGCCGCCCCTGGCCGCGTACTCCCACCAGTGCAGGGTCTCGGCGTCGTCGCCCCCGCAGTACGCCAGGAACCCCAGGTCGTGGGCCGAGGCCACGTCGCCGTCGGCCGCCGCCCTGCGATGCCACTCGCGGGCCGCGCCCAGCTCGCCCGTCTCCTCGCACATCAGCGCCAGCCGCCGGGCCGCCGCCCGGGACCCGGCCGTCGCCGCGCTCTCGAACCACACCCTCGCCGCCCCCGGGTCGCCGCGCTGCTCCAGCAGCAGGGTCGCGAGGTGCGTCGCCGCCTCGGCGTCGCCGGTGCTGGCCGCCGCCTCGTACCAGGTGACGGCCTCCTCCAGGCTGCCGTGCTTCTCGTGCCAGATGCCCAGGTTGTACGCGCTGTCGACGTTGCCGCCCGCGGCCGCCCGCTCCCACCAGTGCTTGGCCGCCGCCCGCTCGCCGTGCTGGGCGTAGAGCTTGCCCAGCCGGTGCGCGGCGCGGGCGTCACCCGCCCGCGCGGCGGCCAGCAACTCGGGCTCGTCTCCTGCGCGCGGCGCTGGTACCGCCACCTCTCCTCGCCAGGCCATGGCGACAGACTGGCACGTGATCAGCCGATCGCGAACCGTAATCGCCCTAAGGCTTCACGAGAAGTTGATGAAGCCCGCGTACATGCCCATCCCGCAGACGTACCGCAGGGTGCCCGGGGGCCGGGGCGGCAGGCGTACGGTGGCGGGCAGCGCCACGTCGCGCCCCTCGATGACGACGGTGCCGGTGCAGCCCTGGTCGAGCACCTTGAAGACCACCTCGACGGGGGCGTTCGCCCGGGCGTCGACCATGGCGGGGCGGTAGCCCTCGCGCGTCGCCCACACGGTCACCGACGTGGGCCTGCTGCCCTGCGAGGTGGCCTGGGCGGGGGCGGGGGCGGTCAGCCAGCCGCCGAGGTTGACGCCGGTCCCCGCCGTCCACAGGCCGGCGGCGATCGCCACCACTCCGGCCAGCCGGGCCAGGCGGGTCCTGGAGACGCGCCGCAGGACGTACCCGAGGAGCGCGAACGCCGGCGCGGTGCCCGCCACGAACCCCGCCATGACCGCCGCACCCGCGAGCGGCGAGCCGCTGGTGATCGCGACCATCTCCATGCCAAGCGTGACCCCGCAGGGCACGAGGACGGTGACCGCCCCCAGCAGCGCCGCCCGCCGCCCGGAGGCGGGACGGGGCTCGGCGGTGGGACGGGGCTCGGCGGTGGCAGGGCCGCATTCGCCGCAGGCCGTCGGCTCCTCTTGGAGTTCCGCGCCCGCTGTCGGCTCCTCTTGGAGTTCCGCGCCCGCCGCCGGCTCCGTGCCGGCTGCGGGCTCCGCGCCTGACGGCGGGTTCGCGCAGGGTGTCCGGTCGCGCCGGATCAGGCGGACGGCGAGGGCGATGACCGTGAGGCCGGCCGCGACGAGCAGCACCGCCCGCGCCTGCGGCGGCAGGGTGACGGCCGAGCCGAGCAGCCCGAGCAGCGCCCCCGCCGCCGTGTGCGAGGCCAGACGCCCCGCGAGGAACCAGCCGACCAGCGCGGGATCACGCCCGCGAGGCCCGTCGGCGAGCCCGATGAGCAGCCCGCCCTGCGCCGCCGTACAGGTCGCGGTGCCCGCGAGCAGACCGGCGGCCGCCCCGCCGGCCAGCAGGGTCAGGACCTGCGCGCTCAGGGTACGAGCGCCAGGCTGTCCAGAGACCCGCTCTTGGCGGCCTCCACGATCGATTCGAACTGGTCGAGGCTCATCTCCACGCGCTGCCCGAAGTCGTCGACGATGACCACCTGGCGTTCCTCAGGCGCCGTGTGATCGACGAACAGCTCGGGGCAGCCGCAGCTGCACTGGCCGCAGAACTTGGCGATGGACCGCATGCTTGTCCCCACTTCCGATGAAGGCGTATACGAAACGTAACGCGACGCCATGAACGCGACCAGTGACAGTTCTTTGCCTCCAAGTGAGGTTTATGCAGCTCCGCCGCGGAGCACGGACATCTTCTCGAAGTACTCGTCGTCCGTCATCTCCCCGCGGGCGTACCTCTCGGCGAGGATCCGCTCCGCGGTGGCGGTCGGCTCGGTGGGCGCGCCCGGGGTCGCACCCGGGGTTGCGGCGGCCGCGCGCCGGGGCCCCCACCAGCCCTTGCGGAACCCCGTGACGGCGAGCGCGATGACCGCCACCCACAGCAGCCCCCAGGCGAGGGGGAAGATCGGCCAGAAACCCGCGGCGGGACCCCAGTGGGGCGCCGACATGGCGATGGTGTGCATGTTCTCCTCCTTCGAACGCTGTGACTCCAGGGTCCTGCGCGGGAGGCCATGGCGAATCGCACGCCGGGCTCTGTCGCGACTGCGCCCGGGGGAGTGGTCAGGCCGCGGTCGCGTACGACGCCGGGGGTAGGCCGGGGGCGCGCCTCAACCGATCGGCTTGCGGGCGTCGATGAGGAAGCGGGCCGAGTGGGCCACGAACGGCCCCTGCGCCTCGATCAGCTCGTGCAGCTCGCGCAGCCGGTCGTGGTAGCGCTCGACGGAGAAGCCGGGCACGGTCCAGATCACCTTGCGCAGGAAGTAGATCACCGCCCCGACGTCGCGGAACTCCATGCGGAGCCGCTCGGAACGCAGGTCGACGACCTCCAGCCCGGCCGCCTCGGCCGCCGCCCTGGCCGCGCCGACGTCGCGGGTGTGGGAGCGCTGCGGGCCGAGGAAGAACTCGGTCAGCTCGCCGACGGTGCGCGGGCCGATCTGCTGGGAGAAGTACGCGCCGCCGGGCCGGAGCACGCGGGCGATCTCCGTCCACCACGTCTGCACGGGGTGACGGCTGACGACCAGGTCGAAGACGGCGTCGGCGAACGGCAGGCGCGGCTCGTCGTCGTCGTGCACCACCCACGCGCCGCGCGGTCGCAGCCGGGCGGCGGCCAGCCTGAGGTTGGGCGGCCACGACTCGGTGGCCACGGTCACCGGCGGCAGGGTGGGTACGCCGGCCAGCACCTCGCCGCCGCCGGTCTGCACGTCGAGCGCGCTCCTGACCGTGGCCATGCGCTCGCCGAGCAGCCGCGAGTAGCCCCAGGACGGCCGTTCTTCGCTGGCCCTGCCGTCGAGCCAGGAGAAGTCCCACCCGGCCACGGAGACGGTTCCGGCTTCCTGCACCAAGTCGTCAAAGCTGCGCCCCATCCCTCGACCTTCTCAACGCCACGGCCCCCGCTCAACCCAATATCTCCTTTCGTGCGGGCGCCGTTGCCGGAGGTCCGGTCGCGGGCGCAGGGGCGGGTCGTCAGGTGAGCTTGGCGCGGAGGGCGGAGCGGTCCAGGGCCAGGTGGTCGATGAGGTGCGCCACCGGGTCGGGGTGGCGCCGGCCGAGCAGGGTGAGCGCCAGATGGCGGGGCATCTCCGCGTTCCTGGCCTTCGCGGTCGTGGCCTTGACGGCCTGGTTGAGCGCGGCGCGGGCGCTCGACGTGAGCGCCGTGGCGGGGACGGCCGGGTGCTTGCGCGGCGTCGCCGGCAGATCGCCGACCTCCAGGCCGAGCATCCGCAGCGCCGCCCGGTCGAGCTCGTCCAGCGCGGCGCGGGCGGCGGCGAGGTCGACGCCGAGCGCCCGCGCGGACTGCTCGTGGTGGAGCAGGCCGAGCAGCAGGTGCTCGGTGCCGAGCCGCCGGTCGCCGCGCAGCCGCGCCTCCTCGAACGCGGCCTTGACGATGACCGTCACCGCGCCTTTCTGCTTGCCGAACATCGTCAGCTCCTCACTTGCCGTATTTGGCGTGTACGGACTGCCGCGACATGCCGAGCGCGTCGCCGATCTGCTCCCAGGTCCAGCCCTGCTCCCTGGCCAAGGCCACGGACACCGCCTCGACCTGCTCGGCCAGCCGGTGCAGCGCCCCGACCGCGCGCAGCCCCATGGCCGGGTCATCGGCCCTGATCCGCTCGGACAGCTCTGTTACGTCCACGCTGTCAGGCTAGATTGACAGCCGGAGATATGTCAACCTAGCCTGACAAGCATGGAAGATGTGCTGATCGTAGGAGCGGGCCCTGTTGGGCTGATGCTCGCGTGCGAGCTGCGGCTGGCCGGCGCCCGCCCGATCGTGCTGGAGAAACGCGCCGAGCCCGGCGAGCTGCCCAAGGCCAACGGCCTCGGCGGGCAGATCGTCGAGTTGCTCGACCACCGAGGGCTGCTGGAGCGCTTCAGCGCGGGCAGCCCGTTCGCCGGGCGCGCGCCGGGATTCCCGTTCGGCGAGGTGCCGCTGCGCTTCGCCGGCATCGACGACATCCCGCTGCGGCTGCTGCTCATCCAGCAGCCGCACCTCGAACGGCTGCTCGCCGAGCGGGCGCGCGAGCTCGGCGCCGAGATCAGGCGCGGCTGCGAGGTGCGCGCGCTCACGCAGGACGCCGACGGGGTGACGCTCGACACCTCGCAAGGGCCGGTCACGGCGAGGTACGCGGTCGGCTGCGACGGCGCGGGCAGCCTCGTCCGCGACCAGGCCGGCATCGCCTTCCCCGGCACCACCGATGGCGAGAGCCTGCTGATCGGCCACTTCACGGCGGGCCCCGAGGTGTTCGCCGCGCTGGAGGCCGCGGGCCTGCAGCAGGGCTGGAACCGCCGCCCGCACGGCCGCGTGCTGTTCACCTCGCTGCGCGAGGGCGTGCTCATCGCGGGAGTGCGGGAGGGCCGCGCATCCGGGTACGACCCCGTGAGCCTCGCCGACTTCCAGGCCGCCGTACGCCGGGTGCTCGGTCGCGACCTGCCGCTGGGCGAGCCGATCTGGCTGTCGCGCACGGCCGCGCAGGCCAGGCTGGCCGAGCACTACCGGGCGGGCCGGGTGTTCCTGGCGGGCGACGCGGCCCACCTGTTCCCCGCCGGCGGCTCGGCGCTCAACGCCGGCCTGACCGACGCGGCGAACCTCGCCTGGAAGCTGGCGGGCCGGCTGCGCGGGCGGGTGACGGAGGAGGTGCTGGACACGTACGAGAGCGAGCGCACGGCGGTAGGGGCGCGCACGCTGCTGCAGACCAGGGCGCAGGCCGCCATCGACAGGGCGGAGGGCGAGGCGGGCGAGGCGCTGCGGGCGCTGCTCGCCGAGGTCTTCGCCTTCGAGGCGCCGGCCCGCCACCTGGCCACCCTGCTCCACGACGCCGGCGTCCGCTACCCGGGCCCGCCGGAGGCACATCCGCTGGTGGGGCGGTTCGTGCCGGACCTGGCGCTGCACGGCGGCACGCGGGTGGCCGAGCTGATGCGCGAGGCTCGGCCGGTGCTGCTCGACCTGGGCGGCGGCGCTGCGGTGGACGACGACTGGGTGCGCGTCGTCAAGGCGACCTGCGACGACCCGCCCGCCGACACGCTGCTCATCCGCCCCGACGGCTACGTGGCCTGGGCGGGCGCCGACGGGGCCGAGGAGGCGGCCGAGCGCTGGTTCGGGGCCGGCGCCGTCAGAGCCAGCCGGGTTTGACCAGGCCGGACTCGTAGGCGATCACGACGAGCTGGGCCCGGTCGCGGGCGTGGAGCTTCATCATGGCCCGGCTCACGTGCGTCTTGGCCGTCGCGGGCGACATGAACAGCTTGGCCGCGATCTCGTCGTTCGTCATGCCGGTGCCGACGAGGGCGAGCACCTCGCGTTCGCGCTCGGTGAGCTGGTCGAGGCCGTCGGCGACGACCGGCTCCTTGGCGCGGGAGGCGTACTCGGCGATGAGCCGGCGGGTCACGCTGGGCGACAGCAGCGCCTCGCCGGCCGCCACCACCCGCACGGCCTGGATCAGCTCGGCGGGCTCGGTGTCCTTGACCAGGAAGCCGCTCGCGCCGCCGCGCAGCGCCTCGAAGACGTACTCGTCCAGCTCGAACGTGGTCAGGATGATGATGCGCGGCCCCTGCGGCATGCGGCGGGTGGCGGTCAGGCCGTCGGTGCCCGGCATGCGGATGTCCATGAGCACCACGTCGGGGCGGTGCTCGGCGGCCAGGCTGACGGCCTCCGCGCCGTCGGACGCCTCGGCCACCACGGTCATGTCGGGCTGGGCGTCGAGCAGCGCCTTGAAACCCGCGCGGACCAGCGCCTGGTCGTCCGCCAGCAGCACCTTGATCATGAACTCTCCTCGGGTAGGGGCAGCCGGGCCTCGACCTGGAACCCGGCTCCGCTGGGACCGGCGACGAGGGTGCCGCCGAGCGCGGAGGCCCGCTCGCGCATGCCGGGGATGCCGTTGCCGCTGCCCTCGTCGGACAGCGGGGCGGGGCTGGTGGCGCCGGTGTCGGTGACCCGGATGACCAGCTCGTCCTGACCGTATTCGAGCCGCACCCGCACGTCCGCGCCCGGCGCGTGCCGGCCCGCGTTGGTGAGCGACTCCTGCACGATCCGGTACGCCGCCCGCTCCACCTGCGGAGGCAGCGGCCTGGCGCCGTCACGTTCGAGCGTCACCCGCTGCCCCGAGCGCTCGACCAGCTCGTCGAGCCGGTCGAGCCCGGCGGTGGGCGAGCGGGGCGCGCCCTCACGGAGCACGTTCAGCACCGAGCGCATCTCGCCGAGCACCTCCTTGGAGGCCGTCTTGATCGTGGCCAGCGCGGTCCTCGCCTGCTCGGGGTTGGCGTCGATGAGGTGCAGCGCGGTGCTGGCCTGGACGTGGATGAGCGAGATGTTGTGCGCGAGCACGTCGTGCAGCTCCTGCGCCATGGTCAGGCGCTCCTCGCTGGCCTGCCGCCTGGCCTCCTCCTCGGCGGTGCGCTCGCGCTCGAGCCGCCGCTCGTTCACGATCCTGACCAGCTCGGCCACGACCATCAGCAGCATGACCGCGGTGATGATGGCGCCGCTGTGGAAGAAGTCCCTGGTGCCGGTCGTCCAGGCGTAGCCGATGAAGGACAGCAGCGTCAGCCCTGCCATGCTCCAGGCCATCGTCCGCCGGCCCCGTACGACGAGGAGGAACAGCAGGACGGACGGGCTGATGAAGGTCGGCCCGTAGGCGTAACCGGCGACGAGGAACGCGTCGCACGCCGCCAGCGCGCCGATCGTGGTGAGCAGCGGGAACCGGCGGTGCAGCAGCACCATGACGGGACCGACCGCGAGCAGCGCGAACGCGCGGCCGTCGAGCGGCTCGCGCCAGCCGGCCTGCCCCCAGGACGCGCCCCTGGCGATCACCATCTGGGCCACGGCCACGATCAGGGCGAGATAGGGGTCGAAGCCGGACTTCCTACGCACGGGACCACGCTAAGTCAAGCTTCTGACCAGCGCATCACCCTGATGTGTGACCAGGCCCTACCACAACGGGCGTAGCTGGGTCATCGTGGGAACCATGCGCCGTGCGATCTTCTCCGCAGCAGCAGTCCTCCTCTCCCTCGCGTCCGCGCCCGCCGCGGCGGCCCAACAGCAGCCCCACCAGCCCCAGAAGGCGCCCGTCGCCGAGGGGTACGGCGGCGCCGTCGCGACCGTCGACCTCGACGCCACCAAGGCCGCCATCTCCGTGCTCAGGAAGGGCGGCAACGCGGTGGACGCCGCGGTCGCCGCGGGCGCCGTGCTGGGCGTCACGGAGCCGTACTCGGCGGGCCTGGCCGGCGGCGGCTTCATGGTCTACTACGACGCCGAAAAACGTAAGGTCTTCACCATCGACGGCCGGGAGACCGCGCCGCGCGCCATGACCAGCAGGTCGCTGGAGGGCATCCCGTTCGACGAGGCCGTCACGACCGGCCTGTCGGCGGGCGTGCCCGGCACGGTGGCCAACTGGGACGTCGCACTCAAGAAGTTCGGGACGCTCTCGCTCAAGCAGGCGCTGCAGCCGGCCATCGAGGTGGCGTCCAAGGGCTTCGTGGTCGACCAGACCTTCCACGACCAGACGGCGGCCAACGCCGACCGCTTCAAGGACTTCACCTCCACCGCCCGCCTCTACCTGCCGAACGGCGCCCCGCCGCCGGTCGGCTCGGTGTTCAGGAACCCCGAGCTGGCCGCCACCTACCGGGAGCTGGGCAAGCGGGGCCCCGGCTGGCTGTACGGCGGCAGGCTGGGCCAGGAGATCGTGGCCACGGTCAAGAAGCCGCCCGTCACGCCGGGCAGCACCCGTAACGTCAGGCCCGGCCTGATGGAGCTGTCGGACCTGCGCGCCTACCGGGCTCCGCTGCGCGAGCCGACGAAGGTCTCGTACAAGGGCCTGGACGTGTACGGCATGGCGCCCCCGTCCTCGGGCGGCTCCACGGTCGGCGAGGCGCTCAACATCCTGGAGGCGCTGCCGCAGGTCGGCCTGCACGAATACCTGGAGGCGTCGCGGCTGGCCTTCGCCGACCGCGGCGCGTACGTCGGCGACGTCCCCCGCGTCCCGCTCAAGGAGCTGCTGTCGGACGGCTTCGCCAAGGAGCGTGCCTGCCTGATCGGCCAGACCGCGATGGCCCACCCGGCCGCGCCGGGCAACCCCGACGGCCGCTACGGCGCCTGCGAGCAGCCGACCGGCGCCGCGACCCCGATCGCCAAGGAGGGCCCCGAGACCACCCACCTCGTGGTGGCCGACCGCTGGGGCAACGTGCTCGCCTACAACCTGACCATCGAGTCCACCGGCGGCAACGGCATCGTGGTGCCCGGCCGCGGCGTGCTGCTCAACAACGAGCTGACCGACTTCACCTTCGGCCCCGCACCCGGCGACCCCAACCTGCCCGGCCCCGGCAAGCGGCCGCGCTCGTCGATGGCGCCGACGCTGGTGTTCGACGACGGCAGGCCGGTGCTGGCGGTCGGCTCGCCCGGCGGCTCCACGATCATCACGACCGTGCTGCAGATCCTGCTCAACCGCTACGACTTCGGCATGAACCTGCCCGAGGCGCTGGCCGCGCCGCGCGCCACGCAGCGCAACACCGCGCAGACGCAGGCCGAGCCCGCGTTCCTGGCCGCGCACCAGGCCGAGCTGGAGGCTCAGGGGCACACATTCGCGCCGAACCCGGAGATCGGAGCCGCCACGGCGCTCGAGTTCCTCGGCAGGGGCCGCGTCCAGGCGGTGGCCGAGCCGACCAGGCGCGGCGGCGGCAGCGCGATGGTGGTCTCCACGCGCCGCTGAGTCACGGGATGAGCTGGAAAGCGCCGGGTTTCATCCGCTTCGTACGCGCCCAGTACTCGAAGCTGAAACCCGGCCAGATCGTCCGGTTCACCCCGTGCACGTCCAGGTACCAGGAGTGGCAGCCGCCGGCGTTCCAGACCAGGGGGTCGAGCCGGCGGCGCAGCCGCTCGTTGAAGGCGCGCTGCGCCTCGGGCCGCACCTCGATGGCCCTGGCGCCGGTGCGGGAGAGCAGGCG
Organism: Nonomuraea sp. NPDC049504; assembly: GCF_040676845.1. Lineage (NCBI taxonomy): Bacteria > Bacillati > Actinomycetota > Actinomycetes > Streptosporangiales > Streptosporangiaceae > Nonomuraea > Nonomuraea sp. NPDC049504. The sequence continues at coordinate 515,104 of NZ_JBFAPT010000002.1, forward strand.
CAGGCACTGCAGCACGTAGCGGACCTGCGCCTCGATCATGAAGACCACCGAGTTGTGTCCGAGCCCGGTGTTGGGGCCGAGCAGGAAGAACAGGTTGGGGAACCCGGCGGTGGCGACGCCCAGGTACGCCTCGACGCCGTCCTTCCACGCGTCCTGGATGCTCACCCCGTCGCGGCCGGTGATGTGCTGCTCGGTCAGCGCGTCCACGACCTTGAAGCCGGTGCCGTAGACGATCGCGTCGGCCGGGTGCTCGGCCCCGGCCGCGTCCACCAGCGAACCCGGCCTGATCTCGGTGATGGCGTCGGTGACCAGGGAGACGTCCGGCCTGGTCAGGGCCGGGTAGTAGTCGTCGGCGAGCAGGATGCGCTTGCAGCCGATGACGTAGTCGGGGGTCAGGGCGCGGCGCAGCCCGGGGTCGGGGACCTGCTCGCGCAGGTGGCGCAGCGCGAGCCGTTCCTGCGCCTTCATCAGGCGCGGATGCACGGCGAAGCCGAGCGCCCTGGTCTCCAGGGCCCAGTAGATGGCGTACCGCAGGGCCCTGGCGGCTCCTGGCAGGCGCAGCAGGCGGCGCGCCGTGGGCGGGAAGGCGAAGTCCGGCTTGGGGTGCACCCAGGGGGCCGTGCGCTGGAAGACGGTGAGGTGGCGGGCGGCGCCGGCGAGTTTGGGGATGAACTGGACGGCTGAGGCGCCGGTGCCGATGACGGCGACGCGCTTGCCGGTCAGGTCGATCGAGTGGTCCCACTGGGCGGAGTGGAAGGCGGGGCCGGTGAAGGACGCGCGCCCGGGGATGTCCGGAAATTTCGGGATGTGGAGGGCGCCGATGGCGGAGACGACCGCGTGCGGGCGCAGCGTCTCGCCGTCCTCCGTGGTGACCGTCCAGGTGCGGGTGGCGTCGTCGTACGCCAGGGTGGTGACGCGCCGGCCGTAGCGGATGTGCGGGGTGACGCCGTACGCGGCGGCGCAGGCGCGCAGGTAGCGGCGGATCTCCTCCTGCGGCGAGAACATCCGCGACCAGCCCGGATTGAGGGCGAAGGAGTAGGAGTACATGTGCGAAGGGACGTCGCACGCGCAGCCGGGGTAGGTGTTGTCGCGCCAGGTGCCGCCCGGTTCGCCGGCCTTCTCCAGGATGACGAAGTCGTGGTAGCCGGCCTCTTTGAGCTTGATGGCCATGCAGATCCCGGCGAAGCCGGAACCCACGATGACGATGCCTGGTCCGCTCACTGGCCCTCCCGGCGGGTCCGCCTATTGGACTGTGCATCCAACATAGAGAGGATGTCCTGGCCGGGTCCAGACTATGGGCCGAACGTCCGGGAACGACGAATCCCCGCCACGGCCTCCGCGGCGGGTGATGCGGCCGGCTGACTACTGGAGCAGCAGGAAGGCGACGACGCCGACGACGACGATGGCGGCGACGACCGCGATGATGGGGACGAGCGGCGACTTCTTCGGCTTGGCTGCGGCCTCCTGCTCGCGCGCGTTCGCGAACGCGCGGAAGGCCTGGGTGTTGCCCGCCGGATCGATGTGCTGGTCAGACATGGGCAGCAGCCTAGCGTGATCCCCTGCGTCGTTTGCGGCTTTTGGTGGGATCCATTGGGCCAGGCTGATTAGGGGACCGCCCCACCCGGCAGATAGCTTTGAAGCATGCTGCGGACCCTGCTGTCGCCCCGTCTCCTGGGGTTGCACCTGCTCACCATCGGGGTCCTCGTCGCGTTCATCCTGCTCGGGCGCTGGCAGCTCGGCGTGTTCCAGGACTCCGGCGAACCGCAGTCCGCCATCGATCCCGCGCCCGTCGCGGTCGCCACGCTCGCCCAGGTGGGCGCCCAGATGAGCGGCGAGTCGGTGGGCCGCAAGGTCACCGCCGAGGGCGTCTACGAGGCCGGCAGGCAGCTCCTGGTCGCCGACCGGCGGGCCGACGTCGACGCGCCGGGCGGCAACGTCTCGCGCGGCCACGGCTACTGGGTGCTGACGCCGCTCAGGCTCGACGACGGCACGCTCATGCCCGTCGTACGCGGCTGGGTGGCGAAGGACAGCGACCCCGCGATCGCGTCCGTGCCGGAGGGCCGGGTCACGGTGTCCGGCCGGCTGCGCCCCCAGCAGGGCACCGACAGCGTGCAGCGGCGGGCCGAAGGGCTGCCGCAGGGCCAGGTGCAGACGGTCTCCACGGGCGAGCTGGTCAACCTGTGGTCAGGCCAGCAGGTCCGCACCGGCTACGTCGTGGCCCAGCCGCCCTCGGGCCCGCTCACCCAGGTCAAGGTCGATCCGCCGGTGGTCGGAGGAGAGCTGACCTGGCGTAATCTGGCTTATGCCGCCAACTGGTGGATCTTCGCTGGATTCGCCGTCTTCATGTGGTTCCACTTCGTGCGCGACGCGGTGCGGCGCGACAGGGACCGCGGCACGTCGTCCCCTGAGATGGTTCTGGAAGGTTAACGGTGGAATCGGCTCTCAAACCCTTCCGGGTGCTCGCCTACATCGTCGGCGTCATGCTGCTCGTGCTCTGCGTCGGCATGGTCCTGCGCTACGGCTTCGGCCAGGAGGCGATGTCGAAGATCGTCGCGCCCATTCACGGCGGGCTCTACATGATCTACCTCATCGCCGCGATGAACCTGGGCATGAAGGCCCGCTGGTCGTGGCCGTACCTGCTGGGCGTCATGCTCGGCGGCACGGTGCCGTTCCTGTCCTTCTACGTGGAGCGAAGGGTGACCCAGCGCGTGCTGAACGCGCCGGCCGCGGCGGAGGCATGACGGCCTCCGCCGCCCGGCGGTGACTCAGCGGGTGACTCTCAGCGGCCGATGCCGCGCCTGCGTGACCTCTTCAGGCGCTCGCGCTGCGACGGGTCGAGCATCAGGTAGCCCACCACCGGCAGGCCGATCACGCCGAGGATGACCAGCCACATCAGCCATCCGTCAAGGAAGAACAGCGAGAGCAGGATCGCGGCGCCCGCGCCGATCGCGTATTTCTTGAATGGCGACATCCCTCACAACCCTCCAACGCGGAGCGCACGCCCCGCCTCATCCACATTCTGCGTCGCCTGTCCAACGTGTGAACCCGCCGACATGGTTCCGTTCGCGATGTATCGCAATCGTTGCGCAACGCGCCTCACGGGCGCGCGCCGGTGATCTCGCGCAGGTCGCGGCGCAGTTCGTCCACAGTGGGACGTTCCAACGGGTTGCCGGCGAGCAGCCGGAACAGCACGGGAGCCAGCGGTCCCGCCCGGGTCAGCGCCGCGCCGGGCGCGGGCGGCGCGCCCTCGACGGCCATGAAGAGCGTCGCGCCGAGCGACCACAGATCCGCCGCCTGAGTCGCCGCGCCCTCGGGAGCCGAGTACGCCGGGAGCGTTCCCGCCCGCAGCAACGGCATCAGCCTGGCCCGGCCGAACGCGTCGATCAGCACGTTGCCCGGCTGCACCCCGCCGTGGAACTCGCCCCACGCCGCCAGCCGGTCGAGCACGTCGAGCCCGATCGCCGCCACCTGGACAGGCGGCAGCGGGCCCGAGGCGGCGACCACGACGTCCAGCGGGCGATCCACCGCCAGCCGGTCGAGCGTCTCGCGCACCACCTCCATGGACGGCGGCCCCGACGGGTGCAGCATGGCCCGCAGCAGCGACCTGAACGGGTCGGCGCCCTCCGCCGGCACCTGGCCGGGCGGGCGGCCCTCCACCGCGAAGTGCAGCGTGGCCGCCAGCGACCACAGGTCCGCCGACGGCAGCATGCTCAGGCTGGGATAGCCGAACCCGCTCAGCACCGCCCGCCCCGTCGTGGTGAGCAGCACGTTGCCGGGATCGACCCGGCCGTGCACGATGCCGGCCGCGTGGGCGGCGGTCAGCGCCGACAGCAGGCACACGCCCACCCTGGCCGCCTGGGCGACGGGGAGCGGGCGGCGGGAGCGTACGACCTGCTCCAGCGACGTGCCGGAGACGAACTCCATGACCAGCCACGGCACGCCGTCCTCGATCAGCACGTCGAGCACCCGCACCACGAAGGGGTGCCGCAGCCCGCTCGCCCTGCGCGCCTCGAACAGGGCGGCCTCACGCAGCTCCGGCGGCACCCGCACCTGCCTGACCGCGACGTCGCGGTGCTCCGCCTCGTCGAAGGCCAGGCGCAGGGAGCCCGTGCCAAGCGGATTGAGCAGGCGGTAGCGACCGTTCAGCTTCCTGGTCTCACGCATGTCTAGCTGCACGATAGCGCCAGGAGCAGGGCTCGGCCATCACGAGGCGCCGGCCGACAGCCAGGCCTCCTGCGCGGCGTGCACCTTGCTCCACAGAGCGTCCTTCTCCTGCGCGCTCACGTCGTCGAGCGGCAGGCCGAAGATGTCGGACAGCGCCGCGTAGTAGTCGCGCGCCGAGTCGAGCGTCACCGACAGCGACGTGTTGCCGTAGCGGGTCAGGGTCAGGCCGCGCAGACAGTCCACTCCGTACGCGTCGCGCCGCTGCACCACCGCGACCCGCACGAACCCGGACGTCGGTGACGTCGTCAAATGCGTGTGCATCGCAGCGAACGCCGACATCTCCGCCGGTTCCGGCGCCAAGTCCATGCCCTGGAACGAGCCACTCGGGTCGTGGTCCAGCCGCCACCCTCCGGGCGCCACCTCAGAACGCCGCAGCCCGTACGTGAAAGGCCCCTGCTTGTACGAGCCCTCGATGAGCGGCAGCGGCTCGTGCAGAGCGTCACCCAACCCCACGTCCACCAGCCACTCGCCGCCCGGATTGTCCACAGAGGGCAGGCCGCTCACGGTCAGCACCAGATGGTTGGCGGTGATCCCCGGCTCGGAGTTCCGCATCTGCACCCCGCCGACGTGCCGCGTCACCTGGTACCCCAGCGCCGCGAGCAGCGCCGAGAACGCGCCGTTCAAGTGGTAGCAGTAGCCGCCGCGCCCCCTGATGATGCGCGCGGCCGAATCAAGGGGATCGACCGTCGTGGACCGGCCCAGCCAGATCTCCAAAGCCTCGTAAGGCACCCGCTCGACGTGCGCGGCGTGCAACGCCCGCAGCGCCTCCGGGGTGGGGGGAGCGCCGAGCAACGAGGGCAGGCCGAGACGGGCGAGGTAAGCAGTGGTTTCCATCCGGCAATTCTGCACGGATTGTGCACGACTTCGGCAGTGTCGTCTGCACAGCCCGCTTCTAGGCTTTCGTACGTGGCAGAGCAGCGACGCATCCTCGTGGTCGAGGACGACGTGACGATCGCGCTGGCCGTACGGAACAGGCTGGCCGCCGAAGGGTTCGACGTCAGGGTGGCGGGCGACGGGCAGGACGCCCTCATCCAGTACGGCAGGGCGGAACCCGACCTGGTCATCCTCGACCGGCTGTTGCCCGGCCTCGACGGGCTGGAGGTGTGCCGCCGCATGCAGGCCGCGCGGCCCGTGCCCGTGCTGATGCTCACCGCGCTCGGCGAGGAGACCGACGTGCTCGTCGGGCTCGGCGTCGGCGCCGACGACTACCTGGCCAAGCCGTTCAGCATGCGCGAGCTCGTCGCCCGCATCCACGCCCTGCTGCGCCGCGTCGAACGCGCCGCCCAGCTCGCCGCCGAGGACACCGTGATCAGGGTCGGCGAGGTCGAGATCGACACCGCCGCCCGCCGCGTCTTCGTGCGCGGCGCCGAGGCCCAGCTCACCAGGACCGAGTTCGACCTGCTGCGCCGCCTCGCCGAGCGGCCGGGGCACGTCTTCGAGCGCGACCGGCTGCTGTCGGACGTCTGGGGCTTCTCCGAGGCCGCCGCCACCAGGACCGTGGACAGCCACGTCCGCGCGCTGCGCCGCAAACTCGGCTCCGACGTCGTGCGCACCGTGCACGGCGTCGGCTACGCCCTGGTCGGCCGATGAACCCCCTCGACTTCCTCGGCCGCATCAAGGTCAAGCTCGGCATCGTGATCGTGCTGGCCGTCGGCACCGCGTTCGTCGTGAACGAGGTCGGCATCAACTCCGGGCTCTCCCGCGAGCTGCGCATCGCCGTCGCCGTCGTCCTCGCCCTCATCATGGTGCAGGTCCTCGCCATGGGCATGACCAAACCGCTGCGCCAGATGGCCCGCGCCGCCCAGACCATCGCCAAGGGCGGCTACAGCCTGCGCGTCAGCGCCACCTCACGGGACGAGGTCGGCGAGCTGGCCCGCGCGTTCAACGCGATGGCCGCCGACCTCGGCGAGGTCGACCGGCAGCGGCGCGAGCTGGTCGCCAACGTCAGCCACGAGCTGCGCACGCCCATCACCGGGCTGCGGGCCGTGCTCGAGAACGTCGTGGACGGCGTCTCCGCCGCCGACCCCGTCACCATGCGCACCGCGCTCGCCCAGACCGAGCGGCTCGGCCGCCTCGTCGCCCAGCTCCTCGACCTGTCGCGGCTCGACTCCGGCGTGCGCCTCATCGAGGCCGAGGCCGTCGCGCTCGCGCCGCTCGTCGAGCAGGCCGTACGCGAGGCGGCGCTGCCCCGCGAGGACGTCTCCATCCGGCCGTCCGTCCCTGACGACCTCGTCCTGCGGGCCGACCCCGACCTGCTGGCGCAGGTGCTGGCCAACCTCCTCGACAACGCCGTACGGCACAGCCCGCCCGGCGGCACGGTCACCGTACGCGGGGCCGCCGTCGGGCCCGGCGTCCGGCTCACCGTCGAGGACCAGGGGCCCGGCATCCCCGCCTCCGCCCGTGCACGCGTCTTCGAACGCTTCTCCCGCCTCGACACCGGCCGCGCCGCCGACTCCGGAGGCGCGGGGCTGGGGCTGGCCATCGTCAAGGAGATCGTGGAGCTGCACGGGGGCGCCATCCGCATCGACGACTGCGCGGGCTGCCGCATGGTCGTCGACTTACCAGGGAGAACCACGATGGCCCACACCCCCCTGCCTTCCGACGCCCCCGACCTCCCCCGAGGCGTCGCACCCGCGCCCGGCCCCGCGCTCCCGGCCACCGGGGGCGGAGAAGGCCCGCTGATGAGCGATCCGCAGCCGGCCGACGCAGCGGCCGCGCATGCCGATGGCCTGGCCGCTGGGGACGGCGAGGCGGATGTGCGTGCCGTCGGCACCGGTGCTCAGACCCCCGATGCGGGCGGCACCGGTGCCCAGACCCCCGATGTGGGCGGGGCCGTGAGCGAGTCCGCGCAGGACGTGGTCCCGGCCGGAGCGGGACTGCCGGCGGCAGGAGACCGCGCTGACACCGCTGTTCGCGCTGAGGCGGGCTTGGGCGGGCGGGAAGCGCATGCGGAAGGCGCACGTGCTGATGTCGAGGGGGCGGTGCCTGTGAAGGGGGCCGGTGTCGCGGCGGGCAGCGATGCCGGTGGGCCGTACTCGGGGGCGAGGGCCCTGGCGGCGGGGTTCGGGGGTGGGGCCGGGGGGCTGGTGCGGATGATCGCGGGTGGGGTCATCGGGGTGCTGGTCGGGTTCATGGTGGGGATGTTCGCCGCCGTGCTGGCCAGTGTGGCCATTGGCGACATGGCGGCGCTGGTCACGCTCATCGGCTGTACTGCGCTGCTGGGCGCCGTCGGTGCGGCCCTGGGCGCTGGGTCGGGGCGGCGTGCGGCGGTGGCGGAGTATCACCGGCGTCACGTCGCCTACCACCAGAGCACCCCACAGCCCCCGGCCTCCGCGAGCCGGCCGGCCGCGACGGCCGGTGCGACGGCCGGTGCGACGAGCCGGTCCGATGCGGGGGATGAGCAGGACGCGACCCAGCCCGGCGCGGGAGGCCAGAAGGACGCGGCACAACCCGGTGCGGGGAGTGGGCAGGGTGCGGGGGCGGCTGGCGGCGTGGGGCAGGCGGGCCTCAAGGGGTCCGCCGAGGCGGGACACGCGGCCGCTGCTGGGCAAGCGGGCGGGCGGGAGTTGGGGCAAGGGCAGGTTGTGGCGGGGCAGGTGGGTGCGCGGGAGTTGGGGCAAGGGCAGGTTGTGGCGGGGCAGGTGCTTGTGGGGCAGGGCGGGGGGCCGCCTCATGTGCCGCCGTACGTGCCGCCGCCGCTGTTCCCGCGGCCCGAGCTGCCTGAGCCGCCCGGCTGGATGGTGCCGGCGGCGGCCGGAGCCGGGGTGTTCGCGGCGGTGGCGCTGCCTGAGGCGCAGGTGGGGCTGGGGCTGGTGCTGGTGTCGGTCGTGCTGGGCGGGGCGGCGCTGCCGGCGATGCTGCGGCGGATGACGCCGTGGACGGTGGCGTTCGGCGTGACGGCGTACTGGCTGATCTCCATGGCGGCGGTGCGCGACGCGGACTGGCTGGTCGCGCTCCTCCTGATCGCGGGCGCGGGGCTGGGCGCGCTGGCCGTGTCGGGCGCGGGAGCGGGCTGGCTGGGCGTGATCAGGGGCGGCTTCTCGGTGCTGCTGGCGCTGGGCCCGGTGCCGTGGTTTCTGGCAGTGCCGATGAAACGGCTCACGGCGCGGCGCAGGGTGCTGCCGATGCTGGCGGCGCTGGGCATCACGGCGGTGCTGCTGCTGGTGTTCGGGCTGCTGTTCGCGTCGGCCGACGCGGTGTTCGCCTCGTACGTGGACCGCCTGACCGCCACCCCGGCCTGGGCGGAGACGATCCCGCTGCGGATCTTCCTGTTCGCGCTGTTCGGCGTGCTGCTGGCCGCGGTCGTGCTGGTGGCGCTGCGGCCGGTGGCGGACCCGGTGGGGCCGGGGACCAAGTTCCGGGTCAGCACGAGCATCTGGCTGGTGCCGCTGACGGCGGTGAACCTGCTGTTCGCGGCGTTCGTGGCGGTGCAGATCAGGGTCCTGTTCGGCGGCGACACGCTGGTGCTGCGGACGGCGGGCCTGACCTACGCCGAGTACGCCAGGCAGGGCTTCTTCCAGCTCGTGGTGGTCAGCGTGTTCGTGCTGGGCATCGTGGCCGTGGCGGCGGGCCTGCTGAAGGTGGACCGGCGCGAGCGCTGGATGCTGGCGGCGCTGCTCGGCGTGCTGTGCGGGCTGACCATGGTGGTGCTGGCCTCGGCGCTGCACCGGATGAACCTCTACACCGACGCGTACGGCCTGTCCCGGCTGCGGCTGTCGGTGCAGGCGACGGTGTACTGGCTGGGCGCGCTGTTCGCGCTGGTGCTGGTGGCGGGCGCGGCGCGGCTGGCGGGCCGCAGGTCGGGCTGGCTGCCCCGGACGATCGTGCTGGTCACGGGCCTGAGCCTGGGCCTGTTCTCGCTCGCGAACCCCGACCTCCAGGTCGCGCGTACGCAGGTCGACATCCGCGGCGTCACCAACCTCGACTCCGACTACCTGGGCGACCTGGGCGCGGAGGCGGTGCCGGCGCTGGACCGGCTGCCCGAGCCGCAGCGCAGCTGCGTGCTGCACGACGTCGTCCAGGCCAACGGCCTGTATCACCCCGAGCCGTGGAACGGCTGGAACCTTGCCCGCTCCCAGGCGCGGGCCCTGCTGGCCGAGCGCCCTGTGCTGCACCACCCGGACTGCGGAGCGGTGCGGGCCGGCGGCTCTGATTGAATCCTGGAGTGACCTTCGACGTAGTGATCAGCGGCGGCCGGGTGCTCGACGGCACGGGCGCCCCGCCGTTTCGCGCGGACGTGGCGATCTCGGGTGATCGCCTCGCGGCGGTCGGCAGGATCGACCCGGCAGGGGCGGGCGCGGTGATCGACGCGACCGGGCGCTTCGTGGCGCCGGGGTTCGTCGACTGCCACGCCCACGGTGACGCCGCCGTGTTCGATCCGGCGGTGCAGCGGGCGGCGTTGCGGCAGGGGGTGACGACGTTCGTGCTGGGCCAGGACGGGCTGTCGTTCGCGCCGGGCTCGGCGGCCACGGTGGCCTACGCCTCGCGTTACTTCGCCGCGGTCAACGGGGCGCTGACCGACGGGCCGCTGAGCGTGCGCGAGCTGCTCGACGGCTATGACGGGGCGGTGGCGCTGAACACCGCGTACCTGCTGCCGCACGGCACGATCCGCTACGACGTCATGGGCCCGTCGCCCGACAGGGCCGCGCCCGCCGACCTCGACGCGATGGTGCGCCGTGTCGAGCAGGGCCTGTCGGAGGGCGCGGTGGGGCTGTCCAGCGGCCTCGAATACCTGCCGGGCCGCTACGCCGACGCGGCGGAGCTGGCCGCGCTGTGCGCGCCGCTGGGCGGGCTCCCGTACGTCACCCACATGCGCGCCTACGGCCAGCGGGCCGAGACGGGCATGACGGAGGTGATGGAGATCGCCGAGCTGTCGGGGGCCGCGGTCCACGTCTCCCACCTGCACGGTCCCGCCGACGTGCTGCTGCCGCTGGTCGAGCAGGCGCTCGGCAAGGGCGTCGACCTCACCTTCGACACCTACCCCTACCTGCGCGGCAACACGATCCTGGCGATGGTCGTGCTGCCGCCGTCGGTGCCGGGCGCGGAGCCGGAAGCGGCGATGGAGATGATCGGCTCGGGCGTGCTGGACGACTGGTGGCCGACGCTGGACGCCGTCTGGCCGCGCCTGACCGTCTCGCACGCGCCGGGGCTGGAGTGGGCCGAGGGTCTGACGATGGTCGCGGCGGCCGAGCGGGCGGAGGTCCCGCCCGCGGAGTTCTGCCGGCGGCTGCTGACGGAGACGCGGCTGGAGGCGGGCGTGGTCACGGCCCGCCCCGACGAGGGGCCGCAGGGCGAGCAGTCCGTACGCCGCATGCTCCGCCACCCCTCGCAGACCGGCGGCTCCGACGGCATCTACGTGGGCGGCCACCCGCATCCGCGCGGCCACGGCGCGTTCGCCAGGTTCCTGGGCAGGCACGTCAGGGAGCTGGGCGACTGGACGTGGGAGCAGGCGGTGACGCACCTGTCGGCCCACCCGGCGCGCCGCTTCGGCCTGCTCGACCGGGGTTTGCTGCGGCAGGGCTGCGCGGCGGACGTCGTGGTGTTCGACCCGGCCACGGTGACCGACCTCGCCACCTACCCGGCGCCGCGCACGCTCGCCGAGGGTGTGGACGACGTGCTGGTCTCGGGCGTGCCCGTGCTGGCGCGCGGCGAGCTGACCGGGGCCACCCCCGGCCGGGCGCTGCGCCCGTGAGCGCGCGGCCGGAGAGCCTGGTTGGGATAGGGTCGGACCCGGACGAAGGGGGTGTGGTGCCGGCGATCCTCGGTCAGTCGGTCTTCGACGGCGGCGTCGAGTTTCCCGCGATGGTGGTGCACCGCGACGCGCTGGAGCACAACGTCGCCACGATGGCGGCCTTCGCCCGCGATCACGGCCTGGAGCTGGCGCCGCACGCCAAGACGCACATGTCGGCGGAGATCGCCGCGATGCAGCTGTCCGCCGGTGCGTGGGGGCTCACGGTGGCGACGCTGCGGCAGGCCGCGACCGTCAGGGGCTTCGGCGTGGGCCGCGTCATGGTGGCCAACCAGGTGGTCGATCCCGCGGGGCTCGCCTGGGCGGCGGCCGAGCTGGACCGCGACCCCGAGTTCGAGCTGCTGAGCTTCGCCGACTCCGAGGCGGGGCTCGACCTGCTCGCCGGGCACGCGGGGAGGCGGCCTTTCCGGGTGCTGGTCGAGCTGGGTCACGAGGGCGGCCGGGCCGGCTGCCGGTCGCTGGAGCGGCTGTTTGAGGTGGCCGCGTACGCGCAGCGCACCCCCGGCGTGGAGCTGGCCGGGGTGGCGGGCTACGAGGGCGGGCTGAAGAGCGCGGAAGACGTCCGGAAATATCTGGCGGCGCTGCAGGACGCCGTCGAGTACGTCCGGCTCAAGCGTCCCATCCTGACCGTCGGCGGCAGCCAGTGGTTCGACGTGATCGGCCGCGAGCTGGTCGCCACCCAGGCGCGGATCCTGCTGCGCAGCGGCGCGTACGTCACCCACGACGACGGCTTCTACCGCGAGCGCACCCCGTTCAACCGCATCGACGGCGAGCTGCGCCCGGCGCTGGAGGTGTGGGCGCACGTGCTGTCCACTCCCGAGCCCGGCCTGGCCATGGTCGGCATGGGCAAGCGCGACGCCCCCTACGACGAGGGCCTGCCGATCCCGCGCCGCGGCGGCGTCACCATCATGAAGATGCAGGACCAGCACACCGTGGTCCGCGCCGCCGGGCTCAAGCCGGGCGACCTGCTGGCCTTCGGCATCTCCCACCCCTGCACCGCCTTCGACAAGTGGCGCGTGCTGCCGCTGGTGGACCGGGATTACCGTGTCGTTGGCACGATACGCACCAACTTCTAGGGAGATCTCGTGAAAAAGGAGCTCAGGACCACAGAGGGCGCTGCCCCGGTCGGCGCCTACTCCCAGGGGCTCGTGGTCGGCGACTTCGTCTTCACCTCCGGCATGGGCCCGCTCGACCCCCACACCGGCGAACTCGTCGGCGACGACGTCGCCACCCAGACCCACCAGGTGATGCGCAACCTCGGCGCCATCCTCGCCGCCCACGGGCTCGGCTACGACGACGTCATCAAGGCCACCGTGCACCTCCAGCACGTCAAGCGCGACTTCGCCGCCTACAACGAGGTCTACAAGTCCTACTTCAACCAGCCCTACCCGGTGCGCACCACGGTGGGCTCCGAGCTGATGGACATCCTGGTCGAGATCGACTTCGTCGCGCACAAGAGCGCCTGAGGTGCGGCCGTGGACAGTTCGGTGTACGTCTTCGTCGAGGACCTGCGCGGCGAGGGCGTCGAGCGGGTGCTCGACAGGCTCAGCGGCTACGGCGTGTCCGGCGTCACCGTCGGCGCCGTCCACCACGCCTCACGCGACGTCACCCCCCACGGGCTGTCCCGGCTGACCCTGCGCCACGACGGCGCCCACTTCACGCCGCCGCCCGAGCTGTTCGACGGGCTGCGGCTGCGGCCCGTGCCCGGCTACACCGACGCGCTCGACGGGCTGGCCGAGGCGTGCGCGAAGCGGTCGATGAAGCTGCACGCCTGGACGGTCTTCCTGCGCAACGCCACCCTCGGCACCGCCCATCCCGACGTGACCGTACGCGACTGCTTCGGCGACCGCGGCTCGCTCACCGACCTGTGCCCGGCGCACCCCGACGTGCGCGACTACGCCGCGGCGCTGGCCAGGGCGGTGGCGCGGCTCGGGGCCGACAGCGTGGTGGCCGAGTCGCTGCACTTCAGGCCGCTCAAGCCGCAGCGCTCGTTCGTGCCGCTCGGGCCGATGGACGCCTACCTGTTCGGGCTCTGCTTCTGCGACTACTGCCTGCGCCGGGCCACCGACCTGGGCGTGGACGCCGAGGTGGCGCGGGAGGAGTGCGCCCGCATCGTGGGCGGCGTCTTCGACGGCGACCCTCCCGCGCAGGGCGAGGTCACCAGGGCGGCGCTCACCGCGTACGCGGGGCCCGACGTGGTGGCCTACGCCCGCGCCCGCTCCGAGACCGTCACCACGCTGGTCTCCGAGGTGGCGTCGGCGGTGGCCGGCGAGGGCTCGAAGCTGGTCTTCATCGACTCGACGGGGGCGGTCAAGGGATACACCGACGGGCTGCCCACCCCCGGCCTGGCCGCCCACGACGCCTGGCAGTTCGGCGTCGACCTGGTGGCGCTCGGCGACCTCGTGCCGGCGTTCGGGGTGCTGGCGTACGCGCGGGACGCGGCGCGGGTGGCCGACGACGTCGGCGCCTACCTGCGGTCCGTGGGCAAGGACCGCGAGGTGCGTGCGGTGCTGCGGCCCGGTCACCCCGACAGCGACTCCACCGACCGGCTGGTGGCCAAGGCGCGCGGGGCCAAGGCGGCGGGGGCGATGGCGGTCGACTTCTACGCGTACGGGCTGGTGCCGTACCCGGTGCTCGACCGCATCCCGTCCGCGCTGGCCGAAGCGCCCTGACCGGGCCTCAGTCGCCTGCCCGGCCCAGGGGCATGAGGGTCACGCGGGTCCGCGCCGGCGCACGCCGCGAGTCGGCCTGACCGGCGCGCGTTGCGGGGTCAGCCTGGCCGGTGCACGCCGTCGAGCACCAGGGCGACGGCTTCGGTGGCGAAGTCGCCGCCGACCTTCATGCCGCGCAGGACGGCCCGCATCCACACCGCCCCGGCCAGCAGGTCCATGATGAGCAGCGGGTCGGCGGAGCCGGGCAGCTCGCCCCTGCGCGCGGCCCGCTCGAAGACCGTGCGCTCCCTGGCGAACCGGTCGGCGAAGAACCGCCGCCCGTCCAGCTCGGGATGGCGTACGGCGGCGGCCAGCGCGGCCACCGCGATGTCGCTGCCCGGCGGCTCGGTCAGCAGCCGCCGCACCCCCTCGACCAGCGCGACCAGGTCACCCCGCAGGCTCCCTGTGTCGGGCACGGTGAAGCCCAGCACGTCGGACTCCACCAGCGCCGCCCCCAGCAGCGCCGCCTTCGACGGCCACCACCGGTAGATCGTGGTCTTGTTGACCCCCGACCGCTCGGCGACCCCCTCGACGGTCAGCCCGTCATAGCCCCGCTCGGCCACCAGCCGCAGCGTCGCGTCGAAGATCTCCCGCTGTTTCCTGGGCGCCATGGAGGTCATTCTCTCGCCGCGAACGCGGTGAGGACGCCCAGGCCCAGGTAGACGGTGCCGCTGACGTACTTCAGCGTCTTGGCGGCGCGGGTGAGGCGGCGGGCGAGGGCGCCGGCGGTGACGGCGTACAGGAGGTCGGAGATCAGGCCGAGCAGCAGCAGCGTGAGGCCGAACACCACGACCTGGAGTGCGGGCGAGCCCGCGTCCGGGTCCACGAAGTGCGGCAGGAACGCCAGGAAGAACAGCGCCACCTTCGGGTTCAGCACGTTGACCAGCACGCCTTCGAGGAACACCTTGCGCAGCGGCTGCGGCTCAGGCGGGCCGGCCTGCTGGTCCTTGGCGGTGAACGCGCGGATGCCCAGGTAGACGAGGTAGGCGACGCCGGCCCACTTGACGACGGCGAACAGCGTGGCGGACTGCGCGATGACGTACGACAGGCCCAGCGCGGCGGCCGCGATGTGCACGAGCGTGCCGGCCTCCACACCGAACGCGCTGGCCAGGCCGGCCGCCCGGCCCTGGGAGAGGCCGCGCGCGGTGATGTAGAGGTGGTTGGGGCCGGGGATGAGGACCAGGGCGAGGCTGGCCGTCACGAAGATGGCGAACGTGGAGGGAGCTATCACGGAAGAGCAATCTAGGCCGGGTTTGGTCCGTCCAGGAGGGCCAATCCCGTTGGGGTTCCGTGGACCAATCTGTTGTCGGGCGAGCGTGGCATAGTTTGCAGACGTGAATGGTCTACTCGTCGGGCGCTCTGCTGAGCTGGCCGGACTCCTGCGGGCGCTGAGCTCCGCCGCCGATGGCGTGGCCGGCGTGGCGCTCGTCGGTGGAGACGCCGGCATCGGCAAGACCCGGCTCGCCGCCGAGCTGGCCGCCGAGGCCCGCACGCGCGGCTTCAACGTCCTGGTCGGCCAGTGCGCCGAGCTGGGCGACGCGCTGCCCTACCTGCCGCTGGCCGACGCGCTGCGCGGCGCCGAGCCCGCCGTGCGCGAGGCCGCCGCTGCCCATCCCATGCTGGGCCAGCTGCTGCCCGGCACGGAGAGCGCGCCGTCGGCCGGGCTCACCCAGCAGCGGCTGTTCGGCTCGCTGCTCGGGCTGCTGGCCGACGTGCAGCCGGTGCTGTTCGTCATCGAGGACCTCCACTGGGCCGACCGCTCCACCCGTGACCTGCTGGTCTTCCTCAGCCGCATGCTGCAGAGCGAGCGGGTCTGCGTGGTCGGCACCTACCGCACCGACGACCTGCACCGCCGCCACCCGCTCAGGCCCGTCCTCGCCGAGCTCAAGCGGCTGCCCACGGTGACGAGCGTGGAGCTGGGGCCGCTGGGCGCGGGCGAGATGGCCGACTACGTCGCCACGCTGGGCGAGATCGACGCACAGAGCCTCGGGCTCGTCGTCTCCCGCGCCGACGGCAACCCGTTCTACGCCGAGGAGCTCCACGCCGCCATGGCCGAGGGCGACAGCCTGCCCGACGAGCTGGCCAGCCTGCTGCTGTCCAGGGTCGAGGTGCTGTCGGAGGCCGGGCAGCAGGTGCTGCGGGCCGCCGCCGTGGCCGGCCGCCAGGTCGAGGACGACCTGCTGCGCGAGGTGTCGGGGCTGCCGCTCGCCGAGTTCGAGGAGGCGGTCAGGGAGATCGTCTCGCGCGGCCTGCTCAAAGTGCGCGGCCACGGCTACGCCTTCCGCCACGCCCTGCTCCAGGAGGCCGTCTACACCGACCTGCTGCCGGGCGAGCGCACCCGGCTGCACGCCGCGTTCGCCCGGCTGCTCACCTCGCCGGCCGAGCTGGCCCACCACCACCTGGCCAGCCACGACCTGGCGGGCGCGTTCGCCGCCTCGATCGAGGCGGGCAGGGCGGCCGAGCGGGTCGGCGCGCCCGCAGAGGCCCACAGCCACTACGACCGCGCGCTGTCCCTGTGGGAGCGGGTCGACGACGCCGCGCGGCTGGCCGGGACGAGCCGGGCCGAGCTGGCCTTCCGCAGCGCGGTCATGGCCGCCGACAGCGGCGACAAGCACCGCGCCGTGGCGCAACTCCGGGTGCTGCCGCAGACGTCCGAGGTGAGCGAGCGGCTCGCCTACTACCTCTACGAGACGGACGACGAGGCCGCCGCGGCCGAGGTGGCCGAGCGCGCGGTCGAGAGCGCGGACGAGCCGGCGGCGCTCTCCCGCGCCATGGCCACCCACGCCCGCACGCTGCTGTGGGGCCCGCGCCACCAGGAGGTCGAAGAGCTGGCCACGAAGGCGCTCGAGCTGGCCCGCACGGCCGGCGCCAGAGACGCCGAGGTCGGGGCGCTGCTCACGCTGGCCACGTCCGTCGAGCTGCGCGGCGACATGCACCGCGCGCACGAGCTGGTCGAGAAGGCCATGGCAGGGCCCACCGGCGACCTCGCGATGGACCTGCGGGCCCGCTTCCACCACGCCCGCATCCACTACGAGCAGGGCGTGCTCGAACACGCCGCCGAGGTGGCCGACGACGGCATCCGCCTGGCCTCCGACGCCGGGCTCATGTGGAGCACCTACGGCACCGACCTGCGGTTCCTGCGCTTCCTCATCCACTACGTCGCCGGCGAGTGGGACGCGGCGGAGACGATGGCGGCCGGGTTCGGCGCCAGGGTGGGCACGGTGCCGGAGGCGATCCTGTCGTCGTTCGCGCTGTTCGTCGAGGTGGCACGCGGCCTGCCCGTGGTCGAGTCGCGGCTGAGCTGGCTGCGGCCGTTCTGGTCCGACCCGCTCGCCTCCTACATGTCGCGGGGGCTCGCGGCCGAGCACGCGCTGTGGCACGGCGACCCCGCAACGGCGCTCGACCACGTACGCGCGGTCCTCGCGGCGCAGGTGCCCGGCGATTCGGGCAACGTCCGCATGGCCGCCATCGGCCTGTGGGCCCTGGCCGAGCTCGGCACCACCGAGGGCGCCGACGAGCTGCGCGCCCAGGCCAGGCTGGCCGTCGAGTCAGGCCCCACCGGCGCAGGCGGCCACCTCGGGCCCGAGGGTCGCGCGTGGGCGCTGCGCGTCGAGGCCGAGTGGCACCGCGTGCACGGCCGGCTCGACGTCGAGCTGTGCCGGCGGGTGACCGAGGCGTTCGGCTACGGCTTCGTCTACGAGGCCGCGCGGGCCCGCTGGCGGCTGGCCGAGGCGCTGCTCGCGGCGGGCGAGCGCCACGCGGCCCAGGCGGAGTGGGAGCAGGCCAGGGAGGCGGCGGGCAAGCTGCGGGCCGTGCCGCTGGAGAGCGCGCTGCTCGACTTCGGGCGCCGCGCCCGCTTCGGCTCATCCGGCGGGCAGACCTCCGTCCCGCAGGGTGAGCTGACGGCCCGGGAGGCCGAGGTGCTGCGGCTGGTGGCCGAGGGGCTGACCAACAGGGAGATCGCCGAGCGGCTGTTCATCGCCCAGAAGACGGTCAGCGTCCACGTGTCCAACATCCTCGGCAAGCTCGGCGTCTCCACCCGCACCCAGGCCGCCGCCACCGCCCGCCGCCTCGGCCTGCTGCCCTAGACGGTCACCCGCCCAGTGCCGCGCGCTGCTCCGGGGTGAGCGGGCGGGTCGGCACACCGCGCAGGAGGAGGAAGAGCTTGGCGGTCTCCTCCAGCTCCTCCACGGCGTCCAGGGCCGCGCCGAGGCTCGCGCCCGCGACGATCGGGCCATGGTTGCTCAGCAGCAGCGCCCGGTGCGTGCGCGCCTTCTCCTCCGCTGCCGGGCCCAGCGCCGCGTCGCCCGGCGCGTAGTAGGGCAGCAGCGGCAGCCGGCCGACCCGCATCGCGAAGTACGCGGTCAGCGGCGGCAGCGCGTCGTCCCGGTCGAGGCCGTCCATGCAGGACACGGCGGCCGCGTACGTGGAGTGCGTGTGCACCACCGCCTGCGCGTCCGGCCTGGCCCGCAGCAGCGCGGCGTGCAGGAACGCCTCCTTCGACGGCTTCG
Organism: Nonomuraea sp. NPDC049504; assembly: GCF_040676845.1. NCBI lineage: Bacteria > Bacillati > Actinomycetota > Actinomycetes > Streptosporangiales > Streptosporangiaceae > Nonomuraea > Nonomuraea sp. NPDC049504. Next base: position 533,298 of record NZ_JBFAPT010000002.1, read on the forward strand.
GCCCGCCCACGTGCGCGCCGGTCAGGTCGATCAGCGACAGGTCGGCGGCCTCGACCGTGCCCAGGCTGGAGCCGGTGGGGGTGACGAGGACACGGTCGCCGACGCGTACGGACAGGTTGCCGGTGCTGCCGTGGGTCAGGCCGCGCGCGAACAGCGAGCGGGCGGCGGCCACGATGCTCAGGCGTTCATTCTCGAAGGTCATCGGGACGCCTCCAGCAGCAGGCCGGGCTCGCCGAAGTTGCCGGACTTCAGCAGCAGCGAGAAACCGTTCGGGGTGTGGATCCACGGCACGCCGCGCGCCGCCTCCGCGCCGATCACGCCGCCCGGCACGCCGAGCGCGCTCACCACGGCGCCCGAGGTCTCGCCCCCGGCCGAGATCACCCGGGTGACACCCCGCTCCACCAGGCCGCGGGCGACGGCGCCGAGCGCCTGCTCCAGGATGCCGGCCGAGCGTTCCGTGCCGAGCGCCTGCTGCACGCGGCGCAGCGCCACCGGCTCCAGCGAGGAGTAGATGAGGGGCGCGCCCGTGCCGGGCGGCAGCCGGTCGTACCAGGCCAGGGCGCCGCGGGCCAGCGAGGCGGGGTCGCGGTCGGCCAGCGCGTCCAGCCGGTACGCCGGCCTGCCCGCCTCGATCATGACGGCGACCTGCTCCAGCGTACGGGCCGAGCAACTGCCGGCGAGCACCGCGGCCGGCCCGAAAGGATCAGGCGCGGGCGGCTCGCCGCCCTCGGCCCGCGCGTGCGCCGCCGCCAGCCCGCCGGCCAGGCCCGCCGCGCCCGCCACCAGCCGCGCCCCCGCCAGCGCCCGCCCCGACACCTCCAGGTCGGAGTCCTCCAGGGCGTCCACGAAGACGTAGCGCACGCCGTGCTCGCGCAGCTCGGCCAGCCGCTGCTCGACCGCGTGGCCGCGTACCTGGCCGAGCGTCACCACCCCCGACCGGTACGCGCTCTGCGCCTCCAGCAGCCGCGGCAGGTACGAGTCGGTCATCGGCGTGAGCGGATGGTCGCGCATGTGCGACTCGCCCAGCAGCACGTCACCGACGAACAGGTAGCCGTTGTACTGCGTGCGGCCGTGCTCGGGCGAGCTGGGCGTCATCGCGACCAGCGGCACGTCCATGGCGTCGGCCAGCGCGTCCAGCACCGGCCCGATGTTGCCGTCGCGGGTGGAGTCGAACGTCGAGCAGTACTTGAAGTAGACCTGCCGCGCCGCGCCGTGCGCCCGCAGCCACCGCAGCGCGCGCAGCGACCGCGCCACCGCGTCGGCCTTGGGGATCGTACGGGTCTTCAGCGCGATCACGACGGCGTCGTGCTCGGGCGGCTCGCTGCCCTGGGGCGGCAGCCCGAAGTAAAGGACGGTACGCAGGCCACGGCGGCGCATCGCCACGGCCACGTCGGTGGCGCCGGTGAAGTCGTCGGCGATGGCGCCGATCATGGACGCCCCTCGGTGCGGGGGAGGTGGTCGAACATGAAGCCGACGTTATCGGCGCGAAAGTGGATCTATGACGACGGGGCGGAGTCGTCAGCTCGTGATCGTGGCGTCACGGATCCTGAAGTAGGACGTGTGGTCGGTCTGCAGGTACGCGTGGAAGCCCGGCGCCTTCTCCCCGGCCGTCTTGTCGGCGGTGACGATGGTCACCACCACGTACTTCCTGGACGCGCCCGAGAGGATCTTGCCGTACACGTAGTCGGAGTGCGCCTTGTCCTGGCGCCACGTGACCGCGTCCGACGAGAGCTTCGACAGGCGGTCGGCGGTGGTCTTCGCGGCCTGGTCGCTGGGGAACTCCATGATCAGCTGGACCGCCTTGAGGTGGCCGCTGTAGGCCGAGTACGCGAGCTGGACCGCGCGCTCGCACTTGTTCTTGCGCAGGACGCCGCCCTTGCCGTCCACCGGGGTGCACGTGTCGTAGGTCCAGCCGGCGACCTTGTTCGCCCTGAACTTGACCGTGCCCATCGCGAAGTTCCAGTCGTCGAACTCGTCGTCGGTGATGGGGGAGCCGGGCTGGACCTGCCTCTTGGACGAGGTCGTGGTGGGGGACGGGGACGGGCCGGGCGTCTTCTCCTCGGTCTTCGAGGGCTTCGGGGTGGACGAGGTCGTGGGCAGAGCCACCTTGTCGGCGGGGTTGTCGCGGTTCAGGTAGAGGTAGGTGCCGATGCCGGCCAGAGCCAGCACGATGAGGCTGACCAGGCTCAGGACGGCGATGAGGACGCCCTTGCCGCTGCTCGAACCGGCTGGAGGGCCGTAGGGAGGCCCGCCCTGGCCGTAGGGCGGCTGGCCGTAGCCCTGCTGCTGGTAGGCGGGCTGGGTGTAGGCGCCCTGGTTGTGACCGGGCTGCGTGGCACCCGGGCCGGGCTGCCCATAACCCTGCTGCTGGCCGTAGCCCTGCTGGCCGTAGCCCTGCTGGCCGTAGCCCTGCTGCCCGTAGCCCTGCTGGCCGTAGCCGGGCTGGCCGTGATCAGGCTGGGGCCGGCCATGGCCCGGCTGGGGGCCGTCCTGCGGTGGCCGGCCCTGACCCTGGCCCTGCGGGGGGCCGTAGGGCGACTGGCCGTACTCCGGCTGGCCCGGCTGGCCCGGCTGGTTCGGGTGGGGTGGGCCGTAGGGCTGTGGGGGGCCGTACCCTTGCGGCGCGCCCTGGCCTGGCGCGCCGCCCCACGGGCCAGGCTGTGGGGGCTGCGGCTGCGGAGGGTATGCCATCCCCCCATTGTGGGGCAGCCCCTCACCTTCTGCCCCAAAGACCCCACCAATTGTGATGCCACGGCATGCTTTGGTCGGCGCGGCAGGCGACCAAGGTCGGATGCCAGGGGCGAACGCCGAAATCTAGCGTCGCCAGGTATGACGGACGTGAGCACCCCGACCACCCGCCGAGTCCATGAGGTGGACGTCGTACGCGGGTTCGCCCTCGCGGGCATCCTGGTCGCCAACATCGGCTACTTCTCCGATCCCGGCTACGCCCAGTCAGGCACCATGCCGATCCCCGACGGTCCGGTGGCCTCGGCCATCACCGCGCTGGTGCTGACGAAGTTCTACATCATCTTCTCGTTCCTGTTCGGGTACTCGTTCACGCTCCAGATGCGCGCGGCCGAGCGGGCGGGCGCGAGCGTGACGGCGCGGACCGTGCGCAGGTGCCTAGCACTGCTGGTGATCGGCGTGCTGCACGGGATCCTGCTGTGGGTGGGCGACATCCTCACCCTGTACGCCGTACTCGGCCTGATCCTGCTGGCCCTGCGCGGCATCAAGCCGCGGACGGCCGTGATCATCGGATCGGTCGTCATAGGCGTGCCCACCCTGCTGATGGGTGCGCTGGCGGCGCTGTCCACCGTCGATCCCGCGGCCGGCGAGCCGTCCGCGGCCGACCCCGGGGTGGCCGAGCGCGCGCTCGCGCTGGCCACCGGCGGCCCGCTCGACTTCCTGACCCTGCAGCTCGAAACCTATCCGGCGCTGGTCGCGCTCATCTGGGCGTTCCAGGGACCGGTGGCGATGGCGATGTTCCTGTTCGGCCTGGCGGCGGGCAAGGCGCGGCTGCTGGAGGAGACCGACCGCTGGTGGCACCTGCTGCCACGCGTCCAGGCCGTGGGCTTCGGCGTGGGCCTGCCTGGCGGCGTGCTGCTCGCCTGGACGGCGAACGAGCCGGGCCCGCTGGAGCTGGTGGGCACCACCACGAACTTCCTCACCTCGATCCTGCTGGCCGCCGCGTACGTCGCCACCCTGCTCAGGACCGTGCGGCGCTTCCCCGCCGTCGGCCGCGCGCTGGCGCCGGCCGGACGCGTGGCGGCCTCGAACTACGTCGGCCAGTCGCTGCTGGCCTGCCTGATCTTCACCGGGTACGGCCTGTCGCTCGCGGGCACGCTGCCGCCGATCGCCGTGATGGGCATCGCCCTGGTGATGTACTCGGTGCTGCTCTGGGCGAGCGCCCGCTGGCTGCGCACCCACCACTACGGCCCCGTCGAGTACGTCCTACGCCGCGTCACCACCTGGAGCTAGCGCCTGGCGGCGGAACCTGCCTGGCGCGACGCCGTACTCGCGCTTGAAGGCGTTGCCGAACGCGAACTCCGAGCCGTAACCGACCCGCTCGGCCACCTCGGAGACCGGCGCGTCCGACTCGAGCAGCAGCCGCGCCGCCGTCGCGAGCCGCCACGACGTCAGGTACGCCAGCGGCGGCGTCCCCACCAGCTCGGTGAAGCGGCGGGCGAAGCCGGCCCGCGACAGGCCCGCCTGGGCGCCGAGCGACTCGACGGTCCAGCGGCGGTCGGGGGCGCGGTGCATGGCGTCGAGCGCGGGCCCGATGGCCGGGTCGGAGAGCGCGGCGGCCCAGCCTCCGCACGTGCAGAGCTCGTCGGAGCTGAACCAGGCGCGCAGGACGTAGAGCTGCACGGCGTCGAGCAGGGAGGTCACGATCGTGTCGGCGCCTGGGCGCGGGTTGTCGATCTCGCCGGCCAGCAGCTCGACGGCCGCGCGCAGCTCGGGGTGGCAGCCGAGGGTCGCGGGCAGGTGGATCACGGGCGGCAGCGAACGCAGGATGGGGTGCGACACGCGGGGATGCAGCCGGTAGCCGCAGGTCAAGGTGACGGTCTCGGCGCCCGAGCCGCCCACGCCCGCCGAGGCGAACAGCTCGGGATCGTCATGGCTGCAGCCGACGGGCGGCGGCAGGGGCTCGTCCGGGTCGTCGGCCAGCCCGTACGCGTCGCCGTGCGGCAGGAACAGCACGTCGCCGACGCTGAGCGGGACGGGCTCGCCCGTGCTCGGGACGAACCAGCAGGAACCGCGCAGCACGATGTGGAAGCTGGCCGAGCCGGGGGCCGAAGGGAACGCGTGGCTCCAGGGGGCGCGCCAGGAGATGCGGGCCGAGATCGGGCGGCCGGTCCGCATGAGGGCGACGACGTCGCTCAGGAGATCCATGCATGCAGTCTAAGGGCGTAGACGCTGACGTATAAAACGTGGACACCAGCGCATTCACCATCTCAGGCCCAGTGCCTACGGTGGTCAGCGGACTGAAAACCGTGTTTCGGAAGGATCGTTGACATGCCGAAGGTGGGCATCATTTTGGGCAGCACCCGTCCCGGACGCAACGGCGAGGCGGTGGCGCGCTGGGTGCACGAGCTGGCGGCCAAGCGCGGCGACGCCGACTACCAGGTGCTCGATCTGCAGGACTACGACCTGCGTCACCTGGACGAGCCGACCCCCGCGGCCGCCGGGGTCTACCACCACGACCACACCAAGAGCTGGGCGGCGGCCGTGGCGCCGCTGGACGCGTTCGTGTTCGTGACGCCCGAGTACAACCACTCGATCCCCGGCGCGCTGAAGGACGCGATCGACTTCCTGTACGAGGAGTGGGCGAACAAGGCGGCCGGGTTCGTCAGCTATGGGGTGGACGGTGGGGTGCGGTCCGTCGGCCACCTGCGGGACATCCTGTCCACGGTGCGGGTGGCGACCGTGCAGATGCACGTCGCGCTCTCGGTCGCCACCGACTTCGAGAACTTCTCCGACTTCAGGCCCGCCGCCGCGCACGAGGAACGGCTGAACACCATGCTCGACCAGCTGCTGGAGTGGGGAGCCGCGCTGCAGCCGCTGAGAGGATGACCCAAAAGAGGTATTTCTCCGGACAGTCGCCCCCTCTACGAGAGCACGATCCTGAGCACGGGACCGCGCCCTCACGAGCCGGGGCGACCGCGCCCGCCCACAGGATCACCGTGGCCCCCGCCGGGCCGGGCGCGGTCTAGCTGCGGGACAACGTCCCGCCCGGCGGGCACACGACACGTCACCTCCCGCACCTCAGCGGCGGCCGTCTTTGTGGTTGAGACGCATCGCACAGCCTGAACTGTTCACCCTGGGTTGCACAGTTCAGGCTGTCCTTTTTAGGGTGAAAAGGTGATGGATGAGGACGAAGCACTCCTGGCGACGCGGGCCGCGACCGAGACCTGGGTGGTGCTGGGCCGGCTGCGCCGAAGGCTGGAGTCCCTGCCGTCGGAGGGCGGGCTGTCCCCGGCGCAGGCGTCCGTGCTCACCCGGCTCAGCAAGCACGGTCCCGCCTCCGCCAGCGAACTCGCCGCCGCGGAACGCGTCAGGCCGCAGTCGATGGCCAAGGTCGTCGTCTCGCTGGAGCAGGCCGGGCTGGTCGAACGCAACCCCGACCCCGAGGACGGCCGCCGCCAGGTCATCACGCTGACCGAGCAGGGCGCGGCCCGCCGCCAGGGCGACCGCGAGGCCCGCCAGGCCTGGCTCGCCGCGACCCTGCGCGAGCGGGGCAGCGAGGAGCAGATCCGCGCGGTGATCACAGCCATGGCCCTCCTGGACGAGGTCGCACACTCGTGACCCGCCCCACCGACTGGCTACGCCGCCGCCGACCCCAGGAGCCGCCGGGCGGGGGCGCCGGGTGGGTGCGGTGGCGCAGGTCGCCGGGCGGCGGTGCCGGGTGGGTGCTGCCGTGGCGTCGGTCGCCGGGGGTGCCGGGCGGGGATGACGAAGACCATGCTCAGGGGTTTGATCGGCGGCTCATCGCGCCGATGATCCTCGGGTCGATCCTGAATCCGATCAACTCCTCGATGCTCGCGGTCGCGCTGATCCCGATCGGCGCGGCGTTCGGGGCGCCGCCGTCGGAGACGGCGTGGCTGGTGTCCGGGCTCTACCTGGCCACCGCCGTCGGGCAGCCGGTGATCGGGCGGCTGGTGGACATGTACGGCCCGCGCCTGCTCTACCTGCTGGGCACGGCGCTGGTCGGCATCGCGGGGGCGATGGCGTTGTTCGCGCCCGACCTCGGCCTGCTGATCGTCTCCCGGGTGCTGCTCGGCTTCGGCACGTGTGCCGCGTACCCGGCCTCGATGTTCCTGCTGCGCAGCGAGGCCGAGCGCACCGGGATGCGCAACCCCGGCGGCGTGCTGGCGCTGCTGTCCATCTCCAACCAGGTCATCGCGGTCGTCGGGCCGACGTTCGGCGGGCTGCTGATCGGGCTGGGCGGCTGGCACCTCATCTTCGCCGTCAACGTGCCGCTGGCCCTGGCCTGCCTGGTCCTGGGCGCGCTGCGGCTGCCCCGCCGCTCCACGCTGCGCACCCGGCCGGGCGGGGGCGTGGACCTGCCGGGGATGCTGTCGTTCGCGGGCATGCTCACCGCGTTCATGCTGTTCCTGATGGAGCCGGGCGTCGGCCACCTCTACCTGGTCGGGGTCGGAGCCGTGCTGGGCGCCGCGTTCGCCTGGTGGGAGCTGCGACGCCCGGAGCCGTTCATCGACCTGCGGGTGCTGCGGGGCAACGCCGCGCTGCTGGCCACGTACGGACGCCAGGTGCTGGCCTTCACCACCAGCTACGCCTTCCTCTACGGCTTCAGCCAGTGGCTGGAGGAGAGCCGGGAGCTGAGCCCGTCGCAGGCGGGCCTGCTCCTGCTGCCCCTGTCGGTGACCGCGATCATCGCCACCGCCGTCGCCAGCAGGAACGCGAGGGTGCGCGGCAAGCTCGTGATCGGCGCCGCCGTCCAGGTGGTGGGCTGCGTCTCCATGCTGAGCCTGCACGCCACGAGCCCGGTCTGGCTGCTCGTGCTCATCGGCGGCGTCCTCGGCATCTCCCAGGGCCTGATCGGCCTCGGCAACCAGAACGCGCTGTACGCCCAGGCCGACCCCGACCGCATGGGCTCGTCGGCCGGGCTGCTGCGCACCTTCATGTACATCGGCGCGCTGCTGGCCGCCGCCGCCAACGCCACCTTCTTTCGCGACGGCGCCACGACCGCAGGGCTGCACGGCCTGAGCGTGCTGCTCGCGGTGGTCGCCGTCCTGCTGCTCGCACTCACCCTCGCCGACCGGTCGTTGCGCCGCGTCGGCACCGCGGAAAGGTAACCATCATGGCCGTCACCACCCTCGACCCGCGTACCGCGCTGGTCGTCATCGATCTGCAGCAGGGCGTCCTCGCGCTGCCCGGCACCCCGTACGGCGGGGCCGACGTGCTGGCGCGCACGGTCGAGTTGGCCGAGGCGTTCCGTGCGAACAAGCTGCCGGTCGTCCTGGTACGCGTGTCCGTCGCGGCCGACGGCTCCGACGCCGCCCCGGGCCGTACGGAGGCGGGCGGCGCCACCGGCCCGCGACCGGAGGGCTGGGACGAGCTGGCCCCCGAGCTGAGCCGCCCTGATGACGTGGTGGTGACCAAGCGGAACTGGGGCGCCTTCTACGGCACCGACCTCGACCTGCAGCTCCGCCGCCGGGGCGTGACGCAGATCGTGCTCACGGGCGTGGCCACGAGCATCGGCGTGGAGTCGACGGCGCGGGCGGCGTACGAGCACGGCTACCACGTCACGCTGGCCGTGGACGCGATGACCGACCTGAACGCCGACGCCCACCACAACAGCGTGGAGCGCATCTTCCCCCGCCTGGGCGAGACCGGCACCACCGCCGACATCCTCGCCCTCCTGGCGAAGACCGGCTGAAGTGCCGTGCCGCCGCCCTCCGTGAGGGCGGCGGCGGGAACCCGTCAGAGGGAGATGGCCTCGGGGCCCAGGAGGGCCTTGATGTCGGCGGCGAAGCTGGGGGCGGCGTTGACCGGCCACTCCGGCAGGGCCAGCACCATCGTCTTGCCCGCCGGCCGGCGCAGGTTGATCTGGAGCGGGACCTGGCCCTGGTGGGTCTTCAGGACCTGGCGGAGCTCGTCGAGGAGGCTCGGCGTGATGCGTTCCTCGCGCAGCTGCAGGGTGATCGGGGCGCCGTTCTCGCTGTTGACGCCGGAGACGTCGATGAGCGTCATGTCCTGGGCGAAGATGCTGATCGCGCCGTCGCGGTTGTTGATCTGGCCGCGTACGGACACCACGATGTCGGGCCGCAGCTCGGGCCCGTACAGCTCGTAGTTACGCGGGAAGAACAGGCACTCCACGGCGGCGTCCATGTCCTCGACGGTGATGATCGCCCAGGTGTTGCCGGCCTTGTTGACCCGCCGGTCGACCTTGGTGACGAGCCCCGCGACCTGGACGTCGCCGCGGTCCTCGCGGCCGCTGTCGAGCAGGTCGGCGATGGTGGTGTCGCGGTTGCGCGCGAGCAGGCGCTCGGTGCCGGCCAGCGGATGGTCGGAGACGTAGAGGCCGAGCATCTCGCGTTCGAAGTCGAGCTTGGTCTTCTTGTCCCACTCGCCCTCGGGCACCGCGATGGAGAACACCTCGTCGTCGCCGTCGTCGGCCAGGCCGCCGAACAGGGAGTCCTGGCCGTGGGCCTCGTTCTTCTTGATGTCGATGACGGACTCGACGGCCTGCTCGTGGATCATCAGCAGGCCCTTGCGCGGGTGGTCGAGCGAGTCGTATCCGCCCGCCTTGATCAGCGACTCGATGACCCTCTTGTTGCAGGCGGTCAGCGGCACCTTGGCGAGGAAGTCGTTGAAGTCGGTGAAGCGGCCCTTCTCGGTGCGGGCCTTGACGATGCCGTCCACGACGTTCTCGCCGACGTTGCGTACGGCGCCCATGCCGAAGCGGACCTGCGTGTCACCGACGGCGACGAAGTCGAGCTGGGAGTCGTTGACGTCGGGCGGGAGCACCTGGATGCCCATCTTGCGGCACTCGGCGAGGTAGACGGCCGCCTTGTCCTTGTCGTCGCCGACGGAGGTGAGCAGAGCGGCCATGTACTCGGCGGGGTAGTTGGCCTTGAGGTAGGCGGTCCAGTAGGCGACGAGGCCGTAGCCGGCGGTGTGGGACTTGTTGAAGGCGTAGCCGGAGAACGGCAGCATGACGTCCCAGAGCGCCTGGATGGCCGCGTCGGAGTAGCCGTTGCCGCGCATGCCGGCCTGGAAGTTCTCGAACTCCTTGGCCAGGATCTCGGGCTTCTTCTTACCCATGGCGCGGCGCAGCAGGTCGGCGCCGCCGAGCGAGTAGCCGGCCAGCTCACGGGCCACCGCCATGATCTGCTCCTGGTAGACGAGCAGGTGGAAGGTGGGGCCGAGGATCGGCTCGAGCGCCTCTTTCAGCTCGGGGTGGATCGGCTCGATGTCCTGGCGGCCGTTCTTGCGGTGGGCGTAGTTGGTGTGGGCGTTGGCCGCCATCGGGCCCGGCCGGTAGAGGGCGAGGACTGCCGCGATGTCCTCGAACCGGGTCGGCTCCATGAGCTTGAGCAGCGAGCGCATGGGCCCGCCGTCGAGCTGGAACACGCCCAGCGTGTCACCCCTGGCCATGAGCTGGTAGGTGGTGGCGTCGTCGAGCGGGATGGTGAGCGTGTCGAGCTCGATGCCGCGGTTCTGCTTGATGATCTTGATGGCGTGGTCGATGATGCCCAGGTTCCGCAGACCCAGGAAGTCCATCTTGACCAGGCCCATGTCCTCACACGACGGGTAGTCGAACCCGGTGATGACGACGCCGTCCTTGTCACGCATGTGCATGGGGATCAGGTCGAGCAGCGGCGTGGAGGACAGGATGACCGCCGCCGCGTGCACGCCGGTGCCGCGGATCAGGCCCTCGATGCCGCGCCCGGTGTCGATCACCTTGCGGACGTCGGGGTCGGAGTCGTAGAGGGCGCGGATTTCGGTGCCCTCGACGTAGCGGGGGTGCTCGTCGTTGAACAGGTCGGCCAGCGGCACGCCCTTGCCCATGACGTCCGGCGGCATCGCCTTGGTGATCTTGTCGCCCATGGCGAAGGGGTAGCCGAGGATGCGGCTGGCGTCCTTCACGGCGGCCTTCGCCTTGATCGTGCCGAACGTGTTGACCTGAGCGGTGTACTCGCTGCCGTACTTCTGGGTGACGTAGGCCACCATGCGGTCGCGCTGGCGGTCGTCGAAGTCGAGGTCGATGTCGGGCGGGTTGATGCGCTCGGGGTTGAGGAACCGCTCGAACAGCAGGCCGTGCTCCAGCGGGTCGAGCTCGGTGATGCGGGTGGCGTAGGCCACGATCGAGCCGGTGGCGCTGCCTCGGCCGGGGCCGACCGGGATGCCGTTCTCGCGCGCGTAGCGGCAGATGTCGGCCACCACGAGGAAGTAGGAGGAGAAGCCCATCGGGCCGATGACCTTCATCTCCGTCTCGTAGCGCTCCGTCACCTCGGCGGGGACGGGCGTGCCGTAGCGCTCCTCCAGGCCGCGCTCGACCTCCTTGCGCAGCCACGACTCCTGCGTCTCGCCCTCGGGCACGTCGGGGTAGTCGGGCATGCGGTCGACGTGGGCGAACACGTCGCCGTAGTCGCCGATCATCTCCGCGACCAGCAGCGTGTTGTCGCACGCCTCGGGCAGCTCGGGGAACAGGCGGTACATCTCCTCGGCCGGCTTGAGGTAGTAGCCGGAGCCGTTGAAGCGGAAGCGGTTGGGGTCGTCCTTGTTCTTGCCCACGCCGACGCACAGGAGGCTGTCGTGCGCGTCGGCCTGGTCCTCGGTGACGTAGTGGGAGTCGTTGGTGACCAGCAACGGGATGTCGAGCTGCTTGGCCAGCCGCAGCAGGTCCTGGCGCACCTCGCGCTCGATGTCGATGCCGTGGTCCATCAGCTCAAGGAAGTAGTTCTCCTTGCCGAAGATCTCCTGGTACTCGCCGGCCACCCGCACGGCCTCGTCGTATTGGCCGAGGCGGATGCGGGTCTGCACCGCGCCCGACGGACAGCCGGTGGTGGCGACGATGCCCGAGGCGTACTGCGAGATGAGGTCTTTGTCCATGCGGGGCTTGGAGTAGTAGCCCTCGAAGCTCGCCAGCGACGACAACCGGAACAGATTGCGCAACCCGTCGGCGTCCTTGGCCCACATCGTCATGTGCGTGAACCGGCCGCCGCCCGAGACGTCTTTCCCGCCCTCGCCGTCGGCCACGCCGGTCTCGGCCCGCTGCCCCCAGAAGACCGGCTTCTTGACGAACCGGTTCTCCGGCGCGACGTACGCCTCGATGCCGATGATCGGCTTGACCGGGGAGCCCGAGGCGACCTTCTGGAACTCGTACGCGCCAAACATGTTGCCGTGGTCGCTCATCGCGATCGCCGGCATCTCCAGCCGCTCGGCCTCCTTGAACAGCGGCTTCAGCTTCGCCGCGCCGTCGAGCATGCTGTATTCGGTGTGTACGTGCAGGTGCACGAAGGACTTGCTCACCCGGTCCCCTAACCTTCGCCCCGGCCAGACTTACCGCATGAGCCTATTCCGTCCCAGCCCTCACTCGGAGCGCCGGAGGGGTCTCCGGCGACGGCCGTGACCCGATCAGCTGAGGTCAGCCGTAGCGCGTCAGCTCGTGGAAGAAATCGGGGACGGTGGCCAGCTCCCGCGCGTCGCGGACGGTGTCGTAGACGTGCTTGGCGACGGCCAGGTCCAGCACGCCCAGACCGAACGGCGAGAAGATCACCGGCCGGTCGGCGGGCGGCCGCAGCGCGCCGGTGAGCACGTCGTACAGCGTGCCCGCCACGAAGTCCCGGTGCCCGGTCAGCTGCTCGGCGAGGTGCGGCGAGGTGCCGGCCTTCATGCAGTGCTCGACGTCGTCCACGACGTTCCACGCCGACAGGATGATCTCCGGCGACAGGTCGCGCAGCGAGACGTGCAGCACCAGCGGGTCGTGCGCCAGCCAGGCGGGGTCGGTGACGTGCGGCTCGCCGGCGACGGTGGCGAAGACGACCAGGTCGTACGAGCGGATCAGCTCCTCGGCCGTGTCGCAGACCCGGACCTTGCCGGCCCCGGCGCGCTCCAGATAGTCGCAGAACCCCCGCGCGTGCCCGGCCACCAGATCGTGCACGCCCACCTCGTCGAAGGAGAACCCGCCCGCCACCAGATAGGTGTGGATGTACCGGGCGATCAGCCCTGTGCCCACGAACCCCACCCGGGCAGGGAGCCGCCCCCGCGCCGCGCTCAGCTCGGCCGCCGCCAGGGCCGCCGACGCCGCCGTACGCGAAGCGCTGATGATCGAGCTCTCCAGGCAGGCGAACGGATACCCGGTCTCCGCGTCGTTGAGCACCAGCACCGCCGACGCCCTGGGCAGCCCGGTGGCGACGTTGCCGGGGAAGCTGGAGATCCACTTGATGCCGTGCACGCCGACGTCGCCCGCCACCGACGCGGGCAGGCCGATGATGCGCGAGGAGGGCCGGTCGGGGAAGCGCAGGAAGAAGGAGTCGGGGTTGACGGTGGCGCCGGCGCCGTGCAGCTCGTACGCGCGGCGCACCACGTCGATCACCACGGTCTCGTCGCCCGACAGCGCGCGGTGCACCTGCGCTCCCGGGATGACGGCGAAGGACGGTGACGCATCCATGTGCGGGGCTCCTGTTCTTGAGAGGGACATGAGAGGGAAATAGGTCTAGGCCCACCGGAAGTCAGGGCATCGCTCCACTGACGGCCCTGCCGGGCGCGGGCATCGTGGGTGCATGACGAGATCGATAGGGAAGTTCTGCTTCCAGCACCGCTGGAAGGTGGTCATCGCCTCCCTCCTGTTGATGGTGGCGGGCTTCGCCGCGGCCGGGTCGGTCGTCGGCGGGATGTCCGCGGTGCAGCAGCAGAACGTCCCCGAGTCGTTGCAGGCCAGGCAGCTGCTGGGCGAGGGCGGTTCGCAGGTCGTGCTGCTGGTCGAGGGTGTGGACCCGCAGGCGGAGGCGACCAGGGCCGCGCTGGCCCGTACGGCCGAGGCCGTCCGCGGCCTGGAGGGCGTCACCGGCGTGGACGAGCCGCGCACCGCCTCCGACGGCAGCGGCGTCATGCTGGCCGCCGGGATCTCCAAAACGGGGGAGGAGGCGACCGCCCTACGCGTCGCCGACGCCCTCAGGAGCGCCGGCGACGGCCTGCCGGGAGCGCGGGTGCGCATCGGCGGTGACGCCTGGCTGCGGTACCAGACCAAGATGGCCGCGCAGACCGACATGCGGGACGCCGAGTTCAAGGCGCTGCCGCTGACGTTCGTGGCCCTGGTGATCGTCTTCGGCGGGGTGGTCGCGGCCGGGCTGCCGCTGATCACCACCATCGTCAGCGTCGGCGCGGCCTTCGCGGTGCTGCTGGCCATCTCGCAGGTGATCCCGCTGGACGGCAACGTCACCACCGTGGTCACCCTGCTCGGGCTCGGCCTGTGCATCGACTACGGCCTCCTGCTCGTCGGCCGGTACCGCGAGGAGCTGGTACGCCCGTACCGGCGGGCCGCGGCGGCCGGGGGCACGCGGATCAGCCTGGAGGAGCGCGCCAAGGCGGTCGAGCGGACCTGGGCCACGGCCGGGCGCACGGTGATGTTCAGCGCGCTGACGGTCGCGGCGGCGCTGACCGGGCTCATGGCGTTCAACGCCGTCGGCCTGCGCGCGGTCGCCGCGGGCGGCGCCGCCGTCTCGCTGGTCGCCATGCTGACCGCGCTGACCATGGTGGCCGCGCTGATGCGGCTGTTCGGCGGGCGCATCCACCCCTCGCGGCGGGCGCTGCGCGGCGAGGACCGCGTCGGCGGGTTCTTCGAGCGGCTGATCAGCCGGGTGCAGCGCTTCCCCGTGCTGGTCGCGGTGGGCATCGTGGTCGTGCTGGTGGCGCTCGGGGCGCCGATGCTGAGCGCCAAGCTCGCCCTGTCGGGCACCAAGATCCTGCCGCCCGACCTGGAGTCGGTGCAGGTGACGAACGTGCTGGCGGCCAAATACGGGCGTACCGACCGGCCGGCCGTGCTCGTGCTGGCGCGGACCGAGCCGGAGCGGCTGCAGCAGTGGGCGGAGCGCTGGAAGGGCGATCCGGCGGTCGTCCGCGTGGAGACCGCGCGGCCCGACGGCCCCGGACTGTCGTCCGTGGCGCTGGCCGTGCGCGGCGACACCCAGGGGCCGCCGGCCCGCGAGCTGGTCGAGCGGGTCCGCGCGGACCGGCCAGGCGACTTCCGCATCTGGGTCGCGGGCCAGGCCGCCGAGCTGGTGGACGTCAACGCGCTGCTGCGTGACGGCATGCCGGTGGCGCTGAGCGTCACCGCCGCCGCGATGCTGGTGCTGCTCTTCCTGCTCAGCGGGTCGATCCTGGTGCCGCTGACCGCGGTCGCCATGGCGGTGGTCTCGCTAGGCGCCACGTTCGGGGTGCTCGTGCTGGTCTTCCAGGACGGCTGGCTGTCCGGGGCGCTGGACACGCTGACCGTCGGAGGGCTGGATCCGTTCGCTCTCGCGGTCATCTTCGCCTTCGCGTTCGGTCTCTCGATCGACTACGAGGTGTTCCTGCTGGGCCGGATCAGGGAGCACGTGGACGAGGGGCTCGGCACCCGCGCGGCGGTCCGGGCCGGCGTGCGCGACACAGGGCGGATCATCACCTCGGCCGCGCTGCTGATGCTGGTGGTGTTCGGCACGTTCGGCATGGCCAGGATGGGCGACATCGAGCAGATCGGCATCGGGCTGTTCGTGGCCGTGCTGGTGGACGCCACCCTCGTCAGGTGCCTGCTGGTGCCGTCGGTGATGACGCTGATGGGCCGGGCCAACTGGTGGGCGCCGGCGCCGCTGCGCCGCCTGCACGCCCGGTTCGGGTTGCGGGAGGCGGAGCCCGCGCCGCGCCCGCTCATCGAGGTCGGTCAGTCGGCGCGGACAGGGGACTGAGGTGGCCGCACACGCGGGGTCCGCCGGCCGGACGGCCGGCGGACCACACCGGTCACCAGCGCCATTCGCGCTGGTCGAGCAGGTGCTCGGCGGTGACGCCGTGCGCCTTCGCCCAGCTCAGGAACTCGTCGATCTGCTGCAGCTGGTACGAGCTCTCGTTGTAGCTGGTCGCCATGACGTGCCCCAGCCAGCTCTCCTCGCCCATGGCGTAGATGTACGCCTCGCGGGTGCCCAGCTCGGTCACGATGTCGGCCGCCTGCGCGGCGTCGGAGCCGGAGAGCTTGCGCGAGTCGCTCATCCGCTTGGGCACCGGCCGGGTCAGCAGCGCCTGGTAGAGCCAGGTCAGCGGCGCGCCGTCGCACTCCATGCCGAGGAAGGCCATGTCGGCCGTCCCCAGGTGGGAGCGGACGTGCCGGTAGAGCGCCGGGTCCACACCGGAGGAGTCGGCCCCGACGAAGACGGACCGGCCGGCCAGGCGGATCCAGTAGGTGGACTTGGCGCGGATGTCGAGGCTGGCGTGCTCGCCGAGGAACGGCGCGGCCACCACCTCGCCGCCGGGGAAGGCCACCTCGTCGAAGGTGTCGACCTCGGTGACGTCCATGCCGAGCTGCCGCAGGTAGAGCGCGAGCGACGGGTCGGACAGGTTGCCGCCGGAGGAGCGCGGCACCACGACCGTGCCGATGCGGCCGCGCAGCTGCAGCAGCGACTCCAGCACGATGTGGTCCTGGTGGCCGTGCGTGATCAGCGCGAGGTCGATGTGGTCGGGCAGGTCGTCGTAGGTGTAGCGGCCGGACGCCGTGGAGTCGCCGCTGATGAACGGGTCGGTGATGATCGCCGCCTCGGGCGACTGCAGCACCAGGCAGGCGTGGCCGAAGTAGCGGACCCGCCCGCCCGACTCGATGTGCCGCTCCGGCCGTCCGGGAGGCTCGGGCGCGAGCAGCCGGGCGAGGCCCGCGGCGGTCTCGTCGTCGGAGATCTCCAGCGCCTCGCGCAGCGCGGCCAGCGTGGTGGGCCGCAGCCGGGCGTCGAACAGCGCGTCGATGCCCCGGTGCCGGAAGGGCAGCGGCAGGTCCACCACGCCGGGGTTCGGCAGGCGCGGCGTGCTGAGGATGAACGGCCGCTCGATCCCGGTCTCCAGCGACAGCTGCACCGACTGGCGCGCCTCGATGAAGGCCGGGCTGTGGTAGATCAGCGGCTCGAGGAAGCGCAGCGACGGCTGGTTGTAGGTGTCGTAGACCAGCTCGACCAGGCCCGACAGGGCGGGCGGCAGCTTGGCGTAGAGCGGGGTGAGGTCGAAGCCGGTGGCGTTCTCCTCCAGCAGCTGCTCGGCCTGCGCGATCGACTCGGCGAAGTCCAGCATCGCCGCGCGCTCCGACCTGATCGCCGCGACCAGCGCCTTCACCTCGTCCGCCCGGCTCTCCGGCACGTTGACGAAGTAGCCGCCGCGCAGCTCAGGGTTGGCGCAGGCGGCGACGTGCGCGGGAGGCGACTCCAGGTACGACTCCAGCAGCGGCACCTGGAGGAAGGCCAGGTTCATCGACGCCTGGACCGGCGTGAACGTGTGCATCCAGGCGTAGAAGCGGTCCACCAGCGGTTCGATGATGGCGTTGGCGTGCAGATAGCGTAATTCGTGATCCATGTCGGCTCCTGGGTGACGTGTGATGATCCGTTAGGAGGCTTCCGCGCCGGTGGGGACGGCGACCTTCGGGCTCTCCCCGGACAGCAGCGCCTGGTAGACCGAGCGCAGGGTGGGGCTCGGGTCCACGCCGAGCTCCTCGGCGAGCAGCCGCCGGCCCTCCTGATAGACCGACAGCGCCTCCTCGCGGCAGCCCTCCTGGTCGAGGGCCATCATGAGCTGGGCGCGGAAGCGTTCCTGCAGGGGGTGCTGGATGACCAGGTCGACGAGTTCGGGGATCAGCCGGGCGTGCCGGCCGAGCGCCAGCTCCGCGTCGATGAGCGAAGACAGCGCAGTCAGGCGGGCCTCTTCGAGGCGCGGGCGTTCGATCTGGATGAGGTGTTCCGTGACGTTCGACAGCGCAGGGCCATGCCACAGGCGTAACGCCGAGCGGAACCAGTTGACGCTCTCCTCGTAGCCGCCCAGGCGCAGCGCGCTGTGCCCGAACCTGACCCTGGACTCGAACAGCTCCAGATCGAGGTGACCGTGACAAACCTGCAGCAGATAGCCGGGGTGGTGCCGCCGGATCGTCACGGCGGGCGCGAGTTGCTTGCGCAGCCGCGACGCGTAGGTATGGATCTGGGCGCTGGCGGTGGCCGGCGGCCGGTCACCCCACAGCAGCTCACCGAGCCGCAGATCCGACACCACCTGGCCCCGCTGGAACAGCAGGGCCGCGAACATCGTGCGCTGCTTCGACCCCTGCAGCGCGATCTCGCGATCCCCCTGCCACGCGGTCACGGGACCGAGAACCCTGAACTCCAGTCGCGAATTTTCCATGTCATGCAACCCACGTCGATTCGTGAACATGGATCCCCCTTGTCGTGGGTGGATGTACGGGCGGCCGCCGGTCTTGCGCGCGGACTCTGTTACGGTCTGCACGACCGCGATCGCGGGTTGTTTTTGACCGGCGCGACGCCCGGGCACCGGCAGTCGCCCCCGTTCGCCGCCCATGGCTTCCGAGACTAGGTGTGCGGCTCTGGCCTGTCCAGGGTCGCCGCAAATATAGACGCCATATAGCGGCGTGTCACATAATGTCGCTGCCATTTATCACATCCGATTCTTTCCGAATCTGCCGGCGACGCGTCACCGCAGCTCGGCGTGGGGATGGCGCGGGAGATATAAGCCGCGTATAGCTCGCCCCGGCACGATGGAATTGTGCTGAGAGAGCAGAGCCGCGGGGTGAACGGAATACTCGGAACCATCGGGAACACGCCGCTGATCAGACTGGACCGATTGTCCGCGGACACGGGTGTGAACCTGTTCGCCAAACTCGAACGGTTCAATCCGGGCGGCAGCATCAAGGACCGCACCGCACTCAACATGGTCGTCGGGAAGATATACAGCGGAGAAATCGTGCCGGGCCGGTCGGTGGTCGTCGAATCCAGTTCGGGAAATCTCGGCATCGGGCTGGCGCAGATCTGCCGCTATTTCGGCCTGCGTTTCGTGTGCGTGGTCGACCCGAAGACGACCCGGCAGAACATCGAGATACTCAAGGCGTACGAGGCGTGCGTCGAGGTGGTCACCGAGCGCGACCGCGAGACCGGCGAGTACCTGCCCACGCGGCTGCGCAGGGTGCGCGAGATCATGGCCGCCGAGCAGCACGCCTTCTGGCCCAACCAGTACGCCAACCCGCTCAACCCGCAGGCCCACGCGACGACCATGCGGGAGATCGCCGACGCGCTGGACGGGCGGGTCGACTACCTGTTCTGCTCGGTCAGCACCTTCGGCACGCTGCGCGGCTGCGCCGAGTACGCCCGCGGCAACGCGCTGGGCACCACCGTCGTCGGCGTGGACGCGGTCGGCAGCGCCATCTTCGACGGCGAGCCTGAGCCCCGGCTGATCTCGGGCCACGGCGCATCCGTCGCGCCCGCGCTGCTGGACCGGCGGCTCGCCGACGAGGTCGTGCACGTCTCCGACCTCGAATGCGTGGTCGGCTGCCGGCGGCTGATCCTGCGGGAGGCGATCCTGGCCGGCGGCTCGTCGGGGGCGACGGTCGCGGCGCTGGAGAAGCGCGGCCCGCACCTGCCGCGCGGGGCCAACTGCGTGCTGATCTTCCCGGACGGCGGCGACCGCTACCTGGACACCGTCTATTCGGACGCATGGGTCACCGAGCACTTCGGCGAGGTGGCCCACCTGTGGAAGAGCCCAGACAGGGCGGCCCCCGGCGCGGACGACGCGGTCGCCCCCGGAGGAGGGGAGGCCGCATGCGGCATCTGATCTCGATCGACGACCTCACCGACGACCAGCTGCGGCACATCGTCGAGCGCGGCGTCGGCTTCGCGACCGGCCGCAACGGCGCCGCCCGGCCGCTGGCGGGCCAGGTGGTCGGCGTGTACTTCCGCCGCACCTCCACCAGGACCAGGACCGCGTTCTCCAGCGGCGCCATGCGCCTCGGCGCGCACCTCATCGCGTACGGGCCGGACGACCTGCAGACCAACACCGGCGAGACCACGCAGGACACCGGCAAGGTGTTCGCCCTGATGCTGGACGCCCTGGTGGCGCGCACGGCGGACGACCCGGCCGAGATGCGCGGCTGGGCCGACCAGGACCGCATGTCGGTGATCAACGCGATGAGCTCCGACGAGCACCCCACGCAGGCGCTGGCCGACCTGGTCACGCTGCAGCGCCGCTTCGGCGCCGTGGACGGCCTGCGCGTGCTGTACGTCGGTGAGGGCAACAACACCGCCACCGCCCTGGCGCTCGCGCTGGCCCGCTTCTCTGACGTCGAGCTGGAGTTCCGCACCCCGCCCGGCTACGGCCTGCCCGAGGAGCTGCTCGGCCGCGCGGCGGAGCGGGCGCGGCGCACCGGCTCGTCGGTGACCGAGCGGCACGACATGGACGAGGGCACCGCCAAGGGCTTCGACGTCGTCTACACCACGCGCTGGCAGACGACGGGGACCAGCAAGCCCGACCCCGACTGGCGGCGGATCTTCCAGCCGTTCCAGGTGACGGAACGCCTGTGGGAGGGCAACCCGGAGGCGGTCTTCATGCACGACCTGCCGGCGCACCGCGGCGAGGAGGTCACCGCCGAGGTGCTCGACGGCCCCGCCTCCATCGCCTTCGAGCAGGCCGCGGGCAAGCTGCACAGCGCGATGGCGGTGCTGGAGTGGTGTCGGGCGGGGTGAGCGCCCGCGGCGGCGTGCGCAACCCCGACTTCCTGAAGCTGTGGGCCGGGGCGGGCCTGAACCACCTGGCGGTGCGGGTGGGCGCCATCACGTATCCGCTGCTGGCGCTCTGGCACTCGGGCTCGCCCGGCGTGGCCGGGCTGGTGATGGCCGCCGTGCTGCTGCCCAACCTGGTCGTCCAGCTGCCCGCAGGGGTGCTGGTCGACCGGCTCGACCGGCGCCGGCTGATGCTCTGGTGCGACGTGGGCTGCGTGCTCGTGACCGGCTCGGTCGGCGGGGCGCTGCTGGCGGGCGCGTACTGGACGGCGCACCTCGCCGTGGCGGGTTTCCTGCACGGCGCGCTCTGCGTCGTCCACGCGCTGGCCGAGCAGGCGGCGGTGCGTCACGTGGTCAGCGCGGGCGAGCTGCCCGTCGCGCTCGGCAGGAACGAGGCCAGGTCGCGCGGCGCCGCGCTGCTCGGCCAGCCCGTCGGCAGCGTGCTGCTCGCGGCCGGGCGCACGCTGCCGTTCCTGTTCGCCGCCGCCGCCCATCTGGTCTCGCTCCTGCTGCTGCTCACGATCAGAAGGGACCTCCAGGAGAGCCGCGGCCCAGCGGCCGAGCCGCCGCTGCGCGCGGTGCGGGCCGGCGCCGCGTGGCTGTTCGCCCGGCCGTTCCTGCGCACGCTGGTGCTGCTGCTGTCGGCGTCCAACGTCGTCTTCCAGGCCGTCACGCTGGCGCTGATGGAGATCGTGGTGCGCGGGCACGGCTCGGTCGCGCTCGTCGGCGTGATCACCGCGCTGAGCGGGCTCGGCGGCATGGCGGGCGCGCTCACCGGGAGCTGGTGGGCGCGCAGGGCGGGCCTGCGCCCGCTGGTGATCGGCGCCTTCGCGCTGTGGTCCCTGGTGATCGCCGCGCTCGCCGTCAGCACGTCGCCGCCCGTGCTCGCGCTGCTCTACACGCTCATCGGGTACGCGGGCGGCGCGATCAACGTCTCCGCTCACGTCCGGCTGGTCCAGGTCACCCCCGACGCGCTGCTCGGGCGGGTGACCAGCGTCGCCCTGCTGGTCGGGATGGGCCCGGCCGCCGCCGGCTCGCTGGCGGCCGGCCTGCTCCTGGACGCGGCGGGGACCACGCGCACCGTGCTCGGCATGAGCGCGGTCATGGCGCTGCTCGCAGCGGTGGCCGCGCTGAGCCCTGCGCTACGCGGTGAGCCCACGGCTCGCGCACAGAACAGAAGGGGAAAGTGATGTCGGTAAGAACACCACGCATAGCCGTCCTGGGGGCCGGGATCGGCGGGCTCACCGCCGCCGCGACCCTCCTGCGGCAGGGCTTCGACGTGGACGTCTACGAGCAGGCGACCACGCTGCGGGAGGCGGGCGTGGGCCTGCACCTGGGCTCCAACGGCAGCCGCATCCTGCACAGGCTCGGCCTGGCCGCCGGGCTGGACGCGGTCGCGGTGCGGCCCGCCGCGCTGGAGGTGCGCGGCTTCGACGACGGCCGGGTCTTCGCCAGGCAGCCGATGGGGGCGGCGTGGGCGGACGAGCACGGGGCCCCTTACTACACCGTCCAGCGCTCCGACCTGCTCGGGCTGCTCGCGGGGCTGGTCCCCGAGCGGCACCTGCACCTCGGGCGGCGCTGCACCGGCTTCGCCGAGGACGCGGACGGCGTGCGGCTGAGCTTCGAGCGGGGGCCGGCCGCCGAGGCGGACGTGCTCATCGGCGCGGACGGCGTGCACTCGGTGGTCAGGCGCGCCGTCGCCGGGCCCGAGACGCCCGTCTCGTCGGGCTCCGTCGCCTATCGCGGGGTCGTGCCGTTCGACGCGCTGCCCGGGCTGGCCCGCGACACCATGTTCGTCTGGCTCGGGCCGTCCTCGCGGCTGCTCGGCTATCCCGTGGCCGGCGGGCGGCTGCTCACGTTCGTCTCGATCGTGCCCGAGGACGGCGACGGCGAGGCCGAGTCGTGGAGCGCGTACGGCGACGCGCGGGCCGTGGCCCGGGCACTGACCGGCTGGGAGCCCGACGTGCGGCGCATCGTGAGCGCGATCGACGCGGTGGGCCGGTGGGTGCTGCGCGACAGGGCGCCCCTGGAGCGGTGGAGCACGGCGCGTACGACGCTGCTCGGCGACGCCGCCCATCCGATGCTGCCGCACCACGGCCAGGGCGCCAACCAGGCCATCGAGGACGCCGCCGCGCTCGCGCTCTGCCTCGGCCAGGAGCCGCGCGGCCCCGGCTGGCCCGAGGCGGCCCTGCGCCGCTACGAGCAGGTACGCCGCCCGCACACCACCCGGGTGCAGCTCGGCTCGCGCGGCGGCGGCTCCCTGCGGCTGCACGCGCCGGAGCCGGCCAGGGTGCCCTGCTCGACCCCGCTGCCCAGGCCCGCCGCGCCGCGCGGCGACGGGCTCGGCTCGATGGTCGAGGACGTCGGCTGGATCCAGAGCTACGACGTCGAGGCCGCGCTGACCGGAGCCTGACGAGATCCGGGCGTATAGGGCAGGTATGGGGGTCCTTCCTATCGTTCCTGCGAGATTGACGGATCGGCCGTCGGAGGGCGGGAGACGTGGAAGAGCCGCAGCCAGCGCAGTCAGCGCAGCCGGCACGAAACGGTGACGGTGAGCCTGGGCAGCCGCCGGCCGCGCACCAGCGGCGCTTCCTGGTGCGGGCCGACCCAGGCGCCCGCGCGCTGGCCGGGCACTGCGCCCGGTGGCAGGAGGCGTACATCGGGGCGGTGTTCGTGTCGGTGGGGGCGAAAGGGGAGCCGGCCGAGCTGGTCGAGATGTTCCTCGCGGCCGGATGCGTCGGGCGGCTGGTCACCTTCTACCAGCCGCACCTGGTGCCCGAGCTGGCCGAGCTGGCCAGGCTCGCCGAGACGACCTGGCGCACCGCCCGCCCGGACGGCGCCGCCTCGGAGGCGTACTGGATGGAGGTGGCCGAGGTGCTCGCGGTGGGGGCGACCGAGACGGCCGGGTTCGGCCGGGACGTCATCGAGCGGGCCGCCGCGACCGCGACGCAGCTGAACGGCGCGCTGGGCCGCGGCGAGCTGCCCACCCCGAAACCGCTGCCCGCCCCGCCCGCGAACGGCGCCCCCGCGGGGCCGCCGCCCGCAGGGGGGACGGCCGCGCGGCTGCTGCGCGAGGGGGCCCGGCTGGTGTCGCTCGAATGCGAGCAGCGCATCGAGGCCTTCCACGACCTCGGCGACACCCATCCCGCTTCTCCTGCTCCGGAGGCTTCGTGAAGACTTCCACGATCGTCAAGACCGTCCTCGACTTCGACGTGGCCGAATACGTCACGGCCGCCCGCGTCGCGGGACGCCGCCACCTGGACCCCGCGCTGCGCGGACGGATGGCCGACCTGTACGTCGACCTGCACGCCCTGCTGACCGGCTCGCCGGCCACGCTGGACCGCCGGGAGCTGCGCGTGCTCAGGCTGGCCGAGCTGGCCCTGCAGAGCGAGTGGAAGCTGGCCGCGCGGACGGGCGAAGGCGTCGAGCCCGGCGGGCCCGAGGGCCCCAGAGGCACCCGCTACCAGCCGTACAGCAACGTCAGACTGCTCAACCACGCGCTCGGCACCCGCAGGCACGCCAGCGACGCGGTGGTGGAGCGGCACTGCCGCCAGGCGCTGAAGTACCTGGTGGACTCCTGGCTCGGCTACGAGCGCCGCACGGTGCGCGGCGAGGAGACGTGGGGCCAGCTCGACCTGCCCACGCCACGCGAGTCGGAGGAGCGGCTGAGCCGGCTGGAGGCGCTGCGCGCGGCCATGCGTCCGTGGCCCGCGCTGCTCGACCCCGGGCCCGCGCCGCCGCCGCGCTGGGAGGACTACCTGGGCGAGGCGGGCCGGGCGCGGATCCTCGAATACCTCATCAACCTGCCGCAGAGCAGCAAGCACGAGGAGAACGTCTTCCTGCGCGTCATCCACCTCACGGAGGCGGCCACGTCGGGCATCCTCGCGCGTACGGTCGCCGCCAACGCCTGGCTGGAGTCCGGCGGCTACGGCGCCGCGGTGCGCTGCCTGGCGCTCGCGACGGAGCTGGCCCTGCTGCAGATCGACATCATGCTGGTGCTGCGGCGCACGATGTCGGTGGAGAGCTTCCTCGGCTTCCGCAAGGACACCGAGAACGCCAGCGCCATCCAGATGGCCTCCGCACAGACGCTGCAGATCCACCTGCTCGGCGTGCACCCCCGCAAGGTCGAGGCGCTCGGCGGCATCGAGGAGAACGCCTTCCTGCTGCTCTACCTCAACCGCCACTTCCAGCCGCTCAGGTCGCTGCTGCAGCGGCTGGAGGAGACGGACGAGACGCGGCCGGTGTTCGCCGCCGCGCGGGAGCTCGACGAGGCGTTGTTCCGGTGGCGGCGGCTGCACCTCGGGCTCGCGCACCGCTATCTCCCCAAGGACGTGATGGGGTCCGGCGGCACGGTGGGGGCGCCGTACCTGTCGGGGTTCTACCACGATCGGATCTTCGACGCGGAGGGCCGGCTGTTCCCGCATCCCGTGCCGCTCGCGATGCCGCCGATCGACGAGCGGGTCAGGGCCCGCTCCGTCTTCTCCCCGCTCAACTGAGCGATCAGGACGGCCCGTCGGGCCGACATACCGAAAGGAAACTCCATGGCAGGCATGATGGACAGGCGGCGCATGCTGGGCGTGTCGGCGGGCGCGGCGGCGGCCACCGTGGTCGGCGCGGCGACCGCCGGGCAGGCTGCGGCCACCCCCGGGCACCGGCTGCCTCCGGTCCCCGGCATGAAGGGCGACCGGGTGGCCAACGAGTTCTGGTACGCCTTCGACCAGGCCACCTGGCACGAGGCCAGCCAGGAGTTCAAGGACGCCTGGGCGGCGGTGAAGGCGTACTTCGACGGTGGTGACGCCGAGCTGGCCATGGTGCTGGCGTGGATGGAGGACATGCAGTCCCCGTCGTACCCGGCCGGCTACGTCAACCTCGTCAAGCCCATCAAGGAGCCGCTGCGCGTCGTCTCCCGCATCCAGCTCGAAGTCTTCGACCGCTTCTACCCGCTGCACCACCCGCACAGCCGCGACCGGCTGGCGAGCGCGTTCGCCGACTTCGGCCAGGGCGTCCTGTACGACCCGCGCATCGAGGGCGTGCACTCCATGAACGGCCAGCCCGCGCCGGCCGGCTACCACATCTGGCACGCGATCCTGCGGGCGCAGACGTTCCTCGGCATCGACGCGTGGAAGTGGCAGATCATCGACCCCATGGTGGGGCTCGGCTGGGGGCTGCAGTCGATCGCGAAGCCGTCCCAGAAGGAGTGGAACCCGCCGCTGCCCCGCCACGTCGTGCGCGAGCAGAGCCGCAAGTGGCTCAGGCGGAGCCCGAGAGAGCTCGACCGGGCCTTCCTGTCGCAGCCGTACCCGGAGGACAACCCGGGCGGAAACCCGGCGGAGACGCAGGCGCAGCTCTTCACCGGGAAGACCGTGCGGTAGGACTGGACCCACCGGGAAAAGGGGTCTGCCCGGCCTGTGCGCGGCGGCCTCGCCGCGCAGACTGGTGTCAGGGCGGCGACGGCCGTCGTGCGACACGGGAACACACGGGAACGGGGTGAGCGCCGTGCGGGAGGCGTTACGTCACCGGTGGATCGAGGTGCGGCGGGCCGGGGTCCGCGCGCTGGCAGGACTGTCGGGGCTCATCCTGGCCGGCCTGTGCGTGGGCGCGTTCGCCGCCATCCTGGCGGGCGGGCTCGGGCTGCTGCTCGTCCCGCTCGTCATGATCGCCGTACGCGCGCTCGCCGGGTTCTTCCGCAGGTCCGCGGGCGAGCGGCTCGGGGCCGCGGTGGAGAGCCCGTACCTGCCGCGTCCCGGCATGACCGGTGAGTTCTGGCCGCTGCGCCAGGTCAGGCTGTTCGGCTGGATCGTCACCGACCGGGCGACGTGGCGCGACCTGGCGTGGCTGCCGCTGAACGTGCTGCTCGGCGTACCCCTGGCCGCCCTGTCGCCGCTGCTCGTCCTCTACGGCCTGTACGGCGTCCTGCTGCCCATCACCTACCCCCTGATCGACCAGCAGGTCGGCGCCGGGCCCGCGCACTTCCTGCTGCTGACCGTGGCCGACGTGCCGAGCGCGTTCCTCGCCGTCCCGCTCGGCCTGGCCGTGCTCGGAGCCGGGCTCTGGGCGGCCCCCTGGACGCTCGACGCGCACGCCCGCCTGACCGCCGCGCTGCTCGGCCCCACCCGCGGGCAGCTGGAGCGGCGGCTGGCCGCGGTGACCGAGTCGCGCAGCGAGGCCGTCGACTTCAACGCCGCCGACCTGCGCCGCATCGAGCGCGACCTGCACGACGGCGTCCAGGTCAGGCTGCTCGCCCTGGGCATGAACCTGACCGCGATCCAGCGGCTCATCCGCGAGGACCCGGAGGCCGCCGAGGCGCTGCTGATGGAGACCCGCGAAAGCTCCGGCAAGGCGCTCACCGAGCTGCGCGACCTCGTCCGCGGCATCCACCCGCCGGTGCTGGCCGACCGCGGGCTCGCCGACGCCGTGCGCGCGCTCGCCATGGACCTGCCGCTGCGCGCCGAGACCGACGTCGAGCTGCCCGGCCGCGCCCCCGCGCCGGTCGAGTCGGCCGTCTACTTCGCGGTCTCCGAGGCGCTCACCAACGTGATCAAACATGCCGTGGCGAGCCGGGTCGCCGTTCGGATACGGTACGACCGCGGCGTGTTGCGCGCCGAGATCACCGATGACGGCATCGGCGGGGCCGACGCCTCGGCGGGGTCGGGGCTGCGCGGGGTGGAGAGACGGCTGTCGGCGTTCGACGGCATCGTGGTCGTGAGCAGCCCCCCGGGTGGTCCCACGATCGTGGTGCTGGAGGTTCCGTGCGTGTTGTCGTAGCCGAGGATCAGTTCCTGTTACGCGACGGCCTGACCCGGTTGCTGACGGCCCACGGCTTCGACGTCGTCGAGGTCGTCGACAACGGCCCCGGCACGCTCAGGGCGCTGACCGAGCTGCGGCCCGACGTCGCCATCGTCGACGTGCGGCTGCCGCCGACCTTCACCGACGAAGGGCTGCGCGCCGCCATCGAGGCCAGGCGGCGGGTGCCTGGCCTGCCCGTGCTCGTCCTGTCCCAGTACGTCGAGCAGCTCTACGCCCGCGAACTGCTCGCCGACCAGGCGGGCGGCGTCGGCTACCTGCTCAAGGACCAGGTGTTCGACGAGGACCAGTTCGTCGAGGCCATCCGCAGGGTCGCCGCCGGCGGCACCGCGCTCGACCCCGAGGTGGTCGCCAAGCTGCTCGGCGGCAGGGGCGCCGACACGCCCGTCGCCCGGCTGACCGCCCGCGAGCGCGAGATCCTCTCCCTGATGGCCGAGGGCCGCTCCAACAGCGCGATCGCGCAGCGGCTGTTCATCAGCGAGAAGGCCATCAGCAAATACACCACCAGCATCTTCGCCAAGCTGGACCTGCCGGTGTCGGAGGACGACAACCGCCGGGTGCTGGCCGTGCTCGCCTACCTCAACGCCTGAGCCGCACCGCGTATAGGGCAGATATTGGGTCGTACCCGATCGTGACGCCATTGGGCTGACATCCGTCACGATCGGAAGAGGTGAGCCGGTGTCCGGCGAGCAGAACGACACCTACCTCGTCGTCGTCAACGACGAGGAGCAGTACTCGATCTGGTGGGCCGACCGTGAGGTGCCCGCCGGGTGGCGTCAGGAAGGCACGCGGGGGCCCCGCGAGGAGTGCCTGGCCCACATCGAGCGCGTATGGACCGACATGCGCCCGCTCAGCCTGCGTACCCGCATGGACGAGGCCGAGGTGAAATGAGCGACGTCGAGCCGCGCCTGTCTCCGGGCCTGTCTCCGGGCCTGTCTATGGGCCTGTCTATGGGCCTGCTTCCCGGCCTGTTCGCCGCCCAGGCGGCGCGGACCCCCGGGGCCGTGGCCGTCGTGGACGGCGGGCGGGAGCTGGACTACGCGACGCTGGAGCGCCGCGCCAACCAGGTCGCCAACGGGCTGCTCGCCAGGGGCGTGCGGCCGGAGACGCCGGTCGGCGTCTGCCTGCGGCGCGGCGCCGGCCTGGTGGCCGCCCTGCTCGGCGTGTGGAAGGCGGGGGCGGCGTACGTCCCCCTCGACCCCGGCCACCCCGCCGACCGCACGCACTGGATCCTGACCGACACCGCCACCCCGCTCGTCCTCACCGACCCCGACCCTGACCCCACCACCGCTTCCGGCACCGGCCCCGACTGGGACCTGGTGCTGCCGGACGGTGCGGTGCGGGTCGCCATGGACGCCTTCGACGGTGAGCCCGGCACGTCGCCGGACGTCGCCGCCGACCCCGACCGGCTCGCCTACGTGATCTACACCTCCGGCTCGACCGGCCGGCCCAAGGGGGTGCTGATCGGGCACGGCGCCATCGCCAACCGGGTCACGTGGACGGTGCGGGAGCACGGGCTCGGCCCAGCAGACCGGGTGTTGCAGAAGACGACGCTGACGTTCGACGCGGCCGGGTGGGAGATCTTCGCGCCGCTCGTCAGCGGCGGCGCCGTGGTGCTCGCCCCGCACGGCGCCGAGCGCGACCCGGCGGCGCTGCTGCGCGCGGTCGCCGCGTACGACGTGTCCGTGCTCCAGGTCGTTCCCTCGCTGCTGCGGCTGCTGGTGGACGAGCCGGGCTGGCGGGAGTGCGGGGCGCTGCGGCTGCTCTTCTCGGCCGGTGAGCCGCTGGACGCCGAGCTGTGCGAGCTCGTACGCAAGCGGCTCCCCGTGACGATCTGGAACACCTACGGCCCCACCGAGTGCGCCATCGACGTGACCGCCCACCTGGCCGACCCGGAGCAGAGCGCGGGCCGGGTGCCGATCGGGCGGCCGATCGACGGCATCAGGCTGCGCGTGCTCGACGAGGGCGGCGCGCTCGCGCCACTCGGAGCCCCCGGCGAGCTGCACGCGGGCGGCGTCGGCCTGGCTCGCGGCTACCTGGGCAGGCCCGCCCTGACCGCCGAACGCTTCCTGCCCGACCCGTACGGCCCGCCCGGCAGCCGCATGTACCGCACCGGCGACCTGGTCAGGTGGCGGCCCGACGGCACGCTCGACTACGACGGCCGCATCGACGCGCAGGTCAAGGTCAACGGCGTGCGGATCGAGCCGGGCGAGGTGGAGTCGGTCCTGCTGACGCATCCCGGCCTGCGCGGGGCCGCCGTGACGGCCGGTCCAGGGGCCGACGGCGCGGCCAGGCTGGTCGCGTACGTCGTGGGCCGGGACGGCGAACCGCCGCAGGCCGCCGCGCTGCGCGCGTACCTGCGTGACCGGCTGCCCGACGCGCTGGTGCCGTCCCTGTTCGTGCCGCTCGCCGCGCTGCCGCTGACGACCAGCGGCAAGGTGGACAGGGCCGCGTTGCCCGCGCCTGACTTCGACGCGACGTCCGACGGCCCGGCCAGGCCGCTCACGAACGCCGAGCAGACCGTCGCCCGCGTCTGGCAGGACCTGCTCGGCGTCACCGGCGTGCGCGCCGACGACGACTTCTTCCAGCGCGGCGGCTCCTCGCTGCTGCTGGCCAGGCTGGCAGCCAGGCTGAGCGCCGCCGTGGGCCGCGAGGTGGCCGTGCACCGGCTGTTCGCCGCCGGCACGGTGGCCGAGCAGGCGCGGCTCGTCGAGGAGGCCGCCGAGCCGGTCGCCACGGTGCCGCGCGCGCCCAGGGACCGGCCGCTGCCGCTCTCCGTCGAGCAGCACCAGCTCTGGTTCCTCGACAGGATGGACCCGGGCAACCCTGAGTGGGTGACGCCGCTGCTGGTCCCGCTGCCCGCCGACCTCGGCACGGCGACGGTCGAACGCGCCATGACGGCGCTCGTCGCCCGGCACGAGGTGCTGCGCACCCGCTACCGCATGGAGGGCGGCGAGCCCCGGCAGGTCGTCGACGACCCCGCCCCGGTCACCCTCCCCGTGGCCGACCGCCCGGACGACCCCGCCGCACTGGCCGAGCTGCTCGCCGGCACCTTCCGCGAGGGCTTCGACCTGGTCCGCGGCCCCGTCTGGCGCGCCCTCCTGGTCCGCGGCCAGGACGCAGCCCCGGCCGGAGAGGCCGCATCGCTGGGGGACCAGGGCAGCGGAGGCCACGTGCTGGCGCTGGCCGTGCATCACATCGCCTCGGACGGACAGTCGTCGGTGCTGCTCGGCGCCGAGATCAGGGAGCTGTGCGCCGCACTCGCCGCCGGCCGGGAGCCCGGGCTGGCGCCGCTGCCCGTCCAGTACGCCGACTACGCCGTCTGGCAGCGCGACCGCATGACAGAGGCGTTCCTGGAGCCGCAGCTCGCCTTCTGGCGGGAGGAGCTGGCCGGCCTGCCCAGGCTCGACCTGCCCGCGGACCACCCGCGCCCGGCCGTCCGCGACCCGCGCGGCGCCACGCTCACCTTCGAGGTGCCGCGCGCCTGCTCGGACGGCCTCTCGGAGCTGAGCCGCCGCAGGGGCACGACCCCGCTGGCGGCGTACCTGACGGCGTTCTGCACGCTGCTGGCCCGCTGGAGCGGCCAGTGGGACGTGCCGCTCGGCGTGCCCACGGCGGGCAGGACCAGGCCGGAGCTGGCCGGGGTCGCGGGCCCGTTCCACAACACGCTCGTCGTGCGGTGCGCGCTGGAGCCCGAGATGAGCTTCGCGTCCGCGATGGACGCCGTGTGGGAGCGCAACAGGCGCGCGCTGGCTCACCGCGACGTGCCGTTCGAGCGGGTCGTGGAGGCGCTGGCCCCGGCGCGCGACCTGTCGCGGACCCCGCTCTACCAGGTGATGTTCAACTTCATGGAGGAGGGCGTCACCGTCTCGGGCGGCGGCGACCTCGACCCGCTCCGGGACGTCTGGGGGGTCGCCAAGACCGACCTGACCCTGTTCCTGCACACGGCTCCCGACGGGAGCGTGAAGGGCATCATCGAGTACGCCACCTCCCTGTTCGACGAGCCCACGATCGCCAGGATGGCCGAGCACTACCTGCGCGTGCTGGCGGCGGCACCGGGCGGAGCGACGCTGCGCGAGCTGGGCGCGCACGCCGACGCGCCGCGCGGCCCCATCGAGCGGCTGCTCGCCGAGCGCTGCTCGGAGCTGCTCGGCCGCGAGGTCGGCGTGATGCAGAACTTCTTCCACCTGGGCGGCACGTCCCGGCTGGCGCTCACGCTGATGGCGCACGTGCAGGAGGACTTCGATCTCGACCTGCCGGTCCGGCTGATCTTCGAGCGCCCCTCGGTCGCGCGGCTGGCCGAGGCCGTCCGCGCGCTCGCCGGCGCGGGACCGGACCAGCAACCGACGGTAGTAGAGGAGCAGCGGGCATGACGCAGATCGACATCGAGCGCGAGGAGGCCCTGCTGCGCCGCCGGGCCGGCGGCCGGTCGCGGATCCCGCGGGCCGACCGCGGGGTGCCGCTGCCGCTGTCGTACGGGCAGCAGCAGATGTGGTTCCTCAACCGCCTCGAACCGGACAGCCCCGAATACCTCGTCCCCATGATCCTGCGGCTCACCGGCCCGGTGGACGTGGCGGCGCTGCGCCGCGCGATCGACGAGATCGCCGCCCGGCACGAGATCCTGCGCACCCGCTACGCGGTGGCGGGGGCCGAGCCGGTGCAGCTCGTTGACCCGCCGGGCGAGGTCCCCTTCAAAGTGGACGACCTGCGCGGCGGCGACGAGGAACGTGCCCTGCGGATCGCCGAGGACGAGGTGGCCCGCGGCATGGATCTGGCCGAG
The DNA here is from genome assembly GCF_040676845.1 of Nonomuraea sp. NPDC049504. NCBI lineage: Bacteria > Bacillati > Actinomycetota > Actinomycetes > Streptosporangiales > Streptosporangiaceae > Nonomuraea > Nonomuraea sp. NPDC049504. The sequence continues at coordinate 565,131 of NZ_JBFAPT010000002.1, forward strand.
GAGTGGCCGGTCAGGGTCCGCCTGGTGCGCGTCGGCGACGAGCTGAGCCTGCTGGTGGTGGTCTTCCACCACATCGCGTGCGACGAGTGGTCGCTGCGCCTGTTCGAGGAGGAGCTGAGCGCCCTCTACCGCGCTCCAGGCTCGCTGCCGCAGCCGCCGCTCCAGTACGCCGACTACGCCGCCCACCAGCGGGCCAGGGCCGCCGACGGCGCCTTCGACGGCACCTTGAGCTACTGGCGCGAGCAGCTGGCCGACCTCGTCCCGACCGAGCCGCCCGCCGACCGGCCGCGCCCCGACGTACGGGACTGGCGCGGCGCGGCGGTCCCCATCGAGGTGGACGCCAGGCTCGGCGCGGCGCTGCGCGAGATCGCCAGGGGCCGCGAGACGACGCTGTTCACCGTCCTGCTGGCCGGCTTCCAGGCGCTGCTCGCCCGCTACACCGGCAGGACCGACGTCACCGTCGGCACCGTGGTCTCCGACCGCAACAGGCCCGAGCTGCAGGGCATGTTCGGCTACGGCATCAACAGCCTCGTCATGCGCGGCCGGTGGCGGCCCGGCGAGACGTTCGCGGGCCTGCTGGCCGGCACGCAGGCGGCGGTGCTCGACGCGCTCGACCACCAGGACATGCCGTTCTCCCGGCTGGTGGACGAGCTGGAGCCGGCCCGCGACCGCTCGCGCACGCCGCTGTTCCGGGTGGCGTTCACCATGCACGAGCCCAAGGCCGCCGCGCTCGACCTGCCGGGCGTGCGGGCCGAGTCGCTGGAGGCGCCCTGGCGGATCTCCAAGTTCGACCTCACGCTCCAGCTCCAGGAGACGCCCGACGGGTCGCTGATCGGGCAGGTCGAGTACTCCACCGCGCTGTTCGACCGGGAGACGGTCGAGCGCACGGCCGCGAACCTGGTGCGCCTGCTGGCCGGCATCGCCGCCGCCCCCGACACCCCGGTCGACCGCCTGGACCTGCTCGGTCCTGACGAGCTGGCGGTCGCCACCGGCCCCGTGCGGCCTGGGCCCGCCGACTCGCGTACGCTGCCCGAGGCGTTCCTTGAGCAGGTCGCGGCCACGCCGGGCGCGGTCGCGGTCACCGACGGCGGCCGTCACCTGACCTACGCCGAGCTGAACGCGCGGGCCAACCGGCTGGCGCACCGGCTGCGCGGCGCCGGCGTCGGCGCGGGGTCGCTCGTGGGCGTCTGCCTCGACCGCAGCGCCGAGCTGGTGGTGACGCTGCTGGCGGTGCTGAAGGCGGGCGGGGCGTACCTGCCGCTGGATCCGGCGTACCCGGCGGACCGGCTGGCGTTCATGGTGTCGGACGCGGGCGCGCCCGTCGTCGTCACCCGCTCGGAGCACCTGGAGCTGGTCGAGCGGGTGCACGGCGGCGAGGTGATCGTCCTCGACCGGGACGCCGCCGCCATCGAGAGCCACCCGGACACCGACCTCGGCCCCGCCTCCGTCCCGGGCGACCTCATCTACGTGATCTACACCTCGGGGTCCACGGGCCGGCCGAAGGGCATGTGCCTGACGCACGCCAACGTGCTGCGCCTGCTGACGGCCACCCGCGAGCGGTTCGGGTTCGGCCCTGACGACGTGTGGCCGATGTTCCACTCCTACGCCTTCGACGTGTCGGTGTGGGAGCTGTGGGGCGCGCTGCTGCACGGCGGCCGGCTGGTGATCGTGCCGTTCGACACGGCGAGATCGCCGGACGACCTGATGGACCTGCTGGTCGAGCAGCGGGTGACGGTGCTGAACCAGACGCCTGGCGCCTTCTACCGGCTGGTGCGCCTGGCCGCGCAGGACGACCCCCGCGTGGACCGGCTCGCGCTGCGCCTGGTGATCTTCGCCGGCGAGCGGTTGGAGATGCCCGACCTGCGCCCGTGGACCGACCGGCGCGGCCTCACCGCGCCCGCCCTGGTCAACATGTACGGCATCACCGAGACGACCGTGCACGTCACCCACTACGAGGTGACGGAACGGGACCTCGAACCCGCCGAGGCGTCCCCCGTCGGACGGCCCATCGACGACCTGTGGGTGGTGCTGCTGGACGAGCGCGGCAACGTCGTGCCGCTCGGCGCGACCGGCGAGATCTGCGTGGGCGGCGCGGGCGTCGGCCGCGGCTACCTCGACCGGCCCGGGCTGACCGCGCAGCGGTTCGTGCCCGACCCGTACGGCCCGCCGGGCTCGCGGCTCTACCGCAGCGGCGACCTCGCGCGGCGGCGGCCGGACGGCGGCCTCGAATACCTGGGCCGCATCGACGACCAGGTGAAGATCCGCGGCTACCGGGTCGAGCCGGGCGAGATCCAGGCCCGGCTGCGGGCCGACGACCGGCTGCGCGACGCCGTGGTCGTGGCCCGCGAGGACGTGCCGGGCGCGGCCAGGCTCATCGCGTACGTCGTGCCGGCCGACCCCGCCGCCTTCGACCCCGGTGAGCTGCGCGCGACGCTGGCCGGGTCGCTGCCCGACTACATGGTGCCCGCCGTGTTCGTGCCGGTGGCCGAGATCCCGCTGACCGCGCAGGGCAAGGTGGACCGCCGCGCCCTGCCCGCGCCGGGCGACGCGGCGCTGCCCGCCGGAGCCGGGTACGTGGCGCCGCGCACGGCGATCGAGGAGCTCATCGCCACCGTGTGGACGGAGACGCTGCCCACCGGCCGCGTCGGCGTGCACGACGACTTCTTCGAGCTCGGCGGCGACTCCATCCTGGCCGTCGTGCTGGCGGGCGGCCTGCGCGACGCGGGCCTGGACGTCAGGGTCGCCGACCTGTTCGAGACGCGGACCGTGGCCACGCTGGCGGCCCGGCTGGACGAGCGCGGCGGTGAGGAGGAGAGCCGTTCGGGCGGCCTGACCCCGGTGCGGCCGTTCGCGCTGCTCACGGAGCAGGACCGGGCCAAGGTCCCCGGCGGGGTGCTGGACGCGTACCCGATGTCGCGGCTGCAGACCGGCATGGTCGTCGAGATGCTCTCGGACGGCGACCTGAACCTCTACCTCAACGCCACCGCCTTCCGCGTGCTCGACGACCGGCCCCTGGAGCCCGACCTGCTGCGCGAGGCGACCCGCACGGTCGTCGGCCGGCACGAGGCGCTGCGCACGTCGCTCGCGCTCACCGGCTACTCGGCGCCGATGCAGCTCGTGCACCGCCCGGAGGACGTCGAGGTGAACGTGCCGGTCGCCGACCTCGGCGACCTCGACCTGGACGGGCAGCGCGCGGCCGTGCGCGCGTTCGTCACCAACGAGCGCACCCGGCTGTTCGACCTGGCGAAACCGCCGCTGATCCGGGTCTCCGCGCACCGCTGCGCCGCCGAGGGCTGGTGGATCACCATCACCGAGTGCCACGCCGTCCTGGAGGGCTGGAGCTACCACTCGCTGCTCATGGAGATCCTCACCGTCTACCGCGCGCTGCGCGACGGGACCGAGGCGACGCTCGCCGACCTGCCCGCCATCAGGTACGCCGACTTCATCGCCGCCGAGCAGGCCGTGCTCGCCGACGACGCGGAACGGGCGTACTGGCGCTCGATCGTCACCTCCGTCCCCAAGTTCGCGCTGCCCGCCGGGCTCGGGGCGGGCCAGGACGCGCCCAGGCGGGAGTACCGCATCCGCATCCCGCTGGCCGGCTACGAGGAGGGGCTGCGGGCGGCGGCGAGCGCGGCGGGCGTCCCGCTGAAGAGCATGCTGCTCGCCGCGCACATGAAGGTCATGAGCACGCTCACCGACCAGCGCGCGTTCTTCACCGGCCTGGTCTTCCACGCCAGGCTGGAGGCGCCGGGCGCGGACCGGGTGCACGGCCTCTACCTCAACACGCTGCCCTTCCCGTACGAGCGGGGCGCCCGCACCTGGGGCGAGCTGGCGCGCCGGCTGTTCGAGCAGGAGACCGAGCTCTGGTCGCACCAGCGCTTCCCCATGCCGGAGATCCAGCGCGACGCGGGCCCCGAGCGGCTGATCGACACCCGCTTCGTCTACCTGGACTTCCACCAGGTGGACACCGACCTGTTCGACGGCGACTCGGTCATCGACGACAGCCCGACGGAGTTCGGCCTGGGCGTGCACATCCTGGCCGGCCATCTCATGGTCACCGCCAACGTGCAGCACGTCTCGGAGGAGGCGGTGGACCGGCTGGGCGCGATGTACCGGGCCGCGCTGGAGTCCATCGTCGAGGGTCCGGACGGGGACGCCGACGCGGTGCTGCTGCCGCCCGGCGAGTACGACCGGCTCGTCACCGAGCTGAACGTCACCCGCACCCGCCCCGTGGACGCGAGCGTGCTCGACCTGTTCGAGCGGCAGGCGGCCCGCAACCCGGGCGCGGTGGCGGCGGCCTTCGACGGCGGCTCGTGGACGTACGCCGAGCTGGACGCCAGGGCCAGCCGCGTCGCGCACCGGCTGCGCGCGCTCGGCGCCGGGCCGGAGAGCGCGGTCGGCGTGCTCGCCGCCCGCGGCCCCGACCTGCTCGCGAGCCTCATCGGGGTGTGGAAGTCGGGCGCCGCGTTCGTGCCGCTCGACCCGTCGTTCCCGGCGGGGCGCATGGCGACGATGCTGGCCGACGCCGGTGCGCGGGCGGTCGTCACCGACACGCCCGACGCGTTCACCGAGGTCGAGGCCGGGGTCGGGGTCGGGGTCGAGGTCGTGGACCTCGCCGACGCGAGTCTCGACGGGCTGCCCGCCACCTCGCCCGGCGTCCGCACGGACCTGGACGGCGTCGCGCAGATCATCTTCACCTCGGGCTCGACCGGCCGGCCGAAGGGCGTGCTCGTCACCCATCGCGGCCTGGCCAACCACGTCCGCTGGGCGGCGGAGGAGCTGGCCGCGCAGGGCACCACGGGCGCGCCGCTGTTCTCCTCGGTGGCCTTCGACCTCGTCGTCCCGAACGTCTGGGCGCCGCTCGCCACCGGCCAGCCGGTCCGGCTGCTGCCCGCCGACCTCGACCTGTCCAGGCTCGGCCGCGAGCTGGCCGAGCACGGCCCCTACAGCTTCATCAAGCTCACCCCCGGCCACCTCGACGTGCTCGCCGGCCAGCTCAAGGGCGCCCAGGCGGCCAGGCTGGCCGAGATGATCGTGGTGGCGGGCGAGGCGCTGCCGGGCAGCACCGCCCAGCACTGGCTGCGCGTGCTCGGTCCCGGCGGCCTGGTCAACGAGTACGGGCCCACCGAGGCGACGGTCGGCACCTGCACCTACCCGATCATGAAGCGGGAGCGGGACGAGATCGTCCCCATCGGCCGCCCGCTGCCCGGCATGACCATGTACGTCCTCGACGAGCACATGCGGCCGGCGCCCTTCGGCGTCACCGGCGAGCTGTACGTCGGCGGCACCGGCGTCGCCCGCGGCTACGCGGGACGTCCTGGGCTGACCGCCGACAGGTTCGTGCCCGACCCGTTCGGGCCGCCAGGGGGCCGCCTCTACCGCACCGGCGACCGGGCCTGGGTGCGCGGCGACGGCGCGGTCTGCTTCGCCGGGCGGGTGGACGACCAGGTCAAGGTGCGCGGCTACCGGGTCGAGCCGGGCGAGATCCGCGTCGTGCTGCTCGACCATCCTGGCGTCAGGGACGCCGTGGTCGTCGTCCGCGCGGGCGAGGCGGGGGACCGGTCGCTGGTCGCGTACTGCGTGCCCGCCGACGCCGCCCTGCCGTCCGCCGCCGAGCTGGCCGCGCACTGCGGCACCCGGCTGCCCGACTACATGGTGCCCGCGCTGTTCGTGCCGCTCGACCGCATCCCGCTCAACGCCAACGGCAAGGTGGACAGGGCCGCGCTGCCCGACCCCGACCCGCGCGGCCAGAGCGGCTCCGCCCACGTGGAGCCGCGCAACGAGCTGGAGACGCTGATCGCCGAGGTGTGGCGGACGGTGCTCGGGCACGAGCGCATCGGCGTGCACGACAACTTCTTCGAGCGCGGCGGCCACTCCATCAGGGCCGTCACCGTGGTGGGCGCGCTGCAGGAGCAGGGCCTGGACGTCTCCGTCCAGGACGTCTTCGAGCACCGCACGGTCGCCGAGCTGGCCGCCACGCTGGCCGGGCGCGAGAAGGCCGGCGAGGAGCGGCGCGCGGTCGAGCCGTTCGCGCTGGTGCCCGCCGCGGACCTGGCCACGCTCCCCGGCGGTATCACCGACGCCTACCCGCTGTCCGAGGTGCAGCGCGGGATGATCGTGGAGATGCTGGCCGGGCAGGAGCACGGCTACTACCACAACACCATGTCGTTCCTCGTCCGCGACCCGCGCCCGTTCTCGCTCGACGCGCTGCGCGCCGCCGCCGGGATCGCCGCCGCCCGCCACGAGGCGCTGCGGACCTCCATCCGGCTGTCCGGGCACTCCGTGCCCATGCAGGTCGTCCACGAGAGCGCCGAGATCCCGGTCCGCGTGCTCGACCTGCGCGGCCTCGACGACGGCGGTCGCGAGCTGGCCATGCGGAACTTCCGCGCCCAGGAGCGCGCCCACCGCTTCGACCTGGAACGGGCGCCGCTGATCAGGATCACCGCGCTGCTCAAGGACGACGCGTCGTGGTGGCTGTCGTTCACCGTGCTGCACGCCGTCAGCGAGGGCTGGAGCTTCCACGGCCTGCTCATGGAGCTGCTCGACGACTACCGCGCGCTCAGGGACGGCGCCGGGCCGCCCCGCGTCGAGCCGCCGTCCGTCCGCTACGCCGACTTCATCGCCGCCGAGCTGCGCGCGCTCGAATCGGCCGATGACCGCGCCTACTGGCGCGAGGTCGTCACCGGCAGGCCCGGCTTCGCGCTGCCCGCCGCCTGGGGCGAGCCGCACCTGCCGCGCGAGGACTACCACGTCGTCCTCATGTACGCCGACCTCGAGGAACGCCTGCGCGCCCTGGCGGCCCAGGCCGGCGCCTCGCTGAAGAGCGTGCTGCTCGCCGCCCACCTCAAGGTGCTCGGCATGCTCACCTCGGAGCCCGAGTTCGTCACCGGCCTGGTGTGCAACGGGCGGCTGGAGGCCCAGGGCGGCGAGCGCGTCTACGGCATGCACCTCAACACGCTGCCGTTCGCGTACGACAGGGGTGCCAGGACCTGGCTGGACCTCATCCGGCGGACCTTCGACGGCGAGCTGGCCCTGTGGCCGCACCGCAGGTTCCCCATGCCGGTCATCCAGCGGGAGCTGGGCGACGGGCGCAGGCTCATCGGCACGGCGTTCAGCTACCAGGACTTCGACCAGGTGGACACCGGCCTGATCGACGTCACCGCCACCGAGGGCGAGGACCCGACCGAGTTCGCGCTCGGGGTGCCGGCCACGCCGACGTACCTCATCCTGCGCTCCAACACGCACGCCATGAGCCGGCGCAACGCCGACCGGCTGGCCGCGATGCACCGCGCGGTGCTGGAGGCCATGGTGGCCGACCCGGACGGCGACGCCCGCGCCACCTGCCTGCCGCCGGCCGAGCGCACCTCGCGCGAGAGCGTCCCGGCGGTCGAGCACCCGCTGCCCCGCAGCCTGCACGAGGTGTTCGAGCGGCGCGCCCACGAGACCCCGGACGCCGTCGCGGTCGTGCACCGTGGAGACCCCGGCGGGCCGCTGACCTACGGGGAGCTGGACGTGCGGGCCAACCGGCTCGCGCACCGGCTGCGTGAGCTGGGCGCGGGCCCGGAGACGCTGGTCGGGGTCTGTCTCGAACCCGGCGCCGACCTCGTGGTCACGCTGCTGGCCGTGCTCAAGGCCGGCGCCGCGTACCTGCCGCTGCCGCCCACGTCGCCGGCCGACCGGCTGCGGTTCATGCTGGCCGACTCCGGGGCGGCCGTGGCCGTCACCACCGCCGGCCTCGCGCCGTCGGTGACCGCCGAGGGCGTCGAGCAGGTGCTGCTCGACACCGATGCCGCCCGCATCGCCGCGCTCCCCGCGACACCCCCGGAGAGCGGGACCGAGCCTGGCCACCTGGCGTACGTGTGCTACACCTCGGGCTCGACCGGCCGCCCCAAGGGCGTCGCCGTCACCCACGCCAACGTGCTGCGCCTCTACGCGGCCCTGTCGGGTCAGGTCGCCCTCGGCTCCGACAGGACCTGGGCGCTGCTGCACTCCTACGCCTTCGACGTGTCGGTGTGGGAGCTGTGGGGCGCGCTGCTGCACGGCGGCCGGCTGGTGATCGTCCCGACCGAGACCGCCCGCTCGCCCCGCGACCTGCTCGACCTGCTCATCGCCGAGCGGGTGACGACGCTGTCGCTGTCGCCGGTGGCGTTCCGCTCGATGATCGGGGCGGCGGACGGCGACGAGGCCACGCTGGCGCGGCTGTCGCTGCGCGAGGTGGTGTTCGGCGGCGACCGGCTCGAACCGTCCGACCTCGACGCCTGGGGGCTCGACCGGTGCGACCTGGCGCACGCGTACGGGCCGACCGAGTGCACCATCCACGTCACGTACCAGGCCCTCGCCGCCACCGACCTGGGCACGGTGGACGGCGTGCCGATCGGCCGGCCGCTCGACGACGTCCGCACGTACGTGCTGGACCCGTACGGGCACGAGGTCCCGGAAGGGGCGCCTGGCGAGCTGTACGTCGGCGGCGCCGGCGTGGCCCGCGGCTACCTCGGCCGTCCCGGCCTGACCGCGGAGCGCTTCGTGCCCGACCCGTTCGGGCCGCCCGGCGCGCGCTGCTACCGCACCGGCGACCTGGTACGCCGCAGGGCCGACGGCGCGCTGCACTTCCTCGGCCGGGTGGACGACCAGGTCAAGGTACGCGGGCACCGCATCGAGCCAGGGGAGATCCAGGCCGTGCTGGCCGCCCATCCCGCCGTGCGGGAGAGCGTGGTCGTGGCGCGCGGCGACGGGCCCGCGCGGCGGCTGGTGGCGTACTGCGTGCCCGACGGCGGGAAGCTGCCGCCGGCCGCCGACCTGGCCGCCTACTGCGGGGAGCGGCTGCCCGACTACATGGTGCCGGCCGCGTTCGTGCCGCTGGAGGCGGTCCCGCTGACCGTCAACGGCAAGCTCGACCAGCGCGCGCTGCCCGCCCCCGACCGGGCCGCCCTGTGGTCGTCGGAGCGGGACTTCGTGGCGCCGCGCACCCCGGCCGAGCGCACGCTGGCCGGGATCTGGTCGCGGCTGCTGGGCGTGGACCCGGTGGGGGCGCACGACCGGTTCTTCGACCTCGGCGGCGACTCGCTGACGATACTCAAGGCCATGACCCAGGCCAGGGAGGCCGGCCTGCCGGTGACGCTACGCCTGCTCTACCAGCACGGCTCCATCGCCGAGCTGGCCACCGCCCTCGACGGCGCCGGCGAGCCGGGGGCAGGACCCGCCCTGACACCGGCACAGCGCCGGGTCCTGTCCAGGCCGGGCGGGCACCGCTACGACCACTGGCAGCTCCGCGTCCCCGTCCCCGAGCAGATCGACACGGCGACGCTGGCGGACGCCCTGCACGCCGTCGCCGCCCACCACGCGATCCCGGTGTCGTTCCGCCAGGTCGAGGGCGACGACCGGGCGGCGGCGGCCGCGTACGAGCGGCTCGACCCGGAGCACGGGCCGCTGCTCAGCGCCGTGCTCGCCACGACGGGAGCGGACCGGCCGGTGCTGATCCTCGCTGTCCACGAGCTCGCCGCCGACCGCGCCTCCCTGCCCATCCTCCTGCGTGACCTGGAGAGCGCCTGCCGCGGCTGCGCGCTGCCGGAAGGGGACGGCGGGACGCTGCGGCGGTGGGCCGCCGCGCTGCCGGAGCCTGACGACCTGATGGCCCAGGCCCACCACTGGCTCACCAGGACGCCCGCGCCCCCGATCCCGCTGGACCACCCGTCCGGCACGGGGACCGCGCGGTCGCTGAGCGTGCCGCTGCCAGAGCCGGTGCCGTCGCGGGAGGAGGTGCTGGCCGCGCTGGCGGTCGTGCTCGCCCGCTGGAGCGGCGGCGACCGCGTGCTGCTCGACGTGGAGACCAGGGCGGGGCACGCGCCGCAGGACGCGGCCGGGCCGTTCGCGCACCGGTTCCCGGTGAGCCTGTGGGTGCCGCCGCAGCGCGCGTCGGTGCTCGCCTCGGTGGCGGGCCAGCTCGCCGCCGTCCCGGACGAGGGCCTGGGGTACGAGCTGCTGCGCCAGGCTGGCCCCGTCGCCGACGTGCTCGCCGCACTGCCCGCACCCCAGATCAGGTTCGGGTACGAGCCGGGCACACCGGGCGCCTTCGTCCCGGAGCGGATCACGGCGGTCCGCGACCCGCTCGCCCCCCGCGAGTACGTCCTGGAGATCGACGTCACCGGCCCCCGGCTGACGTGGACGTACGCGCTCCACGACGAGGCGACGATCCGCTCCCTGGCCGAGCAGGTCGTCGCGGAGCTCGGCGGGGCGGCGATCCCGTCGCCGGTGCCGACCATGGAGCGGCACCACGTGCCCGGTGTCAGCCTGGCCGTGATCAGGGACGGCAGGATCGCCGGGATCAGCGCGTACGGCCGCCTCGACGCCAGGCGCGGCGACCCCGTGACGCCTGACACGGTGTTCCGGGTGGCGTCGGTGAGCAAGCAGGTGACGTCGCTGGTCACCCTCACGCTGGCCGCGCGCGGCCGGCTGGACCTGGACGCCGACGTCAACGACCTCCTCACCTCCTGGCGGGTGCCGGGGGCGGAGGGCGCGCCGATCACCGTACGGCACCTGCTGGCCAACACCTCGGGCCTGGCCAGGGACCCCGAGTATCCGCCATACCGCGACGGCGAGCCGGTCCCCACGGTGCTGGACGCGCTGCTGGGCCGGGCGCCGGCGCGCACCCCGGCGGTCCGCCAGGACCGCCCGGTGGGGACGTTCGAGAAGAACGTGGTCAACTACCTGGTGCTGGAGCAGCTCCTGACGGACGTCACCGGCGCCGACTTCCCGGCCCTGGCACGGGAGACGGTGCTCGACCCGCTGGGCATGACGGGCAGCGGCTACGAGGCAGGCTTCCCGCACGGCTCAGGACGCCCGATCGCGCACGGCCACGACGCGTTCGGCACGCCGATCGACGGCTTCGGCCTGATCCACCCGGCGACGGCCGCGGGCGGGCTGTGGACGACGGTGGCGGACCTGGCCCGGGTGCAGCTGGAGATCCGGCGCGCGTACCTGGGCGAGCCTGCCCTGATCACGCGGGAGCTGGCCGGGCAGATGCTCACGGCCACGCCGGGCAGCCTCTACGGCCTGTCCATGGTGGTGGACCGGTCGGAGAAGGAGCTGGACTTCGGCGCGGTCGGCGAGTTCACCGGCTACTGGGCGATGACGATGTGCCGGGTCACCGGCGGTGACGGCTTCGTCCTGCTGGCGAACGGCGACGGCGGTCGCGGGGTGGCGGCGTTCATCACCGAGCTGTCGGGCACTCAGCGCTTCGGCGCCGAGTAGCCCCGGCGGGAGCGGCCGGCCCCGAGGGGCCGGCCGTTCCTGTCACTTGCGGTGGCCGATGACGAGGTGCTTCTCGCCGCCGGTCCTGTGCACCTCGCAGTTCGTGAAGCCGGCCGCCTCCAGCAGCGCGCAGTACTCGGCGGCGGTGCGGTGCCGGCCCTCGGTCTCGACGTGCATGGTCAGGTTCATGACGGACGTGGGCAGCGGCCCCGTACGGGCGTCGTCGAAGAGCCGTTCCATGATGAGCACCCGCCCCGGCGGCGTGCAGGCCCGGTACGCCTTCTCCAGCAGCATCGCGCACGTCGCGTCCGTCCAGTCCGACAGCACGTACCCGAAGGCGATGCAGTCGCCCTGGGGCAGCTCGTCGGCGAAGAAGTCACCCCCCTTGAACGCCAGCCGCCCGATCAGACCGTGCCGCTGAGCCGATTCGCGCAGGTACGGCTCCACCTGCGGCAGGTCGAAGATCACGGCGTGCAGCGCGGGCGCGTGCCGCAGCGCCGCCGTGGCGAACGGCCCCGTCGCGCCGCCCACGTCCACCAGCCGCGTGACGTCACCGAGCCCGGCCAGGGCGGCGATCTCCTGCGAGGGCGCGTAGCTGAGGTCCCACATGGCCCGCAGGAAGTCGCGGGTGGCGGCCTCGTCGCGGTAGAGGGTCTCGAACGGTGACGGCAGGTCCCGGTCGACCGCCGCCTTTCCCTCGCGCAGGTAGGCGTCGAGCCGCCCCATCCGCGCCACGGTCTCGGTGGCCAGGTGCTCCACGAACCCGCCGAGGTAGCGCGGGTCGTCCCTGTCGAGGTACGGCCGCATCGGCTCGGGCACGACGTACTGCTCGTCCGGCGTCTTGCCGAGGACGCCGAAGGCCACGAGGACCAGCAGCACCCGTTCGAGGGTGTCGGCGTCGACGCCCAGGGCGGCGGCCAGCTCAGGGGCCGTGGCGCCGCCGTGGCGGATCAGGTGGGTGAAGACGCCGTGCCGGTCGGCCACGTGGAGGGCCGGGGTCGCGACGACCCCGTATACGGCGCGTTCGAGCTCGCTCGGCAACATGATGCCATCCGTTTCCCGGTGTCGAAAAAAACAATTCCGGCTGGAAAGCCTAACTTCGTTCCCGGAAATCGTCAGGGTGCGGTGACCGCGTATGGCGCCGATTTATCGGAGATGTATAGACGCATTTTCCATAATCGGCGGCGACGGCACGAGCGCGCGGGAGGAAGATGTTCGGGATCGCCGGTTTCGGTTACGCGTTCGGAGCGGACGAGGACGTGCGGGAGGTCGCCGCCGACTACGTGCCCGACCCCGAACGCATTCTGCGCATGGGTTACCGCACCTTCCACCGGGCCGAGGACGGCGTCACGGGCACCGAGCTCGCCGCGCGGGCCGGCCGGGCGGCGCTCGACCGGGTCGGGCTCGCCCCCGCCGACCTCGACCTGCTGGTGGTGGCGGTGTCGGAGCTGCCCGAATACCTGCACTGGGACTCCTCGGCGGCGCTGGCCAGGGAACTGAAGATCGACCGCGTCCAGACGCTGCTGCTCACCGAGGGCTGCGCGTGCGGCGTGACCGGCCTCGGCACGGTGGCGGGCACGCTGGCCGTCCAGCCGGAGATCGAGACCGTGCTGTTCGTCGCGGTGAACCGGGTGAGCGAGTTCCATCGCAACCGGATGACGGTCAACACCGCCGTGCACAGCGACGGGGCGGTCGCGGCGGTGCTGCGGCGCGGCCATCCCCGCAACCGGTGGCTGGCCACCCACCAGTTCACCGACCCCGAGTTCTGCGACTGGTTCCGCACGGACTACGGCGGCGCGCTCGCCCCCGTGCCGCCGCCCGGCTGGTCGGCCGCCACGGCCCCGGCCGGCACCGAGCGGGTGCACGCCCACTTCGACAAGAGCCCGCGCCGGCTGCGCGCCTTCGTGGACGCGCTGGCCGCCCGCTCGGCCGAGGTGATCGAGCGGGCCTGCGAGCGGGCCGGCGTGGACCCGGGCGAGCTGACGCACGTCTTCGCGCTGAACGAGAGCGAGGACGCCATCGCCGACGTCGCCCGCCCGTTCGGCATCCCGCCCGAGCGCACCAACGCCGGCCTGGCCGCCGCGCACGGGCACATGGGCGCCGCCGACCAGCTCCTCGCGCTGGGGCAGCGCTGGGACGCGGCCGAGCTGACGCCGGGCGACCTCGCCGCGCTGACCGGCACCTCGATCGGCATGCGCTGGTACTGCAGCCTCATCAGGGTCTGACCGGACGTTTCGGGGGAAAGGTGATCATGGACGCACTGCTGCAGGAGCTGCGGACTGCCGTCGCCGAGCGCCGCATGCCGCCGCCGCGCACCCGCCTGGCGCTGCTGGAGACGGCCGACCCCGCGCTGGCCCGCCGCGCGGGACGCCTGCTGGCGACACTGCCACCGCCGAGCGCGGAGGACGCGCCCGTCGTGCCGGTGACCGTGCTGGCGACGGCCACGATCGGCCCGTACGAGCAGATCCTGCGGGCCCAGCTCGTGGCCGCCGGCGTGCTGCCCGAGCTGACCGTGGGGGAGCACGGCTCGCTGGACAGGGAGCTCGCCACGGGGTCGTTCGCCCGCTCGTCGCCGCGGTTCGTCAGCGCGCTCATGGACGAGTCCTTCTTCCTGCCCCGCGACTGGTCCGCCGCCGGCGTCTCGGCCCTGGAGGAGCACGTACGCGCCAGGCTGGCCGCACTCACCCGAAACCTGCCCACCGGCGGCCCCACGCTGATCCTGCACACCGTCCCCATGCCCGCCGAGCTGCGCGACGGCCTGGTGAGCCGGCAGGCCCGCACCCAGGTCACGAAGCTCTGGTACGAGCTGAACGCCGCCCTCCTCGCCCTCGCCGAGCAGCACGCCGCCGTCGAGGTCGTGGACCTGGCCGGGCTGCTGGCCGAGGAGCCGTACGCGGCCCGCGACGACCGCACGCACCGCTACGGCGACCTGCCCTACACCGACGGCGCGCTGCTGGTGCTGGCCCGCGAGGTACGCCGCGTCGTCCAGGCCGGACTCGGCCTGTCGCGCAAGGTGCTCGCCCTCGACCTGGACGGCACGCTGTGGGGCGGGGTGCTCGGCGAGGCCGGCGCCGGCGGCGTGCAGCTGGGCGGCCTCTACCCGGGCAACTGCTACAGCGCGTTCCAGCGGGCCGTGCTGCGGCTGCGCGAGCAGGGCGTCATCCTCGTCCTGGCCAGCAAGAACGACGCCGAGCCCGTCGAGGAGGCGCTGAGCGGGCACCCCGAGATGCTGCTGCGCGCCGACGCGTTCGCGGCGCGGGCGGTCAACTGGTCGTCGAAGGCGGAGAACCTGAGCAGGGTGGCCGACGCGCTCGGCCTGCCGCCGTCCGCGTTCGTCTTCGTGGACGACACCGAGGTCGAACGCGCCGAGGTGGCCGACCGCTTTCCCGAGATCGGCGTCGTCTCGGCCGCCGGCGACCCCGCCCACCTGGTCAGGAGGCTGCTGCGGACCGGCTGGTTCGACGCGCCGTCGCTCACCGACGCCGACCTGCGGCGCGCCGACCTCTACCGGGCGCGGGCGGAGCGGGCCGAGTTCTCCGACGGGTTCGAGGCGGCCGCCGACTACCTGCGGGCGCTGAAGATCGAGGTGGAGATCGCGCCGGTCACGCCGTACACGGTGGCGCGGGCGGCGCAGCTCGCCGCGCGGACGAACCAGTTCAACCTCACCGGCGTCAGGTTCGGCGAGGCCGAGACGGCCGAGCTGGCCGCGCGCCCCGACCACCTGGTGGCGACCGTGACGGTGTCCGACAGGTTCGGCTCCGACGGCATCGTGGGCGCGCTGTGGGCCGAGCGCGGCGCGCGTACGTGGCGGGTGCTCAACCTGGTGCTGAGCTGCCGGGTGCTGGGACGCGGCATCGAGACGGCGATCGCCGCCTGGCTGTCCGAGCAGGCCGCCGGGAGCGGCGCGCGGACCCTGGTCGGCCGGTACGTCCCCACGAAGCGCAACCGGGTCGCCGCCGCCTTCTGGACGCAGGCCGGCTTCACCAGGGACGGGGGCGGCGACGGGGATGGCGACGGGGATGGTGACGGGGATGGCGACGGGGACGGCACGTTCGTCCTCGACCTGACCACCGGCACGGTGGACCTGCCCGGCTGGATCACGACGAGCGAGCGGAGCGGACATGAGTGAGCAGGTCAGCAGGGTCGTGACCGAGGTCCTCGCCGAGATACTCGGCGAGGACGCCGGGCGGCTGCGCCACGAGGACGTCCTGGCCGAGCGCGACTGGGACAGCATCAGCTCCCTCGAAGCGCTGGCCCAGCTCGAAAGCCGGCTGCGGGTCACGCTCGACCTGCGCGAGTTCCACGCCGTACGGACCGTCGGCGACCTCACCGAGCTGGTCGGCCGGACGACGGCCGCATGATCCTCGGCATCGACCACATCGGCCTGGCCACCCCGGAACCGCTGCGGACCGGCGCGTTCCTGGAGACGCTCGGGCTGTCCCCGGTGGACGGCGGCGTCGCCGACGACTACGGCGTCACCTGTGAGTTCTGGCGCCTGCCCGGCCAGGGACCCGACATCGAGCTGGTCTCACCCGCCCGCCCGAACTCGGCGATCGAGGGCAGGCTCGCCGGTCAGGGCCCAGGGCTCTACCACGTCGCGTTCGTCGTGGACGACGTCGAGGCCGAGCTGCGCCGGCTGCGCGGGAGCGGGCTGTCCCCGGTGGACGCCTCCCCGTGCAGAGGCGCCCGCCCCGGAATGACCGTGGCCTTCATGTACGTCCCCCGCCCCGCCGCGTTCCTCGTCGAGCTGGTGGCGTACCAGGAAAGCGCGGAACGGCGCGTATAGGCGGCATATTGCGGGCCCGCACAGAATGCCGAGCGGACCTCGATAACGACGGAAAAGGGGCACCGGTGCGTTCCAACGAAGAATTCGTCGCGATCATCGGAATCGGCTGCAGGCTTCCCGGCGCGCGCGGACCGGAGGAATTCTGGCGGCTGCTCCGCGACGGCCGCGACGCCATCGGCGAGGTGCCCGCCGACCGATGGGACGCCGGCGCCTACTACGACCCGACGCCCGCCACGCCGGGCCGGATCAACAACCGGCTGGGCGGCTTCATCGACGGCGTGGACGAGTTCGACGCCGAGTTCTTCCGGCACTCGCCGCGCGAGGCCGCGCGTACCGACCCGCAGCAGCGCGTCCTGCTGGAGGTCGCCTGGGAGGCGCTCGAAGACGCGGGGCTGCCCGCGCACCTGCTGGCCGGCTCGCGTACGGGCGTCTTCGCGGGCGTGCACTTCAGCGACTACGAGTGCATGGAGTCGGCCGACTCCCACGACAACGACCTGTACTCGATGCGCGGCACCGCCCGCAGCGTCATCGCCGGCCGCCTGTCGCACGCGCTGGCCCTCCAGGGCCCCAGCATGGTCATCGACGCCGCCTGCTGCTCCTCGCTGGTGGCGCTGCACCTCGCCTGCCAGAGCATCCGGCGCGGCGAGGCCGACCTGGCGCTGGCCGCCGGCGCGAACGTGCTGCTCGACCCCGGCATCAGCGTGTCGTTCTCGCGGGGCAACATGCTGGCGCCCGACGGGCGCTGCAAGGCGTTCGACGCCTCGGCCAACGGGTTCGTGCGCAGCGACGGGTTCGGCGTGGTCGTGCTCAAGCCGCTGTCGGCGGCCCTGGCCGACGGCGACCGCGTCTATGCCGTGGTACGCGGCGGCGCGGTCAACAACGACGGCCAGACCGGCGCCTCCGCCGGCACGCCCAGCCAGTCGGGGCAGGAGCAGGTGCTGCGCGCCGCGTACGCCGACGCCGGCCTGACCCCCGACCGGGTCCACTACGTGGAGGCGCACGGCACCGGCACGGCCGTCGGCGACCCCGTCGAGCTGTCCGCCATCGCGGCGGTCTTCGCGGCGGGCCGCCCGGCGGACCGGCCGGTGAAGGTCGGCTCGGTCAAGACCAACATCGGGCACACCGAGGGCACCGCGGGCATCGCCGGCGTCATCAAAGCCGCGCTCAGCCTGCACCACAGGACGCTGCCGCCGTCCCTGCACTGCGCCGAGCCCACCCCCGCCTTCGCCTGGGACCGGCACGCCGTCCGGGTGCAGCGGGAGCTGGAGCCGTGGCCAGAGGACGCGCCCGCCGCGGTCGGGGTCAGCTCGTTCGGCATCACCGGCACGAACGCCCACATCGTCCTGGAAGCCGCCCCCGCCCCCGAACCCGCCGCTTCCGCCATGGCCCCCTCCGCCGCCTCCGCCGCCTCCGCCGCCTCCGCCGCCTCCGCCGCCTCCGCCGCCTCCGCCACGGCCCCTGCTGCGGCCTCCACCGCGGTCGCGTCCGAGTCGGCGGTCACCTCGCGCGGGCTGCTGCTCGCCCTGTCCACGCGGTCCAAGCAGGCGCTGGCCGACGCGGCGGGCGCGTACGAGGAGCTGCTGGCCAGGCCGGACGGCCCCGCCGCGCCGGACGTGTGCCGGGCGGCGGCCACCCGCCGCAGCCACGAGCCGCACCGGCTGGTCGTGCACGCCGGGTCGGCCGCCGAGCTGCGCGAGGCGCTGGCCGCGTTCAAGGAGGGCCGGGCCAAGGCGGGCACGGTCACCGGCCGGGTCCCCGCGCGGCCGGGCAAGGTGGCGTTCGTCTTCCCCGGGCAGGGCTCCGAGTGGCCCGGCATGGGCGCGGAGCTGCTCGCGTCCGAGCCGGTCTTCCGCGCCGAGATCGAGCGGTGCGACGCGGCCGTGCGCCGGTGGAGCGGCTGGTCGGTGCTGGAGCTGCTGTCCGGCCCGCCGGAGCGGATGACGGCGCTGCCGATCGACGTGGTGCAGCCGGTGCTGTTCTCGGTGCAGGTGGCGCTGGCCGCGCTCTGGCGGTCGTGGGGCATCGTGCCCGACACCGTGATCGGGCACAGCATGGGCGAGCTGGCGGCGGCCTGCGCGGCCGGCCGGCTCTCGCTGGACGACGGCGCCCGCGTCATCTGCGCCAGAAGCCGGCTGATGGCGACCACGGCGGGCCGGGGCGGCATGGCCGTGGTGGGCTTGGCGCACGAGGAGGCCCGCGCGCTGGTGGAGCCGTACGCGGGGCAGGTCTCGGTGGCGGCGCTCAACGGCCCGTCCACCACGGTCGTCTCCGGTGACCGGGCCGCGATCGACAAGATCGTGGGCGAGCTGGAGGGCGGCGAGGTGTTCTGCCGCCGCATCGACATCGACGTCGCCGCCCACAGCCCCCACATGGACGCCCTGCGCGACCTGCTGCGCACGGAGATCACCGGCGTCGGCGGCGGGGCCGTCACGGGTGGGACCGCGTTCCACTCGACCGCCGACCCTGAGGCGGAGCGGCTGGACGCCGCCTACTGGGTGCGGAACCTGCGCGAGCCGGTTCGGTTCTGGCCGGCCGTCGAGCGGCTGGTGGCCGAGGGGCACGACACGTTCGTGGAGATCAGCCCCCACCCGGTGGTGCTCGGCGCGATCGGCCGCGGCATCGAGGCCGACCTGCTCCTGCTGCCGTCGATGCGGCGCGACGAGGGCGTGGAGGTGGCGCTCGGCTCGCTCGCCCACCTGTACGTGGCGGGCCACGAGCCCGACTGGCCCGCCCTCTTCCCCGGCCGGGGCGCGCACGTGGACCTGCCGCGCTACCCGTGGCAGCACACCAGCTTCCCGTGGAAGGACTCGGCCACGGCAGGGCGTCCCCGGCACGGCACGGCCGGCCACCCGATCCTCGGCGCCCGCATGCAGCTCGCCGCGCACCCCGGCACCGAGTTCTGGGAGTCGTGGCAGGACGTCCGCACCACGCCGTACCTGGCCGAGCACCGCGTGGACGACATGGCCGTCTTCCCCGCGGCCGGCTACGCGGAGATGGCCCTCGCGGCTTCGGGCGGCGAGCCGGTGGAGCTGACCGACCTGATCTTCGCCGCCGCCCTGACCCTGCCCGACCAGCGCACCACCCAGGTCCAGCTGGCGCTGGCCGGCACGGGGGAGCAGCGCGCCTTCCAGATCTACAGCGACCAGGGCGACGGCGCCTGGACCCTGCACGCGAAGGGCCGCCTCCGCCCAGCCCCAGCCACGGAACCGGCCACAGAAGCCGCGCAGGCGCCGGCGGTGCCCGAGGGTTGTGCGGTCATCGGCGCGGACGACTTCTACCGGGAGTGCGCCGCGCGCGGCCTGCGCTACGGGCCGAGGTTCCAGCGGATCCAGCGCGTGCACCGCGCGGGCAGCGAGGCGTGGGCGGAGCTGTCCGGCTTCGGCACGGTGACCGCCCCCGGAGACCCGCACGTGGTGCACCCGGCGATCCTCGACGCCTGCCTGCAGACCGTCCTCGCCACGCTGCCGGACGGCACGGACACGTACCTGCCGGTCAGCCTCACGCGCCTGCGCCTGCACGGCGCGCCCGCCGACGGTTGCCTCGCCCACGCGAGCCTCGGCGCCGACGGCCGCGCCGACCTCAAGGTGTGGAACCCGGACGGCACGCTCGTCCTGGAGGTGGACGGCCTGGCGATGCGCCGCCTGGGCGGCACGGACGACGCCACGGAGAAGATGACCGAGGCCCGCTACGAGATCGCCTGGCAGCCGCTGCCCGCCCCGCCCCGCGAGGAGACCACCCGCCGCCTCCTGCTCCTCGACGCCCCCGGCGGCACGCTGCACGAGACGCTGACCGCCCGCGGCCACACCTGCGTCAGGGTCCACCCCGGCCAGACGTACGAGCGTCTGGCTCCCGACCACTACGTCATCGACCCGGCCGCCCCCGCCGACTTCGCCCGCCTGCTCACCGACGTCGCCGCCGACCACGACCTGGACGGCGTCATCCACGCCTGGGCCCTGCTCCCCGGCGACACGGGGAGGACGGGGGAGCAGGACCGCGCCGCTTCCATGGGAGCGGCCACCGCCCAGGACGCGGCGACGTCGGACGCGGACGTGCTGGCCGGGGCGCTCGCCCTGGCCTGTGGCGGCGCGCTGCACCTGGTGCAGGCGCTGGCCGCCACATCGACCCGGCTGTGGATCGTCACCACGGGAGCCGCCGCCGTCAGGCAGGGCGAGCTGCCCGACATCGTGCCGGCGTCCCTGTGGGGATTCGGCAGGACCGTCGCCCACGAGCACCCCGAGCTGCGCTGCACCCTCGTGGACCTCGAACAGGGCAGCCCCGGCGCGCTCGCCGACGAGCTGGCGGCCGAGGACGAGGACCAGGTGGCCTGGCGGCACGGCGAGCGGTACGCGGCCAGGATGCGCCGCCTGCCGTACCCCGTACAGGAGGATGACGAGACCGTGCGCGGCGCCGAGCTGCTGCGCGGCGGCGGCAGGTTCCGGCTGGAGATGCCCGCGCCGGGCCCGCTGGACCGGCTCCGCCTCACCCCCGCGGAGGCGGAGCCGCCCGCGCCCGGCGAGGTCGAGGTCGGGGTGGCGGTCGCGGCGCTGAACTTCAAGGACGTGCTGCGCGCCATGGGCGTGCTGCCCGCCGCCACGACCGCCGCCCTGCCGCTCGGCATCGAGTGCGCGGGCCGCGTCACGGCACTCGGCCAGGGCGTCGAAGGGCTCTCGGTGGGGCAGCGGGTGGTCGCCATCACCGACTCCTCGCGCGGCTGCGTGGCCTCCCACGTGCACGCCGACGCCCGCGTGGTCGTGCCGCTGCCCGACACGCTGAGCTTCGAGGACGCCGTGACCGCGCCGATCGTCTTCCTGACCGCGTACTTCGGGCTGGAACGGCTGGCCGGCATGGGCGCGGGCGACAGGGTGCTGATCCACTCGGCGAGCGGCGGCGTGGGCCTCGCGGCCGTGCAGCTCGCCCGCGCGGCCGGCGCCGAGGTGTTCGCCACCGCCGGGAGCGAGGAGAAGCGCGCCTACATGCGCGACGAGCTGGGCATCGAGCACGTCATGGACTCCCGTTCCGTGGACTTCGCCGCGCAGGTGCGGGAGCTGACCGGCGGCGAGGGCGTGGACATCGTGCTGAACTCGCTGTCCGGCGACGCCATCGAGGCGGGCCTGGCGGCGCTGCGCCCCGGCGGCCGGTTCGTGGAGCTGGGCAAGCGCGACATCGAGGAGAACACCCAGGTCGGGCTCGCGCACTTCGGCAGGGGCCTGTCGTTCTGCTCGCTCGACGTCGAGGCGCTGTTCCTGCACCGGCCCGAGCAGGTCGGCGCGGCGCTGCGGGAGCTGATGGGCCGCCTCGCGGACGGCCGGCTGAGCCCGCTGCCCAGGGAGGTGCACCCCGTACGGGCGGCCGGCGCCGCCTTCCGCCGCCTCGCCAGGGCCAGGCACGTCGGCAAGGTGCTGGTGTCCATGGAGCGGAAGCCGTCGGGCGACCTGCCGGTCCGCGCGGACGGCAGCTACCTGGTCACCGGCGGCCTGGGCGCGCTCGGCCTCGGCACCGCGCGCGCCCTGGCCCGCGAGGGCGCGGGACACCTGATCCTGCTCGGCAGGCGCGCGCCGAGCCCGGAGACGGCCGCCGAGCTGGACGTGCTGCGCGCGGCCGGCACCGCCGTCACCGTGGTACGCGCCGACGTCGCCAGGCACGCGGACCTGGCCCGCGCCGTCACCTCGGCCCTGGCGGGCGCGCCCCCGCTGCGCGGCGTCGTGCACGCGGCGGGTGTGCTGGCCGATCGCACGCTGGCCCAGCTCACCTGGGAGGACTTCACGACCGTGCTCGGCCCGAAGGCGCTCGGCTCCTGGAACCTGCACCGGCTCGCGGCCGGCGCGCCGCTCGACTTCTTCGTGCTGTTCTCCTCCGTCGCGGCCCTGCTCGGCAACCCGGGCCAGGCCAACTACGCGGCGGGCAACACCGCCATGGACGCGCTTGCCCACCACCGGCGCGCCCACGGCATGCCCGCCACCACGATCAACTGGGGCCCCTGGTCGGACATCGGGCTCGCGGCCCGCCCCGACCGCGGCGGCCGGCTGGAGGACCGCGGCCTGCCGAGCTGCACCCCCGACGAGGGCTTCGACGCGCTCATGCGGGAGCTGGCGGCGGGCGGGCCCGCGCAGGTGGCGATCACCCGGTTCGAGCCGGGCCGCTGGGCTGAGCTGCTGCCCTCGGCCGGGCGCGGCTCGCTGTTGCGCGACCTGCTGGCCGTCCCCGACGACTCCGGCGCGGACCGGGCCGGCCACGACGGCAAGGGGCTCAAGGACGAGCTGCTCGCCGCCGCGCCGGACCGCCGCGCCGGCCTGCTCGTCGAGCACGTCACCCGGCAGATCGCCAAGATCACCAGGACGGATCCCGCGCTGCTCGACCCGGAGGCGTCGGCCACGTCGCTGGGCGTGGACTCGCTCATGGCGATGGAGCTGCGCCAGGCCATCGAGTCCAGCACGGGCGTGGTCGTCTCGACGGCCCGGTTGCTCGGCGGCGCGACCATCGTGGAGATCGCGAAATACGTCGAGTTCGGTCTCGCCGAGGCGCACGCCCCGGCGCAGGCGGCCGAGTCCGGTCGTGCCGAGGCACGCACCCCCGCCCAGCCGGTGACCGTGCCGGAGCTGCGCCCCGAGCAGGTCGACGAGCTGTCGGACGGCGACCTCGACGCCGTGCTCGGCCAGTTGCTGGCCGGTGGGGAGAGCACCGCGTGACGGGCATCGCCGACCTGCTCGACCGGCTCGCGCCGGAGGAGAAACGCGCGCTCGTACGCGACCTGCTGCTGCGCCGTGCGAAGGGCGACGAGCTGTTCCCGCTCTCGCACGGCCAGCAGGCCATGTGGTTCATGCACCACGTCGATCCCGGCAATCCCGCCTACAACGTCCCGTCCGCGTGGCGGGTGCTGACCCGGCTGGACCGGGCGGCCTTCGATGGCGCGCTCGCCGACCTGGCCGCCCGGCACCCGATGCTGCGGACGACGTACGTGGCGCTGGAGGGCATCCCGTTCCAGCGCGTGCACCCGCCGGCCGGGCAGGTGCGGCTGGAGTCGTACGACGCCCGTGACCTCGACGAGGACGCCTTCGCCGCGCTGCTCACCCGCGAGGCGATGCGCCCGTTCGACCTGGCGGAGGGCCCGGTGCTGCGCTGGCACCTGTACGAGCGCGGCGACGGCGGGCAGGTCCTGCTGCTCAACGGCCACCACATCGCCCTGGACGCCTGGTCGGCCTTCCAGTGCCTGGACGAGCTGGGCGTGCTCTACACCGCCAGGCTGCGCGGCGAGCCGCCGGACCTGCCGGAGGTGGGCGCCCGCTACACCGACTACGTCCGCCGGCAGGCGGCCCTGCTGGGCGGTCCCGAGGGCGCGCGGCTGGCCGCCTACTGGCGTAGCAGGCTCGCCGGGCCGCTGCCCGACCTGGGGCTGCGTACGGACCGGCCGCGCCCCCGCGTCCGCCGCCGGCGCGGCGACCGGTGCCCGGTGTCGTTCGACGCCGAGCTGTCGGCCGCGCTGCGCCGTCTGGCCGACGCCGAGGCGGCGACGCTGTTCGTGGTGCTGCTGGCCGGCTTCTACACCCTGCTCTACCGGCACACCGGGCAGGCCGACCTGCGGGTGGCGACCCCGACCGCGCACCGGGAGCAGGCCGCCTTCAGCCAGGTCGTCGGCTACTTCGCGGACTCGGTGGTGCTGCGCGCCGACCTCGCGGGGCCGCCGTCGTTCCGCGTGCTCGTGCGGCGCGTACGCGACGGCGTGCTCGACGCGCTCGACCACCAGGACCTGCCGTTCGCGGTGCTGGTGGACCTGCTCAACCCCGAGCGTGACCCGAGCCGCCCGCCGCTGTGCGAGGTCAGCTTCGGCATGCAGAAGTCGCACCGCGTCAGGTTCCGGCAGGCGCGCGGGCCGGAAGGGGTGTCGCTGTTCGGGCTGCGCTCGGCGGACGCGCTCGTGCTCGACCTCGGCGACCTCGTGCTGGCGCCATATCCGCTGTCGCACCCGACCTCCCGCTACGACCTCGACCTCCAACTGCACGAGACGGACGGGACGATCGCGGGCGCGCTGACGTACGACACCGACCTGTTCGACCGGGCGACCGTCGAACGCCTGGTGAGCAACCTGCGGGTGCTGCTGGCGGCGGCCGCCGCCGACCCCGACGCGCCGCTGTCCCGGCTGCCCATGCTGACCGAGGAGGAGCAGCGGCTCATGCTCGGGTGGGGCGCCGGCTGAGCGGGCCCTGGCGCGCGGAAGGGGGGCCTAGACCTACCCCCGGCGTAGGCCGATGCCCCCGAATTCGGGTGGCGGTTTCACCACCGTCGCCCTCCTGACTTCACCTGTCAGAAAGCCGCGGGCCATCGCCGGAGATGAGTCAACGTCATATTCTCCGATGGCCTGCGGTTTCACCACCCCTGCCGGAATATAATTCCGGTACATTTCAAGAATGCCGGTCACGCTTATCCGACGAGCCGTCGCTCCGTGTGATGGCGACCTTTTTTCGTGATTTTCAGCTGTCAAGTAAAAGGTTGTCCGCGATTACAGCATTCCTTATCGGAAGATGGCAATCTTGGAGTGTTGGAGCATTCCGGTAAACAAGGGGGTGCCACATGGAGTTCCGGCTCCTGGGGCCGGTCGAGGCCTGGAGTGGCAGGCGTACCGTTCCGCTGGACGGGGCCAAGCTACGCACCGTGCTGGCTGCGTTGCTGTTCGCCGAGGGCAGGCCGCTTTCTGATCAGAGAATGAGCTACCTGCTGTGGGGTGAGCAGCCGCCCACGACACCGGGCGCGCAGATCTGCACGTACGTGTCGCGGCTCCGGCACCGGCTGCGGAAAGGCAGCCTGGAAATCACTCGTGAAGGGAGTGGTTATCAGCTGGTCACCGGACAATGGGAAGTGGACCACCGGAAATTCCAGACCCTGGCCGACCAGGGCGCCCGCCAGCTCGGCGCCGGAGAATTCATCCAGGCGGAGAGCACGCTCAGGAGGGCGCTCGCGCTGTGGCGCGGCCCCGCCCTCTGCGACGTGACCGGGCAACTGTCGGCCGCGGAGCTCCCCGGCCTGGAGGAGAGCCGCAGGACGGTGCTGGAGCGGCACATCGACGCCAGGCTGGCCCTGGGCATGCACGTGGAGCTCGTACCCGAGCTGACCGGCCTCGTGAGCGAGGACGCGCTCAGGGAGGGGCTCAGGACCCAGCTCATGATCGCGCTCTACCGCTGCGGCCGGCCGGCCGACGCGCTCCAGGTCTACCAGCAGGGACGGGAGATCCTCGCCGAGCACCTGGGCGTCGCGCCGGGGGAGGAGCTGCGGCGCGTGCACCAGGCGATCCTGACCGGAGACTCCGGGCTCGACCACCCGGACGTGCTCAATCTGCGAGGCGCCGCCTGACGGGGGCGGAGCCGCTGGAGATATAGCTGAGGTATGGCCGCGCCGCCTAGGTTCCCCCTGACCAAGCCACACGGGGGACGGGAGACGGACGGTGCGGACGGGGATCTGGCTCATAGGAGCACGGGGGTCGGTGGGCACGACGGCGACGCTGGGAGCCGCCGCCATGCGCGCGGGTCTGGTGGCGCCCACGGGGTGCGTCACCGCGCGGCCCGACTTCGCCTCCGTGCCCCTCACGGAATTCGGCGACCTGGTGTTCGGCGGGCACGAGCTGGTGGACACTCCGCTGCTCAAGCGCGCCGAACAGCTCGTCGACGCCCGCGTGGTGCCCCCGGGGCTGCCCGCGCTCGTCGAGCGCGACCTGCGGGCGGCGGAGGAGGAGATCCGGCCCAGCCCGCTCGCCACCGCGCCCGACCAGCGCACCGCCGTCGAGCAGGTGGCCGCCCACCTGGCCGGCTTCCGCCACAGGAACGGCCTGGACACCGTCGTCGTGGTCAACGTCTCCTCGACCGAGGCGCCGCTGCCGTACGAACTGCCGCAGCACACCACCCTCGACGCGCTGCGGCACGCGCTCGGCACGGACACCGCCGAGCTGCCGCCCAGCTCGCTGTACGCCATGGCGGCGTTCACGGCCGGCTGCCCCTACGTCGACTTCACGCCCTCCACGGGAGCCAGGCTGCCCGCCCTGGCCGAGCTCGCCGAGGAGCGGCGGGTGCCGTACGCGGGCCACGACGGCAAGACCGGCGAGACCCTGGTGAAGTCGGTGCTCGCGCCGATGTTCGCCAGGCGGGCGCTGCGCCCGCTGTCCTGGTCGGGCACCAACCTGCTCGGCGGCGGTGACGGCGCCACCCTGGCCGAGCCCGACCGCGCCGACAGCAAGATCCGCTCCAAGCGCCGCATGCTCGCCGAGACCCTCGGCGAGGACGTCCACGACGCCGTGCACATCCACCACGTGCCCGACCTCGGCGACTGGAAGACGGCCTGGGACCACGTCACGTTCGAGGGCTTTCTCGGCGCGCGGATGACCCTGCAGTTCACCTGGCAGGGCTGCGACTCCGCGCTGGCCGCCCCGCTGGTGCTCGACCTCGCCCGCCTCACCGCCGCCGCCCACCGCGCCGGCCTGCACGGGCCGCTCGCGGAGCTGGCGTTCTTCTTCAAGGACCCGCTGGGGACGCGCGAGCACGGCCTGGAACGCCAGTACGACACCCTGGTGACCTGGGCTCACTCCGTGAGCAGCGCCGCCAGCTGATCGGCCAGATCGAGGAGCGGCGCCAGATCGTCCACCTCGCCCGCCCTGGACACCCTGAAGCCGTGCCTGCGCCCGTGGAACGCCCCCTGCACCGCGTGGAACTGGGCCCACCGGCGCACCCGCTCGCGGTCCAGCTCGGCCGTCTCGGCGAAGACGTCCAGCGTACGCAGCAGCGCCTTGCCCAGGTCGCCCGACTCAAGCAGCTTCAGCACCAGCGACTTGACCAGCGGCCCCACGTCATAGGCGGGGTCGCCCGCGTAGCCCTTGGGATCGACGGCCAGCCACGGCTCCCGCTCGGCCCGCAGGATGTTGCCCGGATGCAGGTCACCGTGGATGAGGATGCCGGGCTGCGCCACCCCCACCTCGCGGACGGTGGCCACGGCGGCGTCCACCACGTACGCCGGCATGGTGTGCGGCAGCTCGGCCGCGTCCCTGCGCAGCTCCTCCTCCCAGGCGCCGGCCCGGTCGTGCAGGCGCGGCAGGTGCTCCGGCGCGGGGACGGCGAGGCGGCGGCTCAGCCCGCCCGCCACCGTCACCATCTCCTCCACGTCCCCGGCCGTCGCCAGGGTCCTGGTGTCGGCACGTTCGAGCAGCATGGCGTAGCGGTCGTCGGCCCGCTCGTACAGCATGACCGCACCCCGCCCGCCCCACGCCGCGAACGCGTCCGGCTCGTGCACGTTGCCCGGATGCGGGAACGACACCTTCATCACCGCGGCCCCGCCGCCGGGACGCCGCACAGGCACGATCACACCGACCCCGCCGTGCAGCACCTCACCGTCCGGCACACACCCCCACCGGTTTGTCAGCTCGGTCACGATCGCGGGCAGCTCGGCGATCCACGCCGCCCCAGCCTCGCCCTCACGCGCGACGGTGCCCTGCGCCAACCCCTCTGGAATGCGGATCATCCGGGCACACTATCGCGCGGCCGGACGTACTCCAGGTCGATGGAGTCCGTGTGCGAGCCCCACGCCAGCTCCAGCCGCCAGCAGCCGGGGCGCGGCAGATCGACGATCGACGGCCCCGGCCCTTCGCCGACGGTGACGCGCTCCGGCGCACCGGTGCCGTTCAGCCGGGCTTCGATGCGCAGCGGCCCCGGCTCCACCGGCACCCGGGACCGCCACAGGATCTTGTTGCTCCGGTCCGGCGCGGGCGGGCTGAACAGCGGATAGCCGAAGATCAGGGCGAGCATGTCGCCCCGCCCGCTGGTGGCGTAATGGATCTGCGCCCCCGGCGTGAACCCGGTCCGCGCCCACTCCGGCGGCTCGCCCCTGACCACCCGGAACGCGCATCCGGCCGGCTCGCTCGCGCAGGCGACCGTCGCCAGCAGCAGCGCCGTCGCCAGGGCCGGCCGGAGGCAGTGCATGACGCGGTTATATCAGCCGGTGTAGTTCTGGCCCAGTGGCTTGCCGGGCACCGGCTTGGCGATGAGCGCGACCGGGATGAAGAAGCACATCTGGGCGATCGCCATGGTCAGCGTCCACAGCGCCTTCTCGTCGTAGTGGACGGCCGCCCTGGCGAACAGCTCGTCGGGGACGCGCTCCCCGTACGGGTTCGGAGTCAGCACGGCCTCGACCAGCTCCAGCGCGACCCGTTCCGCGTCCGTGAAATGGGGGGCGTCCCGCCACGACGCCACCGCCGTGATCCGCTCCTCCGCCTCCCCGGCCGCCCGCAGCTCGCCGGCCTGCCGCACCGTGTGGTACGTGTTGCCGACCAGTTGCCCGGCGCGCAGCTGCACCAGGTGCACGGTGGTCTGGGGAATCGTCCCGTTCATGACGGCCTTCGCCATCGCGCCGGCGATCTCGCCCACCTCGGGGATGAACCGGGCGGGATCGGGCAGTCGCGACTCGGACATCACAGCATTCCTCTCCTCGGATGTTCGTACGGGACTCCGACGACGCAGCCGGGCGAAATGTGAGCCTCACATCTCCGCCCCCTACGTCGTCATCCTTGGTGAAGACCCGCGGCACACGAGGGGACCGGCCACGACATGACCACGCCCGACCCGAGCCTGATCGGCGAACGACGCCAGCTCATCAGCCTCGCCTACCGCCTGCTCGGCTCCCTGGCCGACGCCGAGGACGTCGTCCAGGAGACCTACGCCCGCTGGTACGCCATGCCGGACGAGGAACGGCAGGCCATCGAGGTGCCGGCCGCGTGGCTCACCAAGGTCGCCGGCCGCATCTGCCTCGACCTGCTCGGCTCGGCCAGGGCCAGGCGCGAGCGCTACGTGGGGGAGTGGATCCCGGAGCCGCTGCCCGAACGTACGGACTGGATCACCGCCGACCCCGCCGACCCGGCTGATCGCGTCACCCTCGACGAGTCGCTCAGCATGGCCTTCCTCGTCGTGGTCGAGTCGATGACCCCGGCCGAGCGCGTGGCGTTCATCCTGCATGACGTCTTCCGCTACCCCTTCGCCGAGGTGGCCGAGATCGTCGGCCGCACGCCCGCCGCCTGCCGTCAGCTCGCCTCCTCCGCCCGCCGCCGCATCACCGCCGCCCAGCCGCCCGAGACCTCGAACGCGCAGCGCGCCGGCGTCATCAGGACCTTCAAGCGAGCCTGGGAGTCCCAGGACATCGCCGCCCTCATCGGCATCCTCGACCCCGCCGCCACGCTCACCGCCGACGGCGGCGGCCTGGTGCCCGCCGTCCTCGAGCCGATCCGCGGCGCCGCCGCGATCGCCCGCTACGCCCTGGAGCTCACGGAGATGATCCCCGCGCTGTCGCTGGCGGAACGGATGGTCAACGGCCGGCCCGGGCTGGTGACCGAGCGGGAGGGCCGGACGGTGGCGGTGATGGCGTTCGAGGTGGCGGGGGACCGCATCACGAACATCTGGGCCGTACGCAACCCCCACAAACTCCGCGCCTGGACCCCCGCGCCCTGATGGGTCAGCGGCGCAGGCCGTCGAAGAAGATCGTCGTGATGCGTACGGCCTCGTCCTTCCACCCCGCCGTGGCCCGCATCCCGCAGACCCCGCCGAGCGCGCGCAGCACCGTACGCCCGCCGACCCCCTCACGCAGCGTCCCCGCCGCCACCCCCGCCTCAAGCAGCCGATCGAGAGCCTGCGCCATCTGCGTACGAGCGTCGTCGAAGACCGGCGAATCGGTCGCCATGATGCTCTCCAGCGCCACGGCCATGCCCTTGCTCACCGCCGCGTGCTCCACGAGCAGCAGCAGGAACCGCCGCAGGGCCTCCTCGGGGGCGTACCGGCCTAGGTGCTCGTCGGCCGCGCCGCACAGCTTGGCGACCTCGTCGCGATAGACCTCCTCCACCAGGGCCTCGCGGGTCTCGAAGTGGCGGTAGAGCGTACCGACCGCCACCCCGGCCCGCCGCGCGATCTCCTCGACCTGGATCTCGGCCTCCCCGCCGAGGAACGCCCCGCGCGCCGCGGTCAGGAGCGCCTCGCGGTTGCGCCGCGCATCCGCGCGCATCGGACGTGAGGACGTCACCAGCACCTCCCTAAGGTGAATCGGACTCCGCTTGTTGTGTACTGTTACCGGAGTCGGATTCACCTTAGCCGAGGAGCAACCCCATGACCGTCGACGAGGGCCTGAGCGGCCTGCGCGTCCTGATCACCGGCGGCAGCCGCGGCCTGGGCGCCGCCACCGCCCGCCGCTTCGCCGCCGCGGGCGCGACCGTCCTCACCGCCTCCCGCACCGAACCCACCGAGGACCTCCCCGCCACCTTCATCCGCGCCGACCTCGCCACGGAACAGGGCGTGACCGCCCTCGCCCGGCAGGTCATCGACACCGTGGGCGGCGTGGACGTCCTGGTGAACAACGCCGGCGCCACCACCCCGCTGACGCCCACGTTGGAGCGCCCCGACGAGTACTGGCGCAAAGACCTGGACATCAACCTGCTCAGCGCCGTCCGCCTCGACCGCGCCCTCGTCCCGGGCATGGCAGAACGCGGCTCAGGCGTGGTGGTGCACGTCTCCTCCATCGCCAGCCGCACACCCCAGAACGGCGACATCTCGTACGCGGCCGCGAAGGCCGCACTCAACGCCTACAGCCGCGGCCTCGCCGCCGAGGTGGGCAGGAGCGGCGTACGGGTGGTGTGCGTCCTGCCCGGCTTCATCGCCACAGAAGGCGCCATCGCCCACCACCAGGAGATCGCCGACACGCAAGGCATCACTTTGAAGCAGGTCCAGCAACAGATAGCCGACCACCTCGACATCCCCATGGGCCACCCCGGCGACCCCGAGGACGCCGCCGAACTGATCGCCTTCCTCGCCTCCCGCCGCGCGAAATGGCTGACGGGCGCCCAGTTCCGCGTCGACGGCGGCATCATCCCGGTGGTGTGACCATGCCCTTCACCCTGGCCTCGATCATCATCGACACGGCGGACCTGGAGGGGGAGAGCACGTTCTGGCACCACCTGCTGGGCGGCACCCTCACCCGCACCCCCACCCACCACTTCCTCCAGGCAGAGGGCTTCCCGGTGATCGTCCTCCAGCTGGCCCCCGACCACGTACCACCGACCTGGCCGACCCCGGAGATCCCCCAGCAACTGCACCTGGACCTCAGGACGGACGACCTCGCTGGGGTCACCCAACGGGCCCTCGACGCCGGCGCCCACCACGTGACGTCCAACGTCTATAAGAGCCCCTCCGGCCACCCCTTCTGCCTACGCGAGGGCTGACAGGCCGCCCCTTCCCGACCCAAGCGACTTCGGGGACTGGGGGTCACCTTGCTCAGAACGTCTTAGCCGCCCCAGCCGCCAGATCCCGCACCACCTGGATCAACTCAGCCGGATCAAACGGCTTCGTCAGGTACGCATCCACCCCGATCCCCCGACCCCGCACCTTGTCATCATCCTGAGCCCGAGCCGTGATGAGCACCACCTTGATGTGCCGGGTGGCGTCATCCGTCCGCAGCCGCTGCGCCGCGGTCCAACCGTCCAGGCGCGGCATCATCACATCGAGCGTGATGACATCCGGCATGACATCCAGCACCCGATCAAGGCAGTCCTGCCCATCGGTGGCGGTCACCACCTCGAACCCCTCCAGGTCGAGGTTGACCGCGATCAGCTGCCTGATGACCTCGTCATCGTCTACGACCAGTACTTTCCCAAGAGCCTCACCCACGGCCGCCAAGCTAACCCGTAGCTGGGCGGTCACGGGTGGTTTTCGCGGGATGCGTTCATGGAGTGTTATCTGGTGCGTAGTGGTCCCCGGGTACTGGTAGCCTTGTCACCTGTTGAGCCCCGTTAGCTCAGGGGATAGAGCACCGGCCTCCGGAGCCGGGTGCGCAGGTTCGAATCCTGCACGGGGCACTCATCATCTCCAGAAGGACCTGCGGAAACGCAGGTCCTTCTGCTGTCTGGGGCGTGCCACTCGATGCCACTGATGGCAGGCGTGTTCCCATGATCACGTATGAGGAGCGTACGGGTCGAGCGGAGGCGGGGTGGGCGCAGACATGGCAGGGCAGGCAACTGCAGACCAGAATCAAGCGATACGTCCGGCGTGACAGAGGAAGATCCAGGTCTTCTCTCTCTACAGTCACGGACTGTACTTCACGCGCCTCAGGTTACCGCTGCGTTAGCCACTTCGGCAGGGCTTATTCTAAGCACTTGGGGGCACCGATTCAGCGACCTCGCCATAGCGGTGATGTTGCACCCGTGGACTTCTCGGTGAAAAGCCTGTTTTTCGGTCGAGTTGGATGCGATCGGCATGGACAATCCTTGACATGACCATACGTAAGTGGGTTCTGGCCGGAACGGCTGTGGTGGTGGCTGCCATGGCGGTGATGTTCGCCATCCTCGGGTGGGATCAGGCCGATAAGATCGGCTCAGTGGCCTCAGCGTTGGCCGGGGTCGCCGCAGTGGGGGTAGCGCTGTGGGCTGCGTGGCCGATTGCCTCAAGCAGTGGAAGCATTCATGTCTCGAAGACCGGGCGAGCCACGGCGCAAAGTGGCGGACGGGCCAACACCGGCTTTTCGGGGCGTGTCGATGCGGTACCCGGTCAAGTGCGAGTACAGCGGACAGGAGATGCGGAGGCGGATGGTGGAGATGCCAACTCCGGTGTTGATCTCACCTGATCGTCCCTCGGGTTGGAGCACCGCAAGGCAGGGATGATCCGCAAGGAAACGATCTTAAGATGAAAAGCACCGTTCGATATACCGGCGATGCCTCCGGTGGGCCGGGCAGTTACGTTAACACCGGCAGCCACCAAGGGGACGTACACCTGACAGGCCTCCCAACGGCGCGGTCGGCCTATCGTGATCAGGTTGAGCAGATCTTTCCCTGGCGATTGGTAGGGCGCGAGGCGGAGATGGCTGAACTAATCGAATTTTGCTCCGGCGACCATGATCGTACCTACGTGTGGTGGCAAGGGCCGGCGTGGGCGGGAAAGTCAGCCTTTATGGCAACTTTTGTTCTTAACCCACCGCCAGGTGTACGAGTCGTGTCGTTCTTCATCACTGCCCAATATGCCCGACACAGTGGCCGCAATGCATTCTTGCAAATCGTGATTGAACAGCTAGCCGAGTTGCTGGGCCAGCCGATGCCCACATTGTTAACCGAGGCCACTCAGCAGGGCTGGTTCGGTCGGTTGCTAAAGGATGCCGCGTGGTGGTGCCGAGACCGCGGTGAGCGCTTGACATTGGTGGTAGATGGACTAGACGAGGACCGAGGGGTGACGGTTGGCCCACACGCTCACAGTATCGCAGCGTTGCTCCCAGCGGCACCTGTGGAAGGGTTGCGGGTGGTGATATCAGGTCGCCCCCACCCACCAGTGCCCTCTGACGTTCCCGCACGGCATCCACTACGGGATCCGAAAATAGTGCGGTTGCTGGACCCGTCGCCGGAAGCACAGGTCATCCGGGATAACGCCGAACGCGAACTTGATCATCTGCTTTACGGTACCCAGAGAGAGCGGGACCTTTTAGGACTGTTGGTCACTGCTGGAGGCGGCTTGAGCAGTCGTGATCTTGCAGAGTTGACGGGGCAGACAAATTCAGAAGTGGACCGGCAATTACGGACAGTATCGGGGCGGACCTTCAGTAGTAGAGAAAGCACATGGCGACCCCAAGATGGTGCAAAAGTGTTCATGCTCGCGCATGAAGAATTGAACGCCACTGCGATCGCCGTGTTGGGCGACGAAGGGATAGCCGGATACCGAGAAGCGATCCACGCCTGGGCAGATAGTTATCGTTCCCAAGGCTGGCCGCCCGGGGCACCCGAATATCTACTGCGTGACTATCACCGAATCCTTAAGGACACAAATGATCTGGCTCGGATGGTGGCATACGCTACCGATCGAACCCGCCTGGATCGCATGTTGGAAGTTAGCGGTGGTGACACCGCAGCGCTGGCAGAAATCAGTGCCTGCCAATCGGCCATCTGCGCATATGAAATGCCCGACCTATATGCGATGCTGCTGCTAGCTCGCATCCGCGAGTTTCTGACCGACCGCAATACCAGAATCCCCATTGGTTTGCCAGGAGTTTGGGCCGTGCTTGGCAACCCAATCCGCGCCGAAATCCTCGCCCGTTCCATAACCGACCTTCACCGCCAAGACAAGGCATTGACCAGTCTGGCTAGTGTCTTAGCCAAAGCGGGGCGGTTTGACCAGGCCGAAGCCCTCGCCCGCTCCATCACGGACCCGGATCTCCAGGCC
Source organism: Nonomuraea sp. NPDC049504 (assembly GCF_040676845.1). Lineage (NCBI taxonomy): Bacteria > Bacillati > Actinomycetota > Actinomycetes > Streptosporangiales > Streptosporangiaceae > Nonomuraea > Nonomuraea sp. NPDC049504. Next base: position 599,367 of record NZ_JBFAPT010000002.1, read on the forward strand.
GAGGCGCTGTGCAGTTTGGCTACCATCTTGGCCGATGTGGGGCGGTTCGACCAGGCCGAAAT